>JBEBWF010000137.1:0-3009 GCA_040392285.1 Sphingobacterium sp. | reverse complement strand
ATACATGCCTGTCACGCATGGGGTCGCGGGTTCGAGTCCCGTCCAGACCGCAAATAAAAGGTATCGACGATTTCGCGATACCTTTTTTCGTGTACGGCTGATTTGCCACTACCGCTCCCTCCCACTATTATTGCTTAATCCAAAAAATATACATTTCTTGTGGCAATTGTTTAAAAATACTATTACGTTTGAATCAAGAATTTTCATATATTAAATTCTGAGAATGTAAGGGTTACTTTTGAGGTTTTAAGGTATTAACAAGTGAGTAAGATAAAACATATATTACCGTCTGAAGTTTCCGACCAAGAATTGATCATTGGGATAACACAGGGTGATAATAGGGCCATCAATAAATTGTATAAGCTCTTCTTCCCTGCTATAGCTCGGATGATTATCAACAATAACGGATCGGATGATGAAGCGAAGGATATCTTTCAAGATGCAGTAATGGTCTTATATGACAAACTTACCCAAGGTAAATTTGAGCTAAGCAGCAAACTTAGTACTTTTTTATATGCCGTCAGTAGGAGGCTTTGGTTAAAACATCTCGCACGTAAGGGAGCGCCAACGAAAACGTCGGATATCTCGGATTTTGAAGATGTGCTGAAAATAGAAGATGATATTGAACGGCATGAAATTATCGAAAGTAACTTTGAACAGATGAGTGTCGCATTGGAAGAGCTTGGAGAACCTTGCAAAACATTACTCCATGATTTTTATATGGCGAATATGTCCATGCAAGAGATTAAGGAGAAGTTTGGCTATACGACTACGGATAATGCAAAAACACAAAAGTACAAATGTCTGCAACGACTCAAAAAATTGTTTTTTAACACAAATAAATTAGATAAGTAATCATGAAGCGACACGAGTTTTTGGACTGGGCAGATCAATATTTGAAGGGGGAATTAACAACTGAGGATAGATCAGCTTTTGAAGTTTATTGCCAAGAACACCCCGAATATGCCGCGTTATTGGAAGAACATACGTCCTTCCTAAATCTTTGGAAAGATACGGAGGAAAGGAAAAAGTTCCACTCATCCTTGGTTCAAAAAGGCAAAAAGATAAAATCAAATCCCTCCCTTTTTTCGGGACGGAAGATACTTTCGTTATGGAGCCGTTTACAAATCAATGCGGCAGTGGCTGCTGCCGTGGCATTGATATCCGTATTCTCTACGCTCTGGCTTACAGGGTATTTTACCAACATCAAGAAAGCAACAACAGACTATAGTGCCTTGCGCCGTGAAATGAATTCGGTAAAAAGGAATGTAAACGAACAAAATAAAGTTATTCAAGACATTAACAGTAACAAGGCGAAAAACAACATAACACCTATACATTTTGGAGCTACGGGCTTTATGCTGACAAAAGATGGATACGTAGTAACCAACAACCATGTTATCAATGGCGCAGACTCGGTACACCTTCAAAATAGCAAAGGTCAATCCTTCCGCGCCAAGATTGTATATTCAGACCCTGTCAAGGATTTGGCAATACTCCATATTGACGATGAGAGTTTTAAAGCCCTTAAAAATGTACCTTATACATTTAAGAAACAGAAATCTGAGCTAGGCGAAGATATTTATACCATAGGTTTTCCGAGAGATGAAGCCGTATATGGTCAAGGATACCTAAGTTCAAATACAGGATATGCCGGAGACACCATTGCTTATCAGATTTCTATACCCGTCAACCCTGGAAATAGCGGAGGACCTGTACTTGATAACCAGGGTAATATTATTGGGATAATTTCAGGTAAACAAAAAGGAATTGATGGGGCTGCTTTTGCCATTAAAACCAAAGAGTTGATAGAAACGTTGAATCGTATACCAGCAGACTCGTTAAGAGGAAATATTGTATTGAATAACAAAAACACACTGGTTAATTTACCTCGAACGGAACAAGTCAAGAAATTACAAGATTATATCTATATCGTGAAGGTCTTTTAACCCACATCATTTTATTTTTATTAGACACTCGTTTTCTAACCACCGTCGATCATTAGAAGGCTAAACTTTGATAATGAGAAAATTAATCATTATCTTTAGTCTGATATTCTTATGCGAACCTTTTGGATATACTTTTTTATCTTTTTGTGTTTGTCAGCTTTGACACAGGTTTTCCTCTATTTTTTTGGTTCAGATCAATATAATTTAGGGTTTCTGTATGGTTTTGGACAGTTGGCTATTATCACATTGATTGCTTTGATAGCTTCCTATGTTTTACGAAAAAAGAAAAATGAATTTAACGAGAAAGCCAACTAAAAAGTTGGCTTTCCTATTAAATAATACAGTTTAAATACCTATCTATTTGGCTGTGGAGTCGTACGTAGATAAGATTTAATTTCCTTAAATCCTTTTGGGAATTTTGTCGGAATATCCTCCTGCGGAACAGCATTAGATATAATAACATCCTCTCCTTCGTTCCAGTCTGCTGGCGTAGCTACCGAATAGTCGGCTGTCAACTGCAATGAATCGATCACACGTAAAATTTCATTAAAATTACGTCCGGTTGATGCTGGGTAAGTTAGCGTAAGCTTTACCTTCTTATCCGGTCCTATCACAAATACCGACCTTACTGTCGCTGTTGCCGAAGCATTCGGATGGATCATATCATAGAGCTCCGCTACCTTACGATCTTCATCAGCGATAATCGGGAATTCTACATTCGTATTCTGTGTTTCGTTAATGTCTTTGATCCAATCCAAATGGTCTGGAACACTATCGACACTTAATGCCAATACTTTAACGTTACGTTTTTCGAACTCTGATTTCAATTGTGCTGTACGTCCCAATTCTGTTGTACAAACAGGTGTAAAATCGGATGGGTGAGAGTACAGGACCGCCCAACTACCATCAATAAAGTCGTAAAAATCAATATCCCCTAACGAGGTTTTAGCCTGAAAATTTGGCGCATCATCGCCTAACCTTAAACTCATATCTTTAATGATTAATGTTAAAAAAATATATTAGTCTACAAATGTAGTAGATTAAATTTTATATATCAAAT
>JBEBWF010000136.1:0-3040 GCA_040392285.1 Sphingobacterium sp. | reverse complement strand
GGGGACAAGGCTAGCACAAAGTCATGGTTCGTCAGGCTCACCATGACACACTACTTAGTCGAAGGACTCACCATGACACGTTCTTCACTACCTTCTCCGTCTTTAGCAGCCGCCCCTCCTTGTCATACACCTGTAGCAGGTACATACCGGCTGACAGTTGGCTAAGGTCTACTGTGCTTGCCCGCTCAGCCAGCAGTAGGCGCTTACCTGCTATGCCGGTTATCACTACGCTTACCGGTATGGGCGCTTGTATCTGCACCATGCTGTGGGCAGGGTTAGGATACACCCTTATGGCCCGGCTTAGGGCCGCCAGTTCAGTAGCGCTTGTACTGCCCGCTGCTATGGCTTCCGAGGTGCCGCTACAGCCTTCCTCATTCGTTACCCTTACCGCATACATACCCGTATCTACCGCGGTGTACGTAGCTTGTGTAGCACCTGCTATATCCTCCTCATTACGTATCCATTGGTAAGTGCTAAAGCTTTCCGTGGTACTGAGCACACCATCCTCTTGTTGTATTACCGGTACAGGTGCCGGGTTTACGGTAATGTGCATACTTAGTGTATCACTGGTAGCACAGCTATTTAGCGCCGCTACAGAAAGGACACCACTAGTAGCATCAGGCACAAGCGTAATACTGGTATCCGTACTACTGCCCGCCCAGCCGGTAGGTAATAGCCATTGGTAGGCTATAGCACCGGGTACACTATCGGTGGTGTAGGTATAGCTCTGGCCCTCGCAAATAAGGGTATCGCCATTGAGCGCTAAAGGAGCCGGTGGCTGCTCGCATACATTCAGTTTAAGTAAAAAGGCATCATAAGCACCGCCGCCAAAACCGGGTTGGTGGCTGCCGGCAGTAGCTATCTCTGCAGCACTATTGGTATAGCCGGTTACATATAGGTTATAAGCGTCGTCAATCGTAGCGCTATTCCCGGCCTCGCTTCCGGTGCCACCATAATAAGTGCCCCACAGCCTGGTGCCTGCAGGTGTAAATTTAGTGAGGAATAGCTGGTAAGAGTCGTTAGCGGTATCGATCAGGCTGCCCGGGGTAGCTATACCGCTGGCGCTGTTGCTCATACCTCCCAGGTAGGCATGCTCCTCATGTATTGTTATAAAATTGATTAAGTCTGCTGCTTCACCTCCTACATAGGTAGCCCATTGCAGCGCCCCTTCTGCGGAGAATTGTGCCAGAAATCCATCTATCATCCCTCCGAAAGTGGACTGGTGGCTACCCACCGTAGCTATGTCAGATGTACTTGAAGTGGTTCCGCCCATATATACCGTACCGTCCGCAGCCGTGCCAAGCGCATTGAATGTCTCGCTTAGGGCGCCACCATAATAAGTAGCCCATTGCAAGCTTCCGGCGGCGTTAAACTTTGCTAGGAAGGCATCATTCACCCCGCCAAAGGTCTCCTGATTCGCATTGGTAGTAGCTATACCCGAAGTGCTGCTGGTATAGCCGCCCAGGTACACATTACCACTGCTATCGCAGCCAAGCTTCCGGGCATGGTCATTACCTGCGCCCCCTATATAAGTACCCCATATCCGCTGCCCGCTGGCATCAAACTTGGCAATAAAGCCATCCGCTGCCCCGCCATTTACCTCCTGCTGGGCACCGGGCGAGGAGATATTAGCTGCACTATTTGTTTCTGAGCATAAAAATATATTTCCTGAAGCATCGCAGCTTAGCCCGGCTATCAGCCCGCTGCCATCGCTGCCGCTTCCTCCGTAATAGGTGCTCCATACCTTTTGGCCAGCAGTATCAAAGCGGGCCAGGAATACATCATAGCTGCCACCATGTGCCGGCTGGTGGGCAGTAGCCGTGGCTATGCCTTCGGGGCTTTGCGTTACGCCCGCTACATACAGGGCATCGTTAAGGCTGTCATACTTAATGTCTGTGGCCCTGTCCTCCATCGTGCCGCCATAGTAGGTAGCCCATATCAGCTCGCCATCGGTATTGCATTTGCTTATAAAGGCATCGGCGCTGCCGGCCATCGTTTGCTGGTAGCTGCCGGTAGTGGCTATGTGCTCCATGCTGGAGCTTATGCCTGCCATATATACATTACCGTTATTATCGTGCGCCAGGCCATAGCCCATATCAGTACCCAGGCCGCCATAGTAAGTAGCCCATTCCAGGGTGGGATCTATAATTAGTGTGCCGGTATAGGCAGCTACCTCAAAGGAGAGTATACCATCCTGTAGTATAAAGCGGGAGGGAATAAGCCGGCCATCCTGCTGAAAGCTGTAAGGCGCATTTTCGGTAATACTACCCAGGGGTGTACCAGCTTTAAGCTGCCCGCTTTCTTCTACAGCCAGGCGGCCAGCCCCACCATACTTGATTTGAATATCAGATACCTCGCCCCCCGGATGCACCACAAAATCATGCTCCAGCTTTCCGGCTTTATTGAAGTAAAAGACCCAGTCTATATTCGGGTAAATATTCCTGTAGGTTAGTTTACGGTAAGAAAAGGCTTGTACCCCGCTATTACTCTTATCTAGCCAGGGAAAGAAGTAGCGTTCGAAAAAGGGCTGCTGCTCCTCAAGTATAAGCTCCGCCTCAAGGTTAGCCCCTATAAGTTGCATATCCATGCGGTACAGCTTATAAGCTACGGGCTCCTGCTCCATGGCCTGAAGGGGCACTGTGGTGTTAGTGACTTCTACTACCGGCCTGGCCCATTGGTAGTGCACCTTACCTGCGCCAATAAAAATATTAAGCCCATTACCTGCGGCTAGCTTTATATCTATATCCGGTCGGGCTTGGTGGTATTGATCGACGATCTGGCCTTTGTTTTCTATAAAGCGAAGGGATTGTGATTGATGATTACGGCCATTTGCTTTGCTAGCGGATAATAAGATGCCGCTTACCGTAGTAAGCAAGAGTAGAGATTTGTACACCATGGGAATACACATTTTTAAAGGTTAAAAAATGGCGAAACCCATAAAAGCATTGAGGCGAACTTAGAATAGAAGTAAGGAGTCTTTTTACAATAAAAAGAGCGTGGAACTTCACTTAAAGTAGACAGAGGCCCTCGGAGGCCCACA
>JBEBWF010000135.1:0-3051 GCA_040392285.1 Sphingobacterium sp. | reverse complement strand
ACAAGTGGTTCTTTTTAACCAGTCGTTCAAAAAGAAGAATTATTTATGGCCACTGCGGGAAAATGCGCTGATTATCAATAATAATCTGGTACAAAATCCCGGTTGGTAAACTTTTGTATGCAATATATAATAAACTGAGATATGAAGAGTTTAAAGAATTTAGATAAAAAGCTATCCTTGTTGTTCAGTAGTGTACTGGTAATGTTGGTATCGTGCGACTCCGTGGAGTTGCGAGAACATTTGGAAAAAGACGATATGCCACCGGGACCAGTTAAAGACATTACGATCGAAAACCTTCCAGGGGCAGCTAAGATCAGCTATACCTTGCCAGATGATGAAGATGTGCTGTATGTAGCCGGTGAATATGAGATTCGACCAGGGGCAGGCTATAATGTCAAGTCCTCTTATTACAGTAATTCATTAACGGTAGTCGGATTCGGAAAGACGGATGAATATACCGTTGATCTGTATACGGTAGACCGCAGTGGAAATCGTTCGGAGAAGAAGACCGTCAAAGTAAATCCGCTAACGCCACCTGTTCAACAATCTTTTGAAACACTGGATTATGACAAAGGCTTTGGTGGGATCCACCTGACTTTTGAAAATGCTGCAAAAGCTAATTTGGTGACCAATGTACTGATCAAGGACGAATATGGTGATTGGATAGAATATGATAAATATTATACCGGATTGCCTATGGGTAATTATTCCGTTCGAAATCTGAATGCAGTTCCGACGATATTTGGTGTTTTTCTAAAGGACAGATGGGGCAACCTTTCGGATACATTAGTCCGTGAAGTCACTCCGCTTTTTGAGATGCAATTGGACAAGAAAAAGTTTCGTGCTGTGCCATTGCCGGGAGACCATCCGAATGACTGGAATATTACAGGGATATGGAACGATATTACAAGCAATACGGCAGCGAGTGGGGGATTTAGTTCTGTAGGGCCGTTTCCAAAGTATTTCCAGTTCAGTTTGGGCACACGATCAAGATTGAGCCGCTTTAAATTGTGGGGAGTACATGATGGTCGGGAGTATAGCTCGGGCAATATCCGGGAATTTGAAGTCTGGGGCAGTAACAATCCTGACCCACAGGGTAGTTTTGATGGATGGGAACTGTTGGGGACATATACAGTGGTCAAACCTTCGGGTCTGCCGGATCCCGAAGTGAATGCGGACGATCGTGCGGTTGCAGTTGCCGGTTTTGATTTTGAAGTATCTCCCGACGCACCTGCTGTCTTGTATTTACGCGTCAATATGTTGTCCTCTTTCGCTTCGCCACGGAATTCTCCGAATGGGACAGCATGGGTAAGGGAAATGACATTTTGGGGACAAGAACAACCTTAAATAATGTACTATTGGAACAAAACTTAAGAAATTGAAAAATGTTAGATCAACTAAAAATATCGCTGAAATGGTCATTAGTCATGACCGTTTTGGCGGGTATCGTTCTAGCTTCATGTAGCAAAATGGATGGTACCTACAAGGACTTTATTAAGGACGGAGAGATCCGTTATGGTCAGAAACCGGATACCTTGGGTATCCGGCCCGGACATCATCGCGTTGAAGCTTGGATTGCGGCAAAGTGGCGGGGCATTTCCAAATTTGAGGTGTTTTGGAACAATCGTGCCGACTCCGTTGTGGTACCGATCAAAGGCCCATTGGATAGTGATACCCTGCGTGTAACCATCGATAATTTGGAAGAAGGATCCTATACCTTTGAATTTTTTACCTATGACCGCGAAGGAAACAGATCTCTTGTGGTAGATACAATAGGTTACGTATATGCGGATGAATATAATGGATCATTATTGAACAGGCTAATTAATCGTGCGACGATAGGTCAAAATGTGCGTATTATCTGGTATAACCAGTCCAATGAAGAAGCAATAATGTCCGAAGTCAGATATAAACGACCAGATGGAACATCCCATTTGATCAAGGTGAAACCAAGTGATATAAGAACCGTGATCAATGAAGAGATTTTGGAAGAATCTTTGGAATACAGAACAGTGTTCGTACCTCATCCAAGCGCCATTGATACATTTTATACAGATTATATGCCTATAACACTTGTTCCTCATATAGTCGCGCCATACGAAGGGTTTCCGGAGACTTTTGAAGATACGAAATATTCAAAAACAAATGCTACTTCAGCTGAAGTTGTGACAATAGGGTCGGGAAAATGGATGTTTAATAAATTTCTTATAGGTAATGCGACAGGAGACCGAAAAAATGGTAAGAGAGCATTGAGATCGCATACAGATGAAAGTATTTTTGAAATGCAAGAAGATTTTCCGGATGGGGCATCCAAAATTTCTTTTTATCATGGAATATGTTCAGCAGATGGAAAAGGCGGTGAATTTCAAGTACAGTTCTCTACTAATGGAGGAATTACTTGGGAGGATATCGGTGAGGAATATACCAATACAACAACGTTGGTCTACCGAGAGATTCCTCTCGATATAGAAGGACGTGTTAGATTCAGGTTTGTTAAATATGCTGTTGCGGATTGTCCCACCGCTGCTTGCCGAATGAATTTAGACGATATCACTATCTATAACCAATAGACGCCGTTAAATAATATTTAAGTAACTTTGTGTATAGGAGATTTCAGATTGTTGTTTGGATAAGGTGTAGAAATTTCTGACCAAAGAGTTGAGGGGGAAGAGACAATGATCTGTATACCTACGTTTTTTGTGCATACAGATGAAGAACAAATAATAAATTGATGATGGAAGACAATAAGATTAAAGCGAATCGACGTGATTTTTTAAGGACAATAGGTCTGGGATCAGGCGCATTGTTGATGAATCCCTCTGTAAGTTTTGGCTCTGAAGAGATAGAAAAAAAGCTTGCGGAGATTACCGAAAAAACGGATGTTTATGCTCGAAGGAAGATCGATACAGATGTATTAATTGCCGGTGGAGGCCTGTCGGGCGTTTGTGCGGCATTGGCAGCAGCCCGAAACGGTGCAAAAGTGGTTTTGCTGCAGGATCGTTCACGTTTGGGAGGGAATGCCAGTAGTGAGATCCGGATGCATATCGTCGG
>JBEBWF010000134.1:0-3109 GCA_040392285.1 Sphingobacterium sp. | reverse complement strand
CAGCTACATCAGCTCTCGGGCGATGATCCGGTTAATTTCCCGTTAGGACTTAACAGCACCCGGATCGGCAGTGATATCCAGGCTACACTGGCTATCATGAGTATAGATTTTACAGCTGAGGGTACCAATATGCGGGTACTCTTTAACATGAATATTGCCGATGCCGCCGCTGCAGACCAATGGTTGTCCCTGGCCGGTACCGGTTTCTGTATTCAGCCCGGGCAGTTTTCCATGGAAAAGGGAATTCTATATCTGCCTGCCGACCGGGAGGTTCCGATGCCGGGTGGCTATGCCCTGAATTTCAAGGGCGCTAACGCACCGGTGAGTGACCTGGTTGACACGACTACGACCACCTATCTGAAATGGAATGAAAATGGGTTTGAACGACTGTTTGCCCATGCGGAGATTACCTTTTCCAAAAATGCCCTCAGAGCGGTAAATGCCGATGGTGTGCGAACCAACAATCCTGTAAAACTACATGCGAAATTTAACTTTGCGGAGTGGTACGATTGGATTGCCAGTATCAGTTTCGACAGCAATTTTGAATTTACGGCACTTCCCGGATTCCGGATTGAGACGGGTTCCGGATTCTATTACGATCACTCCAATAAACAAAACGTGCCACAGCTTGCCACAGCGACTGATTTCCCTGTGGGTTATGCGGACAAAGGCGGTACGGTAAATAAAACATTTCAGGGATTCTTTATGGAGACCTTAGCCATGCGTTTGCCCAAGGACTTTGTGGTGAGCAATAGTGCTGCCATAGCATTTGACAAGCTCATTATTGATGATGCCGGCGTAACCGTGCGCATAGCCGCAAAGGATATCATCAAAGAAGATAATAAGGCTACCCTTGGCGGATGGGGCTTTACCGTTGACCAGATCAATATCCCCATCGTACGGAACAATATCTATGAAACGATGGGAATGAATGGCTCCATCTGGCTCCCTGTCAGTGAAACAGGGTTGGGCTACGAATGTACGCTGAATAAAGGTGAGAGCGCAGATGACGGGTACACCTATGATTTTCATGTGTCGCCTAAGGAGCAGATGGATATGGATATGTGGAAAGCTACACTTACTATTAACTCCGATTCCCGCTTCTCCATTGTAAAAGAAAAAGACAAAGATGTATTGGTAGAAGCGAAGCTGAACGGCGGTATCTCCATAAAATTTGATGCATCGGGCAGTGCTATCCCTGTAAAAGGAAACCTGCCCCTGCTGGGCATCAAAAACCTGACCGTATCCAATAAAAACGGTTTTTCCGTAGGACTTGAATCGATCAGCCTAGGGGCATTACCATTAGATAAGGGCAATCAAAACGCCTACCAAAAGCATGATGATATAGACACCGACCTTTTATATGCCGTTGCACGGAGCGGCCCTCATGCACCTGACTATCTTCCGGCAGAAGCATTAGCAGCGGCAGAAGGAACCCAAGGCAGCCTGGGCAGTTTTGGAGTGACCATTGGTAATTTTGAACTGAAAGCACCCAAGCCGGGCGAGGTAGGCTTATTTTTCGATCTCAGTGTCAATGTTGGCTTTGGCGATGCATCCGTTATTTCCGGCGGTACCAATATGGGTGTGGTAGGCGCTTATAGTATGGCCGGCCTCAAACCTCAGGTCGGTTTTTCGCGGGTAGCGGTGGATTCTGTCTGGCTGAAAGGGGATTTTGGCCCGGTAGATATTGAGGGAAGCCTTGCCTTTTGGAGCAATGATCCTACTTATGGAGATGGTATTTACGGTAAGCTTCATGCTGATTTTATTTTTGCGGCCATTACCGGTGAAGCGTATTTTGGCACCAAAGGCAATATTAAGTACGGTGGTGTTGGTGGCAAGTTCTTTATGTCCTCGGGTATTCCTATTTTCGGGGGACTTACCCTGAACGGATTCGGTGGCGGTTATTACCACAATATGGCCATTCAGGACATTGATTTTGATAAAATACGTGTTGCCGGGGAAGAAAGTAACCTTAAAATGTATCCCGAGGATGGTGCCAGCACCTTACAGGCCAATATTATTGTGGCTTATGCCAATCCCACCATTATAAACGCATCGATATCGGTGAGCGCTACGATAACCAATGGAGGTATGGACAAGTTGGTGCTGAGTGGTGACGGACATATTATCACGACACCCAGTGACTATAAGACCGGATTGGTAGATGCTGCCGTAGACATGGAATTCGGCTTCCGCAATGCGGTGTACAATGCTACGATAGATGCCAAGGCGAGCATGGGATTTGCCAACCTCCATATTCCGATATGGATGCACGGGGGCGGCAAAGATAAAAATGCAAAGTATTATCTCTATATAGGACGCCCGGACAAAGTTGCTGAAAAAAGCCCAGGTAAGGGAAAGATGAACAGCAATAAGGTAACGGCTGAAATGGGCTTTGGCGATGAAGGGGATATGGTGTACGCCAAACTGACGGCTACCGCCTATCTCTGTATGGGTGTGGGGCAAGGTTCCTTACCTGCATTTCCCGGATTGCCGGACAAGATTACCACTTTCTTAAAAGGGGGTACTGGGCATCAGGTGCAAAAACCCAACGGAGCGACCGATTACGAAACGAATTCGCAGGCTATATCTGAATTTCTGCGAGCCAACAGTACCGGCGGCTTTATGTTTGGTGCGGCTGTAGAGGCTAAATTGGGTCTGGACTTCCTTATTTTCTATGCCAAAGCAAATGGCCTGATCGGCTTTGACCTGGCGATGGTGGAAACCAAACCCGGCAAATCGGGCAATTGCGGAGTCAACGGCAGCATTGGTTACAACGGTTATTATGCCATCGGGCAGCTCTATGCTTACTTTGGCATGGATGTGGGCGTACATTTGGCCGTCACTGATCTGGATCTGGTATCCCTGCAATTAGGGGCTTACCTGCGTGGTGGTTTGCCCAACCCTACCTGGGGCGAAGGCATGGTCAAAGTACAGGGTTCTATCATTGGCGTGATCGATGTGGATGAGACGGTAGCCTTTGATTTTGGTACCAAGTGTTACCCCGAATATGATCCGTTGGCACACCTGGAACTGATTGCAGAGACCTCTCCCGATGAGCTTGAGATCAACGACAATCCCTATGTGGTGTACAACGTACCGGTATCCG
>JBEBWF010000133.1:0-3260 GCA_040392285.1 Sphingobacterium sp. | reverse complement strand
GCTGTTTGAAATTCTTCCGGTAAGGGGGAAGGGGCAGGGCAAAAAAAGGCCTGCTTTCGCTCGATTTTCCCTCATCAGATATCGCAATAACCTAACGCAGTCAGACTAAGCGGGAGGGCGGGTGAAGCCGTGAAGCCGTCTAAAACTGAATTTTGAAGCCTACCCGGTCTTCGATGAAGTGCGGCTGCCGGTTCGGGTTCTCGTGAAAACCGCGTACGCGGTTTTTGCTTTCGTAGTGCTTATACTGATACTTGCCGCGTCGGGGCTGCTGTTTGGAGCGCTGGCTTTCAGACTGCGAAGCGCGTTGCTCGCCGGATGAGGTCCGGCTATCGGCGAAAGTGGACGTCGGAGCGACGAACAGGGCAGCGACGGCAAGGAGGGACAACCCGAGAGGGGACCAACAGCATGAAGTCGGGTGGGGGTTCATGTTTCCACTATACCCCATTTTGCCCCGGTTGGCCCGACAAAATCTTTTGGCGAAGCATGCGCCCGGTTCTTGGATAATCCAACCCCGTGCGGCCCCAAAGCGGTTGGAGGATCGTTCTTAAGGTCAGTTTGTCTGCCGCCCCATCTTTGTGTCCATGGCGCGGGTGAAGTCCTGCATGGCGGAGACGATGTCGGGGGTGCGGGTCATGACGACCTGCGCGAGCTTCTTGAGGTTGTCGGGGTTCCGCTCGGCCAGCTCGGAGAGGGCCATGAAGACGGCCAGAGAGTTGTTTACCGCATGCTTCATTTCGCTGAATCGCTGGCGAAATTCGGCCCATTCCTCAGGAGAAAAAGTGATGTGAGAGGTGGAGAGAGGCTGGTTCATGGGCAGATTTGAGAGATTTGGGGGGATTATACGCTGGAGGATGCCGAGCCGTTATGCTTTTGTAGCAAGTTCCACAAATCTTGCAAAATGGCGGCGGAGACAATCAAAATCACCGGAGCGCGGCAGCACAACCTTAAAAACCTGTCGCTGGAGATTCCGCGAGAGAAGCTCGTGGTCGTTACGGGCCTCAGCGGATCGGGAAAATCGTCGCTGGCGTTTGACACGCTGTATGCCGAGGGGCAGCGCCGCTATGTGGAGAGCCTTTCGGCTTATGCGCGGCAGTTCCTCGACCAGATGCAGAAGCCGGATGTCGACTTCATCGAGGGGCTTTCTCCCGCCATTGCCATTGAGCAGCGAACTTCGGGGAGTAACCCGCGTTCGACGATCGCGACGACGACGGAGATCTACGACTACCTCCGCGTGCTCTACTCGGCCATCGGGCAGCCGCACGACCCGACGACGGGCGAGCCGGTCTTTCGTCAGACGCCGCAGAGTATTGTGGACTGCCTGCTGGCGCTGCCGGAGGGGACGCGCGTGATGCTGCTCGCGCCGCTGGTGCAGGAGGAGAGCGGGGAGTTTCGCGATGTGCTGGAGCGCATCCGGCGCGAGGGGTTTGTCCGTGCGCGGGTGGATGGCGAGCTGGTGGAGCTGGGAAACACGCAGGCGCCGGTGAAACTCGACAAGGCGCGGGTGCACACGATTGAGGCGGTGGTGGATCGTCTGGTGGTCCGCGAGCAGACGGAGGAGAGCGATGGCCTGCGGCAACGATTTTCAGACTCGGTGGAGACGGCGCTCAAGTGGGGGCGGGGGCAGCTCGTGGCGCTGGTGCAGGAGCGCGGAGCGGAGGAGTGGGCGCAGCAGCGGTATTCCACGGATTTCATCAATCCGGAGACGGGCTTTATCATCCCTCGGCTGACGCCACGGCATTTTTCCTTTAACAGCCATCTCGGAGCCTGCCCCGCCTGTCACGGGCTGGGGACGGAGCAGATGTGCGATCCGGAGCTGATTATTTCCGATCCGTCGAAAACGCTGGAGGAGGGGGCGGTACAGCCGTGGGCGCGGGCGACGAAGCGGATGCAGAAGTATTACGAAGGGCTGCTTCACTCTCTCGCCCGGGCGTATAAAGCGCCGCTCGACAAGCCGTTTGCAGAGCTGCCGGAGGCGTTCCGGAACGCGCTTTTTTACGGGACGGGCGAGCGCGGGATCGAGATGAGCTGGGGGGAGACGAGCAAGCGTGCGAAGACGGCGGCAAAGCCGTTTGAAGGGATCGTGGCGCAGCTTAGCCGTCTCTACGACGAGAGCGAGAGCGAACTGACGCGAAACCGCATCCGCGCTTATATGAGCCGCCGCCCCTGCTCGGTCTGTCATGGCGCACGGCTCAAGCCGGAGATTCTCGGCGTGACGCTCGGAGCGGAAGGGGCGGGGAAGAGCATTCAGGCGCTATGCGGGATGACGATTGGCGCGGCGCGGGATTTCCTCGTCGGCCTGTCGCTTTCCGCGCATGAGCGCCTGATCGCCGCTGAGGTGCTGCGGGAGATTCTGGCCCGGCTGAGCTTTCTGCTGGAGGTGGGGCTGGGGTACCTGAATCTCGACCGCGAGAGTGGAACGCTCTCGGGCGGCGAAGCGCAGCGAATCCGGCTGGCCACGCAGATCGGCTCGGGGCTTGCCGGGGTGCTCTACGTGCTGGATGAGCCGAGCATCGGTCTGCACCAGCGCGATAACGACCGCCTCATCGGTACGCTCCGGCGGCTGTGCGATCTGGGGAACTCGGTGATTGTTGTGGAGCACGACGAGGACACGATCCGGGCGGCGGATTACCTGCTCGATCTCGGCCCCGGAGCCGGAGCGCGGGGCGGGGAACTCGTAGCGCACGGTACGGTGGAGGAGGTGATCGCCACGGAGGGTTCTCTGACGGCGGATTACCTTTCGGGGCGGCTGAAAATCCCGGTTCCGAAGAAGCGGGTGGCTCCGGAGGGGCGGCGGGAGCTGGCGATGGATGATCGGGTGCTCTCCAGCGGGTGGCTGACGGTCGCGGAAGCCACGGAGAATAACCTCAAGAACGTGACGGCTGCTTTCCCTCTCGGCTGTTTTACCGCGGTAACGGGTGTTTCCGGCAGCGGGAAATCGACGCTGGTGGACGATATTCTGCGGCGGGCGTTGTTCCGCCATTTTTATCACTCCAAGGAGCGCCCGGGGAAATTCGGCGCGCTTTACGGGCTCGATCAGGTGGATAAAGCGATCGTTATCGACCAGACGCCGATCGGGCGCACGCCGAGGTCCAATCCCGTGACCTACACCGGCGCGTTTGGGCCGATCCGGGCGCTTTTTGCGCAGCTTCCGGCGTCGCGGGTGCGCGGCTACGATCAGGGGCGCTTTTCTTTTAACGTCAAGGGCGGGCGCTGCGAGCATTGTCAGGGCGACGGCGTGATCCGCATTGAGATGCACTTTC
>JBEBWF010000132.1:0-3271 GCA_040392285.1 Sphingobacterium sp. | reverse complement strand
TGATATTTATAAAATTTTGTTTTTTGGCTCATCTATTTGAAATTTTAGCTGAAATTTAATATTCTTGTTACAATTGTCCTGCCGTTTGTTAAATCTTGTTAAAAAGGCGCTAGGATTGTTATAAATTAACAAATTTTAACTGACAAAAGTTGTGACAACCTGCCTGATGGTATTACATTTGACTTACACGAACCGATTTAATTTAACAAAGGTAGTATATAAAATAGCAAAAATAAAAAATGAAAAAAATAGGCGTAACATTATTGACAGCTGTTTTAGGAGGAGCGATAGCTGTAGGAGGCTACAAATTATTCGAGGATAAGCAGCTGGACAATATGTCTTTTGAAGAAAGACAAAAAGTATATTATACCAATAACCCTACGGGTGAAATGTTGTCATCTACCGGGAATCCGGATTTTACACAAGCTGCGGCGGCAGTCTCACCGGGTGTAGTCCACATTAAGGTGACTATGGCAACACGTGGTTCGCAACGGGGCGGGGGTGGCTCACCGTTTGATATGTTTGAAGAGTTCTTCGGGATGCCACAACAGAGACGGGCACAACCTCGTCAGCCACAACAAGCTTCCGGTTCGGGCGTGATATTGACACCTGATGGATATATTGTTACGAATAATCATGTTGTCGAAGATGCTGATAAAATTGAAGTTCAGCTCACCGATAAGCGTACGTTTGAAGCAAAGGTCATCGGTAGAGATCCGAACACAGACTTGGCTTTATTGAAAGTGTCTGCTTCGAACTTACCTATTGTTAAAATGGGCAATTCGGACGACGTGCAGATCGGAGAGTGGGTGCTGGCTGTAGGTTATCCATTAAGCCTTCAGTCTACAGTGACAGCAGGAATCGTGAGTGCCAAAGGACGCCAGATAGGTATTTTGGGCGAAACGCAACAACCACAACAAAGGGGCTATGGTGAAGAGCAGCCTATTGTAAATACAGCTATTGAGTCGTTTATTCAGACCGATGCGGTCATTAATAGAGGTAATAGTGGTGGTGCTTTAGTCAATGCGCGTGGTGAATTGATTGGCATAAACTCTGCGATTGCTTCGCCTACCGGTGTGTATGCTGGTTATGGATTTGCAATTCCTATTAACCTAGCTAAAAAGATTTTAGATGACTTCAAGGAATTTGGAAGTGTAAAACGTGGTTTTGTAGGAGTGACTTTCACCGAGATTAATGAGCGTCTGCGTAAGGAAAAAGGTATCGATGATATCAATGGACTGTATGTGCAGGATGTTGTAAAAGGAGGTGGAGCTGAAGTTGCTGGTATTAAAGGCGGTGATATTATTAAGAAGATAGATGGACGGACCATTTATTCTTCTTCAGACCTGCAAGAACGGGTAGCGAGACTTCGCCCTGGAGATAAGGTAAAATTGACCTACGAGCGTGAGGGTAAGGAGAAAGAAGTGACTGTGACGCTGAAAGGTGAAGAGGTTAACAAGTCTCAAAATTCTGATGATGAAACCAGCGCAAGTGCAACGGAAATTTATAACAAATTGGGTGCTAGCTTTATCCCAGCAACTGATGCACGTAAGAAGGAGTTAGGTATTAACTCGGGTGTGATCGTGACACAAGTTCACCGTGGCGGGGTTTTTGAATATTTCGGTGTAGAACGCGGATTGGTTATTACCGAGGTAAATGGTAAACCCGTTAATAATGTGGATGATATTGAGTCGGCATTAGCGAACACAAAACGGAATATCGTGCGTATCAAAGGTGTTCCTGAAAGAGGAAGTACTGTAGAGTTTAACGTGCCAATAGAGTATTAAGGTTTCATATGTTGTAGATAGTAAGAATGGTCTCCCTTGGTGGAGGCCATTTTTTTGTAGTATATTTTAGGGCGTATACTATGTGCATAAAAAAACCGTCTCAACTTTTGATCGTGAGACGGTTTTCTGTAGAGCGAAAGACGAGATTCGAACTCGCGACCCCAACCTTGGCAAGGTTGTGCTCTACCAACTGAGCTACTTTCGCTTGTTGCATACAAAAATAGAACTTAATACTGTTCTTGTCAAGAGTAATCGTAAATTTTTTGGTGAACAGCTTACGTACGGCTTATCGCCTCCACGCAATTTATTCCATCGATGGCAGCAGAGACAATTCCACCGGCATAACCTGCTCCCTCGGCACAAGGGTATAATCCCCCTATTTGAATGTGCTGTAAGGTAATTTTATCCCGCGGGATACGTATCGGCGACGAGGTGCGTGATTCTACACCGACCAGGATAGCCTCATTAGTATAATACCCATGCATCTTTTTTCCAAATAGAGGCAGTGCCTTACGTAAAGTTTGATGTATAAAAGCAGGTAAAACCTCGTTCAGGTCGACAGAGCGAGTTCCTGGTTTATAAGAATTGATGGGTAGATCCTTTGAAATTCGATTTTCTACAAAGTCAACCATACGTTGCGCTGGTGCAACGAGGCTTCCGCCACCTAACTGAAATGCCCTTTGCTCGATTTGTGCCTGAAAATCCAGCATTGCAAAAGAGTCTATAGCCGAATGGGGAACATCATCCAAATTTATCTGAATAACGGTACCCGAGTTGGCATGTGGATTGTTCCGTTTGGAAGGCGACCATCCATTGACCACGATTTCATCGTGATCCGTTGCACATGGTGCAATAACCCCACCTGGACACATACAAAAGGAAAAAGCGCCCCTATTATCGACCTGCTCGACTAGGCTATAGTAAGCTGGAGGGAGGTTTTCGTGTCGGATAGGACAATGGTATTGTGCTTGATCGATGATCCTCTGTGGATGTTCCACACGTACACCTAAGGCGAAAGGTTTGGCCTCCAACGACCAGCTTTTTCGACGGAACAATTCAAAGATGTCACGTGCAGAATGTCCGGTAGCTAAAATAATATGTTTTGCAGATATAGTGACGCCGTCGGCAGTTTGTACTCCGGTCACCTGATCAAATGCGGTATGGATATCCACTACTTTGGTGTCGAAGAGGATCTCACCACCCATTTCGAGAATCCGCTGGCGCATGCTTTCAATCACATGAGGCAACTTGTTCGTGCCGATATGCGGACGTGCATCTACCAAAATATCCTTATCAGCGCCATGCTCGACAAAGATAGAAAGCACCTTATTGACATCTCCTCTTTTATTGGATCGCGTATACAGTTTTCCGTCTGAATAGGTGCCAGCACCGCCTTCGCCAAAACAATAGTTCGATTCTGGATTGACAATACCTTCTTTGTTGATTTTTGCCAAATCCCGTCTTCGATCGCGGACTTCTTTTCC
>JBEBWF010000131.1:0-3328 GCA_040392285.1 Sphingobacterium sp. | reverse complement strand
TCGACCCACTGATTAAGAGTCAGTTGCTCTACCAACTGAGCTACGGAGTCTGGTGTGCCAAATATCAGCATAAAATTTATTAGAATAAAGAAAAATTTAAAGTTGTTTTTCAATAATTACTTCTATTTAACATTCTAATTGTACCTGTTACGTACCTTTGTACAGATTTTTTGATATATATGGCAATACTCCGCTACGAAACTCCCGCAGCGTTAGAGACACACAAAAAACGTGTTCGGGCGGCGATTACATTATTCTATTTTGGACAAGGCTTAGCATTCGCTTCTTGGGCAAGTCGTATTCCACTGATAAAAAATCAATTAGGTTTATCCGAAGCGCAGTTGGGAACAGTATTACTAATGCTCCCAATAGGGCAGTTGCTTACTATGCCCCTATCAGGCAAATTAGTTTCTAAATTCGGAAGCCACAGCCTGCTACCTATCGTTGCATCACTTTATAGTATCAATTTATTAGCCATTGCCTTTGCAACAAACGGCATCCAATTGGGGATTTTGTTATTCTTGTTTGGTATCATCGGGAACATGTGTAATATATCTGTCAATACACAAGGAGTTTTAGGAGAAAATATTTATAAAAAACCCATTATGGCTTCTTTCCATGGTTCGTGGAGTCTAGCAGGGTTTACTGGAGCCCTGATCGGTCTTTTGACGACCAATCTTCATCTAAGCACTGTACAACACTTTTTATTGATTTTTGCTATTCTAAATATCAACATTTTTTTGAATCGATCTTACTTGGCCCCGCCATCCGAACGGTCAATTACAAAAAGTTCGTTTTCCTTTAAACCTGATCAAGTTCTGATTTCTTTAGGTATTGTAGGTTTCTGTAGTATGGCTATCGAAGGAGCCATGTTTGATTGGAGTGGTGTTTATTTCAATGATATTGTGAAATCTCCTCAACAATTGGTGACTTTGGGCTACGCTTCATTCATGATTATGATGGCCACAGGGCGTTTTATCGGTGATTTCGTTTTACAACGTATTGGACGCCAACGAACCCTACAAGTCAGCGGTATATTAATGTTTACCGGAATGATGCTGTCCGTCGTTTTTCCAAATATCTATACAAGCACCTTTGGTTTTATGATGGTTGGCATCGGTGTCGCTTGCAATATTCCAACAGTTTATTCCATTGCTGGCAAGCACGCTACGATCCCATCCGGCATGGCCATTGCTATGGTGTCCACTGTAAGTTATCTGGGTTTTTTGATGGGACCTCCCTTGATTGGTTACATCGCCGAAGTACTTAGCCTCCGCTTTTCATTTGCCGTATTTTCCTTCTTTGGTTTACTGATGTTTGTCATGAGTAGCACGCTGAAAATCTTTAAGGCCAGACATTAAATTTAGCAGTCTGCTTGTAGCCATGAATCACAATAAAAGACTCCATCCATCAGATTTCCGAACGTAAAACTAGATAAAGCAAAAAGGCTGCTTTCTGTATTTATGATACAAAAAGCAGCCCTTACGAGTATATTAACGTTCCTAGAAAATAAACTTTGTACTCAAGAAGTTCGAAGCATCCGCTTGAACAATCTCGTTTAGAAGCTCCTTGTTATCCTCTGTAAATTTAGCAGCGACCAAAGAACGTATAGAAAATGAACGCAACGCATCCACAACTGATAAAGTACCTTCTGCACTGTCCTTTCTACCGGTAAAAGGGAAGGTATCCGGTCCCCGCTGACATTGACAGTTGATGTTCACCCTACTCACTTGGTTCACCAAAGGATCAATTAATGATGAAAGTACAGAAGCATTATTACTGAATATACTAACCTGTTGTCCATGAGAAGATCCGATAAGGTACTCTATAGGTTCCTCCAAGTCATCAAATGGTACTACCGGAATAACAGGTCCAAATTGCTCTTCTCTATAAAGCTTCATCTGCGAATTAACTGGGTAAACGATAGCCGGATAGAAGAATGATTCCAAGACTTGTCCGCCATTCTCATTAATAACTTTCGCACCATGCTTCTTAGCATCTTCAATACATTCAGTCAAATAAGTTGGCTTATTAACTTCAGGCAATGGTGTCAAGGTCACTCCTTTCTCCCAAGGCATACCATATTTCAATTTACCGACCTCCGCCGACAATCTTTTCAAAAACTCCTGTGCAATACTACGGTGTACATAGACTATTTTCAAGGCGGTACAACGCTGTCCATTAAAAGACAATGAACCTAATACTGTTTCAGAAACAGCCAGATCCAGATCAGCATCTTTGTTAATGATCGCTGCATTTTTAGCATCTAGCCCTAAGATAGCGCGTAACCTATTCACTTTAGGGTGCAGCTTCTTCAATTCATCCGCTACACGGCTAGATCCGATTAACGTCAGTACATTAATTTTACCAGACTGCATCAGCGATGGAACGATTTTATTTCCACGTCCATAAATGGTATTTACAACGCCTTTCGGAAAACTCGTCCTAAATGCATCCAATAATGGATAATGCAACAACGTACCGTACTTAGGTGGTTTGAACAACAATGTATTGCCCATGATCAACGCAGGTATTAGCGTAGTGAATGTCTCATTTAATGGGTAGTTGAACGGTCCCATACAAAGAACAACACCTAAAGGTGATCTTCTGATCTGAGCCACGATACCTTGTTCTATTTGAAAGCGGGATGAATCCCTATCCACATCTTTCAATGCATCAATGGTCGCATAAATATACTCTACTGTACGATCAAATTCTTTTACCGAGTCAGCAAAGGATTTACCAATTTCCCACATGATCAACTTCACCACAATATCCTTCTTTTCGATCATCTTACGCGTAAAATCCTCTACACACTTAATACGGTCGGCAACACTCATTGTAGGCCAAACCCCGCGTCCATTATCGTATGCCTTTACTGCAGCATCCAATGCCTGCATGGATTCTTGCTCTGTACATACAGGATAACTACCTATACGCTTTCGTTGAAGTCCATTTTTTGTCTTAATACAAATCGGTGAAAAAACTTCACTGATCTGACCTTCCCAGGTCAACATCTCGCCGTTTGACAAGAATTCCCGCTGATCGATTTGCTCCTTTAAAGCAAACTCCGCTGGGATATTTCCCTCTTCATAGAAAAGAGCTTCTAAGTCTAAACTCATAATAAGAAAATAGTGAAAAAATTATTTTTTAATAATATTACAATATTAACACCTAAAAACGGGTATTCAAAGATAAATCCATAATAAAAATACGAAACCGTTATCGAAATGTTAATATTGGATCAATATTTCAGTCGGTTACTTGCATTATCCCTACAGAGCAGATCATACACCTAAGAATTCTTTCTGTTTATCTTTAAGTGTTT
>JBEBWF010000130.1:0-3762 GCA_040392285.1 Sphingobacterium sp. | reverse complement strand
TGTCACCGGGTCCTGACCAATGATCCAAATAGCTTGTTGGTTGATTAATCATCATGCCAGGTGTGGCCGAACCATTATAATATTCGTTGTAACCCAGCTTCTTGGTAAACTGAAGTAAAAAATCTACCGAAATGGATTTGTACTGCAAGGAATTGTAAAGGCCACCATAAAATTTCGGCGCCAGATTCAAGATGTGGTTTCTATCTTCCCGATTGATAACCCCGTCGTTATTATAGTCCCGGAATTCCAAAATCCCTGTTTCGGGGTTTATCCCTGTGTTATAATATAATTTATTTATGGTGATGGGTTCTCCGATTACATAAAGACCGGAATAAGTTGAGTTTTCCAAATTGGGGAAGTCAATCAATTTATTTTTTGGAATGGTCAAGTTAAGATTTGAGGTCCAATTGAAATTTTTATTTTTCAAAATGGCTGAACTTATGCTGAACTCCCAACCTGAATTCTCTACTGTTGCTTTTAGGTTGGATTGAATGGATGTGAATCCGGTGGTTCCAGGTAAAGGAATTCCTACTAATTGATTTCCTGAACGGTTTGCAAAGTAATTTATTTCGAAATGCAAGCGGTCGTTCCATAGGCCTCCCTCCAGAGCTACATCAAATTTTTTGTTGATTTCCCAAGCATATTCCGGATTGAAAAGTCTTGTTGGAATTAGAGTGGTTCCGGTATAATTGGAAGAGGAAATATTATAGGTATTCTGAAATTGGTTATCTCTGATCTGGTCATTACCCGAGGTTCCCCAACTGGTTCTGATTTTTCCAAAGGTCAGCCAATTGAAATGGTCGGCGAAATTCTCCTTTGTAAAAATCCAGGCCAATCCGATAGCTCCAAAATTTGCAAATTTATTTCCGGAACCAAAGCGGCTGGAGCCATCCCTTCTTCCAGTCAGATTGATGAAATATTTGTTGTTGTAATTGAAATTCAAGCGTCCGAATCCAGCCAAATATCTGTATTGGGTGCTGTTTTCAGCATCTATATAAGTTTGTTGGGCAGCACTAAAATTTTCTATGAAAATGTTATTTACAAATCCTTCCGCAGATTGAGCTATTTGGTGGGTGTTGCGTTCCTGAAAGGTACCGCCCAGCGTATATTGAATTTCCCATTTTTTCCAATCTAAGACACCTTCCATTTGTGGTTCCACGACCCATGAATCTCTGTATCCTGAATTTTCCTGATAACGTGATTGCTGGCTGGTATAACCATATGCGGGGTTGTACATGGTATGCGGCATGGTTTTCTTTTCTAAGATTTCAGATCGGGTATATCCCATATTGAGTTTTAATTTGTGGTTTTTAATGTATTGATAAGTAAGAACCCCGTTTCCGATTAAGTTTGTCGATTGGTTTCTGTATTGGCCTTCCAATTTTGCAAATGGATTTTCCCAAGTCGAATTTTCCCAATTCAGATTTCCTTCTTCATCATATAAATCCGGTGCATTGGGGGGTAAAGACATGGCATCCTGAATGAGGTCATTTACTGGAAGATAATTTTTGTCCAATCCATAATTAAAAGAGAAATCGAATCCTAATTTTTCGTCTTTGGAATGATGGTTTATCTGGGAAAATACCGTGATTCGATTGTATTCAAAATCGGCCGGGAAGACCGTAGTTTCTTTTAAGAGGCTTCCCCCCATACGGTATCTGACTGTTTCGTTTCCACCGGAAAGTGCCAGATCTACGGTGTTTTGTGTTGCAGTATTTCCCAAGAATAATTTTTGCCAATTCGTGTATTTATTTCTGTCCCAAGTACCATTGATGTCATATGCATCATCAGGATAGGGTGAAATTCCATCATTTTGAAATGCCTGTTCTCGCATCGATATGTATTGTTGGGTGTTCAATAAACTAGTGGTTCCTGTAAGAGTAGCCCAACCAGAAAAGGCTTTAAGATTTAAGGAAAGAGCACCTTTGTTTCCTTTTTTGGTGGTTATCAGTATTACACCGTTGGCTCCTCTTGAGCCATAGATGGCGGTTGCGTCTGCATCTTTGAGGATTTCTACAGATTCAATTGAATTAGGGTTAAGCGTATTTAAAGGATTTATCACCCCTCCGGGAATGGGTGTTCCACCTGCCATGTCTCTGAAACCAAGGGTTTGCATGTCATAGGGTATTCCATCAATAATATAAAGAGGCTCATTTCCCGCAGCTATGCTATTTTTACCCCGAATTAAAACTTCAAATCCCCCTCCCGGAACACCGGAACTCTGAGTAATCTGAACTCCCGCCATTCTTCCTTGAATGGAGGATAAAAGATTTCCAACGGGTAAATTTTCAATTTCCTTAGCCCTAACACGGGAAATGCTTCCCGTCCGTTCTCGGTCTTTGACTGTATAATATCCGGCATTGATAACGGCTTCATCGAGTTGGGTGATGGCTTCATACATTTCGATGTTGATTAGTGATTCAGCCCCGACTGTTATTTCCTGTGTTTCATATCCGGGATAGGTAAAGACGAGAATATCACCGGGATCTGCAAAGATCGTGTAGTTGCCCTTTTCGTCTGTGACGGCCGAAATGTTTTTGTCTTTTACCTGTACGATCACACCCGGGATGGGGCCGCCGGCGTCGGAGACTGTGCCTGTGATTGGTCCTTCGGCTTCACCCAGGGTGATAAGGGTGGTGGAGGATGGAGGATGGGAGATGGTAGTTGAGGTTGTGGAAAGGTGTGCCGGAGCGTATGAGTACAATGCTATGAGAATCAGCAAAAGGTAGCTGTCCGGCACAAGCCTTCTCCTTAAAGGTGATGTTGTTTTCATAATTCAAATGGTTTTAGTGATACATTTATTAAAGTTTTGCTCTATTTTTTTTCGGTTTTGTTCATTTTGCCTTGATGCAAAACGAACCAAAAAATCAAGGCATTCCATAATGTTTTGTCATGTGGTGTTTAATGCCGGACTTGTATTTTCTTTCCTGCCCACATGACAACGCTTCATCCGCCTGCTTAAAATCGCAGACGGCGGATTCCGCTAAACATGTGGAATGCCGTTTTGTTTTTTTCCTAATGGTTAAATGCTTTAAAAGTTTTGCGGTTTTAAAAGGTGAAGCTTCTAAAGGGTTGATGTGGATTATTGTTTTCATCAATTTAAAAGGGTTTTAATGATACGCTTATTAAAACTTTGGCGTTGCTGACCTTATCTTTGTGTAAAATAAGGACGTGGCTTTGCCGTCGTAATTCTCAAAAGTTTAGAGTAACGTTCAAACGGAGTTTTCCGTCTCTGGGATCTGGTTTAAAATCCTCTGCTTCGGTGGTTGAGCCCCTGCCCGGGACACCCAATTCACCTGATTGAAGCAGAGGCAAATTAACTAACACCTATCCAATGCTGCTTGTTTATTTTAAGCTATGGATCTTTTCAAATCCGTAAGTAAAAGTAAATGTGTTTCATGTCCTTCATTTTTAGTTTATTTATGTGTTATTCTATGTTTAAAATCTTTGCCGTTCATAGGTTGAGGATTTTAAACCTAATTCTTTCAGAAATTTGAGGGTAATTACCAAAAGAGGATGCGCAACTCCAAAAGAAAAAAGAAGGGCTTAGAATGATGAGAAATACGCATGTAAAAGGCGTGGAACTCAACTTACAGCCTTTGAGGTACTGGTATACCGAGGAACAGTAAGAGAGCCCACGCCCGGGTCGTGAGCATCCTGCTTATTCTCTCGTTCCAAATTAAATTACCAGTTTTCAAAGGCGAGAATCTAAGCAATTGCTTCAATATTTTATCCTATTGGAGGAATTGCAAATTTATGTTA
>JBEBWF010000129.1:0-3987 GCA_040392285.1 Sphingobacterium sp. | reverse complement strand
TATGATAAAATTGTGATTGAATATGAGCTGTTTCCCTACCTACCGGCGTGGGCGGAAAGAGTGTTAAGCAGATTGGGAATCTCTTATATTGTGGATTATGATGATGCTATTTTTCATAATTACGATAAAAGTGACTATCCCTGGGTCAGAAAATTCCTTTCACGAAAAATTGATGTGGTAATGAAACACAGCAAGGCTGTAGTCGCAGGGAATCAATATTTGGCCTACAGAGCTGAACAGGCCGGGGCGCGGCAGGTAGAAATAATACCTACGGTTATAGATTTGGACAAATACAGACCGCAAGACATAAAAAAAACCGATATTTTTACCATTGGTTGGCTGGGGTCGCCCAGCACTTTTAAATATGTAGAACAAGTTATGGAAGTTCTTCAAAAATTCACATCGGAAAATCAGTCTGTGGTCCATATCGTTGGAGCAAAAATGCAGGAAGAACATACAGGCAGTTTACGATATATACCATGGTCTGAAGCCTCAGAGGTCAACGATATTTCCCGGTTTGATGTAGGTATTATGCCTTTGGAAGACACGCCATGGAGCCGAGGTAAATGCGGTTTTAAACTCATACAATATATGGCTTGCGGTATCCCTGTAATTGCAAGTGCTGTGGGAGCCAATGTGGAAATTGTGAGCGAGAGTAACAGTGGAGTACTGGTTCGCTCAGAGCATGAATGGATGGATGCACTGATGCACTACTATCAGGATTCAGAACAAAGACAACGTGATGGTGCCAATGGTAGAAAAGCTGTAGAAGAACGATATAGTGTGCAAAAAACAGCGGATAGATGGTATAACCTGCTGATTAGTTAACTCATGGATTTAGTATATATCATAACTATTGTTTTAGCGAGTCTTTTAATTCCATCTACATTATTAAAAGGGAAAGATAGCCACTATCGAGGTACACTGACCAAGTTAATTCTATATCATTTTCTGTTTTCAATTGTTTTTTACTTTTTCACGCGTGACGGAGGTGGGGATGCGTGGACGTATTGGATGAATTCAAAAGAGTTGTCATTTGACGATTTTGTATATTTAATAAACGAGGAACGGGGTACCTACTTCATGGAAGCATTCAATTATGTCCCAGCAGGTATCATGGGAATGGGCTTTTTCGCAAATACAATTCTTTATGGTCTATTTGGTGCTATTGGTATCGCTTGTTTTTTTGTGGTCACGATAAAATTGGTTCCTTTTAATAGTAGAATTCGAGGCATCAAAATTTTCCCTCTGTTATTATACTTGCCGAACCTTCACTTTTGGTCTGCAGGGGTTGGAAAGGATACACTTTTATTTATGTGTATAGGGTTGTTTGCTTATGCGATGCTGAAGCCGGGAAAAAGGATAATTCTGATCGGTATTTCGCTTGTGTTAGCGTATGCAGTACGACCACACGTAATGTTATTAATGTCCGTGGGGTTCGGTTTTGCATACATTATTAGCAGTGGATTGTCATTGAGTAAGCGTATTACCTTTTTCATTATACTGGGAGGTCTTTCGATATATATATTGCCGCAGGTGATGGATTATGTGAAGTTAGATGATTTGTCATTAACGGCGATTGCTGATAAAGGGCAGAGTCAAGCGAGTTTACTGCAAGAAGGGTCTGGCTCTTCCGTAGACGTTGCGTCGTATCCCTTTCCTCTTAAAATGTTCACGTTTTTATTTCGACCTCTTTTTTTTGACGCACACAATATAACTTCTTTGATTGCATCCGTCGAGAATATAGTTTTGCTCTATCTTGTTTTTCTTGCATTTCGTAGTTACCCCATCCGGACATATAAAGAAGCGCCGTTCGTTATACAGAGCCTTATGGTGTTGCTTGTAATTGCTACATTTTTATTCTCCCAAACGTTAGGTAATTTAGGAATTATGATAAGGATGAGAAATATGTTTTTGCCTGGTCTGCTTATATATATACTCTGGGCATTTTCATTCCAATCGACATACAAAATTAAACGCTAAACAAATATTTTATGTGTGGGATAAATGGTTTCATAAAAAAGGATGTTTCTGATTCTGAAGCTCATAGGATGTTAGGATTGATGAATCGGATAATTGTACATCGTGGCCCAGATGACCAGGGTGAATTTGTTGGAAAAGTAGGTGAAGTCACTATCGGTATGGGGATGCAGCGTCTTGCGATCATAGATCTCTCTTCAGGAAACCAACCTATGTACTCTGATGACCAATCCATTGTGATAGTCCTCAATGGAGAAATATACAATTATCGCGAATTGCGAAATAAATTGAGAGAGGAGGCTGTAGTGTTCCATACTGAATCTGATACTGAGGTAGTGCTGCGACTTTATGAACAGCACGGCACTGACTCGTTTAAATTGCTAGATGGTATGTTTGGATTCAGCATCTATGATAAAAGGTCAGATAAAGTTTTTATTGTTCGAGATTTTTTTGGTGAAAAACCTCTGTATTATAAAAGTGATAATAGTGAGTTGGTCTGGGCTTCTGAATTGAAATCGATAATTTCTATTATGCAAGAAAAGCCTGAAATTAATGTGACGGCGCTCAATCTTTATTTTAAACTAACGTATATCCCCGCACCTTATAGTATTTATACAGGAATTCATAAGTTGGAAGCCAATCATTTCCTGGAAGTAAATGTTCGCAATTGCGAGATTAAGAAGCACATTGTTCACCCAAAAAAGCTTGCAACTCAAAAGTTACCACTCTCCTTTGAGGATGCAATGAGTAAAACAAGAGAACTGGTTACCGAAAGCGTTCTGAGCCGGTCGGTTTCCGATGTGCCTATCGGAACATTCCTTTCGGGAGGTGTTGATTCTTCGATTGTAACGCTATTGTTGGCTCGCCATGCTCCTCAGAAAATCAACACATTCTCAATTGGCTTTGAAAAGAAGTCTTTTGACGAGAGTAATAAATCCAGAATCGTGGCAAATCTGGTAAATAGTAACCATTATGAATTTATATTGGGAGAGCGGGATATGGAGCAGGCTATGGGAACTGTAATTCTGAATTTTGATGAACCTTTTGCTGATTCCTCTGCAATTCCTAGTTACTTGGTGGCCTCCGAGACTGCTCGACACGTAAAGGTGGCATTGACTGGCGATGGCGGAGATGAGGTATTTGGAGGCTATAATAAATATTACATGGGCAAAATAAATAACCAATATACCTCCTTGGTTCCCGAGCGTTTTCACAATTGGGGAGTCTCGCTCTTAGACAAAATACTAAAGACCCCTGATGACCGTCGTGGTAAACGATTTAAGTTGCGCCGACTCATGCATGCCGTGGATTATAAAGGGGATTTTTACTACAACATCATATCGCTGGGATTTCAACAGAAAGAATTGAAAGATTTATTTGCTGAGGAATATAAAAGGGAGAATACCTTCGATTATTATAGAAGTAAATTGTCCGACGGCTCATCTATAAGGGATTTCCGTGAAGTGGATCAGTTGCTAAGTTTAGAAGGCGACATGCTCGTAAAAGTGGATCGCACCAGTATGCTGGCCTCGCTGGAGTGTAGAGCCCCTTTCCTTAATAAAAAGATATGGGATTTTACATCTGCTTTACCCGATAGTTTCCTAATTAACGGCTGGGATAAAAAACATTTATTAAAGAGGGCTTTTGAAAGCGAGTTTCCAGCGGGTTTCTTAAACAAAAGTAAACAAGGTTTTGGAGTTCCTGTTGGCGATTGGTTAAGAGGGGTGTTGAAAGAGGAATTGATGAGCTTTATTGATGATGCTTTTTTGAGTAGCCAAAGCATTTTCAAATCGAAGTACATCACTCCGCTGGTAAAAAACCACCTTAGTGGAAAAGCGGACAACACATTTCGAGTATGGACATTTTATTGTTTTCAGAAGTGGTACAGAGACGTATATCTCCATTAATAGCACTTGAACTGTGTGTCGTATATAAAAGCGTTTTGAGAAGGGTTGTATCCGCCCGACGAACTACAGGTCAGTTGATTTCTTGAAATTCTGCGGATAA
>JBEBWF010000128.1:0-4125 GCA_040392285.1 Sphingobacterium sp. | reverse complement strand
GGTTTCGAACAGGAAAAGTCGAAAATAATAGGTTGCATTATCCGCAATCAGATCCATGTCCTTACTATTGCCTGATTAATTTAACGGTTTGGATCAGGCCCCCGTTCTTATCGGTAATACGAAGCAGGTAGAGTCCGCTTGAAAGTGACTTTATAGAAAAGCTATGTGCATCTTTAATTTGCATGATGTGTTTGCCTTCAATCCCGGTTATATCCACGTTAACAGGTATAGGCGCTTGTATATACACCAAGTCATCCGAAGGGTTGGGATAAACCTTAATCTTTCCGGCCCATTCCGTCATATCCGCTATCCCATTTGCATTGGTTACCGTGTAGATGTCTGAAGTGTCCGCACAGCCCCGTTCATTGGTTACGGCTACCTGGTAATCGCCATTTTCCGTTACCGTATAAGTACTATCTGTCGCTCCCGGTATCGCAGCACCGTTAAGCATCCATTGGTAGGTCGCAAAATGCTCCACCGTGCCTAGTTCATGTACATCAATAGTAATATTTATTTCCATATTTAACGAAGGGATGATGGTCAGGTTCAGCGTAATAATACTATCACAGCCCTGCGCATTAGGTAACCTTTGAATATATGTCCCACTCTCCATATAAGTGGTATCATTCAGTGTGTAACCAGCACAATCTGCACTGTCGGTAATGGAAGACGTAGTCGTATCGCCGCAACTCAACTTGAATATTACAATATCCGCGTTGCTGGCAGTCAGTAAGGCAGTGCCGGGACCCGGATCAAAATCAGATATATCCCTGAACCATCCTGTAGTATAGATATTACCAGAGGCATCCAAAGCGGAAGATCTGGTGACATCGATATTGGCGCCTCCAAATTGTTTCACCCATACGAAATCGCCGGAAGGGTTTAACTTCAGGATGAAAATGTCCGAGGCACCTGTGGACGTTAGCGAAACAAGCGATGTACCGGGGTCAAAATCGGCTATCCCCCAGAAATAACCCGAAACATAACTATTCCCCGCCTTATCCAGTTTTATAGAAAAAGAAAAATTATTCTCAAAAGGGCTATTCGTATTCCCGCTAATACTTTTCGCCCACACAAATTCTCCATCATTGTTTAATTTAAGAATGAAGATGTCAGAATCTTGTGCATTATCGGCAGTCAGGTTAAAGACATCTGTGCCAGGATCAAAATCTACTGTTTCATTAAAGGTACCGGTCACATACACATTTTGCTCCGGGTCCATGGCAATGGATAAGCCCACATCAGCCCTGGTAGGATGAACGGATCCCATACTTTTAGCCCAGACAAAATCGCCTATAGAGTCCAACTTAACAATAAAAATATCCTGGCTGCCTTTGCCCACTAGTTTGTATTCGTCAATACCGGGGTCAAAGTCTATCGTATCTTTGAATCCCCCTGTTACATACACATTACTCATAGAATCTGTTGCTATAGAATAACCAAAACAGGAAGAATAGGCGTTAGCTACCTGTCCCATATCTTTAGCCCATACAAAGTCACCGACTGCATCTAATTTTAAGACGAAGGCATTGCCCGCCATATTTAGCGGATTGAGATTAAAAACGTCGGGTCCAGGATCAAAATCCACCGTACCTACGAAAGAGCCGGTAACATAAAGGTTGTGATCTGCATCAACGGTTAAGGCATAGCCTTGATCAACAACGCCTCCCCCACCTATGCTTTTGGCCCATACAAAGTCACCGGCGGAGTCCAGCTTTAAAATATAAATGTCATTGGAGCCGTTAGAATATAGATAAGATACATCGGGCCCAGGATCAAAATCGACTGAATCTGAAAACTGGCCGGTAATATAAACACTACCTTCATCATCGACATCTATTGCATAAGCATATTCAAATTTTGTGCTTCCGAAACTTCTTGCCCATACAAACCCTCCCATGGGATCCAGTTTGGAAACAAAGATATCATTACCACCATTTGATGTAAGGTTAAAAGTATCCGCACCCGGGTCAAAATCGGCAGTACCTCTGAAAAGTCCAGTGGTATATATACTTCCATAATTATCTACAGCTATGGAATAACCATTATCCCAATCGGTACCACCCATTTGCTTTGCCCAGTCGAAGTTAGGCCCCTGGGCTAACAGGGAAGCACTTGCTGCTAGACTACATATGAAGAGGGTTAGACCGGCTATTGTCAACTGGATTTTCCGACAAGCTGTAGTCACTTTTTTATCGCCATCTGCGCAAAGTAGATTTCTGATCTGCATAATAAAAAATTTATGTGTTATAAAATAATGTGTTTGCTTAATCAAAATAATACGGGCTCATTTCCATTATCCATTTCCGGGTAAAAGAAATTCTACCCAAAGAAAGTCCTTTAAATAAATAAAAATCAAGTCTTTTTAGCCCAAAAGTCAACTCACTCGATACTAAATTTATCCTAACTTTGAATCTGAGTCAGAAAAACGGGAAAGATGGGAAAGGCCTATTTAAAGAAGGATGATTTAAAAAATTTAATCGTATCCTTATCGCTTGCAGAAAGCCGGTATTTTTATCAATATGTAAAGTCATTAAATCACCAAACGACCCCCTACTACTTGGCGCTATTTAAAGCAATCACCCAATTAGAAAGTCAACCCGCTCCTCTTCCTGAAATGGCCTCGAAAAAGGCATATACCAATGCAAAAAGCAGGTTATACCAACAAATAATGCAAAGTTTGCGCAACTATCATCAAAGTAGTTCGATTGAACTTAATATTCAGAACCTATTTTGCGAGATAGAAATTTTATACGATCGCGGGCTTCCGGAACAGAGTCTTAAACTATTAAGAAGGGCTCAGGCTGATGCGTCAAAGCATGAAAACTACGGCCTTCTGCTTCAGGTCTTAACGTGGGAACGCAAATTGAATATTATACTTGATCATCCAACCAGAACCAACCATGAGATAGCAAAAGAAGAAAAGGGAATCCTTAAGAATCTTAATGAAATTATCGAGCTGGAACATATTTACAGCAAAGTGATTGAAATAAAAAAGCGGAATGGTTATGTACACGGAACGGTTAGAGATGAACTGGAACATATCACTTTAAAGAATGCACAACTGACCGGGATGAACAGGACGTCCTCTAAAAGAGGGGCTTATTATTACCATTTTATCCATTCGCTCTACTATTGGCTTACACTCGACCACAAGCAAGCCTATCTATATAGCAAAAGGCTACTAGCTCCAGAACTGGCGCAAATCACACCTTCCGAATACCTGGAAGGAATTCTCCAGCATGTGACATCCTGTATGGGACTGGGTTATTTTGAAGAAACCTTAGAAGGTCTATCACTAGCAGATGCGTTTATATCTCAAAAGCGATATAATCATTCCACCTTTTTTTTATTAAGGGTTTTCTACTTCAGGATATGTTACAAATTAATTGTATACAGCTATATGGGTTTATTGGATCCTTTACGTCTTACCATTGAAGAGGCCATCTCCCAAATTTCCAATTACAATCAGCAGCTTTCCATTGAAATGAAGCTGGTTATTTACGGTAACCTAAGAAATGCCTATATCGCTTGTGGCGATTCTGAGCAAGCAGAACAATTGTTACAAATACTGCTATTTAAGGAAGCCAAGTTCGTAAGAAGGGATGTGTATAATGACCTGTTTCTCTCCAGGGTATTCTCTTATTTAGCCGTAAAGAATTATGTGCTTGTACCGTCTATGGCCGCTGCAGCATATAGACAATATAAGCAAACCAAGGGAAATGAAACCCAGGCCGAAGTCGGTTTGAAAATCACTTCAATTTTAATGAAAGAGCATAATTACGAAGATCAGGGCGTATTAACATCAGTAATCTCCACAATAAAGTCCATCCTGGAAACACATATTGCTTCCTTAAGGGGATTAAACAAATTTCACGAAATCTATTCTTTTTATTATATCTGGACCGAAAGTCTTTTACAAAATCAAGCATTTCACGTTTCCGCAGCAGCCTGGTACCAACAACATGTTGGCCAGCTATCCCAAAGCACGATTACAGCAACTGAATAGTCAGATCCATAGCTGTTTGCAGTACAATTTGACCTATTCCGTCCCGATGACTTCCTGTTTTCCCAAAAGCATGAGCTGAGGTGTAAGAAAGGAAACAATGCCTACCAATACGACCG
>JBEBWF010000127.1:0-4377 GCA_040392285.1 Sphingobacterium sp. | reverse complement strand
CGGAATCGTTGGGGCGCTTGCGCCGCGAGCTGGAGCGCGCGGAGGAGTTTCATAAAAAGTTGGCGGGGTATTATGAGGTGGGGTTGAGGAGGAGGAAATAAAAGTTATCTTCATTCGCAAACTAAATAAAAGCATCTTTATGAAGATTAAACACAAAGAGTTAGAAATACCAAACGACGATCCATTCAAAAACTGTCAATTGTCCCGTAAGCCCTACGCTTCAATATTGACCAATATTGCAAGTACATATGCGGATGGGTTTGTGCTAGCCATTAACAATAAATGGGGCACGGGCAAGACGACCTTTGTGAAAATGTGGCAGCAACATTTGAAGAATGAACATTTTCAAACTGTCTACTTCAACGCATGGGAAAACGACTTTGACAGTAATCCACTGATTGCGATAATGTCTGAACTGAAAACCTTGACCAGTTCGGGTAACGAAGCGGCTTTCAAATCCGTTGTCGAGAAAGGTGCGGTTTTAGTGAGAAATGTCGCCCCAGCACTCTTGAAAGCTTTAGCACAACGCTATATAGATACTGAAGTCATAGTAGATGCTATTGAAAACACGACAAAAGGTGTCGCCGACATATTTGAGGCGGAAATAAAAGAATACGCTTCAAAAAAGAAAACTATCATTGAGTTTCGGCAGAAATTGGAAAAGTTCATCAAAAAGACCGATAATGATAAACCTTTTATTTTTATTATCGATGAATTGGATCGTTGTCGTCCAAACTACGCAGTTGAAGTACTCGAACAATTGAAGCATTTTTTTTCTGTTCCGGGGATCGTATTCGTATTATCAATTGACAAAGCGCATTTAGCAAGTGCTGTTCGAGGATTTTACGGCAGCGAACAAATAGACACAGATGAATACCTAAGGCGGTTTATTGATCTGGAATACCAGATTCCAAGGCCGTCAAGAGTTAATTATTGCAAATATCTTTTCCATTATTTTACTTTCGAAAACTTTTTTTCTTCCGAAGGACGGAAAAAGCATTCTGTTTTTCGCCAGGATCCTGTGTCATTTTTAGCTACATCTGAAATATTATTCAATAAATCAGACGCTTCACTCCGACAAGTAGAAAAGGTGTACGGAGTAACACGTTTAATACTATCATCATTTAGTTCAAATCAATACATTTTTCCCCCTCTACTTTTTATACTAGTTTATCTTAAAACTCTCAAAAGTGATTTGTACGAAAAAATTGAGAGCAACAAACTTGACTTACAACAATTAAGTGATGCGTTTTCGGATTTGTTCCCAAACAATCTAAAAAAGACTATTGGCCAAAACCTAATTTATTCGCAAGCTTTGTTATTATGGTTTTATAATAATGGCCATGATTATGAAGAGAGAGTTGAACTTGTAAAAGTAAACGGCGAAAATGGTCCCAGCACACCTATCTCTTCGAGACTGGAACGAAGCGAAGACGGGAATGAACTAGCCAATTGTTTTAAATATATCCAAAATGATTACGATGCACGAAGCTATAGTGACTCGAGTTTAAACTATTTGTTAGCCAAAATCAATTTAACTGAGAACTTGGACATTCGATAGTAGAACTATAAAACGCCACCATTAATGAACTGGAAAAGCGAAAATATGATAGCAAACAAATATGATATGCCAATTTGCAAATGAGATACAATAACGAAGAAAGAGTTGGTGTGTTATCAGTTTCGAAGATTTTTGTTGACGATTTAAAGTGGATATTCCGGGAGCAAGCTGTCAATGATTTCGGAGTTGATGCTTTTGTCGAAATAACTATATCACCCTATCCATTTAAGAATATTATACCCACGGGTCGGCTTTTGGGTGTGCAAATAAAATCGGGGAAGAGTTTTTTCAAAGAGACAACATCGGCGTATTTCGTCTATAGAGGCAACAAGAACCACATGAAATATTGGCAGAATCATTCTGTACCCGTAATAATTATTCTCTATGACAAAGAATTGAACTCCGCGTATTGGCAGGTAATATCGGAGTCAACAATCATTCCTACCGAAAAGATGTTTAAAGTCAACATCCCAAAAAAGCATCTACTTAACAAGGATAGTTCAAATGCGCTAGAGAAAATCGGTTCCTTTAGGAACAGATATGAGTACAACCTATGGCGTTTGCGAACTTGTGTAGATATTATCAAAGTGAATATCCAGGAGAGACACTATCTCTATATTCTATTTGAAAGTTCACTTCGCTGGGATGGCTATAACGTTGCATTGTTGATCACAACAGAAGATGGAAATTACTATCCCGAAATTTTTCACTGCGGTGATGGCGTTAACTACTACTTTGGCTTGCGAGAAACTGATAGCATCACAGAAGGCCTAAAGGATACTTTACCTTGGTTAGATTTTTATCTGAATGGCGAAATCTTCTCTGATGCCATATTCGCTAGAGAGGTAATGAGAATAAATCGAGACTTTGGCGTCCCAGAAATAGATGAAGAAGTAACGGCATTAGAAAGCCAAGGCCTATTTTACAAGATAGCCTGTCACCTTACAGGAGCAGATTACTTTAGACTAGAATTACGTCCAAATGAATTTGCGTTCAATTTTTTAAACGTTAACGATTTTTTGAGTAAAGGGCAGCAAAGTGAGGGGTAGTGTAACGGGAACTGTGTCATCCCCAAACGACAGCGGATTCCGCATTAAAAAAAGTAACGTTTAAATCACTATCTCGTCGTTTTCTTTTCAACATCTCAATGTAATTCATTATTCGCTGGTTATTATCAGAATATGGATCGCCGTAAATACTCACATACAAGTGTTTTACTTTGCCTTCGGGTATTTTTTTTATGATATGCCAGTCATTGTCGGTAAAGGATACCCCATAAGTAAACAGGCAATTAGGCACCTTAGGTTTGGCTTTCAGGACTGCGCTAAAGCTTGTATGTCGTCAAACTAAAGTGGACAAATGCTTAGAGAGGGTTTCCAGTCATAAAGATAAGATTTTTTGAGTTAGATAATCCAGTTTTCTTTGTTTGATGGTATCAGCCTTTATTCGCTTTCTCATTGCCTTGATTTGGTCTGCGCGTCCGAAGTATACATCAGCGGGTGTTAGGTTATCCAGGGACTCATGATACCGCTGGTTGTTGTATCGGTCCACGAACTTTTCAATAGCGTCTTCAAGCTCACCGGGGGCGTAGTAATTGTCAAGTTTGACAATGTTTTTCATGGTCCTGTGGTAGCGTTCGATCTTGCCCTGTGTCTGGGGATGGGCCGGTCTTCCATGCACCTGTAGGATATCATGCGCGCGTAAGTGCTCCTTGAGTTCGCTTGATACATAGCATGCTCCGTTGTCGGAAAGTAGCTTCGGCTTTTTTCCGCTTTTGATGCGTGCCTTTGCGATGGCCGTATCCACGGTCCTTTTCACATCTTCGGCTTTCATGGACAGGCATAGTTCCCAATGGATGATGTAGCGGCTAAAGTCATCCAGTACGGTACTCAGGTAATACCATCCCCACCCGACGATCTTAAAGTAGGTGAAATCGGTCTGCCACATCTGGTGTACAAATGCTGTCTTGTCCCTGAATTCATCTGAAGCTGAGATAAGGATATGGCTTGGTGCGGTGATCAGTCCGCGTTCCTTCAGTATCCTGTAAACGCTTGACTCGGAAATGAATACACCCTGTCCGTCGGTGATCCGGCAGGCCAGTTCCCTGCAGGAAAGGTCCGGTCTTTCCAGGGCAACCTCCACCACCAGGTCCCGCTGTTGCTGGGGAATGCTGTTCCACTGCCTCCTGCTGGTCCGGCGCTGTTCCTTAAGCCCCTCATGGCCAGATGTTAGGAATAGGTTGTACCATTTGTAGAAGGTACTCCTGGCTATCCCGAATTCGTCAAGGGTTTTCTTTACCCCCGCCTCGGACCGGGTTACCTGATGTATGATCTCGTGTTTTTCGCTTGCTGTAAACCGCATATACTTTCTGTATTTACTGCTTAATCCAGCATGTCCAAGCTTTTTTTTACGATGTCATACCGCATCACCAGATCGGCAACGGTCTCCTTGAGACGGGCATTCTCTTTCCGGAGTTCGGCTACCTCATCACTAGTGGCTTCACGTGTCTGGTCGCCCTCCAGGCGCTTCTTGCCGGCCTCCATAAACTCCTTGTTCCATTTGTAGAATTGCGATTCGTTGATCTGATGTTTGCGGCACAGTTCCGCAACCGAAGTCTCAGCTCGAAGGCCCTCCATAACAATCAGGATCTTCTGCTCGGAACTGAACATACGCCTGGTCTTGCGGCGGATGTCCTTGATGAAATTCTCGGGGGTGCTTTTCTTTGGTGTTCCCATAATAGTTAAAGTTAAAAGTTTTATGGAAACCCTCTCTTTGTTTTTAGCCCTTCGTGTCCACTTTTTGTTGACGATTTACAT
>JBEBWF010000126.1:0-4382 GCA_040392285.1 Sphingobacterium sp. | reverse complement strand
GTACATCTTTATCTCGAAAAATACTCCCGTATAGCATCTTCATCCTTTTTGATCTGTAGTTGAAGTTCCTCCAGGGAGTCATAACGTTGGTCGTGGCGAATAAAATGCTTGAAGCGAAGGCGAAGGGTCTTGGAGTACAGATCATCCGTAAAATCCAGCAGATTGACTTCTATCTTGCGGGTCATGCCATCTATGGTTGGGCGCGTTCCAATATAGCACATGCCCTGTGCGATCCCTACCGGCTGTGGCTCAAAATACTCGCCTGATGCGGTGGACGGCACATGTGGATATATTTCAACTTCTACTGCATATATGCCATAGGCAGGTATAAGCTTGTGTTTTTCATGAACGTTTAAGTTAGCCGTAGGAAAGCCGATAGTACGTCCGATTTGATCACCACGGACAATCGTTCCAGTTAATTCAAACGGATAGCCTAAATACCTGTTGGCCGTATCTATATCACCTTTTATCAAAGCTTCACGGATACGTGTAGAAGAAACAGCAACATCGTCGATATCTTGCTTAGGAATTTCTTTCACCTCATAGTCAAAAATTGCTGCCTGTTCAGTCAGATTCTTAATGTTGCCCTTTCTGTCTTTTCCAAAGTGATGATCGTAACCGATAATAATCTGCCGGGTGCCTAATTTCGAAACCAAGACATTGCGGATATATTCTTCCGGTGATTGATTAGAAAAGTCACGCGTAAAAGGTGTGATGATGAGGTGGTCTAAGCCCGACAAGGCCAGTTGATGTGTTTTCTCTTCAATATCGTTTATTAGTCGTAACGCTTCATCATCCGGATTGATGATTAGCCGAGGGTGGGGGAAGAAAGTCAATAATACAGATTCACCGTTAGTCTTTTTTGCACAGTCCACGAGTTTCTTCAGGATTTTCTGATGGCCAATATGAACACCGTCGAAAGTCCCAATCGTCACTACTGCGTTTTCTAAACGTTCGAACTCGGTAAGATTTCTATATATTTTCATTCAAATGATTTATTTTGACTTCTGTTCTCTGATTGTTTCAATCAGTTTTTCTAAATTCCACGCATTGTCCACATGAAAGTCGCCACTCCTCGTTCGACGTAATCCCGATAGGTGTGAACCGTTATTCAATCGCTTTCCAAAATCATGCGCTATAGACCGGATATAAGTTCCTTTAGAACATGTTATACGGAAATAAATGTCGGGCAATTCTATTTTTTCTATTTCAAACTCGTGGATAAATACTTTTCGGGATTTTAGTGCTACTTCTTCACCGCGTCGTGCTTTCTCATAAGCGCGTTCTCCATTAATCTGTACGGCAGAATGTGCCGGAGGAAATTGTTCCAATTCGCCCATAAAAGACTGTGCTGTCTCATAAATTTGCTCTTCGGTAATCCCACTGTAATCAAAAGTATGGTCAACTTCCGTTTCCAGATCAAAAGATGGAGTGGAGGCACCTAATGTAATGACGCCGGTATATTCTTTATCTTCCACCTGGAAGAGGTCGATTTTCTTTGTCAGTTTCCCTGTGCAGATAATGAGCAAGCCTGTCGCTAGGGGATCTAGTGTACCAGCGTGACCTACCTTTACTTTCAAAGGCTTTATCGTGTTTCTCAACTTGCCCACAACATCGAAGCTGGTCCATGACAAAGGTTTGTCCACTAATAAAACTTCCCCTTCGGCAAATGAAAATAAACCAGACTTATTCTTATCTTGAATATCACGCATTAGATTATTTGTAAACTATGGCCACAGAGTAGCATAATGATGATGACTAGACCAACGGCAATTCTATACCAGCCAAAGGCTTTAAAGCCATACTTTGTCAAGAAACCTATGAAGGATTTTATGGCAATAATGGCTACGATAAAACCTACAATGTTACCTACGATCAACAGATTGATTTCTTCACCGGTAAAACGGTGTCCTTCTTTGAAAAAATGGAGGAGTTTAACAACAGAAGCACCGAACATCATCGGCAATGCAAGAAAGAATGAAAATTCTGCTGCCGCCTTACGCGTCAGTTTTTGGGTCATTGCACCTACAATCGTGCTTGCCGATCGTGACGTACCTGGTATCAAAGCCAGGCATTGATAGCATCCGATGATAAAGGCTTGCTTGAAGGAAATGTTATCGGAGTTGTCCGTGGTGGGTTTATTGAACCACTTGTCTACAAATAATAGAACGATACCACCCAATACGAGCATGATTGCTACCATCATGGGGCTTTCAAGCAACGAATCGATAACATCGTTCAATAGTAACCCAAGGATAGAGGCGGGGATAGCTGCGACAACAAGTTTGTAATAAAAGTCCATTGATTTGAAAAAACGTTTCCAATACAATACCAAGACGGATAAAATAGTCCCTAGTTGGATGACAATGGTAAACAATTTCACAAAAGCAGAGGGTTCTAACCCCATTAAAGCCGAACCAATAATCATATGTCCTGTCGAAGAAACAGGCAAAAACTCTGTTAATCCCTCAATAATGGCTAGTACAATAGCCTCAAAATAATTCATCGTTAGTGAGATTTCCTTATTTTTTAGGTTTATATAAGATCGCTACAAATCCGAGCGCGAATCCTATGACGATGACCAAGGGGGCTAAGGTTATTTTGGTAAAGCTGTAGATATCCTCTTTCCCCATCATCAGGATAAAGCCGATGAAAACGATGAAAATGCTTGCTAAGAACAGGATATAGTTTATCTTATGGAAAACAAATCCAGCTTTAGTATTATCGGAAGTTGATCTTTTTTGCGACATGGTGTAAGTCAAATTAAAACGTTAATGGTTACCTATACAAACTGTGAGATTTTGCTTTCAAGTATTTTGTCACGGCAAAATACGTGCTTAGACCTGAAATCAAGATGCCAAGTACAACGACAATGATGAAGATGGCACCGAATTCATACCAATTGCGTAAAAAGATCAGCTCGGGGATTTGTTTTTGCGCAAACTGGAGTGTAAATATCAACAGTAAGATGGCTATTAAAGCACCGATAAGTCCATGTACAATACCATATAGGATATAAGGTTTACGGATAAAGCTTTTTGTTGCCCCGATTAATTGCATACTTTTAATCAGAAAACGCTGAGAGTATATGGCAAGCCGGATGGTATTATTGATCAAAGCCACCGCGATAATAAGCAGTATAACCGCAAAGGCAAGCACGACAATAGAGATAATACGGATATTTTTGTTGACCATATCGATCAACGATTCTTGGTAGACGATTTCCTTAACCCGGCTGCTTTTCTCCAGTTTATTAATAAAAGGTTGTATACTATCGCTATTGGCATATTGTTCTTTCAGGTAGATGTCTATAGATGGAAGTAGGGGGTTGTGTCCCAAGTACTCGACAAAATCTTCCCCAAGGTCTTCTTTCAGATTTTTAGCGGCAAGTTCCTTGCTGACATATTCTGTACGTAGCACATAATTGTCTTTTTCGATATCTTTTTGCAAGGATAAAACATCTCCTTCACTCACGTTATCATTGACAATGACATTCAGTACAATATTTTCCTTAACATATTTGGACAGGTTTTTAGCATGCACTAAAATCAACCCCAATAGACCGGTCATTAACAGTACCAATGAAATACTGATTACTGTGGAAATATAGACGGATTTCGTTTTCTTTCGGGGAGAGCCTTGTTCTAATACTGACATAAGCTAAAAAATATATTTGACGCGAAAATAAAGAATAAAGATGATTTTATGAATTAATAATGCAATATCAAGTCAGATATTGTGGGATTTAACATTTTTTTTGTTTTCGTATTTCGATTGTTGTAGAAACGCTATGTTCTATAGTTTTGTCTGAATAGTTTTTGGTAACGACCCTAAATAGAAAATTTTAGGGTGAGCTGACCGCCCAACCCTTCACGGACAATTCTCATCAGCGTTGTTAGCCGGATGTCACTCGCGTTGTTTTCAATTCGGGAAATGTAATTTTTAGTTGTACCAACCCGCAAAGCCAGTTCTTCTTGTGTCAGGTTTTGTTTTTTGCGAGCTTCTTGTATAAGAACACCTATTTTGAATGCTTCAAATTCTTCTTCGTACTTTTCACGAGTTGATGTTCCGACTTTACCGTATTTATGGTCGAGATGGTCATCCCATTTCGTGATTTTATTCTGTTTCTCTACCTTTTTCATAATTATTATTTATTTGCTTCAAAATATTCCAGCATTAGCTTTTCTGCTTTTTTTATTTCATTCTTTGGGGTTTTGTCTGTCTTTTTTTGAAAACCGTTTAAAAGTATTACAAGATTTCCTTTGTCAAAACAGCAAAATACGCGATAAATATTTCTTCCTACTTTTATCCGAATCTCATATAATCCATCAGTTCCCTCAAGGTGCTTGAAAAATTTAACAGGAATTACCTCTAATGATCTT
>JBEBWF010000125.1:0-4621 GCA_040392285.1 Sphingobacterium sp. | reverse complement strand
AATTTTACAGACGATACAAATTACAACATCGGTGTTACGGCCGAACAAATAGCTTGGATAGCCCAAGACTTAAGTTTTGTCCCGAAATCCAAGATGATCATACTCTATTATCATATGCCTATGCGTGGCACAAGCTTTACGAATAGAGCAGCTTTATTTGATTTGGTAAAAGACTATCAGAATGTGCATTTAATGTGTGGTCATACGCATTATACGGAAAACTATATACACGCCAGCCCAAAATCGATATATGAGCATGTACATGGTGCAGCATGTGGGGCATGGTGGAAATCTACGATCAATGGTGATGGTACACCTAATGGCTATGCCGTATATAGCATAAATGGTACCGAGATCACCAGTTGGTACTATAAAGCCGTTAATTATGATAAATATTTCCAGATCAGATTGCATAGAGGAAATGCATCCTTTGGAGGAGAGTATGATTATTTTACCTATGGTCTCGGAAGTGATATCCTTATTGCAAACATATGGAATGCAGATCCAAACTGGCAAATCGAAGTCTACGAGAACAATGTCAAGACCGGCAATATGACCTTGTCGACGGTGACTAAAGACGCCTGGTCAATGGGGTATCACATAGGTGTATTAAATCGGAATCCTGATAATTACTCTACCCGAACACCCCATCTATACCGATATACACTACAAAATAGCAATGCACAGGTGCGTGTCGTCGCTAAAGATCCTTTCGGAAATGCTTATGAACAAACGAATATAGTGACTGATTTTTTATCAGCGATATCTTATCAATAGGAGTGCTTTCACGGAAAATATTTTTTGAATTTTAAATTTTTGATTATGAGAAGAAGATTATTGTTAGTCGTTTTAATGTTGTTGTTTTTTTACCAAGAGTCAATCTCTCAAACCGAATTTCAAAAGCCGGCATTGGAAGATAAGGACTCGTGGAGTATGATCTTAGTTCCTGATATTCAGAATTATGTCAAATGGAATAGAAATCAGCCTATACTCGACCTGATGATGCGGTGGATTGAAGATAATATTGAACCGCTGAATATTAAAATGGTAATTTGTGTAGGGGATTTAGTGGAACAGAATGACTTGATTAACCCTGGTCATGATGGTGATCAAAGTGCTGAAAAGCAGTGGCAATTTTCGGCTCAGATGTTTGGTCGTTTAGATGGTAAAGTTCCATATGTGGCAGCCACTGGAAATCATGACTATTCTATCGATCGACTGGGCAACCGCACTTCTCGATATAATGATTTTTTTCCTGTAGATAAAAATTGGTTGAATAAAAAACTGCTAGTTCAAAACGCCACGAATGAACAAGGGATCCATACCATTGAAAATGCGGCTTTTGAGCTGAACGCACCTAATGGACAGAAGTATCTGTTTATGACTATTGAATATGCACCAAGAGATACTATTCTTTCTTGGGCCAAGAATATAACACAAATGGATCAGTACAAAAACCACAGAATCGTATTGACGACACATTCTTACCTGACTGGAAAAGACATGAGAACATCAGGTGCGCCAAAGTGGTTTGTATATGAACCCTATTTTATAAATAATGTGGTTCAAAAATCGAAACGAATAAATTTGCCCAACGCGAATAGTGGTGAGCAGATCTGGAAAAAACTGGTTGAACCCAGTGAAAATATAGAATTGGTTCTATGTGGGCATATTAGTGGTGAAGGCTATCGGATAGACGATAATATCAATGGAAAAGCGGTACATCAGATTCTATTTGATAGTCAATCTTTGGGTGGTGGACATCGTAATGGGAATGGGGGAGATGGTTGGCTACGCATTTTTGAGTTTAAGCCAGATAATAAAACAGTTAAAGTGAAGACTTATTCGCCTTTATTTGCTATCTCTCCGAGTACACAACAGTTTGCATGGAAGAATGATAGTAGAAATGAATATACGTTCACGTTTTCTAAATAGCATTTTACGGTACAAGCGGTCATTTTAGAGTTTACTTTCCTTTTTAACTTGTCGCTTTTTTAAGATAGGTTTGGCTTTTAGCTTGGCTTCGTATTGTTGCTCGAGGTATTTAATAATTTCACCTGCGATATCTTTGTTGGTGGCCCGTTCTATGCCTTCTAGGCCGGGTGAAGAATTTACTTCCAGGATCAACGGTCCACGGGTGGAAGGCAGCATATCTACACCTGCTACCGTAAGCCCCATTGCGCGAGCTGCTGCGATGGCTGTTTCTTTTTCTTTACGTGTCAATTTAACGACCTCTGCGGTACCACCACGGTGTAAGTTGGAGCGGAATTCTCCCTCCTTTGCCGTTCTTTTCATGGCACCGACAACTTTTCCATCCACTACAAAAGCACGTATATCTGTGCCTTTGGCCTCTTTGATATATTCCTGTATAAGGATGTTGTTGCCCAAACCGTAAAAAGCTTCAATCACGGAAGATGCAGCCTTTTTGGTTTCGGCTAATACCACACCAATACCCTGTGTGCCTTCCAACAATTTAATCACGAGAGGCGCTCCGCCAACCATATTAATAAGATCGTCTACATCTGATGCGGTACGCGCAAAGCCTGTGATCGGTAATCCTAAACCGGCACCCGATAATATCTGCATGCAACGAAGTTTGTCCCTTGAGCGCGTGATCGCTTGACTCGGATTGGTAGAGATGACCCCCATGACTTCAAATTGGCGGACAATAGCGGAACCATAGAAGGTAATCGATGCCCCAATGCGGGGAATAATGGCATCAATATCCCCAATATCTTGTCCCTTATAATGTATGCTTGGTTTTCCTTGCTGGATGCCTACATAACATTTGCTATGATCGATGATGATACATTCGTGTCCACGTCGGGTAGCCGCATCTACTAACCGTCGGGTAGAGTAGAGCTGTCTATTTGTGGATAATACGGCAATTTTCACAAAAGTCTGATTTAATTTTAATAGAATAACAGTTAAGCAGAAAGAATGGTTTCTTTATTAGATACTATTTTTAGCCAAATTCTTTTGGGAGACATCCACCAAAAACTTACCACTGATGAAGTTTCGACCAAGAAGCATAGGATAAGACATCGAGGAGCGATCGCGCAATGAAAGCTTAATATCATATAGCCTATCAAATAGCCTTATCTTGGTAATAAAAATATGTCGGGTTTCGGTCTGTCCGAAAGAGCTTTTCACCACACGTTCCCGATGTACGGGAAAGGTAAGCGTTAAAATCTCGGTGTCTTCGAGGTGTGGACGTATATGGCAGGTGATAAACCGATGGCCCTTCTTTTCGAAAACTTTAAAATCCTCGCAATGTAATACGGAAGTGTCGGCGCCGGTATCTGTTTTTGCACGGATATTGTACATGCCCAGTTCAGGTAGATCCACCACTTCAAGACGACCGATGATAGCCTTTTTCTCCACAGGGTTTATTCGTAGATAAATTCTCCATAAGGAGATTTAATCGTAACTTGTTTTCTGCCGGATGCTTCTACCCGTCCGACTACTCGTGCTGGAATTCCAAAAGAAAGGGAGATAGCGATAATAGCTTCTGCGATCTCTTCGGCAACATAAATCTCCATACGATGACCCATATTGAATACCTTGTACATCTCTTTCCAATCCGTATTGGATTCTTTTTGAATTAATTGAAAGAGGGGAGGTGTTGGAAAAAGATTGTCTTTGATGACGTGTACATCGTCGACAAAATGAAGAACTTTTGTTTGGGCACCCCCGGAACAATGCACCATACCGTCAATTTGTGAACGATATTTGTCTAAGATTTGTTTGATGACAGGAGCGTAGGTACGTGTAGGAGATAAGACCAATTTGCCGGCGGTTACTTCTTCACCTGTTTCTACTTTGATTTTATCAGTTAGCCCTTTACCTCCTGCAAATACAAGATCATACGGAACAGCCGGGTCATAACTTTCGGGGTATTTTTCGGCGATGTATTTGCTGAATACATCATGTCGAGCGGAAGTCAATCCATTGGAGCCCATTCCACCGTTATATTCCTTCTCATAAGTGGCTTGTCCATACGATGCGAGACCTACAATGACATTACCTGGTTTGATGTTATGATTGGATATCACTTCGTCCCGTTTCATACGGCAAGTCACGGTGCTATCTACAATAATGGTACGAACCAAGTCACCTACATCGGCTGTTTCACCACCAGTGGAATAGATCCCTATACCCAAGTCACGAAGTTCGGCTAAAATTTCTTCTGTTCCATTAATAATCTCCGCGATAACTTCCCCGGGGATAAGGTTTTTGTTACGGCCGATAGTGGATGACAGTAGAATGTTATCCAATGCACCTACGCAAAGTAGGTCATCGATGTTCATGATGATGGCGTCTTGAGCGATGCCTTTCCATACCGATATGTCGCCAGTCTCTTTCCAATAGATATACGCCAAAGAAGATTTGGTGCCTGCACCATCTGCATGCATGATGTTGCACCAGTCGTCGTGCCCCCCCAGAATATCGGGTATAATTTTACAGAAAGCTTTAGGATAGAGCCCTTTGTCAATATTTTTTATCGCATTGTGTACATCCTCTTTTCCTGCGGATACACCTCTTTGATTGTATTTCAAGTCTGACATCTTGCCACAAAAATAATCAAACCGAACGATTATAGCTAAAGTTTTTTATTCGG
>JBEBWF010000124.1:0-4724 GCA_040392285.1 Sphingobacterium sp. | reverse complement strand
TTACTCCTCGGAAGGGCTAAAATATATACAAGAAGCTGTATCTTCTTTAAAAAAAAGTAGTAACAGGTAGTACTCACAATACCAGCTAGCACATTCTTCTAAAATTTGCTTTATATTTTGGCAATTCGAAACTACCACTGTAATATCGTATTCCTCTTTATGACGGAAGAGATTGATAAGCTGGAAAGTGTAGTGCCTTTTTTCCGGGGCAGCGGGTGTACGCGATTCCGTATTTCTAAACTGGGAAAATGCCGGAACCGAGCACAGTAGAGCCAAAACCAATAACAATAAATATACCGCAAAGCTGATACCACAAAGTCATAATATTAGATTTCATCTGGATAAGGACAAGGCTTTCCATTTGCTTTGAAGGTAGGCATTTGAGCCTTTACTGATCTTAAATATTTTCCTAGTTTTTTAGACATACTTTTAACTCTAGCGGATTCCATTTGTGCCATGTCGTTGTCCTCACTGATATCCTTGACCACATTATACAGTTCCTTCTTTCCATCACGATGCCAATAGATGAGCTTCCAGTCACCTTCTCGAATGGTACTTGTAGCATCTATTCCTGGTCCTGATGCACCCCATTTATTTGGATAATGCCATACCAAGGGAATTTTTCTGTTTTTTCTATTCTTACTAACTAAAACATCCTTAAAAGATAGCCCATCTACACGCTGAATTGTTTTACGATTCTTTACCTCTGCAATATCCAGAATAGTTGGAAACACATCTTCAATCAATACTGGAAGTGTTGAATTGCTATTTCCCTTCACATGATCTGGCCATTTAACAATCATTGGTACCCGGGTTCCTCCTTCGTATGCAGAACCTTTACCGCTCTTAAGTGGAGCATTCCAAGTATGTGCAGTACCGTTACGACCCCGATCTTGTATGGCAAAGCCTCCATTATCTGACAGAAAAATAATGATGGTGTTCTCTGCTATTTTATTCTGATCCAAGAAATTCATGATATCACCTAAACTTTTATCCATACCCTCGACCATTGAGGCATACTGCGCTTCTGTTTTGGTTAGTCCTTGATCTAAATACTTCTGTATAAATCGGTCATCTCCATAAAAAGGAATATGCACTGCATAGTGTGCCATGTACAGAAAGAACGGTTTATCGAGTTTTAATGCGTCGTCCATACTTCCAATAGCCTTTTGAGTTAGGGCTTCCGTTAAGAATATATCCTTTCCATGAAACTCCTCGAGCCCGGGTATTCCCCATGGCGCTTTGTAACTGCCATCCTTGTTATTACCAAAGTTTTCAGTGCCAAGGTAACTTCCTGGTCCACCGGCAGCATGACCCGCGATATTTACATCAAAGCCTAAGTTTTCAGGCTTTTCACCAGGAGTACCCATTGCGCCGAAGTGCGCCTTACCTACATGGATCGTCTGATAGCCAGCACGCTGCATTAACATGGGCAAGGTGGTAGCTTGTACAGAGAACTCGATGTCATCAACAGGTTGCAAGCCATTAACATTCCATTTAGGAAAATCTAAAATATCATCTTTTGCATCTACAGTTTGATTCTTTCTCAATGTCCAGTTCGTAACTCGATGCCTGGAGGCATTCATACCGGTCATCAAACTGACACGTGTTGGTGAGCAAACACTACTTGCATAGGCTTGCGTAAACTTCATTCCCTCTTCGGCCAGTCGTTCCATATTAGGTGTAGAGTACATTTTATTTAATGCCGTACTTTCGACCCAGAAAGGCACAGAGGTATCCTGCCACCCCATATCATCAACTAAAAAGACGATAACGTTAGGCGGTTGTGGAGATACCTGACCTTGTACCTGTAATAAAGAAAAACCTAATATCAATGCAAAAAAAACTTCTTTCATGTTTATATGTTTATTGTCAGTTTACTTGTTTGCAAAACAATATTTATTCAAAAAAAAGAGTTCAGCTATAATTCCTCTTTTCGTCATGCCCTTACCATTCTCTTTTTGAGAGGTGTATGAAAAAGATTGAAGATGACATTGGAAAAGGAAATTATAATAACCTTGTACCACCAGTAATAGGTGTAAATTGTATTAGACATGGCTTTTGTGTTTTTAATTAGTACCGTCAATATACGATTTTTATTATGCATCGCTAAACCGTTGGTGCAATTAGATGTAACGTTGGGAATATTTCTTGAAAAAGAGCACTGTAGCGATCCGTGGGCGGTTCGATATCCGCATGAGTTTACAGAAGTATAATGATATCATGAAAGCTATACATGAATCAGATGTATCTGTAAATATTGAATTCCATCGGAAGTATATTGGTATTTGCTATTTCCTCTTATAGTTCAAATTATCCATTTCTAACATGTTTATTGCTAAAATGGAGAAAGTGAGATAAACTTGTTCGTTTTGTGTGTTGACAATAGAAAAATTGTTAAATATTTTGACAATAGAAATTTTGTTATTACTGGTGCAAGAAATAAGAATCATTCTGCCGGAGCTTTATTTTGAAAGGGTTGGAGATTAGTAAAATCAGCAGTATCGTTTAGACATTTTAAGTGCTTTTTTAGACATTTTCTCGTGATGTGTTGTTTTTATTTGTATGTATTACCGCGGGAGGAGGGATTAAAAAGATGTTTAATTTTCAACGGGAGCGATACTTTCCTCTGCCCGACTATGACCTGTCGAATGACAAAGTGAAAGTATCCATCTCAGGGAAAATTCTGGATATGAACTATGCCCGGTTGTTGGCGCAAAACAAAGACTTGACGTTGGACGAAATCATCATGCTGGACAAAGTACAGAAGAAACTACCACTGGCACAGTTCGAAGAAAAGCATCTGAAGAGCAGAAAATTGATCGAGGGGAGGAGGCCTAATTATTATATAGCGTTGCATATCGCTCAGAAAACAGGTGACAAAGCAAGCTATACAAAAAATAAGGCCTTTGACAAGAAGTATTATCTTGATCTTATCTTAAAAGCAATATCACAGCATCATACTATGTCTCGAGCAGACATTGATGAGTTGCTATGGAATAAGTTGCCAGACTGGATGACAGATAGGCAGAGGAAAAAGAAAGTAGAAAATCTAATAATGGAACTTAGAATGCATAATAAAATTATCAACAAAGGAACTATCAAACGCTCTTCTTGGGAATTAGTAGATTGATTTTAGGAGAAGAACCAAGGGAAGGTTAGGAGAAAGAATAAGAAAGAAAGCCTGATAGATACACATAGAGGTTGATTGAGGAGAAGAATTAGGGACAAGTTTAGGAGAAGAACAAGGGAAGTTTAGGAGAAGGAATAGGAGGAAGGTTAAGGGAAGGCAATCAAAGAATATGAGAGTTTGGATAGAAGGGATATTTATGAACTGCTGTGTAATAAATTGGCCAAGTGGATGGATGATAAATGGTATCGCTGACAGTTGGGTGTCTTTAAAAATTGTCAGATAATAAATTCTGTGAGCGGATGATTTATCATTAAAATCCTGTTAATTTCTTCAGTTTTGTCTTTGTTCTCTTCACTTAAAAAATTAACAAGTTTATTCAAGGTCTGTGAGGTTTTTTCTAAACCTTTTATCAGATTAACTTCGTGTATTCTTGACTGTTCCTGTAGAAACCGTTGGAACAGACCGGCTAATTGCTCTTTGAGGTATTTAGTAATATCAGATACGCTATCAAATCCTTTTATATTATTGTTTGAGCTAAGCCCTTTTATTTCCTCTATGAAAGAGTATACTCTAGGATCATCAACATACCTAAATTTAATTTCAGAATCTTTATTCAATAAGTATGTCTCGTATTCTGATAAGACATTTTTTTCAATGAACAGATACACCTGTTTTTTAGCCGTTAATGCAGCTCGAATTTCTGCTTGAGTTACCGAGGATTCTTGATGTTTTTTTGATTCTGTTCCATATCTTCCGCCAATTATAGAAATAAGAATGTCAACGTTCTCTATTTCTTTATAACAATATGCTTCCAGTGCATCCTCTTTACCGTATGGTATATCACCTTCTTCATTTCTTATAGGATCATAACCCAATTGATCCAGAAACAAATCTAAATCTGCCCGTGTTTGCTTCAAATCGTAAAAGGTTGAACTTATAAATACTGTTGGTTTAGCCATTTTATTTATTCTTAAAATATTGATTTTCTAATCTACTGCCCCTCCCCCCAACCTCCCTACGGTTTCCCGTAAAAGCGTCAGCTTTTACAAAATAGTAAATAGAGGATTTCAAATTCATCGTTTCAGTTTTTCGGTTCATAATTGTTCGTGCTATGAGATCATATTCTGCAATGAGTTTACTTACTCTTTCAGCCTCTTAACCGCCTTACTTTCCAACAAAGACCTCATCTGCGTGATAGCCACTTTGTTCAGCTCTATAAGCCTGTCGCTCTGTGATAGCCCTTGTTGTATTAGCAATGCATTTATGCTTTCTAGATTGCTCAATACCACCAACTGCTCCAATGTTGCGTGGTCGCGAACATTACCTTTCTTGTCAGTGTTGGCTTCGCGCCATTCCTTGGCAGTGAAGCCAAAAAGAGCGACGTTCAGTAAATCTGCCTCGGTAGCATAGACCAGTCCAGCTTGCTGCTTGGTGACTTCAACCGGTATCAGGTTTTCTTTGATAGCATCGGTGTGGATATGGTAATTGACCTTCGCCAAGGTGCGTTGAAGATTCCAGTCGAGTTTTAATCGGTCATTTTCCTCGTCTTTAAGACGTTGAAACTCTTTAATTAGGTATATCTTGAACTGTG
>JBEBWF010000123.1:0-4821 GCA_040392285.1 Sphingobacterium sp. | reverse complement strand
CGGATTAGACGTCTATGCAACTGGGGAGGAGAAGGAGGACAAAATATGTTGCGCTTTGGTGAAGAGGGCCAACACCGCAATCAATTGCAATGGGTTTCTCCATCGGGCAGTGTGCCTTCCAAAACGTTGTTTGCACCCAATAGGTGGTATACGGTATCGCTCACTTTTGATGGTAGCAAATACACAATGTATGTGGATGGGGTCAAAGACAATGAGATCATGGGTACTTCCACGTTTAAATTCTCCAAATTTGAGATAGGAATGTCGTGGGCAGGTTACACCAGTTCCCAGCGGATGGGCGGGCGGATTGCCGAGATAAAACTTTGGAACAAAGCGCTTGTTTCCAGTGAAATACAGATGGGTATGTGTGGGATCGACCCCCAAACATCAGGGCTTATCGCTTATTGGAAAATGAACGAGACCGCGGGACATATTTTTCATGATGCCACTGAAAACGGTTACGATATGGACTGGTCCGATACCTGGAGATCGCCTACAGAGAGCGACATTTATCAACAGTACAACAAGAGTAGTTTTGTAAGCTGGATAAAAGATGATAAAAATGAATGTTATCAATAAAATATTTGCAACGATGAAATATTTAAAAACAAAACATGTCTGCATCGGATTCGTTTTGCTGGGTGTAGTTAGTCTCCAAGCATGTAAAGACGATGTATTATCCTACGATATAAAGGGTGACCCCAATACGTTAGCTTATGTAACGACAGTGGGTCAAACTCCTGTAAATGGCTCTACGAATCAAGTGACATTTAAGGTAGCACAGACTCCTATCGGCACATTTGGTGATGTAGGCTTTAAGTTCCCTGTGCGGTTAAACAAAACGACAAACGATATAACGGCAATGGTGACAGTCGATAATTCACTTGTACAGGAATATAATGCAAAGTATGGTACTTCCTGTCTTCCTCTTCCAGAAAATGTAATCGAGACAAATAATACGGCTTTAGAGATAAAGCAAGGAGAGACCCAGTCTACGGATTCGGTCTCTCTTGCTGTCGGTAATACAACATTATCCGCGTTAGATCCAGGGGACTATTTGGTACCACTTAGATTAGCTTCTGTATCGGACGGTGCGCATATCAGTTCAAATCTCAATACCGTATATGTAAAGATACAAGTAACGGGAACACAGGTGGCCAAAGAAAACGTGAGCTCTGCAGGAATGTTGGGTACCCGTATCACGAATTATACGGGATGGACGTTTACATCCAGTCAAGCCACAGGCAATATCACAAATCTTTTTAATACGAGTACCAATAACTATTTGACTTTGACTTCAAATCCGGCAACTATCATATTCGATATGAAGGTCGTCAACAAAGTATCAGGAATACGACTATATTCTAGAAGTGGTACTACTGCAGCTAACACGTTCACTCATGTAAAATTCTCACTAAGTAAAGATGGCAATACATATACGGAAATCGCAGATTTTCCCAGAGAAAAAATGAATACCGAAAGTGGGTATCAATACATTGGTATGTACGGGGCTGTCGAAGCTCAGTATCTCAAACTCGAGCTGGCATCACCGCTCAATGGATTGGTGTTCCTCGGTGTATACACAGTACAATAAGGTTTAGACTATAATCAGTGCCTGGAGCTATGCTTCAGGCCTGACTTTTGGCTGAAGCCGAGCGTTGGTGCGTGTGGAGGTCATAATTTACATGACATGTATGAATTCCTCGTTACACATTTTTTGTAAATTTAATAGGACACTGGATGAAAGCCCTTTCTTTATTTCTCTCGCATATACTTCTTTGGCATAGCATCCTATTTGCGCAAACAGCGTCATCACAGCTCGTACATGATAAGCGCATCTACGACTTTGGAGAGATATATGAGAAGGATGGAAGGGTATCCCATACATTTATCTTTACGAATACAGGGAAGGAACCGGTAATCATAAACGGTATCCATAGTGGATGCGGCTGTACTTCTACAGATTATGCAAAACTGCCGATAAAGCCAGGTGGGAATGGGAGAGTGACGGTGACTTACAATCCTGCACATCGCCCTGGTTTTTTTTCGAAGGAAGTTGTAGTTTTCTTTAATAATAAAAAGAATTACACCCGGATCTGGGTCAAAGGAACGGTGGTTCCTTTTGTGCGCCCAATAGAAGAGGATCATCCCTACAACTTTGGACAAGGGTTATACACTAGCCTAAAGGTACTTCCATTTGGTACAGTTTTGAAAGAAGCAAGTAAAGAAATAGCACTATTTTATGCGAATAATACAGCGAAAGAGATGGATTTGTCTTTCAGAGCGGAGGGGAATTACCCTCAGTTAATCTTTACGGATCCAGGTAAACTCTCCGCTAATAAAAGGGGAAAGATGATATTCAAATACACTGCTTCTTCAACGAAAGTAGGGAATCTGACTTTCAATGTATATCCGTATGTAAACGGGAAGAGATTATCAACTCCTATTGTCGTTAAAGCGACTGTGGTAAATTAAACAACTTTAAAGATGCACCATTAGAATTTGAACTATCCAACCCAACTAACAAATACCGAATTGAAAAATTGAACTTTTGAGATAATTCATATGAAGCATTCATAAAGTGGTGATACATTGATAAAATGAATTGTAAGATAAATCTATTATACATAGCAATGCTCTTCTTTGGGTCTTTTTGCGGCAATGCGTTTGGACAAATCCCACAATACAAAAACCCAGAACTGAGCAGCGCGGATCGAACTGTAGATTTGCTGAACCGGATGACATTAGCTGAGAAAATCGGACAGCTACGGTGTCCGTTGGGCTGGGAGATGTATGAGAAAAAAGGAAATGCGGTGACTTACTCGAAAAAATATGCAGACGAGGTTAAAAAAGAACATAAAGGCATGTTTTGGGCCGTGTACAGAGCAGATCCTTGGACAAAAAAGACATTATCTAGCGGTCTGAGCCCTGAGCTTGCGGCTAAAGCAAGCAATGCTTTACAAGAATATGCTCTAAAAAGCACTCGTCTAGGCATTCCGGTTTTTTTGGCAGAGGAAGGGCCTCACGGACATATGGCCATCGGTACGACGGTGTTTCCCACTGGTATAGGACAGGCTTCCACTTGGAACCCGGATTTGTTGGAACAAATGGGAGCCGTTATTTCCAAAGAGATTCGTCTGCAGGGAGGGCACATCAGCTACGGCCCTGTTGTCGATATTTCACGCGATCCACGCTGGTCGAGAGTAGAAGAAAGTTTTGGAGAAGACCCTGTGTTAAGCGCTCGACTGGCATCCGCTATTTCCAGAGGAAATGGAGCGGGCCAATTGCAGCGGGAGTATAGCACCATCACGACCTTAAAGCATTTCATTGCCTATGGTATACCGGAAGGTGGGCATAATGGAAATTCGACCATCATAGGTAAAAGGGAGTTGTATGAAATGTTCTTACCACCGTTTAAGGAAGCAATCGATGCTGGCGCATTGTCGGTCATGACTGCGTACAACTCCATTGATGGTATCCCTTGCACGTCAAACGAGGAGTTACTTACTGGCGTATTGCGCCACGAATGGGGTTTCAGAGGTTTTACAGTATCCGATCTGATCAGCATAGATGGATTGGCAGAAAACCATCATGTGGCAGCTAATCTGGAAGAAGCGGCGGCATTATCTATCCGTGCCGGTGTAGATGTTGATTTGGGCGGTAATGCTTTCGCCAAGCTGGAAGATGCCATAAAAAACGGCAAGGTAGATGTCGCCACGATAGATACGGCAGTATGCCGGGTATTGAAGTTGAAATTTGATATGGGGCTGTTTGACCACCCTTATGTTGATCCCCAAAAAGCAAAGACTGGCGTAAGGACACTAGAGCACATCGCGTTGGCTCGTCGTGTGGCGCAGGAATCAATCGTTCTTTTGAAAAATAATAAGAATATACTTCCGTTGGACAAAAATATGAAGATAGCGGTTATAGGGCCGAATGCCGACAACCGTTATAATATGCTCGGGGATTATACCGCTCCACAGGATGACAACAACATTAAAACGGTATTGGATGGTATACGGTTTAAGCTGAAAAAGGCACAGATAACATACGTCAAAGGCTGTTCTATCCGTGATACCTCAGGTGCAGAGATAGAAAAGGCTGTGGAAGCTGCCAGACAATCGGATGTCGCTATTGTTGTTGTCGGAGGATCGAGCGCCCGGGATTTTAAAACAGATTACCTGGAGACAGGTGCTGCGATAGCTTCGTCGAAGACCATCGGTGATATGGAAAGTGGGGAAGGATTTGACAGAGCAACACTGGATTTGCTAGGTAAACAGCTGGAGTTACTAGAAGCTGTAAAATCAACAGGAAAGCCATTGGTCGTCATTTATATTCAAGGTCGTCCTCTGAATATGAATTGGGCAGAAGAACAGGCTGATGCTTTATTGACAGCTTGGTATCCTGGGCAGGAAGGTGGGCTGGCTATTGCCGATGTTCTCTTTGGAGACTATAATCCTGCCGGTAGACTACCTATTTCAGTGCCGCGCCATGAAGGGCAGTTGCCCGTATACTACAACAAAAAAAATCCCCGTGGGCATGATTATGTAGAGATGTCAGCCGATCCGCTATATGCTTTCGGCTATGGATTGAGTTATACCTCATTCAATTATGCAGACATCAACGTGAAGCAGAAAGGCAGGGATAGCTTTGAAGTTTCATTCTTGTTGAAAAATATAGGATCTCGAAGCGGTGACGAAGTGGTGCAACTATACCTAAGGGATGAAGTGGCCTCTGTTGTACAGCCGATCAAACAGCTGAAACAGTTCCGCCGTATCCATCTTGCTGCGGGGCAACAACAAGCGGTCTCTTTTGTGTTGA
>JBEBWF010000122.1:0-4851 GCA_040392285.1 Sphingobacterium sp. | reverse complement strand
CCGGAAATAGCGAGTTCGCTAGGTGGAAGAACAAGCTTACCTGCCAATCCGCATTTTATACGCTGGCCCATTCCTGAAACGGAGATCATTAGTATGGGCGCGGATAATTTTCCTCAAAACCCTGGGTATAATTAGTATTAAGTATTAAGTACTAGGTATTAAGATAGGGAATTGAATAACAGCATTAAAACGTATTTAAAACGATAACAAACTAAAATTGAGATAGAAATGAGAAAAATAGCAAAGGTATTTGTGCTGGTGTGGATAGTAGTATGTGTTAGTAATGTCCATGTATTGGCGTCCAACAAGGAAAACGTTTTTGATATCTGTGTATATGGCGAATCTGCGTCTGGCGTAGTTGCTGCTATTCAGGCAGCACGTATGGGCAAAAATGTTGTGTTAATTTCTAAAAATGAGCACGTAGGTGGTTTGGCGACGTCCGGGCTTACGGCAACCGATATGAATCGGAATGATATGGTTGGTGGGCTAGCCCGGGAATTTTACCAACGGGTATACGATTATTATCTCAATCCGACCGTTTGGAGAAATGAGAACCGAGATGTTTTTTTCGAAAGGGCATTTAAGAGAACTTATCGCGGCAAGAATGATGAACGCCGGATGCAGTGGGTCTACGAATCTCGAGTAGCAGAACAGATTATGCTTGATATGCTCAAAGATGCGGGTGCGGAACTCTGGATCAATGAGCGTCTAGACTTGACCAATGGCGTCAAGAAAAGTGGAAAGGAAATCACGGAGATTATCTTGGAGAGTGGTAAAACCGTTAGCGCTAAAGTATTTATCGATGCTTCGTATGAGGGGGATTTGTTAGCAAGGGCTGGTGTTTCTTACACGGTTGGTCGGGAATCCAACGAAACCTATAAAGAGACATTTAATGGGTATCGGGTGAATTACAAAGACGGAACAGATCTTACGACTATCGACCCCTACATCATACCTGGTGATAAAGGCTCAGGTCTATTGCCTTATATTGATACCGATCTTCCAATTAAGCAAGGTCAGGCAGACAAGAGGGTACAGGCCTATTGCTATCGAGTGACATTGACTGATGACGCAAACAACAGGGTGAAAGTACAAAAACCGAAAAACTATAATCCCTTATGGTATGAAGTGCTAGTAAGGCGTATTCAGTCGAATCCGGACTTGAAGTTACAAAATATCATTACATTAACGCCTATGCCCAACCGCAAGACAGATACGAATCACCTAGATTTTTTCGGTGCAAGCTATGACTACGCTGAAGCGGATTATAAGCAAAGAAAGGAAATCGAACAATTACATCGAGACTATGCTTTAGGTATGTTGTGGTTGTTGGAGCATGATCCACGTATTCCTCAACATATGCGGGAGGAGATGAAAGATTGGGGATTGGCTAAAGATGAATTTGAAAGCACCGGAAATTTCCCTCACCATATTTACGTCAGAGAAGCGAGAAGGATGATTGGCGAATATGTTATGGTAGAGAAAAATATAACCAAAGAAAACAGAGAGAATGCATCCTATCCTGTAGGTGTAGGTTCTTATGCATTGGATTGTCATTATGTATCGAAGGTGGTTGACGAAAATGGAAAACTGCGGTATGAGGGAACTATTTTTGAACCGATTACACCTTATTCGATCAGTTATTACTCCCTTACACCAAAAAGAGAAGAATGTACTAATTTACTGGTTCCGGTCTGCTTGTCTGCTTCCCATGTAGCGATTAGTTCACTGCGGATGGAACCTGTCTATATGGTGTTAGGCCAATCAGCAGCAGTAGCTGCTTCTATAGCCATTGATGCAAGACAATCAGTTCAGGATATTTCCTATGAACTTCTTGAACAGCAATTGCTTGATTTGGATCAGATTATTAAACCAGGTAATACTAAACCCCATTAGTTATGAAGTATTTAAATATAAAAATTAACGTACTTGCAGCTTACGCTTTCCTGATCATCGTATCGGCGAGCTGCAAGGACAGGTATGATTATCCTATACCTCCAGCTTCTTTCGAAGAAACTATTTTGCCGCCACCCGTGAAAGTAACCCTTTCCAAAGAAAGTGGTGCGTGGAAGATGTTTGTGAACGACGCAGAGTTTTATGTCAAAGGGGCTTGTACCAATAACTATTATGGCGATGTTGCTCTATTTGGTGGGAATACCATAAGGACGTACGGTGTCAGTGATGATTCCCGCAGGATATTAGATGAAGCCTATGAGGCGGGTTTGTATGTCAACTTTGGCCTGTACATGAAGCGCGAGGCCGATGGCTTTGACTATAATAATGAAGCAGCTGTTGCGCAGCAATTGGAGGACATGAAAGAGGCCGTCATTCGGTTCAAGGATCACCCCGCTTTATTGTGCTGGTCTATCGGTAATGAAGCCGAATCCGGTTACACCAATACCAAGTTATGGACAGCTGTTAATGATGTCGCTAAATTTATTCATGAGATAGATCCCAATCACCCGACTACTGTGGCGTTATCTAATTCGGATATAACCAAAATTCAACATATCATCAATATGGCTCCCGAAATCGATATATTGTCGATAAACATGTATGCTCCCTCGTTACCCAACGTGATCAATAACCTTGCATCAGCAGGATGGACTAAGCCCTATATGATTACCGAGTTCGGACCAAGAGGAACATGGCAGATGAACCCGGAGCCTACTAGAATATTGGAGTGGGGAGGGCTGGTCGAACAGACGAGTACGGAAAAAGCAGCGATCTATTTGCAGTCGTATTTGGATCACATTCTGTCGAATAAGCCGAATGGATGTATGGGATCTTTTGTATTTGTGTGGGGGTATCAGCGACATGGAGAAGTATTGACCTGGTATGGGCTTTTTGACAAAAAAGGCTATACTTTTCCGACGGTGGACGCAATGCAATATGCTTGGACGGGTTCGTATCCGGCCAATCGAGCACCGGTTATTGCCGATAGAAAAGCTATCTTAATGAATGGAAAAAAGGCTGAGGATAACATCAAGGTGGATAAGAATTCCGATAATACGGCTTCTGTCGTCGCAACAGATCCTGATGGTGATCCATTGACATATGATTGGATGATTATGAAAGAAGGAACTGCTAGTGCAGATGGAAGTCTTCCTCCTCCAATGGAGGGGCTGATAACAGATAATACTTCGTCTACTATTTCTTTTAAGGCACCATCGGAAACAGGCGGATATCGGTTGATTGTTTTTGTGCGCGATGATGCCAATAAGAAAGTAGCAAGTGGTGTTATTCCGTTTTATGTCAATTAAAATAAGTTATGAAGAGCACATTAACAAAATTGTATGTACTCATCTTCCTACTGGTTCTAGGAGCCTGTAAAAAAGATGAAGGAGAATTGCAACTTCCTGATGGATTCTCCGTAGACGTTACACAAAATATCGATATTCCTTATGCGGTGACGTCTAAAGATGAAATCGTATTTGATCTCACGATAGACGGAAAAGCAGAGGCACAGATTCAGGAAGCTATATTGCGTCTTGATGAGGTAAATCTGGAAACCGCGTTGGCCACGGCTAACAAGATAAATCTGAATTACACTTATGTCGTAACGGCTCAGGATGTCGGAAGAAGTTTGATTTTCAGGTTAACGATAATAGATGCCGAAGGCAAGTCGGTGGACAAGGATTTTACGATATATGTACAATCTGCTCCTGCGGATATTCAGGTGACCATACCTGCCGAAGCACCGAATGAAGTTAAAGATGATGAGGAGGTAGAATTTATCATATCCGTTACTTCTGAGAATGAAATTAAATACATCAAAACATTGCTTGATCAGACGGAGTTGACAGATTTAACGAAGGAGACTTTTGATGATCCCAAAGCGGATAATTATAACTTTGTTTATCAGCCGACGGTAGCCGATGCGGATAAAACATTGTCCTTTACCATTGAGGTCATGGATGTATTAGGTAACATCCACAGACAACCTTATTCTTTGTTTGTCGAACGATCTATAGAAGCTGATTTTGTAGCCTATTATGGTGTAAACTTGGGGGCACAATTTAATACGGCCTACGGACATTTTTTCAATACTGCTACGGGAGAAGTTTATGTGTCACAAGGAATTGCTGAAAAATCAGCAGACGTTGATTTGGTCGTATTCTATAGTTCATCTACGGGGTTTAATGTCACTTCGGCTACGATGGCTACTGTGGCGACAAATATCTATAATCCAGCCAACCTAGGAGATGTCGATGCGATGGGGAACTGGCCAATACGTAACTTAACTTTACTTAAGAAGATAACCACGATTACACGTGGAGAGTTTGACCTGCTCGCTTCTGCGGCTGATATAGAAGCTGTGTACACGGAATCAAGTGTGACAGCGAGTGAATCTTCTGGTGGATTGGCGAATGGTCACGTGGCTCCGTTTAAGACTGTCGATGGAAAATATGGCGTATTGTATGTAGTTAATAGATCAGCAAATGCTAATTCAGGTTATCTGATCGTCGATATCAAGATGCAGAAATAGCGTGTGGGCGTTTCATAAATGAAAAAAGGGACAAATATGCTGAAGGTAGGTGTGTCGTTAAAATGGCCAACAAGAAGGTTTAACGGGGGAGGGATCTGGGCTGTAATTTTACTTGGAGCTTGGGTTCGTGGATATGCCCAACAGGCGGATATATCTTTTGAACAAGGGAAGAAGCCCAATATCCTTCTGATAATTAGCGACCAGCTAAATTGGGACTATATTTCAGCTTTGGGAAATCCCTATGTCAGCACACCAAATATAGATCGGCTGTTGAAAAAAGGTGTTCGCTTTGACCGTGCTTATGCCATAAATCCGGTATGCCTCCCTTCGCGGGTCAGTATGTTTACAGGAGGACGTCCAAG
>JBEBWF010000121.1:0-5168 GCA_040392285.1 Sphingobacterium sp. | reverse complement strand
TCTGATATTTATAATACTTTTGTCATTACAAAAGAGTTTATACCTTCGTTGGTAAATGGAGTTACTATTCAGGATTATCATCAACAGTACATCGAACAATATTAGTATTACATCACATCAGTATATATGAGGAGAGAGCCGAAAAACAGCAAATTGACGCAAGAGGATATCAAACGATATACACGGAATTTTTGGAAGATCTTGGTGGGCCTGATATTGTTTGCGTGTTTATTTTTGTTTAGTGTCCGTATGGGGCTTTTCGGAAGTTTGCCTAGTTTCAATGATTTGGAGAACCCAAACAACAACTTGGCTTCCGAAATTATTACGGATGATAATAAAGTGTTGGGTACTTATTATGTCGAAAACCGATCAAATGTAAGGTATAGTGAGCTGTCACCATATCTTGTTAAGGCATTGGTCTCTACAGAAGATAAAAGATTTTACAGTCATTCGGGCATTGATTATTCGAGGACAATGACTGTGGTTGCTTATACCTTAATGGGTAGCAAGCAAGGAGGGAGTACCATTACGCAACAGTTGGCATTAAATTTATTTTCCGAAAGACGGGAAAAGAATACGCTTAAACGTATTATGCAAAAATTTCAGGAGTGGATCACGGCAGTACGATTAGAACGGAATTATACCAAGGAAGAGATCGTCATGATGTATTTTAATACAGTAGATTTCGGTTATAAAAATACATTTGGCATTAAATCGGGAGCGCGTACTTTCTTTAATACCACACCGGATAAGTTGACTGCGGATCAGGCGGCTGTCTTAGTGGGAATGTTGAAAGGAACGTATTATTATTCTCCTGTGAAGTTTCCGGAAAGAGCCCTGAACAGGAGAAATCTAGTGTTGCGTAATATGCTGAAAGAAAAATTTATTACGCAAGCGGAGTATGAAGAAGCTGCAGCAAAGCCGTTGGGGTTGAAACTTAATATCGTGAGTTATGGGGAAGGACTAGCGCCGTATTTTAGATCCGTACTGAAAGACGAGATAAAAAAGGAATTTCAGCGACTTTCCATAACTAAAGCGGATGGTACACCATATGATTTGGATAGAGATGGCCTGAAAATATATACACCGATCAACTACAAGATGCAACAATATGCAGAAGAAGCACAAAAAGAGTGGATGCAAAAGTTGCAATTTGAATTTGACAAGCAATGGCGTCGACGGGATGCTTTCACCGGGGATAATGCAAAGTTACTTCAATCCGGTATGAAGCGTTCGGATCGCTATAGAGAAATGAAAAGTAATGGGGCTTCCGAAGATGAGATAAAAAAGGCTTTCAATACGAAGACACCAATGACTATTTTTAGCTGGAAAGGGAATGTAGACACAACGATGACTCCGATGGACTCCATTAAATACAATAAGCTGATTCTCCGGAACTCTATGATGGCTATGGAACCCCATACAGGAAATATCAAAGCCTGGGTTGGTGGGGTGAATTTTGAGCATTATAAATATGATCAGGTAAAGATGGGCGTTCGGCAGGTTGGCTCTACAGCTAAACCTTTTACGTATGCTGTAGCCATTGACAATGGCTATTCACCCTGTTACTCACTACCTAACCATCAGCAGACATATGGTAATTGGACCCCTCGGGGTACTGTTCAGGGGGGAGATCCTATTACTTTGAAAAATGCATTAAAATATTCTCAAAATTATGCTACCGCTTATGTGATTAATGAAGTGGGTGCGTCGAATGTGGCCGCACTTACTAAAAAGATGGGAATTACCTCAAATGTGCCAAGTTACCCATCAATTTCCTTAGGGGCTTATGAAGCCTCTGTATATGACATGGTTGGGGCTTACGCTGCATTTGTGAATCATGGTACATGGGTAGAGCCTACGATGATCTCCCGTATCGAGGATAAAAACGGCACTCCGATTTACGAGCGTACACCAAAAGTTGTGAAAGCGCTGAATAGTGAATCGGCCTACATTATGGTGGATATGTTGAAAGGTGTTGTGGATGGAGGTACGGGTAGCCGATTGCGCCGTAAGGAGTTCGGCGGACTGACGAATCCGATAGGCGGGAAAACGGGTACGACGAACGACAACTCCGATGCCTGGTTTATAGGGATTACACCACAGCTTGTAGCGGGTGTCTGGACTGGTGCGGAGGATAGAGGGATAAGCTTTAGTAATATGCAATATGGGCAGGGCGCAGCGGCAGCATTGCCTGTTTATGGTTTCTTTATGAAGAAAGTGTATGCTGATTCGTCCCTTAATTATTCAAAGGGAGATTTTCCATTGCCGCCGGGGGGGCTTACCAAAACGCTGGATTGTTCGGAATACTCCAAATACGATGGATATTCAACGGAGCCAGCGTTGGATGATGATAGACTAGGTTTTTAGGGATATACGTAATAAGTTGTGCCGAATAGCGATTTTGCGTAATTTGCTGTTCGGCATTTTTCTTTTTTAGATGAGCGGATTTGATTATAAAGAAGAGTTAAAAAGAATCCCCCGGAAACCGGGTGTTTATCAATATTTTGATAAAGATGGTGTATTGATTTATGTGGGTAAGGCAAAAGATTTAAAAAGTCGTGTCAGCTCGTATTTTGTCAATGACAGGCAGCTCAATGCGAAGACAAAGGTGCTGGTGCGAAAGATACAACGTATTGCTTTCACTATTGTAGATACTGAGATCGATGCCTGGTTGCTGGAAAATAATCTTATCAAAAAGCATAAGCCTAGGTATAATGTGATGCTCAAGGATGACAAGACCTATCCTTGGATTGTGATAAAAAATGAACCATTTCCGCGTGTCTTTTGGACAAGGAAATATATTAAAGATGGTTCAAAGTATTTTGGCCCTTATGCATCGGTAGGTATGATGCATATTGTATTGGATACTATTCGTGAACTATTTCCTCTCCGTACGTGTAGCCTTAATTTAACGGCTGAAAATATTAATAAAGGAAAGTTTAAGGTTTGCCTGGAGTATCAGATTGGTAATTGTAAGGGGCCGTGTGAAGGCCTGCAGTCGGAGGACGATTATGAACAAAATCTAAAGGATATCAAAGATATCTTAAATGGGAAAATAGGTGTGGTAACCAATAGACTCAAGATGCAGTTGGAAAAGGCAGTTGCTGAACTGAAGTTTGAAGAAGCTTATATTCTTAAGGCCAAGTTGGAGAAGTTGGATAGCTACCAAAGTAAATCGACTGTGGTGAGTTCGTCTATTACCAATGTGGATGTGTTTAGTATTGCTTCCGATGATAGTTACGCTTTCGTCAACTTTTTGAAAGTGATGAATGGTGTCGTCATTCAAACGCAAACTTTGGAGATGAAAAAACGTCTTGACGAATCGGATGAGGAGCTCTTGGCTATTGCTATCCCAGAAATCCGGAATAGGTATAAGAGTGTTTCGCGTGAGATCATTGTTCCGTTCAAACTGACTGTTGATGGTATTTCCGAAGATGTAAAATTCACTATTCCCAAAATGGCGGATAAGCGGAAATTATTGGATCTTTCTCTTAAGAATGTCGCTTATTTCAAGAAAGAGCGTTTGCTGCAGTACGAAAAATTGAACCCCGAAATAAAGACTGAACGTGTACTCAAGCAAATGCAGAAGGATCTGCGCATGAATGTGCTGCCCAGACATATTGAGTGTTTTGATAACTCAAATATCCAAGGGACATTTCCGGTTTCTGCTATTGTGGTTTTCAAAGATGCAAAACCTTCAAAGAAAGACTATAGGCATTTTAATGTAAAGACTGTGGAGGGACCGAACGACTTTGCAACCATGGAGGAAGCTGTATTTCGCCGCTATCGACGACTGTTGGACGAGGGACAATCTTTGCCGCAGCTCATTATTATTGATGGGGGCAAAGGTCAACTTAGTGCGGCATTGAAAAGCTTAAGGTTACTCGGTATTGATAAGCAGGTGACGGTTATTGGCATAGCCAAGCGCTTGGAGGAATTATACTACCCTGGAGACCAATACCCCTTGTATTTGGATAAAAAATCAGAGACATTAAAAATTATTCAACATCTTCGAGATGAGGCTCATCGATTTGGCATTACTTTCCACCGTAATCAGCGTAGTCGTAAGACTTTTGTCTCTGAGTTGGATAATATTCCAGGAATAGGTCAAGTCACTACCCGGAAGCTCTTAACACAGTTTAAGTCTGTGAAACGTGTTAGAGAGGCATCCGACGAAGAGTTAATACAGGTTTTGAATATGAAACAACTCAAAACGTTGCGTGAATATTTTGCAGGTGTTAAGTGAATGCGGTAGGGTACAAGAGGCTGATGTCTATTAGCTGTCGTATCCGAAACGTTTAAGGATATTTTTCTTTGTCCTCCAATCAGGGACGACCTTAACAAAAAGCTCGAGAAAGACTTTTTTGCCAATAAATTCCTCGATGTCCTGACGAGCGTAAGTCCCGACCTTTTTTATCATTGCCCCTGCTTTTCCGATGATAATGTTTTTTTGCGAATCCCGTTCTACATAGATTTCAGCAGCAATACGGGTGATACGCCCTTCATCTTTAAAGGAAGTGACCGCTACTTCTGTGCTGTAGGGGATTTCCTTGTCATAAAGCTTAAATATTTTTTCCCGGATTATCTCAGACACGAAAAAACGTAGGGATTTGTCGGTGAGTTCGTCTTTCTCGTAATAGGGTGGATGGATGGGGAGTTTTTCTTTGATATATTCCAGTATGGGCATCACGTTGTGACCTAATAATGCGGATACAGCAAAAATAGCGTCAGGGTTAAGTTTCTCTTGCCAGAACTGGATTTTTTCCTTGACCTCCTCCTCTGAAGATTTGTCGATTTTGTTGATCAGTATAGCGACAGGGGCGGATGTTTTGCGGAGTTGATCCAATACGTCATTTTCATCGTATCTTTCGTGTATGTCCGTCATGAAGAGAACCACGTCAGCATCGATCAATGACCCTTGTACAAAGTTCATCATGGATTCTTGTAGCGAATACTTTGCTTTAATCACACCTGGGGTGTCAGAAAAGATGATCTGGTGGTCTTCGTCGTTGACGATTCCTATGATGCGGTGACGTGTCGTCTGTGCTTTTGGTGTGATGATAGACATCTTTTCACCAACTAAAGCGTTCATTAGGGTAGACTTACCCGCATTTGGCTTTCCAATGATACTAACAAACCCTGCTTTATGTGGCATTTTTTGATAT
>JBEBWF010000120.1:0-5324 GCA_040392285.1 Sphingobacterium sp. | reverse complement strand
GTGTTGACCTTTTTTAAGTTTTCAAAGAAGACAGATTCACCGTTTCCTTGACAAAACATCCTTGTCGATCCTATTTCGCCGAAGCGGATATTTGCTCCTTCTACAGTGAATGTGCCGAAATAATTGTTACAACTGCTGTTCCCGGAAATTTTCTTCTCCGCTAAATTGAAGGTAATGGTTGGTTTTTTGTTGGCATACAGTTCCTCAAAACTTTCACCCGGACTAGCGAGATAATCAAGTTGCCAAGTACCCTCTAGGTTAGCATTTTGTTGCTGGACAGCTTCGAACTTGGCTAATGGGGCCTGCTTTGCTTTGTTCAAAGAAAGGACACCATCTTTTATGGTATAATTATCAGCTTGAGCTAACACCTGACTTATACCACGTTCAATTGTCATATCCTCACATGCCATCATGGTCGACATTCCTTGCGAGAAGGTAATGCGTTGATTCGCTTTTATTTCAAAACTACCCCCTAAGCCATTGCATCCGCCAGAGGCCGAGTAGCGTTTGGTCGTTTCATCAAAGGAAATGAAAGGTTCCTTACCGTTGATCTTATCGGCTACCGGTTTCCCATTCAGTTCGACCAGCTTCCATTTTGCCTGATAGATGTTTTCATTGCTTTCCACTTGTGTCGCACTCTTTCGTTTACATAATCCACAACTATTTAATGTGAAGAAGACAACAGATGCGATAATTATTGTGATGGTTTTCATATTCTTAATTTTTGCTAATGGTAAACGTGTACTTCTCTTCTTTTGCTACAAGGGAATTTATTAGTCATACAACAAAGAATTTTTGTTAATGTTTTGCTTTTATTCATCTATTGTTTGAGATGTATGTCAAAATAACGAGCAATTTTCTCATATAGATGGATTCGATCTTTGCCTCGTACGTTGTGTTCGTGCGTAGGGTATAGGAAGTAATCTACTTGTTTGCCTTTTTTGATGCATTGCTCAATAAAGTCCATACTATGTTGCTGTACGACCACGGGATCTTGTGCACCATGGATAATCAAAAGATTGCCTTTTAGTTGGTCAGCCTTGTTCACCAAGGATGTTTTTTCATATCCATCAGGGTTTTCCTGTGGTGTATCCATATAGCGCTCGCCATACATCACTTCATAATACTTCCAGTCCATAACAGGTCCGCCGGCTACAGCAGTATGAAAGATATCGTTGTGTTTTGTCATGAGTGAAGTTGCCATAAATCCACCAAAACTCCATCCGAAGATACCCATCCTGTCGGCATCTACATAAGGCAGTGATCGGATAAAGTCAAAGCCTATAAGCTGATCGGCCATTTCAGCCTCTCCAAGCTGGCGATGTGTAATACGCGTAAAGTCGCGTCCTCGGGCATCTGAACCTCTGTTGTCCAACGTAAAGACTACGTAACCATTTTGTGCCATGTACAAATCAAAATACCCGATACCACCTAGCCATCCATCGGTTATCAACTGGGCATGCGAGCCGCCGTAGAGATAGACCATCACGGGGTACTTTTTAGTGCTGTCGAAGTTGGTCGGGTAGGTAATGCGTGCATTTAATGGTGTTTTCCCATCGGCAGATGTGAACTCCCTGATTTCGATATGGGGCAGATTGATCTTCCCGATAAATGGGTTCTCTGCTTCCAATAGGGTGGTGATCCTCTTGCCTTTTCTGTTGTTGATGTTTATCTTGCTAGGTGTGCTCAGGTTGCTATACTGATCCAATATAAATGTCCCACTTGGACTGACAGAAGCATGATGCATACCGCTATCTGTGGTAAGCTGCTCGGTTTTGCCGGACTTTAAATCTACCTCAAATAGATGTCTTTCCAAACCCTTATTGGTAGCCCCTACATAATAGGCTTTTCGGCCTTTTTGATCGAAACCTTGGAATTCCGTAACGATCACGTCATTATAGCCTAAGTGTTTTACTAATTTGCCCGATGTGTTATAAAGATACAGTTGATTATATCCGTCTTTGTCTGTTTGGTACAAAAACTGATCATTATTGTTTGGAAGGAAAATTAAGGGTTCCTGCGGTTCGACCCAAGTTGTTGACCTTTCTTCAAATAAGGTTTTGAAGAAAGCACCTGTTCGTGCATCGTATTGATTGAGCTGGAGATGATCCTGCCCTCTGTTCAATACACCGACATAGACATAGTTGCTTGATGGATCCCATGTCACGATCGTGAGGTATTGTTCTTTCGGTTCACCGGTCTGTAGAGGGATATATTGTCTGGTTTCGGTATTGTAAACCACCAAAGTGACTTCTTCGCTTTTCATTCCCGCCATGGGGTATCGGATATCTTTAATTGTCGCTATGCGCGTATCCCATTGAGGTAGGGGATACTTGGTGACCATCGTTTCATCTTTACGATAATACAAAAGGTTCTTATTATCTGGAGACCACCACATACCCTTCTTTATGCCAAATTCCTGTCGGTGAACATAATCTGAACCATTGACGATACCGTCAATCGTGTCTTTTGTAACTTGTGTAGTTTGTCCATTGCCGGTCACGATCTCGATATTGTCTCCCATCAGGTAAGCCACCTTGCTGTTGTCCGAACTATATTCAGGATTTGACGCTGTATTCGGAATGGAGGTGACAACGCTGGTTTTTTTTGTGCGGATGTCGTAATCAAGCGTGTAGGTTGACTTCTCACCGGTGACTGCAAAGGAAAATACCTGATCTGATTTCCATGTATAGGATGGAGGGAATATCTTCAGTATGATTTTTTCCGAAGGAAGTGTTGTATTGATAGCTTGTTGCAGCTCCGTGATTGTGGTCAGGTCTTGTGCAACCCAGTTTTCTTTGTTTTCTCTTAAGATAAGTTTTTGGTACCCTTCGTCCAGATGACTGATTGCATCATCGGAGCTCAACCACTGAAGAGCGTAAAATGTCTTAGGGGCAAATTTTCCGGGACCATATACAGTTTCATCAATTGTGAAATTGCGCTGACCATAGGTGCAGGTAGTTCCGAGTAAAAAAAGTAATAGTAGTTTTTTCATCTGTGTAAACATGAAACGAAGTTAGTTATTTATGTGAAAAATGAAAATTTGTGTTTATTTTAGGGGATGATAATCCAAAAAGTAGCACTTTCAGAGGTTCGTTTTTTCTCGCCTATAGGGTTTTATGAAGAAGAACAAATTGTGGGGAATGAGTTTTTTGTTTCCCTGGAGGTGTATTTTCCATTTCAAAATGAAGATTCAGAAAATTTGGACAATACGATTAACTATGAAGAATTGTACCAATTACTGGTCGAAGTGATGAGCCCGAAGCGTAAGCTACTGGAATCGGCTGCTGAAGATATATTAGATGTAGTTCTAAAGAAGTATAGTTTTCTCACCAAGGCTGTGGTGAATATCCGCAAGATCAATCCAGCTTTTGGAGGAGATCTAGCGAATTCGGAGGTAGCTTTGATGTTTGAAAGAGATTATTAAGAAGTAGGCTGTCTTCTCCCTCCACTCTTTACAATGATGTCTTTTTCGGTTATTGTCCTGCTTTTTAGGCATTCATTTTTTTGTTTAGAAACATCTATTATGTCAAATTGTCTTAATTGAATCACTTTTAGTGACAAAATGTCTCTTTGTGAGTCTGTTTTACCACTTGGTATAGGAATTGAAAAAGCCTACATGTAGTAATCATAAAATTAAAACAAAAAAGGAGGACATAACAATGGCATTAATTAAATTTCCAACACGAGCAATCAACACTGATGGTGTGAACCCTTTTGTAAATTCGGTATTTGACAACTTGTTCAATGATTCGTTTATTACAGACCGTTTGGTGACGCGAGTTCCAGCTGTCAATATCACAGAGACACCAGAGGCCTTTACAATTGAGTTGGCAGCTCCAGGTTTGCAAAAATCGGATTTCAAAATCAATGTAGATAAAAATATTATCTCGATTTCGGTTGATAAGAAAGAAGAAACGGAAGTCAACGAAAAATTGTATAGCAAGAAAGAGTATAGCTTTACGTCGTTCTCAAGATCGTTCACATTGCCTGATACGGTAGATTATAACAGCATAGAGGCGTCTTATACCGATGGGGTATTAGGTGTGAAGATTGGTAAGAAGGAGGATGCTATTATCGCGAAGAGACTGATAGACGTGAAATAATTTAGTGAGGTTGGTTTAAGTTTAGTTGTTAAAAGGTTCCGGTCGAAAGGCCGGAGCCTTTTTTATAAGGCATACCTCTCCTTGAAAGTCGATTTTAATAGTTTGAAGAAGGTTGCTATATTTATGAAAAAATACACTTCTTATGATAAAATGGGGAATGATCGGCGCCGGCGATGTTACAGAGGTCAAGAGCGGGCCTGCTTTTAAGAAGGTGGCCAATTCAGACTTGTTAGCGGTCATGCGCCGAGATGAAGAAAAAGTAAGAGACTATGCGACTCGTCATGGTATAGCACATTGGTATACTGATGTAGATAAAATGCTGGATAATCCAGCGATTAATGCTGTCTATATTGCGACACCTCCTCATGTACATCTGCATTATGTACAGAAGTCGTTGGAGGCCGGTAAGATGGTTTATGTGGAGAAGCCAGTGGCGTTGGATGCGGAAGAGGCTCGACAGATGAGAAGCCTGTTGACGCAATATGGTGGTAAATTAGTCGTAGCTCATTATCGTCGAGCTAACCCATATTTTCTGAAAATAAAAGAGATTATAGACCGAGGTCTTATTGGAAAAGCGACACTTGCTCATCTTAAAATCTATAAAAAAGCACAACCTGCAGAGGCTCTGACAATATCTAAAAACAGATGGCGTATAGATCCAGCTATTTCGGGCGGCGGCCTTTTTCATGATTTGGCTCCCCATCAGCTTGATCTGATGTTGGTAATTTTTGGAAATCCAGTACGGTATTGCGGACTATCCAATACAACAAGTGTGGAAGGACCGGCTACACGGGTTTCGGGGCAGGTTTTATTTGGCGAAGATGTTCTATTTCACGGGGTTTGGGATTTTGACCAGACAATGGGGAAAGATGAATGTGAAATATTGGGTTCAGAAGGCGCTATCCGGTTTTCGTTTTTTGAGGGAAAGCCTATTATTTTGGAGCGGGGCGATTCTATCGAGGAATTTCATTTTGAGCCCTTGCAGCATGTGCAACAACCGATGATTGAGCAAACCGTCCAGTATTTCTTAGGCCAGCGAGACAATCCCTGTTCGATAGAGGATGGTATAGTTTGCATGGAAATGATGGATGCATTTACGAAAAAATAATTGTGCAATTCGAAATAATCCATTATCTTTGCCGTTCATTAAATAATTGTAAAAAATATAAATAACAATGTACGCAATAGTAAATATAGCAGGACAGCAATTTAAGGTTG
>JBEBWF010000119.1:0-5812 GCA_040392285.1 Sphingobacterium sp. | reverse complement strand
AACAGGGAATAGCGTACACATTTCTGTTTTATTTTCCACCAAAAATACATTAACTTAGCTGACTTGAACGTGAACGAGTGTCTATATGGAAACAACATTTGATTTTGAAAAACCCATTGCAGATTTGCAAACACAAATAGAAAAAGTTAATCAGGTCGCTGAAAAAACAAAAGTGGATATGGGTGCAACGGTGCGAGAACTGGAAAAAAAACTGGAACAGACGAAGGTGGAGGTTTATCAGAACTTAACCGGATGGCAAAAGGTACAAATGTCTAGGCACCCGGACAGACCGCAGACATTCGACTATATTGAGATGATTTGCGATGACTTTGTAGAGCTACATGGTGACCGTACGGTGCGTGACGATAAGGCTATAATAGGTGGTTTTGCCTCAATCGGTGGTCAGTCTGTCATGGTCATAGGCCATCAAAAAGGAAAGAATACCAAGGAAAGACAGTTCCGCAACTTCGGTATGGCTAATCCAGAAGGATACCGCAAGGCTTTGCGGCTGATGAAAATGGCTGAGAAATTCAACAAACCTGTCGTCACTTTAATTGATACTATGGGAGCTTATCCCGGGCTTGAAGCAGAGGAAAGAGGTCAAGGGGAGGCTATTGCACGTAACCTTCTGGAAATGTCCGTACTCAAGGTTCCTATTATCTGCATTGTCATCGGGGAAGGTGCTTCCGGTGGTGCACTGGGTATTGGTATTGGCGACCGTGTATATATGATGGAAAACACGTGGTATTCGGTCATATCGCCTGAATCTTGCTCATCCATACTATGGAGAAGTTGGGATCATAAGGAACGGGCTGCTGAAGCATTAAAGCTAACTGGTAATGATATGTTAGCGAATGGGCTTATCGACGGCATTATACCTGAACCACTGGGCGGTGCTCATCAAAATCCTGCGATTGCTGCACAAAATGTTAAAAGTCAAATTTTACAAGATCTGTCCTTCTTAAAGGCTAAAGATACGAACACCTTGGTTAGTGAACGAATTGAAAAATTTAGCAAAATGGGCGTAGTAAACGAGTAGATTCCTACCGATCCACCAGTTCTTTCACCGTTTCGCCGTAATAATCGACCTTGTCCGCTTTCATACCAAGCAAATGGTACCATTTCTTGAACGTATTGATAAACACGATAAACATCAATACCATAGCCAGAAAAGCCAAAAATGCCAGCAGGTATTGTTCGTGGGGTAAGTATACATTTTTAATCTGCTCATAGCCAGCCCAAAATGTGATAATTGCCATGAATACCCCTGGGATAGCAGAACACAAGGCATATTTCCGTCTGTTCATACGGATCAACATCGTGGTACATACGATAAGACCACAGGCCGCCAGTAACTGATTACTGATCCCAAATAGTGGCCATATGCTGCTTACATTTCCCGTATAGACCAGATATCCCCATGAAAACGTAAAAAGAAGGCTACTGATGATAATCCCGGGAACCCAGTTTTTATTGTTAAACTTGGGAATAACACTGCCCAACATCTCCTGTAAAAAGAATCTGCCGACACGTGTACCAGCATCGATCGCCGTTAGGATGAAGACGGCTTCAAACATGATGGCAAAATTGTACCAGTAAGCCATTACATCGTCCATGAAAGGAATCTTATTGAAGATGTGTGCCATTCCTACGGCCAACGACACCGCACCTCCTGTCCGACCATGCAAATCTACACCTATCATCTCACTAAAATGATCCAGATCTACCGGAAGCAAATGGGGATGCTCTGCAATAAACGAATCGTACATCTCCTTGGGTGTATTGATCGCAAAATAATCGCCGGGCACCAATGTACATGCTGCAATAAGGGCCATCAACGCAACAAACCCTTCGACCAACATGGCACCATAACCTACAAAAAGTATTTCTCGTTCATTGTTCAGCATCTTGGGGGTCGTACCTGTTGCAATAACGGCATGGAAACCTGAAATGGCACCACAAGCAATGACAATAAAGATGAAAGGCAAAACCGGGCCACCTATAATTGGTCCACCACCGTGTATAAACGAGGTCAGCGCAGGCATCTCTAAAGTGGGATGTACAAAAATCACTCCTATCGTCAACATCAATATGGTGCCTATCTTGAGGTAAGTAGATAAGTAATCGCGTGGAACCAATAGAAACCAAACAGGCAAGACAGACGCGAAAAAGCCGTATACGGCAATAGCAACAGATATAGTCTCTATGCGCCAATGAAACAGGTTGCTGATCTGTTCGACCTGCATCAAGCCATGTCCGCCAATAATAGCCGCAATCAGGAGAACTCCACCAATTACACTTGCCAAAGTCACACTGTCCTTACGATAACGCATAATCAACCCCATAAGAATGGCAATGGGCATGGTCGCTATAACGGTAAACAGTGACCAGGAGGCCTCGTGCATCGCACTGATACAGGCTAGGGAAAGCCCTGCCAGTGTCAGGATTAAGATAAATAGGATAGCAAATCCGGCTATAAGCCCCGTCCCTTTTCCTATCTCTTTGCTAGCTATTGTTGCTAAACTTTCGCCCTTATGGCGTACAGAAGCAAAGAGTACAACCATGTCATGTACTCCTCCTCCCAACACGCATCCTATTAAGATCCATAATGTACCCGGAAGGTATCCAAACTGTGCGGCCAGCACTGGCCCTACTAAAGGACCTGCTGCCGCTATAGCTGCGAAATGGTGACCAAAAAGTACATTCCTATTGGTGGCCACATAATCTTTGCCATCAGCAAATTCGATGGCTGGAGTAACATGCTTGGCATTCAACCGTAGCACCTTATTAGCCATAAAAATTCCATAAAATCGATAAGCTATGGCAAAAACCAGTAGCGCTACAAAAACTAAAGTAAGGGCATTGATACCGTTCAAAAATTCCATCTATGTTTAAAATTAGTCATTAGGCACCAGCAATATAGCATTGGCGGCGACGGTTCCTTCGGCCTGATCTCCCGCTATTTTTACATAAGATCCAGCCTCAAAATCGAAGTCGAATTTACCAATTTTTATCCAAGTACTCGTAGTTTGCCCCAATATTTTTACATCTTCTAAATTCAACGTTATTGGTTTCACTTTCTTTCCCGTAGATAGTTCTATTTGAATCGTCTCCGCATCCGCTGGGGTTTTGGGGTAATAATAATAAGCGGTATATGTTCCGGGCAATGCATTCGTATCCAAACTAAACTTCACGTAGTCATTCGTATGATTAGTCTTGTTTTCCAAATAATAGAGTCCAAAGCCTTTTAGATCGATCGTTTTCCAGTCTCCGCTGACTTCGATACCGTCCCGATCCGATGTTTGGCGGAGAATATCTGGTTTGCGAAAATCGGCTTTAGGGTTAGCTTTTAAAATCTTTTTGATGTCTGCAACATCCACATCCTGAATGGCTATACCTTTATCTATGGCCAAACCGGCAGCCACTGCTGCTGATTGTGCCAACACCATAAATACTGGTTCCATCCGGATAGAGCCGAAGGCAATGTGCGACGCAGACAGGCAAACCGGCACAAGAAGATTATTCACTTCAGTTCGCTTTGGAACAATAGAGCGATATGAAATCGGGAAGGGCGGGAAACCACCAACTTCGACATTACCTTCATTTTTAACCATTCCGTCGACCACCAACCTATCACAATTGTGGGAGTCCATCGTGTACGCAGCATAGCCAATGTCATCGGTAACAACTTCCCGGCCTTGGCAATGATGTTGTGTCATGACTACATCACTAATCATTCTTCTTGCTTCACGAATATACAGTTGTGGTGACCAGTGGTTATTGTTCAGATATTCATCTTTTGGATACCCCCACTTTTGCATCTCTTCTCGAATAAACGCAGGGACCGCCGGGTTATTTCCGACGAAATACAAAAGCCCTTTCGTATAATCTTCATGCGCCTTAATAATCTCTTTTCTTTTTAAATAGCTCGCTTCCGGATAGTCCCAATTTGCCCCAATCATATCGGTAGACATGCCATTCCGATTATTAATATCCGTTTTATGGTTTGGCATCAAACTCCAAATAAAAACATCCTTTAGTTCTTTCCAAGGTTGTATTTCCTTTTGCCTAATCAACAGCTCGTATCTTGTAGGATCGTAATTATCCGGTTTAGTTATTGGAAGTCTATTAGCTGGATCGTCGGTAAGCGCAATACGAAAATTATAGGCCTGCACCTTTTTATCACCTGTACCATTAGGTTTCAATGTTTCGTTGCTAATTCCCCAGAGCAAACCACTGGAGGGATCTCCTTTTACTTGGTAAGGGTCTACTCCGTCGGGAAGCTGATGGCCTTTCAACAATTGAACGCCACTTAAGGTCTCTTTATAAACGCTATTGTCTTCCCGCCCCACAATATAACTTGCCCCTGCCATTGCTAATAGATCACCCTCATAGGTGCAATCCAAAAACATCTTAGCTTTTATGTTCAGTTGTTCACCGGTATTTTTATCCAAGTCAGCGACGAGAATGCTGTGAATGCTTAATCCCTCTTTGTGCACATACATCAACTGGCGGTTATATATCACCTCAATGTCTGCACTGTTGATATAATCGTTGAATATAGACAAAGCAACTTTAGGCTCAAAAATCCAGTTTTCGAGGGTTCCGTAATAATTACCCAGCTTGCGGTAAAAATCCAAGGCTAGACCGGTCACCACATATTTATTTCCTATATCCGTCATACCCAAACCTCCCGAACTCAAGCCTCCTACCCTTCCACCTGGTTCGATAACAACCACTTTCTTGCCAGCTTTAGCGGCCGTATAAGCGGCTATTACACCTGCAGAGGTCCCTCCATATATGCAAATATCAACCGAAATTTCATCCTTTGTTTCTCCAAAGCCAAATAGAGGGATGGCAAAGCATAAAAGAAATAATATCTTCGTTTTAATCATTATAATGTGTTTTTGTGTTTAATCATTTCCAACGACCTCCAGCTCTAAATATTTTATAAATCCATCCGGATGCCCATAATGCTCCAGTGTTTCTTGATGTACTTCTCTAAATTGCTTCCGATGCTGTTTTAGTTGGACTTGATATGCAGGATCAATGGCATCATTTACCATCTGCAAAGGCTTTTTCCGCATATCATACAATTGCTCGTTATTTGTGTTTCCGTTGTAGTATATCCCGTAATAAAAATCGCTGGTAATCACACCTAATCCTGTAGAAAATTCCATTGGAATAGCATTTCTATCCAACTTAACGCCTGCCTGCGGCAACAAAGGAACAATGCTTTTTCCTTCCAGCTCAGGATCTTTCTTTACACCTGCCAACTCAAAGACAGTAGGTATAATATCCAAACCATTACTTATAAGATTTATGGAATCTACCCTTTCCCCATTCATGCTGTAATGACTGACCACAAAGGGGACATGGCAAACTTCATCATAAAAAAGTCCTTTTCCCGCCATTTGATGACTTCCCAAGGATTCGCCATGATCACTCGTAAAAATAATATAGGTATCTTCTGCCATGCCGCTCACTTCCAGACCATCCAGTAATGTGCCTAACTCCTTGTCGAAATTTTCCACAAAGCGACAGTAGGCGTAGCGGTGGAGCAACCAGTCTGTATCATCATACTGCCCTCTATACCTTCCGAATGCCGATGCCATTCCTTTTTCCTCTCCAACGCCAGAAATGATACTCGATTCATCAGTTTGTGGCATATAATTATCCGGCAAAGGAGGTGCTTGACTCAGGTAATAGTCAATTGGCTCATATCCTCCGGCACCTGGATGACCTGCTGGAATTTTCAGGTTTTCCAACACAGAGGTTCTCAGCTTTGCTTTCCACCCCTCTCCCTTTGTAC
>JBEBWF010000118.1:0-6070 GCA_040392285.1 Sphingobacterium sp. | reverse complement strand
CTAAATTTGCTACATGATAGCGGAAGAAAAGTCATTAAATTTTATTGAGGAAATTATCGAAGAGGATCTTCGTAAGGGAACGCATGACGGTCGCGTATTGACCCGCTTCCCACCCGAGCCCAACGGTTACCTCCATATTGGTCATGCCAAATCGATCTGCCTGAACTTCGGATTGGCACAAAAATATAACGGAAAAACGAATTTACGATTCGACGACACAAACCCGGTCACGGAAGATGTAGAATATGTCGATAGTATCAAAAAAGATATTCAATGGCTCGGCTTCCAATGGGCTGAAGAACTATATACATCAGATTATTTTGAGACACTCTATACCTATGCTATAGACCTGATTAAAAAAGGCCTAGCTTATGTAGATGACAGCACAGCAGAAGAGATAGCTGCTTCGAAAGGAACGCCAACAGAACCCGGTGTACCCACCTCCTACCGTAGCCGATCCATAGAGGAGAACTTGAAGCTTTTCCAGGAGATGCGTGAAGGTAAATATCAAGATGGGGAAAAAGTGCTTCGTGCAAAAATAGACCTCGCAAATCCAAATATGCATTTACGAGATCCTTTATTGTACCGCATCAGACATGTGCATCATCACCGTACAGGAGATCAATGGTGTATCTACCCGATGTATGATTTTGCGCACGGGCAATCTGACTCTATTGAAAAAATCACACATTCTATTTGTACATTGGAGTTTATCCCCCATCGTCCGTTATACGATTGGCTGATAGATAAGCTCGAGATCTTCCCTTCAAAGCAGTACGAGTTCGCGCGACTTAATATGACCTATACTGTCATGAGCAAGCGCAAGCTGCTCCAACTGGTCAATGAAAAGCACGTCGAAAGCTGGGACGACCCGCGTATGCCTACAATTTCAGGAATGCGCAGACGTGGATATACTCCAGCGAGTATACGCAACTTTTGTGACCGTATCGGCATTCAAAAGCGCGAAAACATGATCGACATTAGCCTGTTGGAATTCTTCGTTCGTGAAGATCTAAACAAGTCTGCTTGGCGACGTATGGCTGTTCTTGATCCGATTAAACTGATCATTACCAACTATCCGGAAGGACAGGTAGAGGAATTGATTGGAGAAAATAATCCCGAAGTAGAAGATGGCGAAGGAATGCGGATACTTCCTTTTTCTAGAGAGCTTTGGATTGAGCGGGATGACTTTATGGAGGAACCTCCGAAGAAATTTTTCCGTTTAGGTCCCGGCCTTTCCGTTCGGCTGAAACACGGCTATATCATCTCCTGCCAAGATTTCAAGAAGAATGAAAACGGAGAAGTAACAGAAGTATATTGTACCTATGCACCTAATTCAAAATCTGGTGAGGATACCTCTGGCTTGAAAGTAAAGGGAACAATACATTGGGTGTCGGCCCCGCATGCCAAAGAGGCAGAAGTAAGGCTATACGATAGGTTGTTTCAATTGGAGAACCCTGCGGCGGAAGAAGATTTCAAAGCTTCCATTAATCCAAATAGTTTACAGATCATCCAAACGGCTTATATCGAGCCAGACCTAGCAAATGTTGAATCTGGAAAGGGATACCAGTTTATACGCTTGGGATATTTTACATTGGACACAAAATCTACATCGGAGAAACTGGTGTTCAACCGCACGGTCACACTTAAAGATAGCTGGGCGAAAGAAATAAAGAAGAGCTAGACGGAAATCAAGAAGTCTGCTAACTCTTTTCCCAAAATGACTTAGGAGACTTTTATAAAACGAGTACTCAATTTATGTAAAATGAGTACTCGTTTTGAGTAAATTGAGTACTCATTTTTATAAACACGCCTAACGGTTACTTTTGACTCGCCTAACCGAATCCTAAGACTTGCTCCACAGAAACTAAATTTTAGCGAACTAAACTCCGCTTCTACGATGGATATTATTACGCAAGCCGCTCGACAATCTTTTTCGTAGGACCCGGATTGCTCATCGTATAAAAGTGCAATACAGGTGCTCCGAAATCAATAAGTTCTTTACACATATTAACCATCCATTCGGTGCTGACCTCCTGCACTTCGGCGTTGTTTTTACATACACTGACGGCGTCACTTAACTCTTCCGGAATATCGAGATGGAAAATTTTGGGTAATGCGATAAGCTGTTTCTTTGTCGTCAAAGGTTTCAATCCGGGGATAATAGGCACATGAATATCATGTGCCCGACATTTGGTGACAAACTCTTTATACTTTTCGACATTGAAGAACATCTGGGTTACAATAAACTCCGCACCCATGTCGATTTTTTTCTTCAGCCATTTGAAGTCTGTATTGAAATTCGGGGCTTCAAAATGTTTCTCCGGATAGCCTGCCACCCCTATACAAAAGTCTGTCTTTTCAGAACTCGTGATATCTTCATGAAGGTACTTCCCACTATTCATATCTACAACCTGCTGCAACAACTCGGTAGCATACGCATGTCCTCCTGGCGTAGGAACAAAATCCGGATCACCTTTACGTGCATCTCCTCGTAATACCAATACGTTGTCTATACCGAGAAAGTTAAGATCAATCAGTGCATTTTCCGTCTCTTCTTTTGTAAAACCACCACAGATCAAATGCGGCACCGCATCTACCTTATATTTGCTCATGATAGCTGCACAAATGGCGACCGTGCCTGGACGTTTGCGATAGGCTACACGTTCCAGCAAACCGCTGGTATGTTGTTTATATAGATAATCTTCCCGATGATAGGTAACATCGATAAAGGGCGGCTTGAACTCCATCAGCTCGTCCATGGTATTAAAAATACTCTGGATACCCTGTCCCTTAGCCGGAGGAAGTAATTCAAAAGAAAACAGTGTTTTCCCTTGCGCATTCTTGATATGATCTATTATCTTCATTTTTTTTGAAAAGCCAAAAGTAAAAATTAAAAAGCAAAAAACGTATTACTCCCTATACAAAGCCACTAATCCTTCTGGCAGTTCGACCTCAATGGTCTCTTCCTCCGCATCTATACCCAGAATAAGATCATCCGATAAAGGAAACATGAGTTCCTTACCATTCATATCTACTGTAGCAATAAACTGTTGAGGCATTTCCTGTACCAAAGTAATCACACCAAGCTCCCCTTCGACATCATCAACTACCTGATAGCCCACCAAATCGGTGTATCGAAAATCATCCGGATCACGCTCCGGCATCTTATCGTTAGGTAAATATATTTTCTTGCGTACCAATACCTGTGCTTTATCGATATGATCGATATCTTCGAACGTAGCATAGGCAGTACTGTTTTTTTGCAACTTGATCGTATCGACAAAATAGGGGACCAATTTCTTGTTCACTTCTAGAAAGATCACATCCAGGACTAAGTCTTCATAATCCTCAAACTCAAAAAATAACTGTACCTCACCTTTAAGTCCCTTGGTTTTGGAGACGTAACCGATATAAAAACTTTGATCTATGTTCATCGTATGAAAGAGCTAGTCCAAGGTCAACACCACAGGACAATGGTCAGAGTGTATAGCATCCGGCAAAATATGTGCTTGCTGTATGCGGCCTATTAAAGATTGGGAAACCATGTTATAGTCTATCCGCCATCCTAGATTCCGTGCACGAGCGCCTGCCCGATAGCTCCACCATGTGTAATGATGTGGCGCAGGGTTAAGTTGTCTAAACGTATCGACAAATCCCGAGTCGATAAAATTCTCCATCCACTCCCGTTCTTCGGGTAGAAAGCCTGATGTATTGGCATTCGATCTGGGGTTGTGAATGTCTATAGCACGATGGCAGATGTTAAAGTCTCCACAAATAACTAAGTTAGGCTTCTCCTCTCTCAGCTTATTCACATAGGACTGAAAATCATCCAGAAACCGATACTTAAAAGTTTGTCGAATATCGCCCATTGTCCCTGAGGGAAAATACACACTCATGACCGACAAGTCGTCAAAATCCGTTCGAATAATACGCCCCTCAAAATCATAGTCCTCATGCCCGCATCCGTATTCTATATGTGATGGGCTTCTCTTGGTAAATATGGCTGTACCGCTGTAGCCTTTTTTCTGGGCTGGATACCAGTAATGTTCGTAGCCCAACTGTTCCAGTAAAAACACCTCCGGAATCTGATCCAAGGTGGCTTTAATTTCTTGCAAACAAACCACATCAGGATCCTCGGCCTTTAGCCATCCTAACCAATCCTTTTTTAGTGCTGCCCGCAGGCCATTAACATTATACGTGATTATCTTCATGATGCAATGTCCATCTTATTATAGTTTGTAATACGGAGATTTCAGCGAATCAAATATTTTTGTAAAAAAACCCGCTTTCGGTTCTAATCCCTGCTCTACTCTTTCCAAATTTATAGCCTCCCTCCTCGTCAGCAAATCCATGGCCATCCGTTCATTCACTAAGGGTCGGTCATATGCATCTGTCGGTACATTGGCAAGCGCATCGACTATTTCTAGTCCAGCTATCAATTCGCCAAATACTGTGTACTCACCATCAAGATGAGGTGCACCACCAATACTTCCATAGATACGTCGCTGCAAATCCGACAACTTTTTGCCCTTAAACCGAAATGTTTCCAACGAATCCAATCCGGCTTCAGAAAACTTTCGTCCCTGAACCAGATAGAATTGTGACCCAGAGGATTGCTTTGCAGGATTGTTATCCCTTGCAGCACCTATCGCTCCTTTCTTATGAATAAGATTAGCACTAATTTCGGCAGGAATTCGATAATCAGGACCGCCGTTACCCAACATGACACGATCCGCAGCATATCGCGAATCAGGATCTCCACCTTGTACCATAAAATTCTTGATCACCCGGTGAAACAGCAGCGAGTCGTAATAACCTTCCTTAACAAGTTTATAGAAATTGTCACGATGTTTTGGGGTCTCATTATACAACTTCAATATGGCTTCTCCGCCGTTTGTCTTTATATGAACATAATAATGTGTTGGCTTTTGCGCATAAATCGTAACATGCAGACATACCAACCAAAGGAGAACGGTGTATTTTACCATCAATGTATTCTATATAACTTCTAATTCCTGAAAATAATCAATGATAAGCGATTTCATGATCATCTCTTGTTCCAGCAAAGTATAATTTGGAACAGGTTTCACCAATTCCCAATGCGGCCAACCGTCATCATCCAATCCTTTCAATTTGTAAAACCCCATCGCGCTAAAAAGACGGCAGGTTGCAATATGCATCAGTTCCTCCTTCTCTCGTTTAGAGAATTGTTTGGCGCCTTGCCCTAATTCCTGCACACCTATCAAGAAAAGCATGACCTTGATATCCGGTTGATCCGTATCGAAAGACTGTGCGATCACATCTCTCAATTCATTCCATTTTTTATTTACTTCTGCAATTTTCATCTCTAAAGTCGATCTAGCTTTATAACACCTTAACCAAGTCCCGACACCGCTTTTCGATCATCTGGTATACCGAATCAAACATATTGTCATCATAATAGGGGTCCGGTACAATATCATCTTCCAAGAAGAGCATCACCTTCTGGCGATCTTCTTCTTTCTTTGCAAGCTGCAGCACATCCTCCATATTCTGGCGATCCATCACAAAAATACGATCGTACTGATCAAATAATTCCGTGGTAAAATGTCGTGCTCTTTGATGGGAGATATCTACCCCATATTTCTTCGCTACAGCGATTGTCCGTTTATCGGGTGCTTGACCGACATGCCAATCTCCAGTACCTGCCGAATGTATTGTCCAATCTAAATTGCCCGTCGCGGCCACATGCGCCAATATACCGTGTGCTAAAGGAGACCGACAGATATTTCCCAAGCAAACCATTAATATTTTCATATACTAGAAATCAATAATTACCTAAATTCTTGGCCTAGTTGGCGAAGAATTCAAAGATAACTAAAAGTAAAGAGACAATGAAACCGTCATAGTCCGCCAGCTGCCAGACCACAAACAGCGATGCATACATTTATAAGAACTTCCGCATTTTGAAAAAACATTCCAATGAAAAATCTGTTTTTGCAGCTTCTGCTACTGTTTTAGTTCAGACTAGGCACAAAAAAAGGTTTTCAAACGGGGAGAATGAAAACCTTTACTAACCAATTATAAA
>JBEBWF010000117.1:0-6844 GCA_040392285.1 Sphingobacterium sp. | reverse complement strand
GGGTACAGGCCGAGAGCAGCGAATGCTGGCGATGATTAAAGTGGAAGTCGAGGAGGATTTATTCTTGTATTTTGCCGGAACCGAACTGGAAACGAATGCAGATGATCGTCGGCCACAGGCCATTGATATTCTCCGTGCCACTCAAGATTTAGAAGACCCAGTCATTCTTGTCGGTAATTTTAATGAACAATGGACTAGTCCTGGAGCTGCCTTGACTTATATAGAAGGTAGCTTTACATATGCTTGTGCAAGCACAGGTTGTGCGTTTAATTCACCTAAAGCCGCCCCTACAGGTACATATGATTATATTACTTATCAGGATCCTAACGATTTGTTGATTGTAGGGAAAACTTTGGAAGCATTTAAAAATCCTGAGACTGCACTCGGCATGTTCCCGACAGTAGCAGAAATTAAAGTTAAGTTAGAAAAATAAATATATGAGAATGAGAAACGGATTAATGAGCATAGGAGTACTGGTACTCCTCGTGATTACCTGTTGCAGTGGATCCGGTGAAGATCCCAAACCAGCACAGAAAAATAGGATAACGCTTCTGACCTACAATATACGTCATGGCGCACCGTACAATTCGGATGTGATTAATCTTAACAATATCGCTGCTGTGATTAAACAGAGTAAAGCCGAGGTGATTGCTTTACAGGAGGTCGATGTGAATACTACACGTTCATCTAATATCGAAGATCAGATAGATCAGGCAAAGAAACTAGCTGAATTATTAGATATGGAATATTATTTCTCCAAGTCTATTGACTATAAAGGAGGAGAATATGGCAATGCGATCTTAAGCAAGTATCCACTAACCAACAAACGACGATTCGAACTTCCTATGCCCGTGCCACAAGAACAACGGAGTGTGGCACTAGCCACCGTGACACTACCTAACGGAAAGACCTTTGAGTTTGGCGCTACACATTTTGATGTAGCAGCAAATCGGATGGACCAGGCGCAGTTTCTGAACGAAATGAGCAGAACCTTGAATAAACCTTTATTCATCGGCGGAGATTACAATGCTGATCCAAGTGCGCCGGAGATGATTGAGCTAAAGAAAGAATTCAATCTGTCCTGTATGGGTCCTTGCCCGTTTACCATCCCGGTCAACAAACCAACCAAAGCAATTGATTTTGTCGCTTTCAATACATTGGCAAAACAAACGTTCACTTTGGTATCAGGTATTGCGATGAGTGGACAATATGCTTCCGACCACCTTCCGGTGATTGCCATCTTTCAGTATGACTGATCCATCTTAAAAAAATCACTTACTATCGAAAAACCTTCTCAGATAATGAGGAGGTTTTTTTATTCTTGATGGGTGAGGAGAATCACATATTTTCATTTTATATACGACGCAATTATATTGCATATAAAAATGAATTTATGTAAGTTTGAATAGCTAAATTATGAACTGTAGCTTTTTCGCAATGTTAACAATAAGGTAATAAGAAAGCGATATATTGCACCTTTATAGTTTGATAGATTGATATTGACAGTATGTCTTGGATAGATTTTATACACGGGGATGAAAGCGCTTTTGAAGCGATATATCGGGAGCATATCGATGACCTTTTTGCTTTTGGCATAAAATATCACTCTGACAGGGAGACTGTATTGGATTGTATCCACGATCTTTTCGTCAGTCTTTTCAACAATTCCAACATTGCAAAGGAAGTGCAGGTAAAGTTTTATTTATTTTCTTCCTTGAGAAGACGCTTGTTGCGGGCTAAACAAGAAAGGGACAAATTTGAAATTACTCAAGTGCCGGAGGAACTGCTCTGGACTTCGAGCCCTGAACTGGAATGGATAAAGAAAGAGCATGACACCATTAATGTCCAACGTATTAAAGCTCAGATCGAGACACTACCCAAGCGCCAGCGTGAAGTGCTTTTCCTGAAATATTATATGGATTTCAGTTACGAAGAAATTGCATCCATAATGGATGTCAGTGTAGAATCTTGCCGCACGCTTTCCTATCGTGCGATAAAACAGCTTAAAACAGAACTCCGACCGATAGAACTTCTGTTAATTTTATTTTTCCTGTAATATTAATACCTCACCGCCCCCTCCATTCCCCTTTTACTACCGAAAGAAGAGGCACAGCGAAAAGTTATCCCTTTCAAATGTTAAAAAATGTGAAGATAGAAATATCAAATATTTTTGGCACACGATTTGTAATGATATATGCGAAATTAAGATTCATAATTTCATATTTAGGTTAATAATTGGTTTGGTAGAAATCCTGGGACTCCCCGTCTCAGGATTTCGTTTTTCTGATAGTCCATATTCTAAATTACAAAAAAAGCCCTTTCAACATGCGTCAAAAGGGCTTCTATAAAAGTTGATTTTACTTCTTACAGTTTACTATTCGAATCAATAGCATTCAATTCTTCAAACGCCTGCGTCAAGCGAGCCACAAACGCATCCTCCCCCTTGCGTAACCATACACGAGGATCATAATATTTTTTATTCGGAACATCTGTGCCTTCCGGATTGCCAATTTGTGCTTGCAGATAATCACGATTTTTCGCCTCATATCCACGTACACCATCCCAGAATGCCCATTGCATATCCGTATCGATATTCATTTTGATTGCTCCATATGAAATTGCTTCCGCAATCTCCTCTGGCGAGGAACCTGAACCGCCATGGAACACAAAATTAACCGGTTTTTCCGCGGACAGATTGTATTTCTCGCGAATATATTCCTGTGAATTATGCAAGATAACTGGCTGAAGTTTTACATTCCCTGGCTTATATACACCATGCACATTCCCAAAAGCAGCTGCTACAGTAAATTTGTCCGAAACTTTGGAAAGCTCTTCATAAGCATAAGCAACCTCTTCAGGTTGTGTATATAATTTTGAACTATCGACATCGGAATTGTCCACGCCGTCCTCTTCTCCACCTGTTACGCCCAATTCGATTTCAATAGTCATACCCAGTGGCTTCATACGAGCCAAATATTTGCTTGAAATTTCAATATTCTCTTCAAGAGGTTCTTCGGAAAGATCCAACATATGTGAGGAAAACAAAGGTTTACCATGCTGTGCAAAGAATTTTTCACCTGCGTCCAAAAGACCGTCGATCCAAGGTAAAAGTTTCTTAGCCGCATGATCTGTATGCAAAATAACTGCCACACCATAATGTTCTGCCAAGAGATGCACATGTTGAGCTGCCGATACAGCACCCAAAATACATGCTTTCAAACCATCATTATTCAACGATTTACCTGCATAAAACTGGGCACCCCCGTTGGATAATTGGATGATTACCGGAGAGTTTGCCGTTTTAGCTGTCTCCATCACTGCATTGATAGAATTCGTTCCTATAATGTTTACAGCAGGTAAAGCAAACTGATGTTTTTTAGCAATCTCGAACAATTCCTGTACCTGGTCTCCTGTTAATACCCCTTTAAAATCTTTTAGGCTCATTGTGATATTTTGTTTTAATTCTTATGATGTGATAAAGGTAATAAAATTTTATCGTTCGAAAAAACAATAGTGTAAAAAATACACTATGTATATAACATTTCTAATTCGATTATTTTTGATTATATTAATAACTTTACCAATATATCGATATAAAATATGTTACACGTATACGGAATAAAAAATTGCAACACGGTAAAAAAAGCACTAGACTGGCTAGATGAACACCAACTAAATTACACTTTCCATGATTTTAAAAAGGAACCCGCAACAGTGAAAAAATTACAAGAGTGGGAGAAAAATGTAGATTGGACAACGTTGCTCAACAAAAAAGGAACGACATGGCGAAAGTTATCACCGGAAGCACAGAGCCAAGTACTCGATACTCCTTCGGCCAATACGGTGTTAGCCGAAAACAATAGCATGATCAAACGTCCAGTCATCGAAGTTAATTCTGGTGCCATTCTTGTAGGGTTTGACGAGGAGCTTTATTTATCGACACTCTTAAAATAATAATGAAACAATGACGTACATCCGTTTAAAATTAGGAGTGCTGATACTCCTTGTACTTTCGAGTTTCCCGATATTTGCACAGAATAGCGACTATAGCTATACAGAGGCGTTTGGCCCGAACTTTTACACACACAATGGCACGCCCTATCGTTCAGCCAGTGGTAAACCAGGTCCGCAGTACTGGCAAAATGCAGCTAGTTATGTTATTAAAGCCTCGCTGGATGACAAACTAGACCGGATTAGCGGTTCCGTCGAAATCCACTATACCAATAATAGTCCCGAAAATCTGGATTTTATCTGGCTACAACTAGATCAGAACCTCTTCGACAACCACTCTATCGGTCAAGCGACAATACCGCTGGAGGAAAGCCGGTATGGAAATGCAAATAGCACTTTCGAAGGAGGGTATAAGTTGACCAACATAAAGATCAACCACTCGACTGATCCTATTAAATACACGATAGCCGACACGCGTATGCGTGTGGACCTACCTTCTCCCCTAAAAGCAGAGGGGGGCAGTGTCCGTTTAAGCATGGACTTTGCATTTGCTATCCCTGCCTATGGCGCCGATCGAACAGGGATATTAAATACCCAAAATGGAAAAATATACAGTATCGCACAGTGGTACCCTAGGGTGGCTGTATTTGACGATATTTTGGGATGGAATACAACACCTTATACCGGACCTGGAGAATTTTATTTATCCTATGGTGATTATGAAGTCGAGATAACGGCCCCTGCTTCTCATATTGTGGTACTAGGAGGCGAGCTCCTAAATCCTTCTGAAGTGTGGACTCCGGAACAGCTGGAACGTTACAACAAAGCCAAGACCTCCAATCAGACCATACTAATCCGTAGCACGGCTGAGGTTAGTGATAAAAGTACGAGACCGAATAAAGAAACGCTTACCTGGAAGTATAGTTTAAAAAACGCACGTGATGTCGCCTGGGCATCTTCCTCTGCATTTATTATTGATGGGGCAAAAATAAATCTCCCCTCAGGCAAGTCAGCTCTGGCTCTGTCGGCATATCCGCAGGAAAGTAATGGTGGAAATGCCTGGGAGCGTTCGACAGAATATACGAAAGCTTCCATTGAGCACTATTCCAAAAAATGGTTTGAATACCCCTACCCTGTTGCCATCAATGTTGCTTCCAATGTAGGCGGCATGGAGTACCCGGCCATATCATTCTGTGGCTATAAAGCGAAAGCGGGCAATCTGTGGGGCGTGACGGATCATGAGTTTGGGCACAACTGGTTTCCAATGATCGTCGGCAGCAATGAACGTTTACATGCATGGATGGACGAAGGTTTTAATACGTTCATTAACGACATTTCTACCGAAGTCTTCAACAGAGGGGAGTATCACCTGAAATATGGTAAGAAAAACAGCATGACACAGGTTTTATTCCACCCCTCTCTGGAACCCGTGATGAATAGCCCACAAACGATGCGCGAAAAGAATATTGGTGCGTTAGTCTATTATAAACCAGCATATGCTTTGCATCTCTTGCGCAACGAAATTATTGGCAAAGAGCGTTTCGATACTGCATTTAAAAAATATATACAGTATTGGGCATTTAAACACCCTAGTCCGTATGACTTCTTCCGAACGATAGAAAATGAAACCGGTGAAAGTTTAAGCTGGTTCTGGCGAGGTCTGTTTCAGTACAATTGGCAGATGGACCAGGCAATTTCAGACGTCAGCTATGTGGACATGGATCCCGCTAAAGGCGTCCGTATTACCATTCAAAATCTCGCAAAACTACCTATGCCTGTTGAGGTAGAAGCGACAACAGTCTCTGGAGAAAGAATAATCGTAAAACTTCCGGTGGAGGTCTGGGAAAGAAATACTTCTTGGACCTTTAAATTGGATTCGAAAGAAAGATTAACACAGGTAAAAATAGACCCGAGGGATGTATATCCTGATATCAATCCAGCAAACAATGTTTGGCATGCAAAATAGAATGAATAAGCAACTATACAGCTACATCGTGTTCCTCCTAGGGATATTGTATGTATCCACGACATCCGCACAAGAGTTTCGTGGCATCGTCTATGAACTAGAAAGCAGTGCCCCCCTCTGGAATGTTTCCGTCAAGAACTTACGTACGCAGGAAGAAGTCAATACGGACAGGGAGGGTCGATTTTCACTGAAAGCTCAGCTGAACGATTACCTGACTTTTTCGATACCGGGGTATCAAACAGACACGGCATTTATCTATGAAGAAGGCGTTCGGCGCATTTATATGCTTCGGGATGAAAGATCCATTGTGATTGATGAGGTTCTTGTAAAAAGACTAACCGACAGCCGGCTGGCTGCAGAAATCACGCAAGCCCAAAACGAAGGTAAGGCAGTAGATGTCAGGCAGCAGCAAGGCGGTATCCGACTATCTCCTTCCAGATTGTTCGGAAGAAAAGCAAAAACAGCCCGAAGCAATCTCACTGTATTGTTGGAAGAACAAAATAACCGCAAAATAGATAGGAGATTTACTTACCGCGTGATCGCATCGGTGGTACCACTCAGCGAGGATGAAATCGCCTTATTCAGAGAACGCTTCCGACCGACATTACAGTTTGCCGAGACAGCCTCACCCGAAGATATGAGGTTGTATATTTTGGATTCGTATAAGAAGTTTAGGGAGCAGGAATAGTTTATCTTTTTTCTCCAATCCAACCCAAATGCGTATTTTTAAAATTGTCGCTGAATTTCAGGCCATAGCCAAAAGTTCTATCCATTGCCGAATGTCCAAATAAAATAATACCTGCTAAAGTAAGCAAAGAGTTATTTAACGAAAACCCTAAAATCAAAATAATAATTGCCACCAATTTATGGTGGAAAAAATTATACAGCCAGGCACCAATTTTAGGATTGGCCAAATAACCAATCATG
>JBEBWF010000116.1:0-6924 GCA_040392285.1 Sphingobacterium sp. | reverse complement strand
GTGCCAGTGGCCACACCTTGGACCAACGTATCTCGACCAACACGCATGAAGTGGGCCTAAGATACCGTGTAGGAGGAGTAAGGTTGTTGTAATTTGTATTTGTTATCCGTAGAAAGGTTACATGTTGACGTTATGTATAAGTGCAATCAGTTCAGCAGTGCTTTGAACATTCAATTTTCTATTGATATTCTTTCGATGTGTTTCTACGGTATAAACGCTCAGCTCCAGCATAGTTGCTATTTGCTTGGTTGCATTACCCTCTTTTAGTAGTTGAATAATATCCATTTCTCGGGGCGATAATTTATATTGTAATAAAAAAGGGTCATCACTGTAGGTATTGATTTCTGGCTGGGTTTGAACTGAAGGAATGAAGAAATAGGAAACACCTTTTGTAGCATTAATGATTATTTCTTTTAAGACAGGTGCAGTGACATCCTTGGTAATAAAACTGATGGCGCCCACTGCTTTCGCCTGTTCCGTAAGCTGTGCATTGTGGTACATACTTATAAATATAATCTTCACCTGTGGAAAAGCATGTACTATTTTTTGCGAGGCTTCCATACCGTTTAAGTAAGGCATATTTATATCCATCAGTATCATGTCGGGTACGGCGGAGTTCAGTTTTTGCATCAGCATTTTTCCATCTGTGACCTTTGCTATCACCTCAAAACCAGGGAGGGACTGTACAATCTGTTCTAGACCGTCGGCAAACAACGTATGGTCATCTGCTATTATGATTTTTATTTTGCTCATGGCTGCCCATAAATTTCGTAAGGAATATCAATGATAACCGTAGTGCCCTGCCGGTTGTTGTCAATGTTTATTTCACCATTTAAAAATGCCACCCTCGAATGTATATTCTTTATGCCGATGCCGTTCTTATCACTGCTATCGGAAAACCCGATACCGTTGTCTTCTACAATAAGGGTCATATTTCGGCTGTTCATAGCGAGGTCAATATTGGCTTGTGAGGCTTTAGCATGTTTTATGATATTAACGATGAGCTCATTGATAATACGATACATCGTTACCGCATGTATCTCGCTAAGGACCTTGTCATCCCCGTAGGTAGAAAGCCAGAACCGGGTCACGTTGTGCAGGTTCAGTTCATCAATCCTGTTGCGAAGAATTTGAAAGAGGCCCAGTATAGAGAAGTCCTTGGGCAATAGATCATGCGAAATATTTCGGAGATCGGTAAGAGCCTTTTTGGTAATAGTAATGCTGCGTTCATTATGAGGGTCGTTCCATGCATTTATAGGTTGTGCATTATCGGGCTGATTGGTGATATGCAGTAATAAAGAGCTTAGCGTAGCACCCACATCATCATGTAGATCTTGGGCAAGCCTTTTCCTTTCCTCTTCCTGTGCCGCCACAATACGTTGTGCCATTTCCAGTTTTTGATTGGATAGCTTGGTATATAATTCTTTTTTTTCTTTTTTATAAAGACTGTACCGGTAGATGATACCGATAAAAATGATGATAGCTTCGGCCATGATACCCTGCTGAATGGCATTGCCGGGCGTAACCAATTCTGACATATCGCCACCGCCTATGATTATGTAGCAGGTTTTAAAAATACTGAAAGCGAGATAAAGGATAGCTGCGAGGTAAAACCAGGCCGGCTTGTAGCCCTGACGTGCGCTTACAATGGCAACCCATACCATCCCCAGCGCAATACCTGCAATGGCAAGTATATTGATAATATCTGCGATGGCAATTATGTTAATATTGCTTACCGCCTGCTTTATCCATCCATATTGCGACAAAATGAAAAAGAAAACAAAGCGTAGCGGAAGCGCCACGATCAACACCCATTTGGCAATGTTCAGAAACCGGTAAGCCATTGTTTTGTTTTTGCGCAGACGGAGAAAGACAATCGCCAGCTGCGCCATCAAAATCATGGTAATGGCACCACTTACAGGCTGTGAAACACCAAATAAAGACGGGCTGTTGGAAATCAAAAACTGGTAATCCATGCCCACGCTGCTAAATAGCCAAAGCAAGGCCCAACATATATATAACGCATATAGGTAATGTATCCTGTCTTTTAATGAAATGCCTAAAAAAATATTAATGATGATATTGAAAACCATGATGCCGGTCACAATTCCAAAAAGGATATAGATTCGCTGCTCCTTTAATTTGAACCGTCCGGCGCTCATCAGTTCTGGTTTTGTACTGAATATTTCGCCATGCTTTTCTGCCATAATCAGGTATGTAGTTTGTTCACCTTTTTGCAGACTGATGGGAAAAACAAAATCGTGAAAAGGATACATACGAGTTTTAAAAGGAAGGATGGCGCCGGTATGTATTATTTTTTCGAACCCCGAACTTCCTTTTTTATATACGGTTATCGTATTGAGATAAGGATTGTTGAACTGAAAAAAGAGCTCTTTTCCTTGGCCAGATGTATTTTGTATGGCAAACATCATCCAGTAATTGTTTTGTGTTCCAGCATCGCTGATGGATATCTTGGGATACAGTAGCTTTGCATGTCCCTCTAGGAACAAGCGGCCGGCGCTGTCCGCCGTTATGGATTTTTCTGTTTCGAGCCAGTACAAATGCTGATGAATCGGGTAAGCATTCGCATTGGTAATTTCCAATGTATCTGATTTGGGGTAGGCGGCAGCCTCTATTATGTCCGCAAAATAGAACAGTAGGATAGAAAAAAAACGTAGAAAGTACAACGACTGTCTCATACAGGAGTAAAGGTCTGTATAAAAACGACTAAAACCAATACCAAAAAGTAGGTAGGTAACGGTGCTGGCGCGCGAACCCTTTCGTGTGCCTTATAAGCATACCTACTTTTGGGTATTGTCCCCGCTTTTCGGAAGATATATTTTTGGATTGAGATAATAAAGCTACCGAAATAAATAAACATAATCAGCATCCATTTACAGCGGTACAGTGGCTGCTGTTATCAACGAAAAGATATGAATAAAATAATTTTTCTGCTCCTGCTTTTATGGCTGCCGTTTCTGGCCGATAGTCAGACCATCCGATATGTAAAAGCCAATGGTACAGGCGACGGATCCGATTGGAACAACGCATCCGACGATTTGCAGGCCATGATTAACGCATCAGCGAATAATAATCAGGTATGGGTGGCCGAAGGCGAGTACCAACCTGCCGCCGGACAATCTTTTAAGATGAAAAGCGGCGTGGCTATTTACGGTGGTTTCACAGGTACTGAAGCCACTTTATCGGAACGTACGCTCTCCTTACAGGTTGGAGGAGGGTCTATTCTAAAGGGCAACGGAAGCAGGGTCATCCACAATGATTGGAGCGTTAGCCAGACAGCCATATTGGACGGCTTTACCATTACGCGAGGTAGTCTGGTGGGTACAAACGAAAATACTTATGGTGCAGGAATATGGAACGAGAATGCTTCCCCTAAAATTTTGAACTGTATCATCAAAGATAATCAAGTTAGTGGAATGGGCTATATCGCCAAAGGGGGCGGCATTGCCAATATTGGAGGATCACCCACCATTGCCAACTGTGTGTTGATCAATAATAAGTCCTCTTATCAGGGTGGTGCTATCTACAACGAAAATGCTACGCCATCCATCAGCAATAGCTTTTTCATCGAGAACCAATCCACCGGGACCGATGGCAGTTCGGGCGGCGGCGCCATTTACAATACCGGGATGTATACCTACAGTGCTATACGGAACTGTGTATTCTACGGCAACAGCGCACCACGGGGCGCAGCCATACAGAATGCTTTCACCTCCAACAAGGCCCACACCATCGCCAACTGCACATTCTACGGTAATACATCCCCCAATACACTGAATAGAATTCTCCATTCCAATAACTCCACCCTAACCATTGTTAATACCATTATCTGGAATAACAGCGGCAGCAATGCCTTTTCAAAACAAAACGGAGCAGACCCCATATATTACAACAGCCTGGTGCAGGGCAATAATTTTTCGACCGATGGCAATCTGGATGCTTCGGATGCCAATAATGCGCCACTATTTTTCAATGCAGCGAACATTATCGGGGCTGACGGCCTCTACGGTACGGCCGATGACGGGTTGGTCCTACAAAGCATAAGCCCTACCATTAATAAAGGCAACGGCCAATATTATACCGATGCAGGAGGCAATCTGTCCACTGACCTTGATCTGGCAGGCAATGTGCGTCTTTCCGGAAATGATATTGATATGGGTGCTTACGAGTATCCGCAACCAATTGTCATCACTCCCGGTGCCAATAACATCCTCTACGTGGACATAAATGCTACTGGTACGGGAGACGGCAATACTTGGGAAAATGCCATCCCTGAGCTAGCTGATGCGCTCAAATGGGCCAATGATAATAAAGCGAATTGGACAACAGCATCTCCGTTGCAGATATGGGTGGCCAAAGGCACTTACAAACCCATGTACAGCCCCGAAGACGGTGCAAACTACGGTCTTGACAAGGGAAGCAACAATTCCTTTTTAATGGTAAACAACGTAAAGCTCTACGGTGGTTTCAATGGTGCCGAAACAACCATTGACCAACGTCCGCCTTTCTCAGCTCCTTTGGAAGGGGCGGTGGAGGATGGAACAATCCTGTCTGGTGACATCAACGGGGATGATGTGGTGAGCGGTTCGGGTGCTTCGCTTAATATTACAGGCAACACCGAAAACAATCACTTTGTCATGCTCGCTGTCGGAAAATTAGGGAATGTTTTGATAGATGGCTTTACCATACAAGGAGGATACAACCTTTACAACGGAAGCTCGCCCAATAATATAGTAGTCAATGGGAGTCCCGTTTATTTGGGTAGTGGAAGCGGTATTTATATCAATGCAACGGAATTATCCGATAAAGTCGCGATAACGAATTGTGTTTTTAAGCATAATGGCGGGGCCGATTACGGAGGGGCGGCCCTCTTTGTATGGAATACAGAAAGTCTGACGATTTCCAATAGTATATTTGCCAAAAATAGGTCGGCAGGCTCCAATGGACAGGGAGGTGCCATCTATAACAGTTCTTCTATTGTTTCCGTTATCAACTCCCTGTTTATAGGGAATAGGGCTGATTATCAGGGGGGGGCTATTTTTGCCAACTACAATTGCACATTTGTTAATTGCACGTTTTCTGAAAATTATGGTGGTACGAGGGGACATGTCATCAGAAGAAGCAACGGTACCATGAATTTTCGAAACTCCATTCTTTGGAATGCGGGAGCTACAGCCAACAGCATGGTCTCCAATGGCAATACAAGCAATATGAAGCTGACTAACTGTATTATCGGTAACCAAACTACCGATTATGGCACAGATGCGGCAGGAAGTAATATGTCACTCGATCCACTTTTTACCAATGCGGCAGATGGCGATTATACACTGCAAAACGGCAGTCCCGCTATCAACAAGGGTAACAATTCTTTGTTTCCGGGATTGAATGCCGGTACGCTTGACCTGGCCAGCAGTCCACGTGTATATAATTATACTACAGGCGGTACTATTGATATAGGGGCTTATGAAAGCTTCTATTCTATTACTCCGGATTTATCTGGTTTCATCAATATTACAAAGACCTATGGCGATGCGGACTTCAATCTGACCGCACCTACAAGTAACAGCAACGGCACATTCATCTACAGCAGCGATAGTCCTGGTGTAGCGACCGTCACCGGAAATACCGTAACCATCGTTGGAGCCGGGACAGCTACGATTACGGCGACACAGGCGGCTACATCAAACTACAATTCGGGTAGTATCACTTTGGAACTAACGGTGGGCAAGAAAGCGTTGACGGTTACGGCCACTGATCAGGGCAAGACCTATGGTGATACCTTTACCTTTAGCGGCACGGAATTCACAACCGAAGGCCTGCTGGATGGCGATGTGGTAACATCGGTGTCCTTGATATCCGATGGTGCAGCAGCTTCGGCTGTGGTGGATGATTATGATATTCTTGCATCCACTGCCCAAGGTCCGAAACTGTTCAACTACACGATCACATACGTAAAAGGTACACTAACTGTGGGTAAAGCCAATCCGATCCTTTCGGGCTTTGTCAATATTACGAAGACCTATGGCGATGCGGACTTCAACCTGACCGTACCTACAAGTAACAGCAACGGCACATTCAGCTACAGCAGCGATAGTCCTGGTATAGCGACCGTTACCGGAAATACCGTAACCATCGTTGGAGCCGGAACAGCTACGATTACGGCGACACAGGCGGCTACATCAAACTACAATTCTGGCAGTATCACTTTGGAACTGACGGTGAACCCGAAAGCGCTAACGATCACGGCGAACGACCGCAGCAAGATCTATGGAGAAACGCTAACCCTTGGCACTACGGCCTTCACGCCGACAGGCCTTGTTAACGGCGATGCAGTCACTTCGGTGTCCCTAAGTTCCCCAGGAGCAGCAGCCACGGCAGCCGTCAACAGCTACGACATCACGGCCTCGGCAGCACAGGGGCCAAAACTGAGCAACTATGATATCACCTACGTCAAAGGCACATTGACCGTGAACAAGTCCCCGCAGACGATCAGCTTCGTCTCCCCGGGCACATTGACAAGGGATGTAGGTACCATCGACCTGGACGTGGAAGCGAGCAGCGGCCTTCCGGTAGATCTGACAATAGACGATGAGATAATCGCGACGGTCAACAGCACATTGCTGACGATGACGGTCAGGCGTCTGGGTACAGTAATCGTCATGGCCACACAGGAAGGCAACCACAACTACTTGCCCGCAGAGCCGGTATCGGTAACTATCCGTATCGTGAACGATGGCGATGCGGCATTGCCGATCCGTGTACATCAGGCGGTATCGCCGAACGGGGACGGCATCAACGAGTTCCTTCAGCTGGAGGGCATACGCGATTATCCGGAAAACAAGGTGACTATCTTCGACAAGTCGGGCAAGGTGCTGGCAGAGATCGAGAGCTACGACAACCGGG
>JBEBWF010000115.1:0-7025 GCA_040392285.1 Sphingobacterium sp. | reverse complement strand
GAAAATGTATTCAATCGGTATAAGGAATTAGTTGGAGGTAAAAATAAATCTATTGCCGATTTTCGGTGTATCGATAAGGTGCTTTCCTTAGAAGGGGATATGTTGGTTAAGGTAGACAGGACGAGTATGCTAGCTTCTTTGGAATGTCGGGCTCCCTTTCTAAATAGGAAGATTTGGGACTTTACCTCTTTGTTACCTGATGATTTTTTGATTAAGGGATGGAATAAGAAATACTTGTTGAAAAAGGCATTTGAAGATTATTTTCCACCAGGATTTTTGGACAAGAGCAAAAAAGGCTTCGGAGTCCCGGTAGGTGACTGGCTGCGTGGTCACTTGAGAACGGAGCTGGAAAGCTATAACGAGAAATCATTTTTAATAGCGCAAGGGATTTTCAATCCAGAATATATTGTGCCGATTGTTCAAAACCATCTTTCGGGTAGGGTGGATAATACCTTTCGGGTTTGGGCTTTCTATTGTTTCCAAAAGTGGTATACGAGGGTGTATTCGTAATCTTTACACCCAAAACAATGTGTTACGACCAACATACCATTATAGCTATGAATAAGCCCATAACAACTACAAAGTCCCGAAATCCACTAGGTAGCTTTCGAAAAATTAAATTTAACTTACTCATTTGTTTCTCATTGGGGTTGTAAATTGCTAGTTTGATAACGGTCAATCGTTGTAATTTCCTTGCCGAATTTTTGATATTAAAGTTTTTATTTTTAACTAATGAAATCTAAGTTTGAGTAATATCGAAGATGAAAGGAAAAAGTAAGGATTGAACGTCAGGCTGTGTTATGTCAAATCCTTGTTATGTGTTCATTGTTTAAATTTCTAATTTAAGAAGCATCTTTTTTTTTACTGAACATACAGTTTCAGTAATAAATGTATCTTTGTAAACTTAACATATTGAATAAACAGATATATATGCTATGAAAAGTAATTTTGTGAGCATAAACCTAATCATACTACTCGGATTGCTTTTGTTCAATTCCTGTGCGACACGCAAAGATGTGATCTATTTTCAAGATAATCAACAGGTGTTGGATTCAGCGTTTTCCGTAGATTTTGTCAAAATTAAACCGATGGATCAGCTACGGATAAGCGTCTCGGGGCCGGATGAGGAAGCTATCGCTCCTTTTATCGTAAAGACTTCCCAAGGTGGGGGAGGGGGGGGCTCAAATATTATTCTATATACCGTCGATCAGAGCGGGAATGTGGTATTGCCTTATCTGGGAGCTGTACATGTAGCAGGCAAGACACGTTTGCAGACCATAGAAAGTATTCGGGAGGCACTGAAACGCTATGTCAACGATCCCATAGTGGATGTGCGTATCGAGAATTTCCGGGTGACGGTACTTGGGCATGCGAATTCCCAGATTATTGATTTCAGCGATAGCGACCGACCAACGATACTGGATGCTATTGCTACTGCCGGTGATCTCCAAATTACGGCAAAGCGTAACGATATCCTCGTTATCCGGGAAGAGGACGGCAAACGGGCTTCTTATCGTTTGGATATCCGGGATGCCGAAATCATGAATTCGCCAGCGTATTATCTGGCACAGAACGATATTATCTATGTAGAGCCGAATACGACGGCTATCCAAGCATATCGCCGACCTTGGTATCTATCCCTGGGCATGACTATACTGGGAGTGGGTTTGACTATTTTTAGCCTGTTTAATTAACGTAGTAAGGATGCAAGATATTCGGGAAATTAAAACAACAATTCATGAGCAAGATGCGGAATCGGCAGTCGACATCCGCCAGCTTATTGAACAGTACGGTTATTATTGGAAATGGTTGGTCATTTCCATCATCCTAGCCCTTGCCATCGCGCATGTTTACCTGCGTTATGTCACGCGTACTTATGCAGCCTCAGCAAAAGTTATGGTGCTGGATAAGGAGAGTGCTGCTGTCGAAATGTCGGCATTGGGTACGATGCCTATGCTTAATCTAAATACGGCTTTGGATGACCAGATACAAATTATACGCTCCAGCAAATTGATGCAGGAGGTGGTGCGCAAGAATAAGTGTTACCTGACTTATTACGAACAGGGACGGGTAAATAATGCCGAAATCCTGGCTGATAATCTTCCCTTTCAACTGGAGATTGTGGGGAAGTCTCCCGAAGAACAGGAACAGCTGTCCCTAACCTTTCGGCTGAAATTCCTGAAAGATGGAGCAATAGAGGTCAGACAGGAAGATAAAATATGGGTGACATCGCCCGACAAGCCTTTTGTCCTGGATGGAGTTCAATTGCTTATCAGCCGACGCCAGGGCATGGAGACCATAGGGCATAGCTTTACAGTGGTTATCCGGACTTTGGAGAGTGCGAGCAATATACTAAAAGGGGCATTGACCGTCGGTCGGTCGGAGAAGAGTAATACCATTTTGAACTTTGGCTATTCGGCATCTTCTAAAGAAAAGGCGGAGATGGTGCTCCGTGATCTGATCATGGCCTATGATAAAGATTTGAACAAGGACAAGAACAAGGTGACTTTGGCGTCCACCAGTTTCATCAACGAACGTTTGAATTTGATTAGCGATGATCTGCAGCGGGCGGATAAACGGGTGGAGGATTTTAAGACGAGTAATAAGATATTAGACGTCGAAGTCAATGCAGGTATTACGCAAGGGGAGCTGACTTCGTATGAGAAGCAATTGTTTGACTTACGTTTTCAGCAGCAGCTTATCGACTATATACGGACAGAGGTGCAAAAGAAGAGTATGAATATTCTTCCGGAAAATCTGGGACTGCAGTCGGCGGAAGTTGCGACAGCAATCAGTAATCTGAATAGGTTGCTTCTCGAACGGGAAGGTTTGCTCAAGTCGGCCACTAGCGAAAACCCGGCCGTCATACGGATGAACGAGCAGATCAACATGCTGTACAACAACCTGAATGCTTCCGTGGAAAATGCTTCCCAGGTCAATAACCTGGAGATTCGTAATGTGGAGACAAAATTGCGGGGGCTGCGGTCTGATCTGGGGTCGGTACCCCGAAATGAGAACGACTTCAAGAGTATCGCGCGGCAGCAGCAGATTGTCGAAGCCATGTATCTCTTTCTCTTGCAGAAACGGGAGGAAATGGAAATCGCCGCTTCGGCCAAACCAGAGAATATTAAGATCATCGAGCCTGCAAGAGGCTATGGACCTATAGCGCCCGTGACCCGAAATTATTATCTGATTGCATTGGTGCTTGGGGTGGCTCTACCTATAGGTGTCTTGTTTGCCAAATTCATGCTCGACAACAAGATACACAGCCGTAAGGATATTGAAGACAAGTTTAATGCACCGATCTTGGGTGAGTTGCCTACATCGGAGGAGCCCATCATCAGGGAAAACGACAGAAGTTCGCTGGCCGAAGCTTTCCGCATCCTACGGACGAATATCACCTTTATGCTTGGTGTAAAAAAGAATACAGCTGTCATTTTTGTGACCTCCACGGTATCGGGAGAAGGAAAGTCCTTTGTGGCGACTAACCTATCGCGTATCCTATCCATGTCGGGCAAACGGGTTTTATTGATCGGGGCTGATATCCGTAGTCCAAAAGTGTTGGATTATCTGGGAATATCTTATTTGGAACATACTAATGTGGGGATTACGCAGTACCTGATCAATCCGGATATGCCGATCGAAAATATCATCATCAAACAGCCGGGGAATTACCAGTTTGATATTATATACTCGGGTTATGTGGCTCCGAATCCGGCCGAGCTATTGATGAATGGCCATTTTGACGATATCGTTGTTTATGGGCGCGAACATTATGATTATGTGATTGTAGACACAGCACCGGTTGGTTTGGTCACGGATACCTTGTTGATTGCGCATAATGCAGATATGACGGTCTATGTATCCCGGGCGAACTTCTTGGATAAACGTCTGTTGAACATACCTAAGGAGCTGTATCAGGATGGTAAGCTGAAGAATATGGCGGTCGTACTGAATGATATTGACTTTGCCCGCGGTTATGGCTACGGCTACGGCTATGGTTATGGCTACGGCTATAATCGTAATCACTCCCTGAGAGAAAGGATGAAGAAGAAGATTCGCGCTTTGTTTACGAAGCGATTTGAAGAGTAAAAGCATAAAATTGACGCCTTATAAACTCTTTCGCGTTACGACTGTCCCCATCTCTTTAAAGACTTTGTTAAAGGGACAGCTTCGGTTTATGTCTGAAAATGGGTTTGCGGTGATGGGAATTTCTAGTTCGGGGCAGGAGCTTTCGGATGTCCGGCAGGACGAGGGTATACCTGTTATTGCGTTGGAGATGACACGGACAATATCCCCCTTGAAAGATCTAAAGTCACTTTGGGAATTCTATAAGCTTTGTAAAAAAGAAAAGCCATATATGGTACACTCCCATACACCCAAAGCAGGGATCGTGGGGATGTTGGGGGCGAAGCTGGCTGGTGTGCCGGTTCGTTTACATACCGTGGCAGGGCTTCCTTTGATGGAAGCAAGAGGCATGAGGCGTAAACTGCTGGACTTTGTTGAAAAGCTGACCTACCGCTGTGCAACAAAAGTCTATCCAAACGCTAAAGGGCTATATGATTTTATCCTGAGCCAGGGTTATACGTCGGAGAAGAAGCTTAAGGTCATCGGCAATGGCTCGTCGAACGGGATCGACACTGGCTTCTTCTCACTGACCCAGATTCCTGGTGAACTGCAGGGGAATCTAAAAATGTCATATGGTATCAAACCCGATGATTTTGTTTTTATTTTTGTCGGTCGTCTGGTGGCGGACAAAGGTATTAATGAGCTGGTAAATGCTTTCGGCAGGCTCGGTATGCGACAAGTGAAGCTCTTGCTTGTTGGCTCCCTAGAGTCTGAGCTGGATCCATTGCTACCCGAAACATTGCATGCGATAGACAATAACCCCGATATTATCGCGGTAGGATTTCAAAAGGATGTGCGTCCTTATTTTGCAATATCGGATACCTTGGTATTTCCGAGTTACCGCGAGGGATTTCCCAATGTGGTCATGCAAGCAGGCGCGATGGAATTACCGAGTATCGTGTCTGATATTAACGGTTGCAATGAAATCATTGTTGAAGGTCAAAATGGTAGGATTATCCCCCTGAAAAATATCCCGGAGCTAGAACGGGCGATGAGACGGATGGTTGAAGATACGACGTACTATTGGTCTCTCCGGGCTAACGCCCGGCGGATGATCGAAGAGCGATATGAGCAACGGGTAGTCTGGGAAGCTTTGCTGGAAGAGTATAAAACTTTTTTACAATAAGGACATGCTGCAAATTTCGGCTAAACATTTTTTTATTGCGTATGTCTCCTTACTTTTGCATTGTTACTTTTTACATTTTTTTATTTAAAGCATGTCATCAAAAATCTGGTTATCCTCACCACATATGGGAGGCAATGAGCTCAAGTATATCCACGAGGCTTTTGATGCCAACTGGGTAGCTCCTTTAGGGCCTAATGTCAACGGCTTTGAGCTGGATATCGAAACTTTTTTGGGTGCTGATGTACATGTCGCCGCTTTGTCGGCCGGTACAGCTGCATTACACTTGGCATTGATAGCCTGTGGTGTGGGTTACGGTGATGAGGTGATCTGCCAGTCGATGACATTCTCTGCTTCTGCCAATCCTATTGCTTACCAGGGGGCAGTACCTATCTTTGTGGACTCCGAGCGGGATACATGGAATATGGATCCCGTACACCTTCGTGAAGCCGTTCGTGATCGTTTTTCCAGAGGAAAAAAACCAAAGGCCATCATCGTTGTACACCTGTATGGTATGCCGGCCAAAATGGATGAGATATTGGCTGTGGCCAGAGAGTTTGATATTCCTGTGATCGAAGATGCTTCAGAGGCGCTGGGGTCTACCTACAAAGGAAGAGCCTGTGGTACATTCGGTCGTTTTGGTGTGCTGAGCTTTAATGGCAACAAGATTATCACGACTTCGGGTGGTGGTGCATTGGTATGTCCTAACCTGGAGGATAAAGAGAAAGCCGTATTTCTATCCACGCAGGCGCGGGATGATGCACCGCATTACCAGCATTCACAGATAGGATACAACTATAGAATGTCTAATATCTGTGCGGGTATAGGTCGTGGACAGATGGAGGTATTGAAGGATAGAGTGAATGCCCGTCGTGCCATGCATGCTTTTTATGTAGAGCTGTTTGAAGGTATTGAGGGCGTAACGGTATTCTCTGAGCCTTCTGCGGATTATTACGCCAATCACTGGCTGTCCGCGATAGTGATCGACCCTGTGGTGGCAGGCAAGACGAGAGAAGACCTGCGGCTGGCTTTCCTGGCGGATAATATTGAGTCTCGTCCATTGTGGAAGCCCATGCACCTGCAACCGGTATTTGCTGATGCTCCTTACTACGGAGATCAGTTTGCTGAAACATTATTCGACAATGGCCTATGCTTGCCGTCAGGCTCTAATCTGACCGCAGAAGAGCAAAGCCGTATCGCTGCTGTTGTACAGGGCTTGTGGAAAGCTAGATCCTAAAATAATGCGTGACGACTAACAAAGTCATGACGACGATGAATAAGCTCATAACTACAACGAAGGCCTGAATGTCGTTAGGTAGCTTTCGAAAATTAAAATGTAATTTACTCATATTCACTAGGTAGTCCGTAATCGTTTATCTTTTTTCATAGCTTTCTAGCGGTGCAAACTTCTTGCCAAGTTTTTGGGTTTTCTAAAGAAGGCATCCTTTTATTCTACGGAAGAGTTACTTGCTGTAGAGCCTTTCCTGTTTTTTCTGCAAGCGGTCGATGCACTGGATGGGGTCGGTGGTGCGCGTTGCTATTACGATCTGGTACAATTCTGTTACGCTATCAACGAATAATGGTCTAGGTATCAAACAAGGCGAAGCCAAAGGTGTACGAGCAACCCTCCCTCTTTATTTCATGATCTTTATTTCTTTTTAATCGGTGCCAGTAACCAATAGAAGATCCAGGCAAACCAGGAGATAAAAATCACAGCTAATATCCAAGCAAGCTTTTCGCCGCCGCTGGTCTTACGAGAGCTGATAATGATTAT
>JBEBWF010000114.1:0-7116 GCA_040392285.1 Sphingobacterium sp. | reverse complement strand
GTCCGTATCGGTGCATTTTTTCTTCGCTAAAATGAAACCGAGATGTAAAAAAGGAAAATAAACAGATGAAAATACTATACGCGGTGCAAGGAACAGGCAACGGTCATTTGAGTCGTGCCATGGAGGTGATTCCTTGTTTACAGCAGCTTGGTGATGTTGATATCCTGGTCAGCGGCACTCAAGGAGACCTTCAATTGCCCTTTCCGGTCACCTACGCCTTTAAGGGACTAAGCTTTGTGTTCGGAAAGTCGGGAGGTGTCGATCTGTGGAAGACCTTTCGAAAGGCGAATTTGCCTGTTCTTTCCAAAACCATCCATGGGCTGCCCGTTGAAAAATATAACCTTGTGATCAGCGATTTTGAACCGGTTTCGGCGTGGGCATGTTATTTTAAGAATTTGCCGTGTATTGCGTTAAGCCATCAGGCAGCTGTCTTGTCACCTAAAGCTCCTGCAGCAAAGAAGGTGGATCGGATGGGACAACTGATCTTAAATCATTATGCACCGACTACCGACAAGTACGGGTTTCATTTTGAGACCTATGAAGACACCATCTTTACGCCGGTGATCCGCAAGGCTATTCGCGAACAAGAGACTGGAAATTTGGGTCACTATACGGTATACCTCCCAGCATATGATGACGAACGGCTGATCAAGCGGCTTGCTGCCTTCACCGAAGTCCAATGGGAGGTGTTTTCCAAACACAATACAAAACCCCGACAGCTATCGAATATCCGAATCGAGCCAGTGAATGGCGATAAATTTATTCAAAGTATGGCTTTTTCTGCCGGGGTCTTATGTGGAGCTGGTTTTGAAACACCTGCTGAAGCTTTATACATGGGAAAGAAGCTGCTGGTGATTCCTATGAAAAATCAATATGAACAGCACTTGAATGCTGCATCGTTGGCTAAGATGGGTGTTCCGGTGATTAAAAGCCTAAAGGCGAAACACGAGCAAGCGATATCCAGCTGGCTTCAGAGTGGCACAGTTATTCCGGTCGAATATCCAGATCGTACGCAAGAAATTGTTAACTTCGTGGTAGCACAACATGCAAATTCAGCAATTAAATCCATTTAATGACGGAAGAAGAACTTCATAGGGGGCAATTTGGCGATGATTTTCAGTGGGGCGTGTCTACAGCTGCCTTTCAGATCGAAGGAAGCTGCGATGCCGATGGTAAGGGACGGTCTATATGGGATAGTTTTACTGCAAGTGGAGGTAAAATACTTGATCGGCACCACGCGAAAGTGGCCTGCGATTTTTATAAGGAGTATGAACGGGATATCGATCTGGTTAAAAGATTGCATATCCCAAATTTTCGGTTTTCCATTTCCTGGCCGCGTATATTACCGGAAGGTGTGGGTCGTGTAAATCAAAAAGGTATCGACTTTTATAACGGAGTGATTGACCGATGTCTTGCGCAAGGAATCGAACCTTGGGTAACGCTCTATCATTGGGATCTTCCGCAAGCACTGGAGGACCGGGGAGGTTGGACAAATCGTGCTGTTATTGGCTGGTTTTCGGAATATGTCGCGCTATGTGCAAAGCACTTTGGCGATCGTGTAAAACATTGGATGGTCATGAATGAGCCGGTGGTCTTTACCGGGGCTGGCTATTTTCTGGGGAAACATGCGCCTGGCCGGAAGGGCTTAAAAAACTTTCTACCGGCGGTACATCATGTCGCTTTAAGTATGGCTGAGGGAGGGCGCGTCCTGCGGACACTTTTACCTCATGCTGAGATAGGAACTACCTTCTCCTGTTCTCCACTTCATCCTTTTTCCGACAAGCAAAGAGATGTCGTAGCATTACGAAAGGCGGATGCGCTGATGAACCGCCTGTTTATCGAACCTGTCCTGGGCATGGGGTATCCGGTAGATGATCTTCCGGTTTTGAAAAAGCTATACCGGTATTTTCAGGAAGGAGATGAGGCGAAGCTTGCTTTCGATTTTGACTTTGTGGGTTTGCAGAACTACACCCGTGAAATTATAAGGAGTTCGTTTTTCACGCCATATATCGGTGCTAGCATCGTCTCGGCTAAAGACCGCAAGGTGCCGCTTACTGAGATGAACTGGGAGGTGTATCCAGATTCTATTTATGAATCGATTAAAAAGTACAACAGCTATGCCCAGATAAAGAAGATTTACATTACTGAAAATGGGGCAGCATTTGCTGATCAGGTGATTGAAGGACAGGTTCATGACCCCCAGCGGGTGGATTATCTGAAGTGCTATATCGAACAGGTGTTGCGTGCCAAGCAGGAAGGGATGAAGATTGATGGATATTTTATCTGGACGTTGACCGATAACTTTGAGTGGGCTGAAGGGTACCATCCCCGGTTCGGAATCGTCCATGTCGATTTTGATACTCAGGAAAGAATTGTTAAATCGTCGGGGAAATGGTATGCCCGGTTTTTAGGCTCTGAACCTTTGTAACATGGCGCGAATGTCCAACATTGAATCCAAGTTCTCCACATCAAATGCATCGCTATCTTCGGTATATTTCGAAAAGTCTTCTGTTTTGTACTGATAAATGCACCAGTTTCCGTGCTGATATTCCAATGCGGTAAGGTTTTCTACCCAGTCGCCCGAGTTTAAATAGAGCACTTCCCCTGTATCGGTAGTGATACGACGCAGCGCTACCTGATGAATATGTCCGCATACCACATATCCATATCCTTTGTCTGCAGCAAGCTCAGCTGCGGTCATTTCGAAGTCATTAATGAACTTGACGGCATCCTTAAATTTTTTTTTGATCCTTTTGGAAAAACTCATCTTCTCGCGTTTCGCCATTTTCAGACACCAATTGACAAAGCTATTCAGCAAAATCAGGCTATCATAGCCCACAGCTCCAAGTTTTGCAAGCCATTTCGAATGCTGCATGGTCACATCGAATACATCGCCATGGAAGAACCAAGTCTTAACGCCGTCCAGTTCTAAAACAAGTTTGTCTGATAGTCGAAAGTTGCCGATGTGCTGATCGCCGAACTTCCTCAGCATTTCGTCATGGTTTCCCGTCAGATAATAGACCTCGGTCCCTTCCGAAAGAAACTTCATAATCCGGCGGACGACCTTCATATGTGATTCAGGCCAGTATGATTTACTGAATCGCCAGATATCGATAATATCACCGTTCAGGATAAGAGTTTTGGGTTTTATACTTTTGAGATACTGTAGCAGTTCCTTAGCCCTGCATCCGTATGTTCCCAAATGAATGTCGGATAGTACTACTACCTCTATTTCGCGTTTGCTCATCGTGCTGATAAATAGCTTTTTGAAGATCCGACTTTATTATGAACAGGATATTAAATCATGATTAAGCTTTAGTAAGGTTATCTGACTTGGTATTTCTCAGTTCACTTTTTGTAAAGAAGTGGGTCTGCTCATGATAGAGTCCTAGCCGCGTGTAACACCGATCAGGTTGCTGACAAAATGTCTAAAAATTGATTCGCAATAACCAGATAGGTCATTACAAAGCTATTGATTTAATTGTAATAGAATTTGTTACATTTAAAAATTATTTCTACCTTTGCTATCGATATGAACAATACAAGGTTTGCAACGATCATACATATACTGACGATTTTGGCGAAGAGCCCTAGCGAATGGCTAAGCTCGGACTGGATTGCGGACAGTATTAATATTAATCCTGTAATCGTCCGTAAGGAGTTGGGTGTATTGCAAGATCAGGGATGGGTAATCAGTAGGAAAGGAAAAGAAGGAGGTTCTATGCTAAATGTTTCGAGTGATGAAATCACCCTGGCAGACATTTATAAGGCTGTGAAGAACACGAATGTGCTAGGCAAGAAAAATCTCTGCCCCAACACGAAATGTCCTATTGGAAAGGATATCAATACAGAGTTGGAGGGCTTGTTCGCTGAGACGGATGAGATCGTATTCGCCGCCCTTCAGCGCAGAACATTGCGAGATTTTGTGGGGCAGTTCAACTAATTTTTTTGCGTGTTAATGTAACAGATTTTATTACATATATAATTTATCATGAAGATAGGAATTACAGGAGCTACCGGACAACTAGGTCGTTTGGTGGTAGAAAAATTAAAACAACGGGTAAATCCCGAAAATTTGGTCGCATTAGTTCGTTCACCTGAAAAGGCGGCTGAATTAGATATTGCGACAAAGGTATTTGACTACACGCAGCCAGAAACTTTAGTCGATGCCCTGCAAGGCATTGATCACTTGTTGCTGATATCAAGCAATGAAGTTGGCCAGCGTAAGGTGCAGCACGAGAATGTTATTAAAGCTGCCCAAAAGGCTGGTGTCAAATGGATTGTTTATACCAGTCTGCTTCATGCGGATACCTCCTCGTTGAGCCTCGCTGGAGAGCATGTGGAAACTGAGGAATTGTTAAGCACTTCAGGTATCCCACATACAATTCTAAGGAATGGGTGGTATACGGAAAATTATACGGCTTCTGTGCCAGGTGCATTAGGTGCCGGTGCATTTGTGGGTAGTGCAGGTGACGGAAAGATATCTTCCGCGACACGGGAAGATTATGCGGAGGCTGCTGCGGTAGTATTGACCGGTGAAGGGCATGTAGGGAAGGTATACGAACTGGCGGGCGATGTGGCCTATACGCTGAAGGATCTTGCTGCAGAGGTTTCTAACCAAACAGGGAAGAATATTCCGTATAACAATCTGTCCCAAGGAGAATATACTGGCGTGTTGACATCGTTAGGTTTGCCTGAGGGTCTCGCTTCTGCCATTGCAAGTTGGGACATTGGTGCTTCAAGGGATGATCTGTTTGATGATAAGCAGGTCCTTTCCAAGTTGATTGGACGACCCACGACCGGACTGGCAGCTGCAGTCAAGAAAGCGTTGGTTTAATCTTGTGGAGGAATAAAAAATAATCTAATGATGGAAATATACAAAATACCTACCCAGACACGGATTGGGCATATTCATCTCAAGGTAGCTGACCTTAATCGTTCTCTGGAATTTTACCAAGGTCTCTTAGGGTTTGAAATTACGACAATGTATGGTAATCAAGCTGCATTTATTTCTGCAGGGGGTTACCATCATCACATCGGCCTTAACACCTGGCACAGCAAAGGAGCACCTCCTGCGCCTCGAGATGGTGTTGGATTATACCATACCGCGATCCTCTATCCAACAAGAAAAGACCTGGCTGGAATCTTTGACAGGATCCGCCGGGCTAATTATCCCCTAACTGGAGCATCTGATCATGGGGTGTCGGAGGCATTGTATCTGAACGATCCTGATGGCAACGGTGTAGAACTCTATTGGGATCGCCCCAAGGAGCAATGGCCGCATCATCCAGACGGTTCTTTGGAAATGTATACTCGTGCACTGGATTTGGATGATCTGTTGAATGAACTTTAAGTATTTAATTACGCTGGTTAATTTTTATTTGTTTCGATTCAAAAATCTTTCCGCGGGAACGTGGAAAGATTTTTTGTAAACGATGATACAACCGCTTTACCAGAATAACACCACTGTGATTATCTTTTGGTCCGCTTGTGGTTATATTCTGCTACTAAGGTTTTAATTTTTACGACAGGATATTTACTCATTTTCGAAATAAATGATCCGCTATATTCATAACTTTTGTAAATTGCTGTTAAATTTAATTGCTATATGGCATTAAACATCAAAATATAAATCCTATAAATCTATGTTATGAAAAAATCGTTGAAAAAAATCGGAATAACTGTTTTATTTGCTATGATAGCTTTTATCTTGTCTGATAAAGCTGAGGCTTGTACTAGAGTAGTTTACAAAGGTCCCAATAATACCGTAATTACCGCACGTAGCATGGACTTTACATTGGAAATCCCCGCAAATTTATGGTTATTTCCCAGAGGCATACAACGCAATGGAAGTACAGGTAAAAATACGGTAACCTGGACTGCCAAATACGGAAGTATATCCACAAGCTCATGGGATATTGCGGTATCCGATGGTATGAATGAAAAAGGACTTGTAGCCAATATACTATGGCTGGTAAGTTCACAATACCCTGAATTTTCAAAGGAAGGAAACAACAGTAAAAGTGGGCTTGCTGTTTCGCTTTGGGCTCAGTATGCCTTAGATAATTTTGCGACAGTAGCTGAGGCTGTGAAACAGTTCAGAAAAGAAGAGTTTGTAGTCGTGACGGATTTTATTCCGGGCACGGATAAATATACTACCGTTCATCTTTCACTTTCCGATGCGAGTGGGGATAATGCAATTTTGGAATATATTGCTGGTAAGCTTGTAATTCATCACGATCCTTCATACACTGTAATGACTAATGATCCTGTTTTTGAAGAACAGTTAGCTATAAATGAATATTGGAAAGGAATACCGGGAAATATTTTTCTTCCCGGAACAAACCGGGCAGCGGATAGGTTTGTCCGTGCCTCTTATTATATCAATGCTATTCCTCAAACCGATAATACAAGAATTGCTTTAGCTGGTGCTTTTAGCGTGATCAGGCAGTGCTCGGTTCCTTATGGTATTTCTACCGAAGGTTTTCCAAACCTTTCCACTACGAGATGGAGAACCGTTGCCGATCAGAAGAATCTTGTTTATTATTTTGAGGATGCATTAAGCCCTAATGCAATCTGGGTAGATCTGAACAAGATGGATTTCAGTCAAAAAGGAAAAGTGAAAAAACTTGTCTTAGACAAGCAACAGATATATGGAGGTGAAACATCTGATAAATTTATTGAAAGCAAACCATTTATATTTCAAGGTATTTAAGAATTTATTAAAGATTACCCAGCCTGAATAGCGCTGGGTAGTCTTCCTTAATTATCGATTTGTCACTCTCTTAGGGGGTATATTTTACTAGACAAGAGATAAAATACTCACCATTCGTTATCTTTCCTTTGTCCTTCACATACAATACAGCAGACAGGTTCGCATTACTGGGAATCAGGTATCCCAATTTGTTGTAATCAATTTGCCGGTAGATTCCATCCTTCTTGTTGCACCCTGCCAACAGGGGAACAAACCGAAAGCGAAAATTCGTTGGTAAAATGGAATTTTGATCTAGTCGAACTTAATTGAGTGGAAAGATATTATCCCATACAATTTGACTGTTTTGTTTTTTTAGAGACTGTTCATTTCGACTTCAAAAACAGTCGTTTTGGATACATCTG
>JBEBWF010000113.1:0-7354 GCA_040392285.1 Sphingobacterium sp. | reverse complement strand
ATAAATATGGCTATACATCGATAAAGATACCCAATGAGGAATTAGGGCTTCGGGCATTGGAATATGGTGAGATCAAGACTCCGGTTTCTATTGCCTCTGCCAACGCATTGGTATCTTATCTGGGACGTGTAAACTATAATTACAATAGTAAATACTATTTGACGGGAAGTTTCCGGATAGATGGATCATCAAAGTTCTCGCCACAGCACAGATGGGGTTATTTTCCTGCATTTGCGGTTTCCTGGCGATTGGGGCGTGAGGAGTTCGTTAAGAATATTTCCTTTATCAGTGACTCGAAGCTGAGGGCCAGTTGGGGAGCAACGGGTAATAACCGGATCAATGACTTTGCACCTTACGATCGTGTTAATCTGGATGATCGTTACGGTATCGGGACGGGTGCCTCTATACCGGACTTGGCATTGGTCATATCCAGTTTTGGAAACAAAGACCTGCGATGGGAGACCACTTACCAATTGGATATTGGGTATGAGTTATCCCTGTTCAAAAATCGTCTGAACTTTGTACTGGACTATTACAATAAGGACACCAAAGACCTGCTGCTCAATGCCAATGTTCCTTATAGCGTCGGATTACAACGTATATACAGAAATATTGGTTCTATCCGCAATAGAGGCTTTGAGATCGAAATCAGTTCGATCAATGTAGACAAAAAATATTTCAAATGGAGTTCAAGTTTTAATATCTCCTTTAATCAAAATAAGGTGTTGGGGTTGACGGACGATGAAAAGACCATGTTTAGCAATGTTACGTTCACGGGAGATTGGAATAGTTCCAATCTGTATATCACCAAAGTCGGTATGCCTGTATCTTCTTTCTACGGTCTGATGTGGGACGGTGTGTATCAGCTGTCAGATTTCGATCAACTGCCTAGTGGTGCATATATGCTGAAAGACGATATCGTATCTCTGTATAGTGACAGGAGCCGTACACAGCCTGGAGATATCAAGTATCAGGATATCAATGGGGATCTTGTCATCACTGATGAAGATAAAATCATTATGGGACGTACATTGGCTAAGCACTATGGAGGTTTTAATAATAATTTCAGGTATAAAAACCTTAGTTTGAATGTGTTTTTTCAATGGAACTACGGCAATCAGATTATGAATGCAAACCGCTTGATGTTTGAAGGGAATAGTACAGGAAGACCGGGTTTAAACCAGTTTGCTTCGTACGCAGACCGATGGACGGTAGACAATCCTTCTAACAAGTATTTTAGGACAAGAGGATATGGTCCGGTCGGAAATTATTCAACAAAAGATTTAGAAGATGGGTCCTTTATTCGATTGAAAACAATTGAGCTGGCTTATCGCCTGCCGAGGCAGTGGATTCGCCAGGTGTCTAGCGTAGATGTCAGTCTGGCGGCACAAAATCTATATACATGGTCAAACTATTCTGGATTGGATCCTGAAGTTTCTACACGAAATACAATTTTGACACCGGGTTTTGATTATTCGGCATACGCACAGAATCTGACTCTAGCTTTCGGTGCTAAGGTTACCTTTTAAATAGATATAAATATGAAAAATATACTAAAAAAAATAGCTATAGTAGGTGTTCTTTATCTAGCAACCTCATGCCATGATCTGTTGGACATCGAACCGTCGAAGTATGCCATGGTCAAGGAAGATTACTATAAAACCGAAATGGAACTGAATTACGCCTTGAACGGTGTTTATGCCTCACTCGCTGATGGAGCTTTGTATGGCAATAATATGTTGGGTAGGATGGGATTGGAAGCGGACGAAGCCTACGAAGATTATGGTTCTGACGATAATTCAGTAGGTGACTATAATGTTTCATCAACCGATACAAAAATCCAAGGATACTGGAGGTCCTGTTATACGGGGATTAATCGGGCAAATAATCTGTTGGCCAATATTGACAATGCAGATATTGATATCAATGATGCCAAACGAAATGATATCAGAGGACAAGCATTATTTCTGCGTGCATATTATTACTTGATGTTGGTTACCCGCTTTCAGGGCGTTCCTCTGATGCTTGCTCCTATAAAGAGTACCGATCCGAATGAATTGCAACGTCAACGTGCGACAGGTAGAGAGGTGTACGCTCAGATTGTAGAAGATCTGGAAAAGGCTGCGGCCTGGGTGAACCCGGCAAGTGCAGCCGTAACAGGTGGGCGTGTTACCAAATCAGCCGCATGGGGTATGTTGGCCCGAGTAAACCTTTATCTAGCTGGCTATCCCTATAATGAGAGAGAACGCTATAAGGATGTAATGTTGTATGCCGGACGGATCATCAACGAAAACTTTCACGAATTGAACCCTTCCTACGAACAAGTTTTTATCAACTATGCACAGGATGAATACGATCTGAAAGAGAGTATTTTCGAGGTTGAATTCTTCAGCGATGGCAAAGGCATTTACAATACCGCTGGAATGGTAGGCCGGAATAATGGGATCCGTAATCCGGTGATAGATGATGTGATCGGTTTGTCCATCGGTGTGCTGCGCTCCACAGAGTACCTGTACGGCCTGTACAATGCCAATGATAAGCGTAGAAATTGGAATGTTGCCCCTTTCTATTATGAAAAAGCAAACAATCAAGCCGTACGTAAAGACTGGGCATCCAATGGTTCAAAATACCAAAGGTATTGTGGTAAATTCAGGAGGGAATATGAAAAGGTGCTACCTAAGCTACAGACTCAGACACCACAGAACTTTCCCATATTGCGGTATTCAGATGTATTGTTAATGTATGCAGAGGCGTACAATGAATATTACGAAGGACCCAATGATGATGCTTTGGAGTATCTGAATATGGTCAAACGTCGTGGGTTAGGATTGGATCCTACTATAGCAAGTCCGGCTACGGATTTTACGAATAGGGACTATATGAAATTTCGGCAGGAGGTCAGGGATGAACGTCCACGCGAACTTTGTTTCGAAATGCTGCGCAAAAATGATATTGTACGTTGGGGAGTATTCTATACCAATATGGTCTCCCGGGAAGCCGAAACGCCCCAAACCTTTACATCTTCTTATTACGTACGTGCGAGAACATATTTTAGAAGCGTGGAGCCTAAAGACGAATGGTGGCCAATTCCTTCATATGAAATGGGTATTAATAAAAAATTAGTTCAAAATACAGGATGGTAATTATGAAAAAATATTTGATTCTGATAAGCATTATATCTGTCATCACGTCTTGCCATGACTCTTATGAGGTCACGGAACCAAGTCTGCATGTCTGGACAGACAAAGCCGTGTATACAGTAGGTGATACGGTTGTCTTTCATATCGAAGGGAGTCCCGATATGATCAATTTCTTTCCAGGAAATTACGGAAAGGAATATCGCTACAGTAAAGCGGAACGTATCTATGAGTATACGCCGACATTAAGTTTTCAAGCTGCAAAATTTGCTGGTGATAATGTCGATTGTGCAACGTTATTGTATACGACCGACTTTAACGGCACATACGATTATACAAAATTGAATACTGTAAATTGGATCGATATCTCAGATCGGTTTAATATACCGGGTATCGTAGGGACATCTGCAAATTTTTCGGATGCCGGAACAGTAGATGTGGCCGACCTCTTTGAAAGCGGCAAGCCTGTGTATTTTGCGTGGTACTGTAAAACAAACGAAGCATCTAACCGAACAAAATTTCAGGTTGCTGATTTTACCCTTAAGGGCAATGCTGTTCATGAAACCGATATCTCGGGTACTCTGTACTCACAGGCAGCGATGAGCTTCCAGTGGGCACTCAGTCCGACGACCATAGCTCAAGAATCAGATCAGCCTAGTATTACAGGTTCCTTGATCTATTGGAACGGGATTTATGACAATACAAGTGGACCTTTGAAGGATGGTTATGCCGTGAGTGCTCCGATTGTGTTGCCTGACCTGATGAACTTGGGACGTGATTATCCTATTGTCATAAAAGGAATGCAGAAGGAGAACATGACCGAGTATGAGTACAAGTTTGACGAAGCCGGTGAATTTGAGGTCACGTTTGTAGGATACAATGTCAACTTTGGAGGTAGAAAAGAAATCGTGAAAACGATAAAACTAACCATTGAAGAAGAGTAAACAAGATATGGGATATATCTTCCATATCATACGTGAATGATAAATGATACACATTATGAAAAGTATAATAAAATATGGATTGCTACTGAGCGTATGTACCATCTGGGCCTGTAATGCAGATATTGATAAAGATATGGATAAGCTCAAAATCGAGGTGCAGGATCCTACGGCCAAAGGACCATTAACATTTAACGTACAATTGGAAAAAACTACCTTTGCAGTAGGGGACACCGTGAAGTTTCAGTTGTCCGGTAATCCGGATTTGATCGATTTTTATTCAGGTGTGGCTGGGAATGCTTATGCATACCATGATCGGGACCGGTTTTATGATGCAGTTGCCAGTTTGAGTTTTCAGACAGCTAAATCTGCCGGTAATAATCCAGATTGTGCCATTTTGTATTATTCGGACGAATTTGACGGAAACTATACATTGGAAAATGTAAAAAATGTCAATTGGAAACCTATTACCGATCGCTTCGTACTGGACCCTATGCCTGAGGTAGCGGGACTTACCAATACTTTTTCTGGTGAATCTGACATAACAGATGTTTTTGCTTCTGGAACGCCTATATATTTTGCTTGGTATTGTACCACGAGGGCTGCTTCGCAACGTACCCAATTTCGGGTACAACAGTTTACGTTAAAAGCTGCAGTGGCCGACAGACCACACCTGTCGACTACTTTATATACCAATCCGGATGTAGAGTTTCGTTGGCTTTTAAATGCCGCTGCTGCCAATCAGAGTAGCAATATTCCGAGGGTGACTACAGCACAGACGTTGTGGGATGGTGTCTTTAATAATAACGCAGGGCCATTTAAAGAGGGCTATGCGGTTACTAAGGCGCTTGAATTGCCTAAATTTAATGGAGGGAAAGACAAACCTACTATTCTGTTGCCGGAAACTAATGGCAGATGGGATGAATATAGATTTATCTACGACAAGGTAGGTGAATATGAAGTGGTTTTCAAGGCATCAAGTACAAAAGGTGACGGTGTACCTGTGATGAAGACTTTTACGATCACTATCGAGTGATATTCGAGTGCCTTACGTTTGGAGATAATGGTATAATGGCTCTTTCGGACAAATAATTGGCGATAACTACATGATAAGAAGTATAAAGATGAACGCAAATAGATTTCTGCTTATAATTTGTTGTAATATTTTTTTGCTCCAAGTGAGTATTGCTCAACAATTCAATCCGTTTCCCGGTATTGTTATTTTTGAAGCAACTGAAGATCCGATTGCCAAGCGAGTGGCTTCGCCAAGTCTTGTTGTACTGGAAAATGGTGATTATTTGGCCTCTTATGATTATGACAAGGGGACAAGCATACATGTGTCTAAAGATAAAGGGAAAACATGGAAGCCGCTTTCTCGTGTCTCTCCCTTGATCTGGGCCAATATCTTTGAACATAAAGGTAATATCTACCTGATGGGAACAACAAAAGGTTGGGGAAATATGGTCATCTATCGATCTACCGATTCGGGCAAGACCTGGTCTAATCCGCAGGACAGGAATACCGGCATATTATCCGAAGGATTGTTTCATACAGGGCCTGTACCTATCGTCAAGTATAAAGGAAAAATCTGGAGGGCCTATGAGGAAGCCTTTGATGCTGAAAATCGAAGAGATTTTCATGCTTTAGCGATTTGTGCCGATGAAGATGCTGACCTGTTGAAAGCATCCAGTTGGAAGAGGACCAATAGTATCCGTTTTGATGAGAAATGGATAAATGCCAAACGGCCAAATTGGCTGGAAGGAAATCTCATCGTCACGCCTCAAGGGAAGTTGATAGATTTCATGCGATTGGAATCGTGGTCAGGCAAAGGTGTCAGGTATGCTGTCGATGGTGCTGCAAAAGGTAAACCACGAAATGAAATTGCAGCTGTGATTGATATCGATGAAGAACGTATGAAGATGGAATTTAAAAATGAAGAACGGAATTTTGTCCATTTTCCCGGTGCAGCATCAAAATTCACTATCCGATATGATTCGATCTCAAAACAATATTGGACAATTACGAATAAGATTTCTTCGTTTAAAAATACTTCAGAATCGTACAATGGAAATTGGCACCAACGGAATGTACTGGTTTTGATGAGTTCTGCAGATCTGATCAATTGGACCATTAAAAAGAAAATATTAAAATGGAATGAAGGCGCTCATCTAAGGACATGGGATACATTTGGTTTTCAATATGTCGATTGGCAGTTTGATCGTGATGATATGGTCTTTGTAGCTCGAACTTCCTGGTATGGTCTCCGTTACCACGATGCAAACATGATTACTTTCCATCGAATAGAAAACTTTAGGGAGAGCAATACCGATATTGAGCCTCAGGGTCTGGAAAATTACACGAAACACCCTGTGTTAGTCAGTATTCCTCAGACAACCCTAACCAAAGACCATTTTAAAATTGGAGACTTCGATCTTGTGACGAGATTAGGCAAAGGCCTGGTGCAAAATGCCCGTGGAGAGTTGAAGTTCGCGACGAAAGATAAACCGGCAAAAGATGAGAAACGGTCTCAGGCATTAGGTAGGTATTTTGAAGTAGAGATTAAGAGTAGCCGGATGCATAGTTTTTCTATAGAGACCTTGGATTATACGCCGGTGACCAACAGTAAAGATATAAAGCTGAAGTGGGTTTATAGCAAGAATGGGATCTTATTTTATCCTATTACAAAGTATCTTTTGCCTGTGGAAAACGGAACAGAAAATTATAAACCAGAACCTACGTTGTATTTACAAATCTATAGACCGTTGAATCGTATCATCGCTGAAGACGGAGTTATTCTTCGTTGCTATATTATAGGAGGTAGCGAAGAAGATGTCAAATTTTCTTTTATGGATCAAATTTCAATTGGCGGAAGAGTATTGCAATGATATTTTAATGCTGTGGATGACCTATCTTAGTTGTAGAACAATTTAAATATTATATAATGCGCTACGCTAATTAATACCGATGATTCTGTCTCCGGATAGAGATAATCAATTATTTTTTTCAGGAATCATTAATAGGGGCATTGGAGAGGGTATATCTTATGATCTAGACTTTATAGGACTGAGGTCTGATCGTTGTGATTTTGAATGTGGAGGAAATCAAGCATCTGGGTTTGAATCCGTTTGATTAAGGTAAGATAAGTATATAATTCCATATTTATGATAATATGTTAGATATTCTTGATAAACCTTATGACTAAAGTTTGTAGAAAGATTGCTTAACTTCGACTTAACCAAAGAACTTATGTGTCTTGTTTTATATGCACATATAATA
>JBEBWF010000112.1:0-7473 GCA_040392285.1 Sphingobacterium sp. | reverse complement strand
TTAAATCGGCTTTATCTCTCGCTCGTTCAAGAAGAAATTTGGCCATGACTTTTTTCAGTTCGAGAAGTTGTTCATCTGAAAGGTTAACGGAAAAAAACCTTAAAAGCTCTTCTTGTACATTACTTAAAGGAGGGTTAACGATTTTAGTTGTTACCATTTTACTCTTTTCTTGTTTCGTCTATAACAAATATAATGAAAAAAATCCTAAATAAAATAACGATAAATATATGGACAGATATTATGTGGATTTCACAAAATATCCACGAAAAATTTAACTTTTACCTAAAAAATAGCTAAATTTAGGAAACCGACCTAGGTTGTTCCAAAAATGGATAAATGTAATTTTTTCGAATTTAGAGGAAATAATACGGCGCTAAAGCAATATAGTAGGGCCGGTTATTTGTCGTTTTTACCCCTTTCCTTTCAAGGGGAGGTAGACGGCCGCGTACAGTATCGTTGTTACGAGCTTGAACATATATGTCTGTTGGAAGTTCGGGGTGAGGTGGGGACAAAGGGATTACAATTGGATTTATTGACTCAAGATATCGGCTTTTGGCTCTTTAACCAATTTCGCGGAAAGTCGAAAGTGTATTTGCCCCATGGCGTCGAACTATCCGAGAATAGGTGCCTGCCTTTCACATCCCTTCGTTCGACTGTTGCCGTGGCACTATCCGCAGGCAAAGTATGGTTATCCTGTATAGGATTTAAGCGTAGTGGATTGCCTCTTCTTACCGAAGAATATAAATCATTGAAACGATTGGTCGATTTTGAACAACAACGTAAGACCTATGACTTATTATTAACTGATGTAAGTATCGGACATAAGCAACGGGCATTGTGGGAACAGATAAGGAACATGGTTTATAAGCCTTTCCATACCCGTCTGGAAATAGGGTTGCTTGTGGAAAAGCTGCTCCAGGAGATCATGCATGTAGGAAGCTATGATATGCAGGCCGAGCGGTCGCGGTTGGGAATTTATCATGAAGCGTTAGCTTACATCCGTACCCATTGCGACGAACATATCGTGAAAGAGACGGTTGCGCAAGCACTGCATGTGAGCACTCGCACATTAAACCGCGCTTTTGAAGATAAGCCGATAAAGTTAGCGGATTATATCCATCGGTTGAAGCTCCTGAAGGCGCAGGAACTGTTGTATCGTGGCGACATGAGCGTGGAAGAAGTCGCTAATGAACTTAACTTTTCCAGTCGTAACTATTTTAGCAAAGAATTTAAGAAGTATTTTTTTGAAGTACCTTCGTCAATCAGGAAAATGTAGGCGAGGGCAAGTCTATTCCTTATGAGGTTTAGATCGAAAGACTAGAGGAATTTGTAAAAACTCATGGCAAGAAAACCTTTCCTCATGAGGTGTAGACTGAAAGACATGAGAAGTCCGTAATACCTCATGAGGATAAACCTATTCCTCATGAGATTTAAGCCGAAAGACTAGAGGAATTTATTAAACCTCATGGGAAAATGAAATTTCCTCATGAGGTTTTGTCTTTTTCCCTAGAGAAATGCTGCTATTCCCATAAGGAACACGCTTTTTCTCTTATCAAAAAAACAGCAGGGGATAAAATCGTGCCAAAATTCTTTTAAAGTGATGAGAAAAATGGCGCGATTTTATCCCTTTATTGCGAAAAATAGCCCTCATATTTGTGGTGTTAATTAATTTATTTATTCATTTAAAACAAAGTAATCATGGTAAAACCAACATTACAATCAAAAAATCTGAGCGAGGCAAAGTTTGCCAAGTATGCAGAGAACATCGTGGTCAAGATGACCGAAAATGTCACATTATTCCCTGAGCCGGATCCCAGCTTGGCGACCTTAGAAGCAGCATTGGAAGCGTTCAACCGATCGCTAGCCGATGCGACTTACCGAGACATGCGTCAGATCGTTATCAAGAATCAGCAGTTTGCAACGCTGAAGAATTTGGTCTTCGAAATGTCGCTTTATGTGACAAAAGTAACCAAAGGAGATCCGGCCTTGATCCTTGCGGCAGGCTTTCTTCCAACAAAATCACAAACTCCTGTGGGGCCTTGTCCAAAGCCGGAGAATTTTAGGGTGGAACTGTTGCTGGACAATTCCGGATACGTGCGTTTGCGCGTAAAGGCATGGAAGCCTGCGTTGATGTACCAGTTTGAGTATCGCAGAAAACAAAGTGAAGAGGCTTGGAAAACAGTGCTTTCTTCCAAATCGAGTACTGTGATCGCAGACTTAGAGTCCCTGCAGGAATATGAATTCCGTGTGGCGTACATCGGTAGGAATCCGCTGATGACCTATAGCGATGTAGTGGCTAGTTACGTGTTGTAGGTTGCGCTTGGAAACAAGCGAAAGGCTATCCCCTGCGCAACGGAATATTGCGCCCTCCCAAGGAGTGGGATAGCCTTTTTTACAAAAAAATCAATACCTTTATATAGACATAACAGATATGGGAAATTTGAAAACTGTTGTCAAGAAGCATCCGCTAAAGGATATCATTCTCGACTTTGATCTCGATATAACACCCCCGCCATTTGAAGTGGAGGCGCTTAACTATTACTATGAAGCGCATGATAAGACTTGGACTATCAAGCAACATGCCATGGATATGGAAAAAAGGCTGGAAGAAGCCAATGCTATTATTGAAGACCTGGTTTTGAGGCGTTTGGGAATTGAACAGGAGTTGGAAATATTGGAAGATTGGCTCGGTGTAGCCGAGCTTGAGGATATACCCTATTTTGAAGAAAGTATTACGATCGATATCAACGTTTTTTTGACCTCTTGTCTGAAGCATAACGAGGACCTCAATCAGCTGTATGAAAAAGTGGATGCCATCACGTCGACCTATAACAGGGATGTGGAGAATATATATGAAGATGATTATCTCATTGATCCGATGTATTTTGATGCGCTGGATGATCTATATCCACGTTATGATGAGCTCTCTGTTCATACCGTATCCTTAGATGATGACCATCAGGAATTTTTAGGGACCTATAGTAAAGTGAGCGAGTTGTTTTTTCATTATATGGATATGGGAGGGGAGCTGTTCGATCGATACGGCACATTAGTTGAGGTCTGCCAAAGCCTTTATTATAGGGTCGAAGACGTCGATCAAATCATAAGGGACAAAATAAAAGGATTGGATAACGAAGAAAAATAACCTAGTATAAAAGATATGGGATACGCCAGTTTAGCTGCTTGTATTGACGATTTAGAAAAGCACGGACATTTGATCCGTATCAAAGAAGAGGTAGATCCCTACCTGGAGATGGCTGCGATTCAGATGCGTGTTTATGACGCACAAGGTCCGGCCTTATTTTTTGAGCATATAAAAGGCTCGGAATTTCCGGCGGTATCCAACCTGTTTGGCACGATGGAACGTTCTAAATTCATGTTTAGAGATACACTTGACCATATCAAAAAATTGGTAGACGTCAAAATGGACCCAACTGCGGCCTTAAAACATCCACTGCGTTATATCGGTTCCTCGGCCGTGGCACTCGGTGCACTCCCTTGGAAGAAAAAATCAGGCGCGCCTATCCTGTATGGTAAAACCCAGATTAGTAAACTGCCTCAAATTGTCAATTGGCCGCTGGATGGAGGGCCTTTTGTGACGATGCCTCAGGTATATACTGAAGATATCACAAACCCCGGGATTATGAAAGCCAACCTTGGTATGTACCGGATCCAATTAGCAGGTAATGAATATATTCAAGATGAAGAAATAGGGCTGCATTATCAATTACATCGTGGTATTGGTGTCCACCAAATGAAAGCCAATCAGTTGGGGCAACCCCTGAAAGTCAGCATATTTGTAGGTGGCCCACCCTCGCATCCTTTATCAGCCGTAATGCCCCTTCCCGAGGGGCTTTCCGAAATGATCTTTGCCGGGGCGTTAGGTAATAGACGTTTCCGTTATTTTTATGATAATGAAGGTTTTTGTATTTCGGCAGATGCTGATTTTGTCATTACAGGAACGGTCTATCCCAACGAAAATAAACCCGAAGGCCCTTTTGGTGATCATATTGGTTATTACAGCCTAACACATCCTTTCCCCTTGATGAAAGTACATAATGTGTACCATAAGAAAAATCCGATATGGTCATTTACGGTTGTGGGGAGACCTCCGCAAGAGGATACCAGCTTCGGTGCACTCATTCACGAAATTACGGGCAATGCTATTCCCCAGGAAATTAATGGGTTAAAGGCAGTACATGCCGTGGATCCTGCCGGTGTACACCCTTTGCTGTTCGCGATAGGGCGGGAGAGCTATACACCTTATGAGAAGGTCGACAGGCCACAAGAGTTGTTGACGATAGCGAACCAAATGTTGGGCAAGAACCAATTGAGCTTAGCTAAATATCTTTTTATTGCTTCCGCAGGCGATAATCCAGCTTTGGATATACATCATATCGAAGAGTTTTTGATGCATATACTGGAACGTATTGATTTATCACGGGATTTGCATTTCTATACGAATACCACTATTGACACCTTGGATTATTCGGGCGATGGACTGAATGCCGGATCAAAAGTTGTTTTTGCTGCAGCCGGTGAGAAGAAAAGAGAACTCGCCCGTGAGTTGCCACAGGGGTTGGAATTACCTCAGCCATTTAGTGGAGCTAAATTAGCTCTCCCTGGTGTATTGGTCGTGGATGGTGCTGCCTTTACGATGTACGAGCAAGAGGCAGGGGTAATAGGTGACTGGTGTACAGCGTTGCAGGAAAAGAACCTGGACGGTATACAACTGATTGTTATCGCTGACGATGCTGCTTTTACAACAGCACATATCAACAATTTTGTCTGGGTGACCTTTACCAAATCAAATCCTGCCTACGATATCTATGGCGTTAAATCTTTTACGCGATACAAACACTGGGGCTGCGAAGGACCGGTTATTATCGATGCCCGACGCAAACCTCACCACGCCCCAGACTTGATTAAAGACGAGGCTGTGGAGCGGAGAGTAGACCAGTTGGGGGCAAAGGGTGGAAGTTTGTATGGAGTGATCTGATATACGTTTATTGAAATAATTTGTTCCAAGCTAGTTTTTGCAAGACTAGAGCCACACCACCTTTTGATCTTGTTTCGTATAAACAGTAAATGGTGTTGTCAGGGCCAATAGCCAAATCTGCATATCCAGATGATCCGGGGTTGAGTACTTTTGAGACAGGCCAGGTTTTTCCGCCATCTTTACTGAGTTTTAATGTTAGATTTTCACGAGGTTGTTTATTGATATGCTCACTGTCGGGGTTGACAAATAGCAAATAGTTCTTTTGATTGTCACGGACGGCGATGATACTTCCCATACATATCGGTTCGAAAAGACCGTCAATAAAGGCTGGTTTGGACCAACCGGATATTCCATCTTTACTTATGCTGACTCCTCTACGTCGTTGATCAGAATTATTGCGTATGTTGAGTGCCACACGGCCGTCTTCCAGCTGTACGGCCATGGTCTCGCTCGGATTTTTAAAACCCTCCACATCGGGTATAAGCTCACCGGCCGACCAGGTTTTTCCATTATCATCACTATAGATAGTAGCTATTCTGGAAGGGTAATGACTACGGTGCGGTTTTAACCGTTCCGAAGCTGCTAACCATATTGGTACCACGAGCCTGCCATTTTGAAGCTGTATACTGTGGCCCGGACCCGGAGCTAATACTTTCCAATCGTATTCAGACTTAAAAGCTTCAAAAGCTGTCGTGATATCTCGAGCAGGAGCCCAGGTCAGTCCATCGTCGGTAGATTGTGTATAGTAGGCGTAAGCATAGTCCCGTTGGTAAACTAAATGGATGGTGCCATCGCTTCCAACGATTGGTGTCGGGTTGTCCGTTGGCTTTCCACCCGCACGTTGAGCTACAACTTGTAGCGGACCCCATGTTTGCCCTCCATCCTCACTTCGTTTCATAACGAGGTCCATATCAGCCCAATCACTTCCACTCTCTATTCGGCCTGCTGCAAATGCAAGCAGTGTGCCTTTTTTTGTAACGACTAATGCAGGTATCCGCATAGAGGAGTATTGACCCTCAATGGGTTCAAAAACGATACTTTGATTGACCAAGGAGGTGTCTGTTGTGTGTGACACTGACAATTCGCTAGCAAGCAAAGAGTGTGAGCATATTAATAAAAACAGGGTAGCTATTTTATTTATATTGTACGTTATCATATGTTATAGTGAATAATGTAGTGTATCTCTTTATAAATTAAAAAATTCGGGTAAAATTTGTTTTGCTTTATCGCGTACACGACTTACATCTTGCATTGGGATATTCTGATAAGGCCATCGTAGCCGACTATCAATTCCACACCAACCGCCTACAGCCGCCATGAATTTATCAGCAGCTTGATTTGAATAGCTGTTTTTTCCTAAATAAGGTTTTATACAAGATTCCATAAAAAAGCATATCCGTTTCTCCAGTTCTACAGCTCCCTGCATATCTGTCTTGGTAGACTCGTACCATTCGTGGGTAACGCGGGGGTTGATGCAGGAAACGTTGGAATAAGAACCTTGAGCACCATTTTGTATTCCAGAAGCCATATAATGGCCTGGAATAAATACGGATAAATGGTTCATTTTTTTCCTCATCTCGCTATACCACTGTTCTGAACCTCCTGCAACTTTACATCCGACAAGCGGTATATGGGCAGTCTTAATGTGCATAAAATCATCTGGAGACAGTTGTCTTTTTGCATGGGGAGGGTTGTATAGTACAATACCAATAGGATCGGCTTCACCACAGATTTTCTCCAAAAAACCAAATAGCTCGCTGTCGGAAGGAATCCACCAATCAGGAATAATAATTTGTATCGCTGATGGCTTCAGCTGCTTCGCTCTATGCAGCCGCTCAAATGATATCTGAGGACTCATATGGCTACATCCGATTTGAAAAGGCATACCTGCTGCGTTACATTTTTCCGCTAATAATGTCTGTATTTTATCAAATTCAATTTCGGTCTGATTATAAAATTCGCCTGCTGTACCATTTGAATAAATACCTGTTACGCCAGCATCGATTAGAATATCGATCTCCTCGCTAAGAAGAGTGTAATCTATTTCATTTTGTAAAGTGATCGGTAATAACAATGTCGCCCAGTCTCCATGTATCTTCTCCTTATCTAAAATTGGTTCCATATGTTATGATAATTTAAGGTAAAACTTTTATGTAGAACATATATACAAACATATAATTGTTTAGATAATTATCCAAATACAGGAGAGGATATTTTTTTTGACAGTAATAATTGCAGTATATGGCTGTTTAATAGCATGTTTTGTACACTATGTCAAAAAGTGAGAAATAAAAAAAATGAAAAAAAATTTGCAATTATAGATTATTGACTATATTTGTCCTACATAACTACAATAATAAAGATTTGTCGTTATGTAACAATTATAGAACGAAGGATTAGTTAACCATATTGTACACCTTATGCACGTGTTTAAGTTAAGAAAATATTATGTATTTGTGTTTTTCAGCACATTC
>JBEBWF010000111.1:0-7475 GCA_040392285.1 Sphingobacterium sp. | reverse complement strand
GAACAACTTTTTTCTGTTTTTCCTGAACTAAATCATAATGCACAACGGGTTATATTCTGTTAGAATCTTTGATCTTAAAGTATTTCGAAGTGCCTTAGCGCATTCCATATCCCGTCGCTATCTACATCATCGGTTATAAAATCAGCAATCTCCTTTACCTCCATATTTGCATTGCCCATCGCAACACCTACCTGTACATGCTGAAGCATCGTGATATCATTCCCGCCATCACCAAACGCCATCGTTTCACGAAGAGCTATCCCAAAATAATCACAAAATGTATCGATACCGACCTTCTTACTTTGCCCAGCTGGATTAACATCCGCAAATAATGGAGTCCACCGGGATGCTACGGAGTTCGGCATAACAGCACGCATAAATGCATCCTCTTCCTCAGGGCCCAAAAAGATATTAGCTTGCAATATACTCTCTACCTGTACATTATTTATATCGACCAATTTAGGTACAGGGAGATTAAGGTGAGCATACATTCCCGCAATCTCTGGTGTCACATCATGTATCGTAATTTCCTTTTCAGACATAAAGGAGAAGCTCAGCGGCTGCTGATCCGCATAATCCAATATCGATTGAATATCTTTGGGATCCATCGTTTTTTTCAAGAGAACTTGCCCTTCTTTCGTCACACAATACCCACCATTGAATGTGATGTAGCCATCAAAATTCAAATACCTCACATGATCGATACTATTAATGGAACGCCCGGTAGACAAAATAGTCTTTATACCTTTAGCTTGGAGTTGCGCAATGGCCTCTTCGGTAGAGGGGGATACTTCATGGGTCTTGAAACTTAAAAGAGTGCCGTCAATATCAAAAAAAACAGCTTTTATAGTCGGATTCTGCATACGCAAATTTACATAATATTATTTCTTTATAAAAAATGTCTATATCTGCGTATATCTTGCTCTTTATAGATAACAAGGCCAAATTATGGAAAGATCAAAAAGAAATTTAAAAGACATTTTCGACATAGGGAACGAATCCACATTAAATAATTCCGAAAAGGATGATTTGTATCAATCGATTATTCAGGAAGGTAGGCGGAAGCGTATCGTTCGACTTCTTTGGCGATCCTCTACAGTAGCAGCTGTATTGATTCTAGGGCTGATCCTATTCTTTAACCCAACGGACGAAACGAATATTCCGGATATTAAGCAAATTGCCTTACAAAGTCGAGGTGCATTCGCTGAGGACAACACCATTCAGATTGCTTCACTAGACATTACCCAAAGGAATTTTGATTTAAAATCATTTGATGACAAAGAAGTCCATGAAGACACCAAGTTATCTATCCGGCCTGAAGGTGGTAATGCTCATTACTCAACCCTATATGTTCCTTATGGCAGGCGGCAGGAAGTCGTCCTCCCAGATGGATCGACTGTTTGGCTTAATGCGGGGTCATATTTGACCTTCAACAACAATATGGCACAAGGCGATCGCGAGGTATATCTCAATGGAGAAGGTTTCTTTGACATTAAACATACAGGTAGCCGATTCACGGTTCGGACATTACAAGCAGACATTGCTGTATTGGGAACCACCTTTAACGCGAGCTCGTACGAAGACGAGACTACCTTTTCGATTGAACTGCTAACTGGAAAGGTGGAGTTAAATAGTCCCGAGAGTAAATTCAAATCCATCACCATGCGACCGGGCGAACGTATTGCTATCAACTCCCAAAAGAATACTATTCAGACAATTAAAAATGCCGGAGGTGACGACATCTTATGGACAAAGAAGCAACTTGCTTTAAAGAATGTAAAAATGCATGATCTCCTCAAACGAATGGAACGCATCTATAATGTAAAGATCGAAGCTGCGGAAGAGGTGTACAACATGGATATTGGTTATTCAGGACGTCTGAATGTAGGGGTAGATATTATTACTTCGCTAAGCAGTATATATGAATTGAGAAACTACACTATTGTATTAAAAGAAAAGGAGGTATCTATCGTTCAGAAAGAATAAACAGGACAATCAAAACAATAAAAAGAAGAAAGAGGAGTCGCCACTCCCCTTCCCATTTTTAATATTAAATCATTCAGCATAATTTAAAATTGATCTAAAATATGAAAATAAGATACACTAGACAATGTTTTTTTGTCGAGAAACAGTTATTGTCAAGAATTAGGTATATTATGAGAATTTCAGCAGTCCTCTTTACCGGTGTTTTTCTGTCCATATCGACCATGGCTTATCCACAACGGGTAAGTGTCAATCTGAAAAACGCCCCCCTAAAAGTTTTTTTTGAAGAGTTGCAGAAGCAGGTTGATGTAGCCTTGCTTTTTTCAGAAAATATAGTAAGTCATAAACGAATCTCGATCCATGAGAAAGATATACAATTAAAAGATCTCCTGGAGAAAGAGTTGCCCAAATACCAACTAGATTATAAGGAATTTAATGGTCAAATCACCATTGTTCCTTCAAACAAGAAAACAACTGAGAAGCGAGCGATTAAACCAACCATCGCTATACAAGAAAACATCACTATCAAAGGACGGGTTTTTAATACCGCAGAACCTCCGATTGCATTGGAAAATGTTAATATATATCTAAAAGGTGGAGCTACCTTAGGGGTAACAGGTAGCGGCGGATATTATACGATTACCGCGCCCAAAGGAGCTTACTTGGTCTTTTCTGCAGTAGGCTACCATTCTCGGGAAGTCTTTGTGAATAACAACGAGAACAATCTGACCGTATCGTTGCAAGAAGATGTTTCTGGCGTAGAGGAAGTCATCGTTGTCGGGATGACCGAGATGCAGAAGAAGCACATCGCCAGTTCTGTCGCCAGTCTAGATGTCAGCTCCAATATAGCAGGCAAGCCGATTACGAATCTATCGCAATCTTTACAAGGCGGTGTTACGGGTTTGACTGTCCAACAAGGATCAGGACTACCAGGAGGTGATGCGGCTACGATCAAGATAAGAGGGATTTCGACCATGAATAGTTCCGATCCGTTGGTGTTAGTAGATGGTGTGCCGATGGATATGAATCATATCGATCCGGTAACAGTAGAGAGTGTTACCATCCTCAAAGATGCGGCAGCAGCGGCGATATATGGCGCACGTGCCGCAAACGGAGTCATCTTGATCACGACGAAACGCGGTAAAGCCGGACAGATTAATGTGCTGTATGATGGATACTATGGCTTGCAAAGCCCTACTATAATGCCTGAATTTGTCGATGCCGCAACCTATATGCGTACCTACAATTATGCCTCTTTAGCATCCGGAGAATCCATATTTTTTGACGAGGAGCAAATACGAAAGACGGAATCGGGTGAAGACCCAATCAACTATCCCAATACAAATTGGACAAAAGAACTAATTGACGAATATGCACCACTTACCTCACACTCCCTCGCATTGAGTGGAGGTAACGATGTGGCCAGGTTTGCGGTTACGGGGAATTACATGTATCAAAAAGGCATGTTGCCCGTAAATAAAATGGATCGCTTTAACTTGCGAGCGAATACCACCGTATCCCTTTCCAAGAAATTTCTAGTCAATCTGGACGTCTTGGGAATACGTAGGAATACTTTATATCCTAATCGTGGACTCGATAATGGTGGTATTCGGATGCTGGATGACCTATATCGACTCCCGCCTACCGTTTTGCCGAAATATCCAGCCGAAGACGGTTGGCCTACCATATATGGTCGCTATGCAGATATCGTGAATCCCGTCGCCTATGCGGAAGTTGGTGGATCTATTGGATACCAATATGACCAAGCAACAATCAACCTGCAACCGAAGTGGACGATTATGGACAACTTGAACTTGAGTGGGCAATTTAGCTACAGACTGAACAGTGATGTATATAAACAAAACAGAGATAATTTTTACTTCTTTGATTATTATAGCAAACAACTCGTCCAGACCTGGGCAGTACAGCGAAATTCTTATTCAGACAAACGAGACACTTATCTTTATATGAGTGGAGCGGTGGATTATACGAAACGGTTGGACAAACACTATATATTTGCATTAGGAGGATTCTCGACAGAACGATTTAACGAGGGTTACTGGGATATGTCCGCGTTGGCTTCAGCATATACCAAAGTCAATTACTCTTATGACGATCGCTATTTAGCAGAATTGGCCTTCCGTGCTGATGGTTCATCCAAATTTGGCCCCAATAACAAATGGGGGTATTTTCCTTCTGTTGCAGTAGGATGGAATATACACAACGAAAATTTCTTTCATGTAAAAGCTATTAACAATCTAAAAATAAGAGCTTCCTATGGCCATTTGGGCAATGAAAACATTGGTTATTATCAATACCAAAATTTGATCAACACCAGCAATGGTACCGAGAGTGCATGGGGAAATCCGGATATTAGTTGGGAAAAAGTACGTATCACAGACCTGGGTTTTGACCTGTCCATGTTCAACAACAGGTTTGGATTAACGTTCGATTATTATGACAAACTAACGACGGATATGCTGATGCGGCCTATGATACCGCCATCGGGCGCATTAGGTGCGGTAAGGTTAAATGCAGGCAAGATATCAAATAAAGGTGTCGAAGCGCAGATCACATACAATGAGCAAGTTAATCCAAACCTTTCATTTTCCATAAGACCAGGTATTACGTACAACAAGAATGAGATTCTTGAGCTGGCGGGTGGTGTCTTTGGTGAAAGTGGTATTGTAAGACAACGGGAAGGATATGCTTTAGGAAGCTATTTCGGCTATGTATCGGACGGCATATTGCAACTTTCGAACTTTGATGAATATGGTAGGTCTAACGTGCTGCTGGCGAACGAAAGCCAAGGGCCCGGTGATATCAGGTTTAAAGATCTGACCGATGACGGGATCATCAACGATGACGACCAACAGATCATTGGCGATCCTACACCAAGGATAAACTACTTTGCCAACTTCAGTGTCAACTACAAGAAGTTTGATATAGAGGTTCTACTACAAGGCGCAGGTAATCACGATTATTCGGCCAACCTTGGTGGAAAATCCAGCGGGTACTTATGGCATCCACTTAATATGAGTGCCTCCGGAGGTGTTCCAACGACCTATCGAGCGACAAACTCCTGGCGTGAAAATAACCAAGATGCGATCTATCCCCGTATTAAAACTACGCCGGGAACAAATGTATTTATCAGCGACTTTTGGTTATTTAATGCGCGTTACATGCGGGTGAAATTTATTCAGGCAGGCTACCGATTGAACAATACGTTGTTGAACAAATACGGTATCAAAAGTTCTCGAATTTACCTCAATGCCCAGAATCCTTTCATTTTTACGGGTGTAAAAATGGCTGATCCTGAATCGCAGGGAGGATCTTGGACCTACGGAATTATGAAAACCTTTACCATAGGTTTAACCGCTAATTTTTAACAAGGAAAGCTATGAAAACGATATATAACATTAAAATATATGTATACTGCTTAGTCATAATAGGAATAATACAGGTGTCCTGTGAAAAGTTCCTGACTATTGACAGTCCGACGGGTGTATCAGATGAGCAATGGTGGAATACGGAAACGGATGCATACAATGCCTTAACCTCCGTCTATGCAGGAATCCCCGGAGGTTCTTCGGGACGGAATATCATGTATTATGCAGGATTAAGTGATGAAGCCGTGCAAAGAGGCGAATTCAAAGGAGATTATGATGCCTTTACCAGAGGGCTGGCAAATAGCCGGTGGGGAGTCTCCCAATCACTTTGGCAAGACGACTATATTTGTATTCGTCGAGCTAATCGATTTTTAGAAAACGTGGATCGGGTATTTGCGGATGCAGCGTTAAAAGAAAGGATGAAATTAGAGGCTCGTGCATTAAGGGCGTACTATCACATGGAACTGATGATGGTATTTGGAGATATCCCCTTGCTCACTAGTTCGCTGACTCCGGATGAAAACACCCAATCCAGAATGCCAGAAAACCAGGTTTACGATTTTATTGTCGACGAATTGACCTTATGTGCCGAGCTATTGCCTCCTACATATACCAATGCGGATCGGACACGGATTACGAGCGGGATTTGTTGGGCTTTACTATCCAGACTGGGGTTGTATAAAAAAGACTACAATTTGGCGAAGATGGCGGCTGAAAAGGTTATCGACTCCAAGGTATACAAGCTATGGAAAAATACATCCAATATGGCGGCAAGTTATAGCGAGTTGTTCAGCTATACGGGCGAATTGAATGAGGAACGTATCTTTTTCAAGGAAAACGGGGCGAGCAATGCCTGGACATCCTTTGCTCCCTACGGTATTGGAGGTGAAACTTATCTTTCGCCGACAAATACGGTTGTGGACAATTATGAAACACTGCAAGGTAAGACCATCTATGAATTAGGAACAGATTCCTTAGCGATCTACCGTAAAGAGCCTAACTACAAGAATAACAGAGATCCCAGGCTTTCTGCTTCTGTATTTGTTCCCAATGAAAAGTTTCTAGGACAGTATACACTAGATCCGTTCTATAGCCCTGCTGATAAGATTGGATTGACTAAATCCACAGCTACAGGCTTTTGGATCAAAAAATATATCGATTCAAGAGACCAACAGGCTAAATCAGGCTCACTTGACTTTATGATTATCCGTTATGCTGAGATACTGCTGACCTATGCGGAAGCCAAAATCGAACTGAACGAATGGGACGATATAGAAACGGTGGATGCCATTAACGAAGTACGGGCGAGAGCAGCCATGCCCCCCGTAAATAATATAACTCAATATGATTCGCAAGGGCGTATGCGTGCGCTGATCCGTCGGGAAAGGCAGGCGGAATTGGCTTTTGAAGGTGGGCGCTATTTTGACATACGCCGTTGGGCGATAGAAACTGAGGTGATGAATGGACAGGTATATGGTGCGACCAATCCAACGACAGGCGAAATTGTACGGGTCCAGACACGGACATACGACAGAGATCGGGAACTACTATGGCCTATACCGGAAACAGAAATGAGTACTAATCCAAACATGGTTCAAAACCCTAACTATTAAAGCTATGAAAAAGATACTTTTTGCAATAATTGGCGTGTTCACATTGACACTTTTCACGCATTCGTGCCGGGAATCTTTTGACCCAGGAGATTGGGATGTTACACCTACAACTTTCCTTGATCCTAACGAGTATACCGGACCCACTAAAACACTGAAGGTAATGTCCATCAATTTTGCAATACGACAGAATGGAAACCTTTTAGATGCCATGATAGACGTTGTCAAAGCTTATGATCCCGATTTACTATTTTTGAGACAAGTGGATAGTAAGACTGCCCGTGCCGGCGGTGTAGATAGGCCGCAGCAGGTTGCTGATGAATTGGGTATGAACGTCTTTCTCAAAGGCCGTAATTATGATGGCGGGCAGTTTGGAAATGCAGTGCTATCTAAGTTTCCGATTACGGAAGAATTCGGACTGGATCTGACATATGTACCGGGTACAGGCCGAGAGCAGCGAATGCTGGCGATGATTAAAGTGGAAGTCGAGGAG
>JBEBWF010000110.1:0-7505 GCA_040392285.1 Sphingobacterium sp. | reverse complement strand
TTTTTTATCTACCTTTGCCTGAGATTATTAACAGCGACGCCCTATGCTTTTTTCTTATATCAGACGCCGATTGCGCAAAGATAATCCCAGATGGGTGGTGTTGGTGATAGATATGGGTATTGTGCTGGGTTGTTATGTCGCCACACATTTTCTGATCAACAATTTTAAAGGAAGTTTTGATGCCGTATTGATGCTCCGCAAGTCGATACTGGTAGGTAGTGTCTATTTGCTCTTTTTCTTATGGAGACGCAGCTATAAGGGCATTGTGCGCGAGACTGGCCTGACCGATGCCATGCGGATCTTTGCGACAATAGTTTTAGCCGCTTCCCTGCTTGTTGGTCTGTCCATGATTATTCGTTACTATTACCCGCGAGGGACACTTATAGCTTCATATCTGCGTCTATCCTATGGAGTAATCCTGATGCATGCCAGCCTTGTTATGGTGTGTATGGTGGCAGCACGCATACTGTACCGCAGCATTTATGAACAGCTCTTTCTGCCTTATCGCAAGCGTAAGAATGTGCTGATATTTGGAGCATCACATCCAGGCATCGCCGCACTCTCGTTGTTGCATGCTAACCGTCGTCACAAATATCAGGTAGAAGCTTTTGTCGAAGACAATGAAAGCCGGGTCGGCCAACGTCTGTCCGGATTGAAGATTTTACATCTTAGGGATATCGATATACCTTATGTCAAACGGATGGACATCGATGAGGTAATTATCGCCGTAGAAAACAATCATTCGGAACGTATGCTCAAGGTGACAGACCATTTTCAGCACCTGGGTCTGGAGCTGAAGATTATGCCCTCAGCACATAGCCTTCTCCATGAGGGAACAAAGCAGATACGTTCCCTGAAAATCGAAGACTTATTGGGACGTAAACCTATTTCGCTGGATAACCCTGCTGTACGACGTGAAATGGCAGGGAGACGTATATTGGTGACGGGAGCTGCAGGGTCTATAGGCAGTGAGCTGTCGCGACAGATTGCTCTGCAGGAGTATGCGGAGTTGATCTTGTTGGACCAGGCGGAATCGGCGCTGTATGAGGTGCAGCAATTTTTCCGTAGCAACGGTTATGAGCGCACGCACTTTGTGGTGGGTGATGTGCGGGACAAGGCGTTTATGCGCCATATTTTTGAAACCTATAGACCGCAAATCATCTTCCATGCGGCAGCGTACAAGCATGTTCCTTTGATGGAGGCAAACCCTTATGAAGCTTTATGGACGAATGTCTATGGGAGTCGTGTGGTGGCTGATCTTGCTTTGGAGTTTGAAGTCTATAAATTTGTCATGGTATCTACGGATAAGGCTGTGAATCCGACTAATGTGATGGGCGCGAGCAAGCGGGCGGCCGAAATCTATGTTTCTTCCTGCGCACAGCGAGGTACTACACATTTTATCATCACGCGCTTTGGAAATGTCTTAGGATCCAATGGTTCGGTCATCCCTTTGTTTGAAAAGCAGTTGGAACAAGGCGGTCCCCTGACATTGACCCATCCGGATATTACACGCTACTTCATGACTATACCCGAAGCATGTCTGTTGGTGCAAGAGGCTGCTGCTATGGGCAAAGGAGGCGAGGTGTTTGTCTTCGACATGGGCGAGTCTGTCAAGATTATGGATTTAGCTAAGCGTATGATTAAGCTCAAAGGTCTGCGCTATCCAGAGGACATAGACATCGAGGTCATCGGCCTGCGGCCCGGAGAGAAGATTTTTGAGGAGCTTTTGGCGGATGATGAAAATACGGTGAAGACCCATCATCCGAAGATTATGATTGCGCAGTTCCATAAAGGCGACCTGCAGGAAAAATGGACAGAAATTGTTACCCTTTGTAGCAGTTTGGAAGAAAAGAGTAGCCTACAGTTCAACAACTTGGATTTGGTTCGACGCCTGAAGGCCATCGTGCCGGAGTATAAATCCCAAAACTCGGATTACGAAACGTTGGATAGGGCAGAACGCCATACGCTAAAGTAGAGATCGATGTAATCAAAACATTGACAGCTACGACGCAATAGGCCAATGATATAGAAGAAGTTCCCGATGCTAAAAAAGTGTCGGGGATATTGGTTAACTTTGTGAAAGGTGAGTTGGAGCTACAGGGTGATCTGGATAGATGGCTATATGTGCTGAAAAACATGTCGACGATGGAAAAGTTGCCGGTTTATCTACGGAAGCCTATATTCGAGAGATTGTTCCATATCGCTGAATACAGTAAATTGAGTAAGGAGGAACGTGAAATGTACGATATAAGTCTAAAAAATAAATGGGACGCGGAGTCAATCCGCCAAACTCAAGAGCAGATGTTGGAGGAAGCTATACAGAAGGGTTTGGAGAAAGGTCTTAAACAGGGTCTTAAACAGGGTCTTGAACAAGGTCTGGAGAAGGGAAAAAAAGAAGAGCGTGCTAAGGCAGAAGCAGAGAAATTGGCTGAGAAACGTATTTCCGCGGTAAAGATGTTGAAGAGTGGTTTTGATGTCGAGATGATTGCCGACACTCTTGGTCTACCGGTTGAAGAAATTGAGAGATTGAAATAAATATGCTTTCCCAGCTATTTTACGTTTCATAACTACAGCGCCAATTTCCCTGAAAACCCTATAACTAACATTCGCTTTTCATAGTTTTGCAATTTCACTTATTTCTGAAAGTTTAAGGTATGATGAAAACTTATAGTGAAAATCCTATATGTTATAATTATACTTATAATATTTAATATATTGATCGTAAGAATAACTACCCCAAAAAGGTAATAACGATGAATGCTTTTTACAACTTAACAGTTACCTTTGCGATATGGACAAACCTAAAATCCTGCGCATAACTACGGTGCCCATTTCATTAAAAACCTTATTAAAAGGACAGCATCGCTTTATGTCTGAAAACGGCTTTGAGGTGGTGGGTGTTTCTTCTGCGGGCAAAGAACTGGATGAGGTTGCCGAAAGTGAAGGTATTCGTACAGTCGTTTTAGAAATGACGCGCACAATAGCGCCACTGAGAGACCTGATATCCCTAGGACAGTTTTATAGGCTTTGCAAAAAGGAAAAACCTCATATTGTTCACTCACATACACCTAAAGCGGGTATTGTGGGAATGTTTGGTGCTTGGTTGGCGGGCGTGCCGGTACGGTTGCATACTGTGGCGGGACTGCCTTTGATGGAAGCATCGGGAGTGAAGAGGATCGTGCTGGATTTTGTAGAGAAAATGACTTATGCTTTTGCCACCAAGGTTTACCCCAATTCCAAGGGATTGTACGACTTTATTGTGTCGGAAGGTTATGCCACCGCGGATAAATTGAAAGTGATTGCCAATGGCTCGTCCAATGGTATTCCGACAGCTTTTTTTGCGGAAGATCAGGTCTCCGAAGGGCAGAAGGCACAGTTGAAGCAGGAGCTCGGACTTCAGGATAATGATTTTGTCTTTGTCTTCGTAGGCCGATTGGTCGGCGATAAGGGAATCAACGAACTGGTGCGGGCGTTTAAAGCCTTGCTGAGCTCGTCACAGGTCACTGGTGAGCAGCCAAAACTTCTCCTTGTTGGGCCACAAGAATCGGAATTAGATCCGTTGGAAGAGGATACCTTACGCGACATCGAAGAGAACCCACATATCCTATCGGTAGGATTCCAAAAAGATGTGCGGTCGTATTTTGCTGTTTCGGATGCTTTGGTGTTCCCTAGTTATCGGGAGGGCTTTCCGAATGTTGTGATGCAGGCTGGCGCAATGGGCTTGCCGAGCATTGTTTCGGATATCAACGGCTGTAATGAAATCATTGTGGAGGGGCAAAATGGAATGATCGTGCCCGCAAAAGATGCCACAGCGCTCGCTGAAGCGATGCAGCGATTGGTAACCGATAGATGCTATTTTGAGAACCTGCAATCCCATGCCCGGCAGATGATCACGAAGCAGTATGAGCAACAGGTTGTTTGGGATGCATTATTGCAAGAGTATCAAATACGATAACTTGTTACAGGAGACTTCGTCCTCGTTACTTTATTCCCAGTTTATTACCTTTGTCTAAGACGTTAAATATTTTTTTGTGAAAAAACTATTTCTATTAGACGGCATGGCTCTTATCTACAGAGCGTATTTTGCCTTGAGCAAAGTTCCCCGATTGACATCGTATGGGCTAAATACAGGTGCAATACTTGGTTTTACCAATACGCTCTTGGAGGTTTTGAAGAATCAGAAGCCCACCCATATTGCCGTCGTCTTCGATACGGCTGCACCGACGAACAGACATCTGGAATTTGAAGCCTATAAAGCACATCGGCAGGAGATGCCTGAGGATCTGTCGACGGCTATTCCCTATATCTTTAAGCTGATCGAAGGGTTTAATATTCCGTTGATTACGATGGATGGCTATGAGGCTGATGATATCATAGGAACCTTAGCAAAGAAAGCCGAACAGCAGGGGTTTACCGTGTATTGTATGACGCCGGATAAGGATTTCGGGCAGTTGGTGTCGGATCAAATATTTATTTACAAGCCCGCCCGCATGGGCAATGGCGCCGAAGTATTGGGTGTTCCCGAAATTTTGGAAAAATGGGAGATTACGGATGTTACCCAAGTCATCGACATTTTAGGACTGTGGGGTGATGCGGTGGATAATATCCCGGGTATTCCGGGTATTGGTGAGAAAACGGCCAAAAAGTTGATCCAGGAATATGGATCGGTAGAGGCGTTGATCGCGAATAGCGATAAGTTGAAGGGCAAGCAACAGGAAAATGTCATCAACTTTGCGGAACAGGGCAGGATATCGAAGAAACTGGCGACCATCCTGCTGGATGTGCCGGTGACACTGGATGAAGATCTATTGGAACTGCGCGAACCGAACAGGGAGGTTTTGGAGCCCCTCTTTGCAGAACTGGAGTTTCGGACCTTGGGGAAACGGGTTTTTGGTGACGATTTTTCGGTGCTGGAAAGCCAGGGTAAACCCGCCTCGGCACAGATGGATCTTTTTTCTGCTAATTTGGAGGTTTCGGTGCAAGTAGAGGTCGAGCAGCCTATGCAGTCTCCCGTTCCTTCCCAACATATTGGCAATACCGAACATGAGTATAACTTGGTCGACAGCCTAGAGGAAATGAGCGCATTGGCGGAGGCGTTGTCCTGTACGACGCGTTTCTGCTTTGACACAGAGTCTACAGGGCTGGATGCGATGGTGGCAGAATTGGTAGGCTTTTCGTTCTCCTATGAGCGGGGGAAGGCCTATTATGTCCCCGTGCCGCCGGATCGTCAGCAAGCGCTGGAAATCGTCCGTATTTTCAAGCCTGTGCTGGAGAATCCCACAATTACAAAAGTTGGCCAAAATATAAAATATGATATTCTTATCCTTTCGCGCTATGAGGTGCAGGTGCAGGGCGAGCTGTTTGATACAATGCTTGCTCACTACCTGATCGACCCCGATACGCGTCATGGGATGGATATCCTCGCCGAAACTTACCTCGGCTATACGCCGGTATCTATTACGTCGTTGATTGGTGCCCGGGGAAAGAATCAAGGTACAATGCGGGATGTGGATATTGACAAGATAAAGGAGTATGCTGGAGAAGATGCCGATATTACCTGGCAGCTTCACGAAAAATTTGAAACTTTATTGGAAGACACGCATACGCGAAAGTTGGCCAATGAGGTTGAATTCCCGTTGGTCTATGTGCTGGCGGAGATTGAGAAGAATGGGGTCAAGATCGATCCGGATACCTTGCGCACATTTTCGGTTGAGCTGGAGAGAGAGATCCAGGCTATGGAAGGACGTATTTATGAGAAATCCGGTGTCCGGTTTAACATTGCTTCACCCAAGCAGTTGGGCGAGGTATTGTTTGATAAGTTGCAGTTGGATCCAAAGGCCAAGAAAACCAAGACCGGGCAATATAAGACCGGCGAGGATGTACTGTTGGCTTTGGCACACAAATCGGATATTGTGCAGGATATCCTCGACTTTCGCCAGTATCAGAAGTTGAAGTCTACGTATGTGGATGCCTTACCGACATTGATTAATCCGCATAGCGGACTGATCCATACTTCCTACAACCAAGCTGTGGCAGCCACGGGTAGGCTGAGTTCCACCAACCCCAATCTACAGAATATCCCGATCCGTACCGAAAAAGGACGGGAGGTACGCAAGGCTTTTATCCCCCGGGATAGTACGCATGTGTTGCTTTCTGCCGATTATTCACAGATCGAACTGCGGATTATGGCGGAGCTGAGTCAGGATGAACAGATGTTGGAGGCATTTGCCCTCGGTTATGATATCCACCGTGCAACGGCAGCTAAAGTATATGGTGTCACTTTGGAGGAGGTGACCTCCGACCAGCGGCGCAATGCCAAGGCGGTGAATTTTGGAATTATCTACGGGCAGTCGGCATTTGGCCTCTCGCAAAGCTTGGGTATTCCCCGTCGGGAAGCGGCAGAGATTATTGACCAGTATTTTACGCAGTATCAAGGTATCCGGGCTTATATGTCTCAGGTCATTGAATTTGCGAAGACGCATGGCTATGTGGAAACTATCCTGAAAAGAAGACGCTATCTGCGCGATATCAACTCGGCCAACATGACAGTACGTGGTTTCGCGGAGCGAAATGCCATCAATGCGCCTATTCAGGGGTCGGCTGCGGATATGATTAAGGTGGCGATGATTCATATCCAGCAGGATATCGTGGCGAAGCAGCTGACGGGCAAAATGATTATGCAGGTGCATGATGAATTGGTCTTTGATGTACCCAAAACGGAGGTCGAAGCCTTTAAGGCCATCATCGTTGACCGGATGAAACATGCCATTCCTCTTCGGGTACCCATAGAGGTTGAAATCGGTCAAGGGGCCAATTGGTTGGAGGCACATTAGATTATTGTAATGAGGTATTCGTGAATGCAAAGCATTTTATCTAAGTTTGCATAAATTCAAGGATATGAAATTTCATAAAGAGGGATATACCAGTTTAGCAGTCGTTGTACTTTTTATTTTTATCATCAACGCTGTCGCTGACTATAACGATGCCAGTGGAGCTGTTAAATGGGGAATCTACCTCATCTCTGCCCTATTGTTGATAACCATTCTGCAGTTTTTTAGAAGTCCGGTCAAGAAGATTATAGCAGACGAGAAGGTCGTGTTATGTCCGGCGGACGGCAAGGTGGTGGTTATTGAAGAAACGGAAGAAACGGAATATTTCAAAGACCGCCGTATTCAGGTGTCTATATTTATGTCGCCGATTAATGTGCATGTCAATAGAAATCCTATTTCGGGCGTAATATCTTATTTCAAATACCATCCCGGCAAATATTTAGTGGCCTGGCACCCGAAGTCGTCGACGGATAATGAGCGTACGACAGTGGTGGCCAAAGCGGATAATGGCTTGGAGGTGCTTTATAGACAAATTGCCGGTGCAATGGCACGTCGCATTGTGTGGTATATGAAGGAAGGCGATACGGTTGCCCAAGGGGAAGAGTTTGGTTTTATCAAGTTCGGTTCCCGTGTAGATTTGTTTTTGCCACTAGGAACGGAGATTAATGTACAGAT
>JBEBWF010000109.1:0-7538 GCA_040392285.1 Sphingobacterium sp. | reverse complement strand
TTTCTTAAGATGTTGAATCTCAAAGATAAGGTTAAACTCAACCTATTAGATAATAAGATTATTATCGAACCCGTGACGAAATTGCCACGGGAAGGATGGGAAGTGCGGATAAAGGCTGACATCAAAAAAATGGGATACCTGAAATGGAGCTTCCTGATGTATCTGATAATGACAATATCGACGAATGGACGTGGTAAAGCAATATGATGCCTATTGGGTAAACTTAGACCCTACCATAGGCAGTGAGATAAAGAAGATCCGTCCATGCGTGGTGATTTCACCAAATGTATCCAACAAACTCCTCCAGACAATCCTTATTGCTCCGCTCACTTCTACGCTAAGGGATTTGCCTATGAGGTTGCTGATCGAACTAAATGGAAAAACAGGAAGTATTTGTTTAGATCAAATCCGTTGCGTGGATAAAACAAAACTAAGTAAAAAAATGACAAGCCTGACCCAAAGCGATGTTGAAGCTTTGAAAGCGTTACTTAAGGAGTACTTAGTTGATTAATACGAATATACAGCCTCCTTACTTTCCAATACCGTCGTGCCCATCAAATACTCATCGACCTTGCGTGCACATTCACGACCTTCAGAGATCGCCCATACGACCAAAGACTGACCTCTGCGCATATCACCTGCCGTAAATATTTTATCGACGTTGGTTTTGTACTCCCCTTCGGTTGCTTTGATATTTCCACGTTCGTCTAAAGTAACGCCTAGTTGCGCAAGAAGTCCTTCGTGCTGTGGGTGTAGGAAGCCCATGGCTAAGGTGACCAGTTCACAAGGCAATTCACGCTGTGAACCTTCGACCTCCTTAAATTTCGTAGGTCTGCCCAAAGCATCTTTTTCCCATTCCAGATCGACAATGATAGCTGCCCGTAGGTTGCCGTTTTCATCACCTACAAATTCTTTGGTGCTTATTGCCCAATGTCGTTGGCAACCTTCTTCGTGTGAGGTCGTTGTTTTCAACAACATCGGATAGGTGGGCCATGGCATGGCTGATGTACGTGACTGTGGTGGCTGTGGCATCAGCTCAAATTGGGTAACAGACTTCGCGCCATGTCTATTGGATGTTCCCACACAGTCTGACCCTGTGTCTCCACCACCGATCACTAGGACATTTTTGCCCGCGGCATGAATTTCTTCGACGTCAATAGGGGAGTTGCCCACCCGTTTGTTCTGTTGCTTCAAGAACTCCATCGCGAAATGTACGCCTTTAAGCTCACGGCCCGGAATATTCAGGTTGCGGGGGATAGTAGATCCGCCGGACAATACGACCGCATCGTATTGATCGAGCTCAGAAGCCGGCACATTCTTACCGACTTCAGCATTGGTGCGGAATTCAACGCCGGATTGCTCCATGACCTCCACACGACGGTCAATCACCGACTTATCCAACTTGAAATCAGGGATACCGTAACGGAGTAGTCCGCCGACTTTGTCATCACGTTCATATACGACAACATCGTGTCCCGCTTTATTTAACTGAGCAGCAGCAGCAAGCCCGGCAGGGCCAGATCCTACAACAGCCACCTTTTTACCAGTTTTGATATAGCTTTTATTTGGTTTTACATAACCTTTTTTATAGGCAATCTCAATGATGTGCTTCTCAATTTCTTCGATGGCTACGGGGTTCTTGTTGATACCCAATACACAGGCTGATTCGCAAGGAGCCGGACAGATACGTCCCGTGAATTCGGGAAAATTGTTGGTGGAAGCTAAAATATTGTACGCCTCTTCCCATTTCCCGTCGTATACCGCATCATTGAATTCTGGTATAACATTCCCCAACGGACAACCCGAATGGCAGAACGGTATACCGCAGTTCATGCAGCGTGCAGCCTGACTGTTGAGTTGGTCATCGGTATAAAGATGTACAAACTCTTGATAATTCTGTTTCCTGTTTTCCACAGAATCTTTCTGAGGAAGTAATCGATCAAATTCTAAAAATCCAGTTGCTTTTCCCATGATATAATCCTCTATTTTAAGCTACAACCATTTTTTTTCTTAATACATTCTTGTATTCACGTGGGAATACTTTGATAAACCTGTGCTTTTCGGATGCCCAGTTGTTCAGGATATAGGTAGCCCTTTCACTGTTTGTCAGGTGACTATGACGTTTCAGCAAGTTGATGATGGCTGTTTCGTCTTCTGTATCTAACGGATCCAGATCAACCATCTCTTGGTTACAATTGTCACGGAATGTTCCTTGTATATCATATATCCAGGCTATACCACCGCTCATCCCGGCAGCGAAATTCCGTCCTGTTTCTCCCAAGATCAAGGCACGTCCTCCGGTCATATATTCGCAACCATGGTCCCCGATACCTTCCACAACCGCTGTTGCACCAGAGTTACGCACAGCAAAACGTTCGCCGGCCATACCGTTGATAAATAGATGCCCTGAAGTAGCGCCATATAAGGCGACATTTCCGATAATGATATTTTCATGTGGCACCAGTGTGCTTTCCTTGGCTGGATAGATGGCGAGCTGTGCGCCCGATAGACCTTTCCCGACGTAGTCATTCGCTTCACCTTCTAATTCAAAGGAAATACCTTTTGTGTTGAATGCCCCGAAGGACTGACCGGCAGAGCCTTCAAACTTGAAGTTGATTGTATTGTCTGGCAAACCATCCGAACCGTATATTTTGGAGATCTCGTTGGATAGGAGGGTACCTATCGTACGGTCGGTATTTTTTACCTGGAATGTTCCGAATACTGGCGTTTTACTTTCTAAGGCTGCCTTTGCTTGTTTTAATAAACCCCAATCTAAGATCATCGCCATACCGTGATCTTGCTCTTCTGTATTATATAAAGATGCATCAAGATCCCTAGCTACATGAAGTATGCCCGTAAAGTCAATCTTTTTTGCTTTCCAGTGACCGATATCCTCGCGTTTCTTTAAGAATTGTGCTCTCCCGACCATCTCGTTAATGGTGCGGAACCCTAATTGGGCCATGATTTCACGCATTTCTTCTGCTAAGAATCCAAACAGATTGACAATGTCTTCCGGTCTTCCGGAGAACAGCTTGCGCAATTCGGGATCTTGTGTAGCTACCCCTACAGGGCAGGTGTTCAAATGACATTTACGCATCATGATACATCCCCCGGCAACTAATGCAGCAGTCGCGACTCCCCATTCTTCAGCACCTAATAAAGTTGCGATCACTAAGTCCCGACCCGTTTTCATTTGTCCATCAGACTGTAATACAACACGGCTACGTAACTTATTTTGCACCAGTGTTTGGTGTGCTTCTGCCAGACCTAGTTCCCATGGCAAGCCGGCATGTTTGATCGAGCTGATGGGCGATGCTCCGGTACCGCCATCGTAACCGGCAATCAAGATAACATCTGCATGTGCTTTAGCTACCCCTGCAGCGATGGTTCCTACCCCTGCTTTGGAAACAAGTTTTACGTTGATACGCGCAGCCCTGTTGGCGTTTTTCAAGTCGAAGATCAGTTGCGCTAAATCTTCGATGGAATAAATATCGTGATGTGGTGGAGGCGAAATTAAGCCTACACCTGGCGTAGAGTGCCGTACTTTTGCAATCCAGTCGTCCACTTTATGTCCTGGAAGCTGCCCTCCTTCACCTGGTTTAGCACCTTGAGCCATTTTGATCTGAAGCTCATCGGCTTGTGTCAGGTAATTGGATGTCACGCCGAAGCGTCCGGAAGCTACCTGTTTGATGGCGGAACGCATCGAGTCTCCATTTTCCAATTTTTCATAGCGGAGTTCATCTTCTCCTCCTTCACCCGTATTGGATTTACCGCCGATTCGGTTCATCGCAATAGCCAACGTGCTGTGTGCTTCATGGGAGATGGAACCGAAGGACATCGCACCTGTTGCAAAGCGCTTTAAGATTTCACTTGCCGGCTCGACTTCATCAATAGAAATAGGCGTACGGTGTTTGGCGAAGTCCAGTAATCCCCGTAATGTATACATGTGCTCTTGCTGATTGTTGATCAGTGCAGAATATTTTTTGAAGGTATCAAAATCACCGGTCCGGCATGCTTGCTGTAGCAGGTGTACGGTCTGTGGATTCCAGAGGTGTCCTTCACCGCGTCTTTTCCATTGATAGATACCGCCCTCAGGAAGTAGGTTTTTGGTCGCACGGCTATTTTCAAAACCCCGCCAATGTTTGGCAAGAGCTTCGCGGGCGATATCATCTAAGGCCATACCGCCAATGCGGGATACAGCCCCACAGAAATAGTTGTCGACAACAGTCTTGTCAATACCTAGCACTTCAAAGATCTGTGCACCGTGGTAAGACTGTAGGGTAGAAATACCCATTTTTGAAAAGATCTTCAGCAGACCGCCACATACAGCTTTGACATAGTTTTTCTTCAGATCTTCCCAAGTTAGCTCGGTATCCATTTGGCCTTGTTCTTTTAAGGTGCGTATGCTAGCCAATGCCATATAGGGGTTGATGGCTGTAGCCCCGAAAGCTAACAAACATGCAAAATGATGTACTTCCCATACATCCCCAGCCTCGACTACTAAGCCTACTGCTCCACGATTACCAGTTTTAATCAAGTGATGGTGGACAGCAGAAACCGCCAAGATTGACGGAATGGCTGCATGTTGCGAATCAATCGCACGGTCGGAGAGAATGATGACCTCGAAGCCATCGCGTACGGCGTCGTCCGCATAGCGGCATAACCGTTCAATACCTACTTCCAATGACCCCGGTTTTCCATCTGCGCGGAAATACGATTGCAATGTCTTCGCTTGGAATACACCGGTATCTATAGACCGAAGTTTTTCCAGTTCGCTGGAGGTCAGGATAGGGTGTTCCAAGGTTACACAATGGCAGAATTTTTTGTCTTCGATCAATATATTTCCAGCATTGCCTATGAAGGTGGCCAAACTCATGACCAATCGCTCACGTATAGGGTCGATAGGCGGGTTGGTTACCTGAGCAAAAAATTGCTTGAAATAACTTGATAGATGTTGAGGTTGGTCCGATAGTACCGCCAAGGGTACATCTGTTCCCATAGATCCTATAGGCTCATAGCCTGTGAGTGCCATCGGCGTTAAGATGGTTTCAAGATCTTCTCTCGAGTACCCAAAGGATTGTTGATATCTAAACACGGATTCCTTGGAGAGGTAGGTGTAAGTTACACGCGGTGACGCCAATTCTTCTAGTTTTATTTTATAGTTGTTGAGCCATTCGCCATAAGGCTGCTGGCGAACGAGTTCGCCTTTAACTTCTTCATCCGAACGGATTTTGCCAGCTTCCATATCCACGACAAATATTTTGCCTGGTTGTTGGCGTCCTTTTTTGATGATAATAGACTCGTCAATAGGTAATGCACCTGCTTCAGAAGCGACGACGACCCTGTCATCGGATGTTATCGCAAAGCGTAAAGGGCGTAAGCCGTTGCGGTCCAATGTGGCACCGATGATTTTTCCATCGGTAAAACATAAAGCCGCCGGACCATCCCAAGGCTCCATTAATGTAGCGTGGTATTCGTAGAAAGCTTTTTTCAACGGATCCATTTGCGTATTGCCGTCCCATGCTTCGGGGACGAGCATTAGCATGACATGTGGTAAGCTACGACCGCTGTGCAGCAAAAGCTCGACAACGTTGTCTAAGCATGCCGAGTCGGACTGCCCTCTGTCGACCACAGGTAGGAGAATTTCCATTTCTTCCTCTGTAAAGTAAGGCGAAGAAAGGGAACGTACGCCGGCGTAAAACCAGTTGAGGTTTCCCGTAAGGGTATTAATCTCTCCATTGTGTGCAATCATACGGAAAGGTTGAGCCAACGACCAAGATGGGAAAGTGTTGGTTGAAAAACGAGAGTGCACCAGACCAAAAGCCGATACGACCCGTGGATCTCTCAAATCTTTGAAATATGTTCCAACTTGATAAGTCGTTAATTGACCTTTATAGATGATGGTTTTGCAGGAAAGAGAGGCGACATAAAGTGGGAGAGGGTATTCTTGGTGAGATTTGATCTTTTGGATAATGAGTCTTCTTAAGACATATAACCTTCGTTCAAAATCTTCTGTATCGGTGATACCCTCAGGCCTTGCTACAAAAAACTGAACAATTTCGGGTTCAGCACTCAAGGCGGTTGGACCTATACCCTCCCGACTGACGGGTACAGAACGGAAGCCCAGAAAATCCATCTTGCGGTCTTCCGCAGCTTCTTGAATAACTTGTCTACATGTGCGGTTCAGCTCGGCCTCCTTAGGTAAGAAAACCATACCCACGCCATAGTAGCCGGGTTCTTGCAACTGTATGCCCAGATGAATACACTCTTCCCATAGAAACTCATGAGGCAATTGTATCATTATTCCAGCGCCATCCCCACTTTCGGGGTCACATCCACATGCACCACGGTGTTCCATGTTTTCCAACATCGTCAATGCATCCTTCACCTGCGTATGTGATTTTTGGCCTTTGATATGGGCCACAAATCCTACCCCACACGCATCATGTTCAAATTCCGGGTTATAAAGTCCTTCTTGCTGCATTCTATTTAAAATTTTGATTAACGTCAAAAGAGTTTGCTAATATACGAAGAAAGAATACATTATTTTGTATTTTTTTTAAGAAAAATAATATAATGTTGTGTTATTCGTAATTAAATAGGTTTTTTTTGAAGAAGTTGTATTTGTGGCTGTGATTATAGGGTTACGAGGTTATGGAGTTATGATATTACGGAGGCTTTACCATTTATGATAGCATATATTGGTAGATATTATTAAGTCTACCTTTGCATATGTCTTATGTGCTTAGTTTGCGGCCAAGATCGCTTTCCCGTTGTACATATTGACACTTGGAGGAGGAGAGCGGAAAGAATGTTTAGATAAGATCGAATGCCAAAGCAAACTTCAGTAACTCGGCAAAGGATTTACAGTCGATCTTGCGGATAATATTCTTACGGTGTGTGGAGACGGTGTGGCTAGACAGGAATAGTTGATCGGCAATTTCATGTGTAGACTTACCGTTGGCCAATAAGACAATGATTTCTTTTTCCCTTTTCGTTAGTTCGGCAAATCGACGGTAGTTGGCCCGTATATAGGAGTCCTGATCCAAAGTCTTGGTCACTCGGGCAATTAGATTGTCTATGCCGAGTACTGGTGAAGAAAGCAATATAATCTTGTTTTCTGTACCTATAGAGCTCTTGACCTGAACGACCTTACAGACCGTATAAAACCAGGTGTAATCCGTGTCTCCATGTAGTTTGACCCGTTGAAAGAAATTGTATTGCTTATCGAAGTCACCTATATCGAGATAATTGTTCATCCCTTCGAATGCAGCAAGGGATTCCTCGGGGACAAAGTATCGTTCGTAGTAAGCTTCACCCAGTTCGTTAACTTCATCAACAGAAGTGCCCAGGTGCTCACAGCCCCAATTGTTCATGTAGCTGCAACCTACAGGCTGCAAGCCATCCAGATCGTGCAACATCAGTGAAGCTGGTAGCATATTCCCAATATCTGGAATGCTGAGATCTCCTGTCTTTAGACCTTTAGATATACCGTGTAATTGTGTCGTCAGTAGATTCATAATTAGATTACCAAAAAG
>JBEBWF010000108.1:0-7755 GCA_040392285.1 Sphingobacterium sp. | reverse complement strand
GGATTCGTGCTAGCTCCCAATATTAACGTTTTTTTCATTGGAATAATTTATTTTTAAAGGTAATGAAGCTATTATGAGCATATTCTCTATTTATGAACGTATGCTCGTGATGGTTTCATTGGAATAATTTATTTTTTAGTGTTCTACAAATCCGCCGTTGGCATCATATGCATTTTTTCTCAAAATAGGCATTTCTAAGATTCTATACAAATTATCAAGATTATTTAGACTGCCATTTACCATATTGGACAATAGTACTATGGTAATATCGTTTGTCAAATCTCGAACATACAGGTTTTTAAAACCATGCCACCAACCTGTGTGATAGACAATCTTTCCATCTACAGGAGTAAATGTTCGCCACCCGTATCCATAGTTGAAGAGCCCCCGCTTCGCATCGCTCCTACCTACATAGGCAGAATCTAATAATTCCTTTTTCAGCAACCGCCCCTCTTTCAAGGCGATATCCAACAAATACATATCTTGTACCGTGCTATAGATTCCTTTATCACCTACAGGGCCATCCAGATAGTCCTGAACAACCGATCTTCGCCATACCCGATCATGTCCAACGACATCAGTAGGAATTTTATCATATTCTACTTTCGACAATACGGCGGTATTCTTCATTCCTGCTGGCTTGAAAACATGTTCGAGCATATAGTCCGAAAAGCGAACACCTGTAACTTGTTCCACAAGGGCTGCAAGAAGCATATAGTTCGAGTTGTTGTAATGGAATCTACCATCGGGCTTACCATACCTTGCCGGCTTATGTTCGATCAGCAAATTCACGACATCCCTATTGCTCATCCCTTTCTTTCTATCTGTCCAAACCGTTTCCGCGAAATACACATAGTTTGGCAAACCAGATCGGTGGGTCAACAGCTGTTCGACCGTTATACCCGGATAAGGAAAGCCCGGAAAAAACTCTTCGACCTGCTGATCAAGCCGAATCTTCCCTTGATCAACCAGCTGCAATATTGCCAAGGCCGTCATTGGTTTTGAAACAGACGCTAACTCAAATTTCGAGTCAATTTTAAGACTGTCCTTATGTAGATAGTCTGCCCATCCAAATGTATGCTGATAAATAATCTTACCCTTTTTGGCGACTAATACATTACCATTAAATCCGGATCGCTTATGCAAATTATGCATGAAGGCATCGATTTGTTCATTACCTTCCTGCGGATCATATACTAAAGCAATACTATCTAAGTCCGCTTGCTTTCTTTCAATCTGTTGTTGCTTTCTTTGGGCATTAGAACAGGCAACGAATAAACAAAATAGGAGATTAGCAAAAAAGAATAATGAAAACCGCACAAGAAAAAATTTTTATGGATCAAACAAATAATAAGAACAAAAAAGCCACCCTATCCTTATAAAGTGGCTTTTAAGTTTTCACTTATAACATAGTTTTACGCCAACAAGCGAATAGGCGCCTCTAATAAACCTTTTAAAGTTTGTAAAAATTGAGCACCGGTAGCACCATCCACAACTCTATGATCACAGCCCAATGTCAGTTTCATGACATTACCAGGAACAACAGCACCATTTTTTACAACAGGAATCTGTTGGATTGCTCCAACCGATAGAATAGCTCCATCCGGTGAATTGATGATGGAAGTAAATTCATCAATACCAAACATTCCCAAGTTAGAGACCGTAAATGTAGACCCTTCCCAATCGGATGGCTGTAATTTTTTAGCTTTGGCCTTGCCTGCAAAATCTTTCACCTCGGCGGAAATATGAGAAAGAGATTTGCCATCTGCAAAACGCACGACAGGAACCAACAATCCATCTTCCACAGCAATGGCCACTCCTATATTTGTATGTTCATTGAATCTAATCTTGTCGCCTCCCCAGGAAGAATTGACTGCTGGGTGTTGTTTCAACGCTACAGCTACCGCTTTGATCACAATATCATTAAAAGAAACTTTCACTGGAGCAACCTCGTTGATTTGTTGGCGAGCTGCCATAGCATTGTCCATATCGATGCTTATCGTCAAATAGAAATGAGGTGCAGTAAACAACGATTCGGATAATCTCCGTGCGATCGTTTTACGCATTTGGGAGATTTTCTCTTCGGTATATCTTTCTTCTCCAACAAACTGTGGAAGTGTAATCGTCTTCGCTTCTGGAGCAGATGTAGCAGCTGGTGAAGCTCCACTTGCTTTAGTCGCAGGCACATAGCTCTCAACATCTTTCTTCACAATACGTCCACCATCTGCGGTGCCTTTTACATCATTTAAATTTATGCCCTTTTCTTTCGCAATCTTGCGCGCTAAAGGCGAAGCTTTAATTCGCGAATCATCAGTGGATGAACTTGGAGCGCTAACAGCACTATCCGTAGCTTTCACTTCTTCTGATGTCTCTTTTTTCACTTCTTTTCCTTCGTCTTTAGATGCAGGGGCAGCCGGTTTTTTATTCAACAACGGTGTAACATCCGTTCCCTCAGGTCCCACGATAGCAATAATACCATTGACAGGCGCGGCCTCTCCAGCTTCTACACCTATATACAACAACGTACCGTCGGCATACGCCGTGACTTCCATCGTAGCTTTATCGGTTTCCACGTCAGCAATCGCATCATCCGATTTAATCGTATCACCTACTTTAAAGTTCCACTGGGCAATTACACCCTCAGTCATGGTATCACTCAAAAGAGGCATGGTAATCACCGTTACACCCAGATCCTCTGCCGTGACATCACTCGCCGAGTCTTCCTGTGCAGCATCTTCAGGCTTTTTTTCTTCGGTTGGCTCATCAGCTTCGGTCGCCGGAGTTCCCTTATCTGCGCCCTCCAATAATGCCTTATAGTCCTCACCCTCTTCACCTAGGATTGCAATAATCGCATCGACAGCTACCGCTTCCCCTTCTTTAGGACCAATATATAACAATGTACCCTCCTGATATGATTCGAAATCCATTGTTGCCTTATCTGTTTCCACCTCTGCTAAAAGGTCACCAGAATCAACTTTATCTCCTACTTTTTTGTGCCATTTTGCGATAACCCCTTCTGTCATGGTATCGCTCATTTTTGGCATTTTAACTACTTCAGCCATGTATTTTTAGTAGATTAATCTTTGTTCTTAATACGTGTAAAATAAATCAATCCATAATGAAAGGATAATCCTCCTGCACATAGATATCTTGGTAAAGCTCTTCGACGCTTGGGTATGGAGATTCCTCTGCAAATTTAACAGCGTCGTCGACAATTTGTTTGACTTCAGTCTCTACATTTTTGAACCACTCCTCATCAGCATACTTATTTTCCAAGATCGCATGTTTTATACTCAATACAGGATCTCTATCTTTATATGCTTCCAACTCTTCCTTTGTACGGTATTTTGCAGGATCAGACATTGAATGTCCTTTATAACGATACGTACGGATTTCCAAGAAGGTAGGTCCTTCACCCGCACGGGCACGCTGTACGGCTTCATCCATGGCTGTATGTACAGCAACCGGATCCATCCCATCTACCGGCATACTCGGCATATCAAAAGCCAATCCGATTTTATAGATATCTTCCATATTGGTTGTACGTTTTACCGAAGTACCCATCGCATAACCGTTATTTTCACAAACAAATATAACAGGCAACTTCCACAACATAGCCATATTGAAAGTCTCGTTCAATGATCCCTGACGCACCGCGCCGTCCCCCATAAAGCAGACATTAACACTATCCTTACCCAAATATTTTTCTGCAAAAGCTATACCCGCTCCTAAAGGTATTTGCCCACCAACAATACCATGTCCACCCATCATTTTATGCTCTTTAGAGAAAAAGTGCATGGAGCCTCCTTTGCCCTTAGAGCAGCCTGTTATCTTCCCATAAAGCTCAGCCATACAAGCATTTGCAGACACGCCTTTAGCTAAAGCGTGTGCATGATCACGGTAAGATGTAATCACGGAATCATCAGGTCTAGTCGCCGATATCGTACCAGCCATTACCGCTTCCTGACCAATATATAAATGACAGAAACCACGAATTTTTTGCTGTCCATACAGTTGGCCAGCCTTCTCTTCAAATTTACGCATGAGGTACATCGATTTGTACCATTCCAAGTATGTTTCTTTTGTTATTGGTGTTGCACTCATTTTAACGTTTATTTCTACTTAATCGACCACAAATCTAACAATTTATATCGATAAAAAGGGTATGTTCCGGATGCGAATTCAGTTATTTTTATCACACTTTGATAAAATTAGCCTACGAATAGCCCCCTTTAACTTTCTTTTAACACTTGAATTAATTGTTTGCGATCTACCTTCCCTTGCTCACCAGTTTCCATGTTTTTTAGCGTGAACTGTTTTGTGGCAATCTCCTCTTCCCCGACAAGCAATACAAATGGAATATTTTTTGCATTGGCATAGGCCATCTGCTTTTTTAGTTTTGCTGCAGTGGGATAAAGCTCCACGGAAACACCTTCTCCACGCAATAGATGAATTAAAGGGAGCGTAACTTTTTCAGTCTCCTTGTCAAAGTTGACCACCAGCAGTTTTGTATTCGACACATGGGTGTGTGGGTACAAATCTAACTCTTCGAGCACATCATAGATACGATCCGCACCAAAGGACACCCCTACACCAGTAAGACCTTTTAAGCCAAACATACCTGTTAAATCGTCATAACGTCCACCACCACCAATACTTCCCATCGCTACCTCGTTTGTTTTCACCTCAAATATACAGCCGGTATAATAGTTCAATCCCCGCGCCAGTGTAATATCCACCTCAACGAATTTTTCCAAGAGCTCGTCTGAACCCATGAACAGCCGAACATAGTCAAATACTTCCTCTATTTCTGCTATCCCCTGCAAACCATTTGCTGACGTCGCTAGTACGCTCTTAAGCGCCGCCAACTTTGAGGCATTATCCCCCGCTAACAAAATAATCGGTTCTAGTTTTTTCAGATCTTCATTTGTAAACCCTCTTTCCAAAAGCTCCTTATGAACGCCTTCCAATCCTATCTTATCCAATTTATCTATCGCCACGGTCATATCCACGATAAGCTCGGGTTTGCCCAGAACATCAGCGATACCACTTAGTATTTTACGATTATTGATCTTAATGGTAAAATCTTTTAAACCTAAATTATGGAGTGCTTCCTGGTAGATCAATATAAATTCTGCCTCATTTATTAAGCTCTCCGATCCCACAACATCCACATCACATTGGTAAAACTCGCGATAACGCCCCCTTTGTGGTCTATCAGCCCGCCAAACCGGTTGAATTTGAAAACGCTTAAATGGCAGCGCTATATCATTTTGATGCATGACCACATACCGGGCAAATGGGACCGTCAGGTCATAACGTAAGGCTTTTTCTGTAATATGGGGAATTAATTTATGGGCTGATTTTTCATGCAGTATCTCTTCAGGCGCTTTAGCCAAGTAATCTCCTGAATTTAATATTTTGAAGATCAATTTATCTCCTTCATCACCATATTTGCCGGTAAGCGTACTTAGGTTTTCAAAAGACGGTGTTTGAATTTCATTATATCCGAATTTCTGAAAAACTTTTTTTAATGTGTTGAAAATATAATTTCTCTTCTCCATTTCCAACGGAGAAAAATCACGGGTACCTTTTGCTAAAGATGGTTTGATATTTGCCATGTCGCAAAGGTAAGATAACAAAGCGAATTATGGAAAGGAGTAATTCGAGAAAACCCCTACGAATGAAAGATTTTCAAGTTTTCACACGCCCGCTCGGCAGCGAGCTTCTCTGCACTTTTTTTATTGAAATCACGGCCTAATCCACACGACTTTCCACTCACAAGAACTTCGATGCTAAACATTTTTACCGATTCACCTTCCGGGTTATCGACCTGGACAAATGCCACTTCTTTACCTTCCTGCTGGCACCATTCAATCAGTCTACTTTTAAAATTTGTTTCCGTATTTTCAAGTGTATGGATATCGACATGTGGTTTGATAATACGTATCCACAAAAACTCTTTGGTAAACCGGTATCCTTTATCCAGGTAAACAGCCCCGACTAATGCTTCGAAAGCATCTCCTAATAAGGACCCCTGCTTCGAAGGGTAGTGGATCATCCTGGCATCATATTCTATAAGTTTATCAAAACCCAGCTTACGCGACAACTGATTCAAGTTAGCACGGGAAACAATTTTTGAGCGCATCTCTGTTAAAAAGCCTTCATCTCGATATGGATAAAGCTTAAAAAGCAATTCAGCAACTACCGATCCCAGCACAGCATCTCCTAAAAACTCTAAGCGTTCGTTACTATTCTTTACCCCCTCTTTAATTGTCACAGCCACAGATTTGTGTCTAAATGCCATTTGGTAAAGCTTAATATTCCCCGGAACAAACCCAAGGATATTCTTCAGCTTTTTGACATACCGTCTATTCGACGAAAGGTAAAGGTTATAGATTTTAAACGTCATGCTTCCCTCATCACAAGAAAATAGGCAGCCTTTCCTCAAAGCCACCTATTCACAAGTTCTTAATATGTGTCTATACAAACATTAATCGTGATATTTTTTCACAATAACGGTTGCATTGTGGCCACCAAACCCAAAAGTATTACTTAAAGCCGCTCTCACTTCACGTTTTTGGGCTTTGTTAAATGTAAAATTCAATCTGCTATCTATTTCCGCATCATCCGTAAAATGATTAATTGTCGGAGGGACAATATCATTCTTCACTGACAAGATAGCCGCTATTGCTTCGATAGCACCTGCAGCACCTAAAAGGTGACCGGTCATAGATTTTGTGGAACTAATATTCAACTTATAAGCATGTTCGCCAAACAAATCCACTATAGCCTTAGCTTCACTGATATCTCCTACCGGGGTAGAAGTGCCATGTACATTGATATAATCAATATCCGAAAACTGCATTCCTGCATCTTCGACAGCCATAGTCATTGCAAGTTTCGCCCCCAATCCTTCTGGGTGTGAGGCTGTAATATGATGTGCATCAGCACTCATACCACCACCCACCATCTCTGCATAAATCTTCGCACCTCTTGCTAAAGCATGCTCCAAACTCTCTAATACAATAGCACCCGAACCTTCTCCCGACACAAAACCATCCCGATCCTTATCAAAAGGACGCGACGCAGTTGCGGGGTCATCGTTCCGAGTAGAAAGCGCATGCATCGCATTAAATCCTCCGACACCTGCCTCATTGATTGTTGCTTCTGAACCACCTGTAATAATGATATCAGCCCTACCCATACGAATATAGGAGAATGCATCAATCATCGCATTAGTCGATGAAGCACACGCCGAGACCGCAGAAAAGTTAGGACCACGCAAACCATAACGCATAGAAATATGACCGGGAGCTATATCAATCAGCATTTTCGGGATAAAAAAAGGATTAAAACGTGGTGTTCCGTCTCCTTTTGAAAAATTAGCCACCTCCTCCGTGAAAGTAGTTAAGCCCCCTATACCCGATCCCCAGATCACTCCAATGCGATTCCTATTTAACTTTTCAAAATCAAGGTTGGCATCCTTTACAGCTTCATCTGATGAAGCGATAGCATACTGCACAAAAGGGTCAACTTTACGCGCATCTTTGCGATCCATAAAATCATGAGGATCAAAATTTTTCACCTCGCACGCAAATCGCGTCTTAAATTTCGATGCATCAAAGTGCGTAATAGGAGCAGCACCACTTACACCATTTATTAACCCGTTCCAATAATCTGTGACGGTATTACCTATCGGTGTAAGTGCGCCTAACCCTGTAACAACTACTCTTTTAAGCTCCATTTATGATG
>JBEBWF010000107.1:0-7876 GCA_040392285.1 Sphingobacterium sp. | reverse complement strand
GACTCACCTTCCCTCTCTCGACAACTAAAGAGAAGCTAAGCATGTAGAAAGCGTAGATCATACTATGTTTGGACGAGGGTTCGAATCCCTCCGGCTCCACAGAAAAACAGAAAACCCGACGATCGTCGGGTTTTCTGTTTTCATAGGGCATGTCAAGCTTGCCTGGTCTCCATCACATATAAAAAAACGAAGGAAAATATCTTTAATAGACCAAGAGAAATAGCAGACATTACTTTGTCTGTGAGATCAATCCATTCATCATGGGAAGACAAACCAACAGGTCGGGATATGCGCTATGATTATTGCTTTGCGACAAAAATGGACCGTCGCGGATTACCACGATGGGGTGAAGTCTACACGACTACACGTTCCTTTACAGCATATCAAGACGGATTTGAACCCGGTCAATACATCTATTTTCGGGTCAGGGCAAGGAATAAACATGGACATAGCCGTTGGACAGATCCGGTAAGATGGTTGGTGAGGCAACAATCACTCCGTCAGCAATGCATTAGCGTTGGACAAAGGTTGATCCAATACGATTTCTTCAATATTCTGCAAGGTGACTTTAGCGATCTGTGTCATTGCCTCATCCGTAAAAAATGCCTGGTGTGCCGTAATCAATACATTTGGAAAACTCATCAATCTTTGAAGTGTATCATCTTCGATGATGTCTTCACTCAAATCTTTAAAGAATATCTTTTCTTCCTGTTCGTATACATCGATAGCTAGCCCTCCCAACTTACGCCTTTTGAGTGCTTCAATAGCTGCCGCAGTATCTATCAATGCACCACGACTGGTATTTACGATTACGACACCTTCTTTCATGGTAGACAAAGTCTGCGCATTGATCATGTGCTTGTTCTCAAGTGTGAGCGGACAATGCAAAGAAATAATATCGGCTTGACGATACAAATGTTCCAAGGATACATATTGTACTCCTTTACGAATCAAATCAGGATCTTCATAGATATCATAAGCTATTATTTGGCATCCAAATCCTAGCGCAATATGAGTAAACGATTTGCCTATTTTCCCTGTTCCTACGACTCCAATAGTACGTCCATGCAAATTGAATCCCAATAAACCATTTAAAGAAAAATTCTGTTCTCGTACACGATTATAGGCTTTGTGTGTCTTACGGTTGAGGGTCAGTAGCATAGCCATTGTATGCTCTGCGACCGCTTCAGGAGAATAGGCCGGCACACGACATACAGCGACCCCAAATTCTTTGGCGGCAGCGAGATCCACATTATTAAATCCCGCACATCTCAACGCGACAATCCGAACTCCTTTTTCCGCTAAAGTTTGTATAACTTCTCTATTGACGCGATCATTAACAAAGACACATACTGCATCAACATTTTCTACCGCTTGAACAATATGCGGACCTAAATGCGTATCATAAAAACTAAATTCAATTTTCTTGGAGGCATTTTCCTTTTCAAAGAATTTCTTATCGTATGGTTGGCTAGAAAAAAAGGCTACCTTCATGGCCTAAATATACAAAATAATACACCTCCTAATTCAATTTTTCCAGACACCGTTTAAACCATTCTGGTTTGAATTTAAACTGTGGTGTCAACCAATACAACAGGACGATACGTGAATATCGGTAGTTAAATGGAGCGAATAAAATGGTTGTAATGACAGCTATAATTAAATAGAGCCACGGCGACTCCATATTCCTCGTCAATATATATGTTCCGACACAAGCGGTTACCAATTGTGCTACAACAAAAACATAGCTTACATACATGGCAACATAAAAATATCCTGGTTCTTTTTCATACTTCAGATCGCAACATGGACATGTTCTCCTCATTTTCTTTGGCCTAAAGCTAAATAGTGGTCCCTCAAACATATCTCCTGTTCGACAGCGAGGACATTTCCCCTTAAGGGCACTCTGAAATTCATGCGGGATTGTAATCGTATTATTTTCCATCTCTTTTTTCTCCTTTTTATGCCAATCCTGTTTCCCTCACTCCTCTTCAATCGATGATAATTTACAGCACTAGAGGTACTGTACTTATCCGACAATTTATAGACAAAAATACGGGTAAATAAATCGTAAATCACTGTACAACCCACTTATTTCATGGTACTATTTACCTATTCTTACTGTCCGAATAAAGAATGTCCTAGAAAAGATAGTTATCTTAGCCCTAGATCAAAACATTGAACATCCGGCATTTATAAAAATGGAATCTAATTATCCTAATTACGACATCTGCAACCTTGTTACAAAAAAGGTATCTCAAGACCTTTTTAACATAGATCGGTTTCATGGATATCTGGAAAACAATCCGCATATGCAAAGTGTACATAAGCATACGTTCTACCATTTGGTCTATTTTACGAAGGGCAACGGCCAGCATATACTGGATTTCGAAACTTATCCTATCGAAGAAGGCCTCATTTATTTTATGCGCCCGAATCAGACCCATCAATGGCTCTTTGATGGTGAGGTGGACGGTTACGTAATCAATTTTTCAGCGACCTTTTTCGATCAACTGTCTATAAACTCCCAGATCTTGGATAATTTCCCTTTTTTCAATCTGTTTTCCTCCAATCAAGTCCTAACCATAAAAGAGGAATCCCGACGTGAGATTATAAAGTTGTTTGAAGCAATGCTAAAAGAAGTGGAATCTTCGGATAATACTGCCTCGCCCCTGTTGATAGCAACTTATTTATTGCAACTTTTTGTACGAGTTGAACAAAATATAAATCGTGAATATATTGTCTATAACCGCAGCAACCACAATTCTACGCTAGTAATGAAGTTTTTGGAACTCATTGAAGAACATTTTCGAGAACTACGATTACCCAAGGACTATGCCGCTATGCTCCATGTGACTTCAAATCACTTGAATTTTGTTTGTCAAGAACACGTGAAAACATCTGCAGGCGAGTTAATCAGAAAAAGAGTGCTATTGGAAGCGAAACGATTACTCGTGAACTTTGACCTTTCTATTTCGACCATTGCATTGAACTTGAATTTCTTTGATCCCTCCTATTTCATTAAGTTCTTTAAAAAACACACGGGTTTAACGCCTGAAGCTTTTCGGAGGCAGTATTACAACAAGGCTTAAAATTGTAATGGAATTATTATTAGCCTTGCCTGCTTGTAAATAAATAAACAGGCAAGCAAGGCTTTTTAATTACTTTTATTTATCTTGATAGAACTAACAGCAATTTACATTGAAATTACTAACTATGATAACCACCAGTTTTAATTCTCCTTGCAGGTTATTGGCATCGCTAACGATCTTTGTTCTAGGGTTGTTTTTTCTCCCAAGCAATAGTCATGCGCAATTCAAAAAGATTGCTCCCGGCTTTGATGCCAACGAATGTGATGCATTACTCCGATTAAATTTTGCATTTACGGACACCACCGCACATCAAAGGTTTTCAAACTTCCAGCAGGATTACGAGTTTTTATACCGGTCACCTGGTATAGGTCTTGACAACGTGTGGGACCTATGGTTAAGACAGGATTCTACGGTCGTAATTTTGCTACGAGGAACGACAGCAAACATGACCTCTATTCTCGCCGATTTTTATTCGGCGATGCTTCCGGCTAAAGGGAAAATCCAACTTGCTAAGGACAATGTATTTGAATATAAACTGGCGGATAGTGATAGGGCGGCCGTGCATGCGGGATTTCTCATAGGTTTTGCATTCTTGGCGGACGACATGCAACCAAAAATCGATTCGTTATATCAATTGGGCTATCGTGACTTCCTCATATCGGGTCATAGCCAAGGTGGTGCACTTGCTTATTATATAAGTGCATGGCTAAATTACCTGAAAAAAGATCAGGTATATCAAGATATACGCGTTAAAACTTATGCAAGGGCTTCACCTAAGCTAGGAAATATGTACTTCGCCTACGATTACGACAATATGACCAGAGAAGGCTGGGCCTTCAGCATCGTAAACTCGGACGATGCCATTCCGGAAATGCCTTTCACCACCCAACAAGTGGATATAGACATAAATCAGCCTAATCCTATATTTGGTCTCATGAAAAGATTTGATGACCTGCCATTCTTCAAAAGGGTTGTTCTCAAACATGCTTTCAAAAAGATGATCAGAAATGCAGCGAAATCATCCGAATCCTACCAAAAATATCTTGGTAGTTCTTTAGAGGATTTTATCATTAGCGCGTTGCCCGACCTGGAACTCCCCAAGCCTATAAATACCACGTATTTTATTCGACCGGGTATACCCATATCCCTACTCGCAAATGAAAATTATTATGAGTACTTCAAAGCCAATGATGGCCCGTATTATCACCATGGTATAATCTCCTACCGTTTTCTACTGCGAGAATATTATACCGGTTTAGAACCATTGAATGAAGATGACGTTAAATACCTACTTAAAGGGAAGTATGATTAGACCTATCTACGAGTTGTCAAGCAACACGAAAACTCCGTTGTTCCATAATCATGGCATAGACCTTATCCATGAATAAAATAGTATCCAAATTCTTATTGTATTTGCTCTCTTCAAACAAAAGGCTGTAAGCATCTTGCTTTTTGAGGGATACAAAATTAAATTTATGTAGCTGCAACCATTTAGGCAGAGGCTGTCCATTGTCCACTTGGCACTCTATCGTTTGTAGTTTTCCCGCAAGTTGAATGCTGTAATTCACCTTTAAGGCTGTTGATACACTTTCGGGGTAACTGACTATAACATATTTCTCCATAATAATTTACTTTCTGTTTTTAAGTTCACGTGACAGGTTTAATAAAAAATCACAGTAATCACTTTAATCATTCGATAACTCCACTTCGGAAACTTGATTCCCTTGTTTCGTCCGTATATATTTATACTTCACTTTCTGCTCGACATTCAAGACGATGTTTACCAGCCTATCATTAAAATAGACCGTATCTCTCGTAACGTTATCCCGGATAAACCCATAACGTCCTATTTCATTATAATAGCTTACCTTTCCATACCTAAACTCTTCGGTTGGATCTGCAGGTCTTTGGAGATCTTCCTCCTTAAATTCATAACGCTTCTCTGGTGGTCGGTCCGATATATTACCAAACTCATCCACATACGCAAACATCTCTTCTAGAGGCTTGCCCTTGTTGTTATTGGATTTGCTCAACTCTCGTTTTTCCAGTTTCTCTTGTTGTTTCTGTCTTTGCTTTTTTGCACGTTCTTTTTTGCTGAACGTCAATTGATTTCTTGCCATTAATTAATAAGGAATTTAAAAAATTTGAAAAGTATACGCCTTAAAATAAGCGCATATATAGCTTTCGTAAAGAAATAGGAGCTCTTTTAAGGGGTGTTTTCAAATATACCATTTTAAATCCATAAATCCAAGTTATAACTTGGAAATAAGCCATTTAAGTCATCGCATTTGAATACTTAGAACGAGGAGGCTGCATGATAGCAAGCCAATAGACACCCATTTTTATTTTCCATCTCTATAATTTCACGGTGCTACAATCAAACGGTTTTACAGTTTTATCCTATTCACCAATTTGAATGGCTACCGTTTGACCGGCATAAGGTTTCTGCGGAAGGTCTACTGTATAGGTCTGGGCTGCTGCCTTTCCTCCGGTCGCTATGTTGACATGAATACGACTATGTTGTTGGCTTGGATCAGCCACGTGCAACTGATAGATTCCTCTATTCAATTCCTTTATCATAAGAGCTGCGGGAATATCTGTCCATACCTTCAGCTGTCCATCCGTATAGGGAATCTCCTTTTCATAAAATACAATCTGCCATATCTTCAACTTTTTATGAAAGACAGCCTGAAGCTGATCACTGTTAGACATAATAATAATATTATCCTTACTCCTATATTTTTGCAGCATCTCCGGCGTATGGATATTAGGTACTATAATATATGCATACGATGCATCGATCGGCTTTTCACCATGTTCCAAGGTCAGCTGGAAGACCGATTTCTCTTCCAGCTTCCTGTAATGCCGGTCTCCTCCCCTTATGGTTGACCAGTCACTCCTTCTATCATCGACTTTCAGCTCAACTGTGCCTTTGTTTGGGAAAAGATAAGCTATACCACCATGGATCAACCAATTCAAATCATTGTCATACATGTTCTGAGTATTCTTCTGAAGATACATCTGTTTCCTGTTCTGTCCAAGGTATATCCCTTCATCGTCATAAATACATTGATTGACAGTTGTGCTTACTTTATAGGGTAAGGTAGACCGGATACCTGCTCCTAGACAGACTACTTCCTCGTCAAACATAAACCATGATTTTTTTGAGTAAGTATTCAAATCCTGACGAACAACATAAGCAGAGACACCGTATAAGGAATCAGAGACACCGCCAGAAAAAGCATCTGTGCCCCATCGATCCCCCTCACCCGGCGCTTTATTTTGCAGAATAGGGATGGTGTCTGGCAATGTACTTCCCGGGAATTTTGCCCAATCCCAAACGGGAAAAATATTGTTATACTCATCTCCCTTCAGCATCAGGTTGACAGTACCCTGCGCTCCCCAATACCCTTGTAAGTTTTCCATATTTCCGATTTCCTGGGCATGGTTCCTGTTGGATACGGCGTGGATGGATAAATAATAGAAGGGTCGGCTATGTACCGTAAAATCCGTACTCCAATACACCCGATGCAAGGGCTGAACGGCATAGGAAAGCGGCTTCTCTCCCCTCATTCGTAGACGAATAGCTTCATACTGTTGCCCCGCATAGGGGTCAATTTGTTGCAGCCCGGCAAGAAGTTTATCTAAATTCATTTTTGTAGCATTTATACGGGAGATACCTCTTCCTAATACATTCCAATCCATCCAAGGTCCTCGCATGACACCAAACACTGATTCAAGAATAAATTTTCGAAATAAATCAAGCTTCTCCCCTTGAAGCGCATAAGGTGTCTCCCAGAGGTAATGAGCAGATTTAACAACGCTATTGGCAAAGACGAGGCCATAGGCTCCATTATACAAATAACCGTAATGCATATCGTAGGACAGATCATGCTGTATCCCTTCACCTGTTGTATAAGAAATCGGCGCAAATACTTCGCGTACACCGACCTCAAGCATATCCTTATTGTTTGTTAAAGCTCCTATATAGATCCATCCCAGCGCAATTTCTGCTTTGTTTGCCCCAAAATTGTATTTATGCATCGGGTTATTCCGACCGTTGCTGGTTACTGCAGTATCTCTGCAAATGACCGCTAAAGTACTATTCCGAACAGGTTCATCTAAAGGATATAGACCAAATTTCATATTGATCAGACTTAAGGCTAGCTTCTGAGGTCTTGTAATCCCTTGTTGAAACCAATTGTCACAATAAGGAATTGGATCGTGATTCGAAAAATAGGAAAGACTTCGATTAATAGCCTTCCACAGCGTAGTATCACCATAATATTTACTTTGAGGATGAGAATAGGCTACAGTCAGTTTTCTCATTTTCTCAAGAATAGGTAGCCAATTGGGATTAATGCGCTTGTGGTCAAAATAATCGACGCCCTTCCATCGGCCGCTTTCCACATCCAATTCGGACAGATTTAATGTGACCACACTATCCAGTCCTCCGACATCCGCTACTTGATCCAGCTGTTCTAGATGAATTCGTCGCGATATGGTGTCAAAAATCTGATTGGATGACCTAAAGCTATAAGAAGTATCCAAAATTAGCCCAATAACGATGATAAAAGGAAGAAAAAATTTCATAAATTTTAAATAGAGCGCGCCATATCCTAAATCATGAAGATAACAAATGCACACCAAACATTCGCTCGAACAGTATCCTTGCAAAGAAAATATTACATGTAGTTATATTTTAATAAGTTATAGTCTGTATCATCCTAACAGGGAATAGCGTACACATTTCTGTTTTATTTTCCACCAAAAATACATTAACT
>JBEBWF010000106.1:0-8004 GCA_040392285.1 Sphingobacterium sp. | reverse complement strand
TTTCATGACCTATATCTTAAAGACCTATATTTAAACCAAAAACAAATGTGCGGCTTTGCGGATATGACCCTTCGTCCACACCTACCCGTAATCCTGCATACGAATTTACATCCGGATCAAATCCAGTATATTTTGTCCAGGTAATCAGGTTTGTCCCTGTCACAAAGGCATCCAGACTCCGTATGCCAATCTTGCTGGCCCACATAGGCGAGAAACGATACCGCAAATTGACATTTTTCAACTTGATATAGGAGCCATCTTCTACCCAGCGGCTCTGCACCCGGCTTTCGCTCTCCAAAGGATCATCCCTTAATGGTCTCGGATAATTGGTAACATCTCCCTGCTGGCGCCATCTTGTCAAGGCAGCCGTAGAAAGGTTATTATACCGTACGATGGCATTTCGTTGGTGATTTATTTCACTATATATGTCATTGCCATACGCGTATTGTAACAAGACGTTCAACGAGAAGTTCTTATAGGAAAAGTCATTGGAAAAACCGCCGAAAAACTTAGGCTCAGCATTACCGATGACCTGCCTATCGTCTTGATTAATAATATGGTCTCCATTGATATCATGCCAGATCGGATCCCCTCCTTTGAATATAGGACCAGATGAACTACCTTGCCTAACTTCATTCACGTTGTCGGTATCATACGCATATACACCGTCAAATCTCCAACCGTAGAAAATACCGATAGGCTGTCCCTCCCGCAAAATATGGTAAGCACCATTCTGTATATAGCCATTGGTCAGTAATTCCTCGGGAAGGGATATAATCCGGTTTCTGTTTGCACTGATATTAAAGTTGGTGGTCCATCCGAAATTACCCACTAAGTTTTTAGTCGACAAGAGGAACTCAACACCCTTGTTTTGAATGTTTCCAATATTTTGAGTGATGGTACCAAATCCCGTCGTGGTCGGAATAGGCACACTATAGAGCAAATCCCGTGTATTTTTCACATAATAGTCCGCAGTTAAGGTAACCCTGTTTGCCAAAAATGACAAATCCAGTCCCGCATTGTACTGTACGGTGGTTTCCCAAGTCAGAGCGGCATTAGGCATGACTGTTGGTGCTGCTCCCGAATAATCCAGGTAATTTTGCCCGACTAAAAACTCACCTTGGGAAGTATAGTTTCCAATGGCGTGATTTCCGGTGCTACCCATACTAAAGCGAAGCTTACCATCATTCATGACATTTTGAATGCCTTCGAGAAATGATTCATCTGTAAAGCGCCAGCCGACAGAAGCTGATGGAAAGAAACCAAATCGCTGGTCACGACCAAATCTTGAAGAACCATCTGCCCTTAGGTTGACTTCAGCTAAGTATTTTCCTTGATAATCGTACGATGCCCTACCAAAATAAGAAAGCATCGCACTCTCGCCAACGGTATTGATATCCACTCCCTCCGAATCTTTATTGGAGATCACACTCGCCGCGTTCAACGTCCGGATATCATCGCTTGGGAAAAACATACCGTTCAGTCCGGTCCGCTCGAATCTCCAGTCTTGCAAACTGAACCCGACCAAAGCCCCGAAGTTGTGGTCACTGGCGAATGTCCTGTTGTACCGCAGGATGTTTTCATTTGCCCAAGTAATGTTGTTTGTACTTCGGACCGCTCCGGTATTGTACCCCTCTCTATAATCCAGGATTGAAGGCATGAATTCATCTTCCTTCATCGTGATCAGGTCAAAATGCAGGTTACTGCGAAAACTCAAGCCTTTCAGAATTTCATATTCCAGATATTCGCTACCGATGATACGGTGGCTTTTGTTATAATGCGTCGCATGCATTGCAATACCGACCGGATTCCGCCGCCCCAGTTGATAACCATTCAATGATCCGTCCGGAAAATACATGGACATGACCGGAGGCCTGACCAGCAATTCACGAATAACACTCAGGTTTCCCGTTCCACCCGCATTGATACGATTGTTCGTCGCATTGGTGTAAGCAAGGCTCTGCCCGATCTTCAGTCTGTCAGAAACTTTAAAATCAACATTCAAGCGTGAAGTAATCCGCTTATAATTATTGCTAATGATGATACCGTCCTGGTTCAAGTAAGAGTTGCTCCATGAATACTGCACCTTGTCACTTCCGCCACGGACTGCAAGATCCACTTTATATTGCCCTGCACTCCGCAACAGCTCCCGCTGCCAGTCAATATCACCCGTATTCGAAGGGTTCAACGAATCGATGATTGTCCAAAACGGATCTTCGGGAGTATCCATATTGTTATAGGAGTCGATCACCGCTGCACGATACTGACTTGCATTCAAGACATCCAGATAACGGGTGATTGAACTCACCCCCGTCATGAAATTAGCCGTTACCTGAGCCTTACCTTCCGCGCCACGTTTTGTCGTGATCAATACCACACCATTCGCCGCACGCGATCCATAGATCGCTGTAGAGGCTGCATCTTTAAGAATTTCTATCGAGGCAATATCATCTGGGTTAATGTCAGCCAATGGGTTTAGTCCAAAGCTTTCCGTTCCATTCAAAGAAGACAACGAATTGGACTCTATCGGAACACCATCCACCACAAAGAGTGGGTTGTTCCCTGCATTCAGGGAAGAATTTCCCCGGACGCGGATTGTCATCTCGCCCCCCGGAGCTCCCGAGTTGGAGGTGATTTGCACACCTGCTGCCCGCCCCTGTAAAATGGAAATCGGATCTTGAAGGCTCGTTTTCTCGATTTCATCGCTACCTACCGAGACAACAGATCCGGTTAAATTTCTTTTTTTCTGCTGGCCATAAGCTACAACGACCAAGTCATCCATCATGACCGTCTGATCCCGCAGTACAATCAGCAGTTCTCTTCTGTCTCCTACAGTGACTGTTATCGACTCTTTACCCACATAAGAGAAGGTAAGCCTGTCCTGCGGTCCTGCAACAATGGAAAAAGCACCATCCTGCCCCGTCAAGACACCGTCGCCAACACCTTCATTACGACGTACCGTAACACCTGCAATAGGTGAACCGTTGGCATCCTGCACCCTCCCTCTGATCGGAGCCTGTTGCTGATTTGCCTGAACAGCTTGTGGATTGGATACCGCTTCTTTGTTCAGCACAATATTTTTCCCCGTTTGTTTGTACTTTATACCAAAAGGATCCAGCACCTCATCCAGCACCTGATTGAGCTGGGCATCTTTATAATTGACATTTACCCGCGCAGATTCTGGAATGATCCGCTGATCAAATAGAATATTATACCCACTTTGCTTTTGCAGCTCTTTGAGTACGTAGTCTAACTTGACGTTCTTCCGCTGAAGGGTAACTTCTTGGCCAATGGCAGATGCATTGACCTGCAATGTCGCCGCAAGTAGAAAAGGCAGGGCTAACGATAGCTTCATTACTACAGGATTTGTTCTAGCACGGCATATTTCCCATAGTAATATGCCTAACCAATTTTTTTTATACATTTGTATTCGGTTGTTTATAATTTAACACGTTAGTTTTCAATCGCTAGTCTATTCGACTAAATTTTTAGGGGGTGCTGGTAACACCTCCTATCTTTTTTATAACTAATTCCTTTATTTCATAACGGTAATCCTCCTTCCGTTCAGTTTTAGTTTTACAGATCCCGTCCATTCTATCGTTTGAAGTAAAGTTTCGATATTCTCAAACCTGGACACCTTGCCCGAAAACCTGACATCACTTACATCCGACTTATATGCTACATCGACATCATACCATCTGGCGATATCCTCCATTACATTTTCCAACGGCGCTTTGTCAAAGGCGAAGTCTCCGTTTTTCCAAGCCGTTATATAGTAAGGATCTATTTGTACAATATTTATTTTTTTCAACTGATTGTCGTAAATCGACTGCTCATTAGGTTTCAGAAGATGAGACGAGCCAACAGATCCACTAGCAAAAGAAATCTTTACACTTCCCTCGATAAGTGTTGTTGTTACTTTGCTTCTGAAGGTATTGATATTAAACTCCGTGCCCAACACCTCTACAACCTGTCCTTTTGATTTTACAACAAAAGGAACCCGTTTACGGCTGACCTCCAAGTTGGCTACATCAAAGTAAGCCTCCCCTTCCAATTCAACTTCCCTGATGCCAACCCCTTGAAATGAAGCTGGATATTTCAGCTTTGAATTCGCATTCAACCACACCTTGGTTCCGTCCGCTAAGCGGACCATATATTCTCCACCAATCGGCGTGATAAGCGTATGCACTCCAGTTGCTCTTCCACCCGCCTTTGACGATTCCCGGTAAGAAAGGCCTTCATCACCGCCCCCTATGGTAAAAAAATTGCTCCCCTCTATTTCCACTGCACCATCCCCCAACTCCTGATAAGTTCCGTCTTCAAAGACAATACGCGCCTTGTTACTACCGGGCAACACGGCTGTACGTGTTTCCGAAACTCCAGGAAAACCTTCTTTTTGTTCCGAACTTAATTGGGAAATCACCAGATAGACACCAAAAAAAAGGACTAGTGCAGCAGCTACCGCAGCAACCTGTAGCGGCCTCGACTGCCATAGTCTTTTGGAAATGCTGCTCGAGGTACCACGAACAACGGTATGCACTTCAGGCTGAGACAAGATACGTTCATACAGCCGGTCGCTTTCATCCGGAGCAACATCAATGTTTTTTTCCTCATGCAACTGATCCCACAGCTGTAAAATCTCTTTTTCAACCTGTGAATTTTGCATCAATTCATAAAGCTCGGCTTTTTCAATAGCGGAGCATTTGCCCTGCCGATACTTTTTAATAAGATATATTAATCGTGGTTTATTCAATTTCTGGTGCTTTTATATCAATGATATCGCACAACTCCCGAAATCGTACTAGGCAGATTAAAAAAAATTAGAAAAAAAAGTACATCAGCCGCTGCAGCTTAAGCCGAACAACCTTTGTAGCCACAGTGAGGTGGTTTTTCACGGTGTTCTTCGATAGAGCAAGCTGTTCCGCAATCTCCTGATAAGACAGGTCATCCATCTTGTTCAGTACAAACACCTTTTTTTGTTGCTGCGGCAGTTCATCGATAATTTTATCCAGGCTATCGTTTAATTCATTTATCAGGACCGTTTCCTGTGTATCATACGAGTTTCGGTTAGAACGAGTAGCTATATGCACTAAAGCTTCCTCACGCAGGACCTTACGGCGAAAGTGGGATATCGCGATCCGCTTCGAAACCGCATAAAGAAAGGGCAATATGCTTTCTTCGTCTTGGACTCTATCCCGGTAAATAAAAAGCTGCGTAAAGGTATCTTGCGCAATTTCTTCGGCTTCTTCCCTATTATGGCAAAACCCATAAGCGTGCTGAAGAATAATCCGATGGTACATCTCAAATATTGTTCGAAATGCTCGAGAATATCCCGATTTAAAACTTACAAAAACCGCTTCAGACACCTTCTTCATTAGGTTATTTTTTTAAGGTTACTGGTCGCATTATCTCATGCTATAGGTCCGCTTTTAACGGATTGCTCTTTCAAAAATATAAAATAATGGTAATCATTACAAAACTATAACTTAACATAGGGCCATTTTGTTTTCAAACAACGCTATTCATCCACTTTATTTTTAGATAGGCGCTGATGCAACAGCCGTATTTTACTATTTCGGTATTCATTCTCCTGCTTCAGCTCCGCTTCGAAAAAGTCGTCTTTGTTCAATCGGATAAAACGTTCATCCAGATCGGCGGTATCCAAGGCTTCCAATGCAGCCAATACCTCGGGTATATTTTCCGCACTGAAATCAACAGCGTTCACCCTTTTTTCTATAGCCATATACTTTAAATACTGTAGGCGGATATCGGCCATCAAGCGGTAGTGCGCAAACTCCTGTTGGTTCAGCCTGGGTTGAAGCCGGTGCAAGGTAGAAGCCACCATTTCTGCACTGTCCAAAAAAGAAGACATTGGCACATCGGGATTACTGATCCGGCCTTGCACAATCTCATAAGGTACAGCTTTCAGGGCCGTCCAAAACTCTTTTGCTTGCGCTGCGTCAAAACCATATTGCTTTTGTGCATATCCGAGGACAAACTGTTCGACATCCAAAGGTTTAGCATTGTTTACTCCTTTAAAAAAAGCCTCAATCAGCATATTGAAGCCCGTGATGGGGTACACCCGTCGGATAGCATACAGATCAATAATATCTCGAGTCGATTCCCACATTGTCGAATATAGGCCCGAAGTAGACCATGAAGTCACGACAAGACCGGAATAACCGAAGCCTCTGGCCAAAGGGATGAAATCCCGTATATTCTGAAAATGTTTTTCCCATTGGGTCAGGAAATAATTGTCCGGATGGCTCCGTATAGAAGGAGCCCCCCATATTTCAAAACCACTGTTCAACAAATTGTTGTGGTCACCAAACATATTGATATCCCAACCATAGTTCCAATCCACGAAAACCGTTTCCTTAGGCAGTCCCTGCAATGCATCCGGATACTTCAGCGCAATATCTGCCCAGAGCACAGGCCGTTTGCCCAATCCCACGACAATATCACAAAGCAATTTGATAAAATCCCCATACAACCTCCCTTTGCCCAGTTCTGCCACTTTCTTCTGTGATTCGGGCGAATGCCCCAACAAATAAGTCTCGTCGCCACCTATATGTATATAATCAGACGTATGTGTAGAAATCAAGTCTTGGTAGAGCTCCGTAAACAATTCCCGGTTCAAATCTTCCTTCAAGGGATTCACCTGCGAATAATCCTTTTGATCTTCGCGAAGTTCCTTGTAGCGAGGATGTCTCAAGATATATTCCACATGACCAAAACTCTGCTGTAGCGGTATCACATCGATTTTCAGCTGATTACAATAAGCAATAAAATCAACCACTTCCTCGCGGGAATAAGCAAACCTGTTTGCTATCAAGGGGTGGTTCTTGAAGGGATAAGTTCCCTCCCATTCCATGACCAATGTATTGATGCCATTTTCACTCAATTTTTTGGCGAAAGACTTCAATGCCGGCATCGTCATCACTTGTATCCTCAGGTCCAGGTGAAAGCCCTTAACCTTAAAATCCGAAGGAGCTATACCGGATGGTTGCGCCTGTAAAAGCACGCACATCATCATCCATAGGGTAAGCAGAAATAGGCTGTAATTTTTTGTATTCATCTGTGAGCAGTTACTTTCTGGATAAATAGTCAAGCCTTGACAAGCAATAATCTAGATCTCCAAAAACCTTGTTACATAACTTGGGTACGTACACATTCCCTGTCTAAAAAAAATAAAGGGCGATCCTTTATCCTATCTTAATTTATACGTGATACTATCAAATGTAGTTATTTCAAATTAAGCTTCCAAATAAAAAAACTGTTTCAAATATCCCAATCCCCACTCATCATTTCCTAATGTTGCGCAAAACCTTCAAAAAACAAGGGGCGGTCCTTGTTGGACTGCCCCTTGTAAATCGCCTTTATTTTAGCACTGAAAGTATTACTTCCCGGTTAAAATATCAATGATACCCGGAAAACGTAATGTACGATTCTCATTAACCACACTGTATCCCTTTCCTTTATAGTCGAAAGACGTATAGGGAACATCGTATTTATTCATGATATAAACCATATCCCTGTACCAATTGGAACGGCTCGGCTCAGGCACGGTATTTAAGGTTCCAAATTCACCCACAAATACAGGAGCATTCAACCGCTGTGCCATATTCATACCCGCCTGCATGTTTGTTTCCAAAACATCTCTTGTGTATACACGTTGACCTGTAGACTGCCAATCAGACGGCAGCTGACTGATCCATTCATCCGGTACGAGCTGCCCAGGGTACTGGATAGGAATATCCGTACGCCCACCGGTGGTCGATGACAGGCCGTAAGCCGTCAATAGGTAGGGACCGTAGTAATGGTAAGTCAGCAGAATATTGTGCGTCGACGGCAAGGTAAGGTCCGCATACCGCACATTACCACCAGCCGTGCAAACACCCACAACAATCGTCCGATCGGCTTCTTTGGCCCGTATGGCATTTATCGCCAACGCTGATACCCTGTTCCAGTTTGCCGCACTCCCCGACACCGGCTCATTCAACA
>JBEBWF010000105.1:0-8106 GCA_040392285.1 Sphingobacterium sp. | reverse complement strand
TAAAAAATATACCGGTTTGTTTAGTGTGATCATTATAATTTTACCGTCAAAATATACCGAGGTATAATTTTTGTCGTTATGAAGTTGTGAAATTTTCTATTTTTGGACATTCAAAAAACTAGTTTTTATGGTAAATAACTTACGTGTCGTTTCTTTTTTAATTTTGTCATTCTTTTTTTTCGAAAATTCTTTTGCCCAGTTGGATAGTCAACATGCTATCGGCGTGCGTTTTGGAAGTGCTACAGGGGTGAGCTATCGGTATTCGCTTACTGAGAACCGTGCATTAGAAGGGATTCTGAGCGTACAAAGCTCATCTCGTACCAGTCGCTTTCGTTTGGTGGGCCTCTATCAATACCATAAACCTATTGCAGACAACTTTTCTTGGTATTATGGCTTTGGTGGAAGTTTTGGTAGCATGAGGTACAAAACATATAAAGATGCGCTTGGCAACACGATACCTGCTTCGTCCGATCTCCTATTAAGTGTCGATGGTATCATCGGGATTGCGTATGACATACCAACTACCCCGATAGCTGTATCATTGGACGCGAAGCCTTATTTGGATTTTCTTCAGGAATCGTCCATCAGATGGGTAGATCCTTTGGGCTTTACAATACGGTATAAATTCTAAAAGGTAGAGACTGGATAAGTCTTGTCTTTACTTTTACAACGTCAACCAAATGTCTCCGAGGCGTCTTTGCTCTTCCGAGGCATTTTCTAGTCTTTGGATTGAAAAAGATCGCTTATCGGCATACTGGAGTTTGACGGGGATAGTTTCGAGCAGTCCATCCCTGGCTACGACAATCTGTACTTCGTCACCCGGCTGAGCGCTTCCTAGGACATAGTCAATGGCTCTGCCATTTCCTTCGATACGATAACCAGCAATGGCGATAAGCTCGTCGTCCACCTGCAGGCCTGCTAACCAGGCTGCCGAGTCCCGATCGATGTTTTTGATGATCACGCGGATGTCGTTGTTACTGATTTTGATGCCTAGCGAAAGTGATTTACTTTCTTTATTAGCATCCAGGATTTCATAGCCTACGGCATTTAAGTAACTATTATAATCCAGTTCGATAAGCTGGTGTGCCGCTTGGAAAATCTCCGAGAGATCCATGTCGGTGACTTCTTCCGCCAACTCTTGAAATTCTTGTTCTTCAAAGCCTCTACTGTCTATCAAATAGAATCTTTCGTAGGCAAGGCGGAGTATATCATCAAGTCTTTTCGTTCCGCCCGTATGGGCGATGATTTTGAGGTCGAGTGCTGCGGCCAGCATAGCACCTTTGTTATAATAGGATATAGATGTGTTGTGCGAATTTTCATCCGGTCTGTATTGTTTGATCCAAGTGTCAAAACTGGCAGAGGCCGCGCTTTGTATTTCGTATCCCGGGCGGTTGTAGACCGTGTTGAAATCAGCAGCGAGCTGCTGTAGGTATTCCATTTCGTCATAAAAACCGCACCTTCGTATAATAAGATTGTCGTAATAAGCCGTAAAACCCTCCATAATCCATAGGGCTGTCGTATAATTTTCCACATCGTAGTTGAAAGGACCTAATGCCTTAGGGCGAAGTCTTTTGACATGCCAAAGATGGAAGTATTCATGAGCCACTAAGCTGAGATAAGCTTTATAGGTCAGGCTGTTGGAATAATGGAATCTAGGTGTTGCCAATACCGTGGAGTTGAGGTGTTCTAGTCCTCCACTTGAGCTTGATGAATGATGCGTAATGAAAAGATAATAATCGTTCGGATTCAACCCCCATATTTTGTTTTCTTCTCGTACTATCCGGGCGATATCTAAGCTCAGCTGATCCTTGTCATAGTCTGCTTTGCCTACCATAGCACATTCATGCAATGTTCCGTCGACCTCGAAAAGCCAAGTATCTTGGTTGCCGATCTCAAAGGGACTATCATAAAGGATATCGAAGTCTTCGGCCAGGAAGCTGTAGTCGCTTACTTTTGGCAGTCCAGTAGATATCTTATGCCATCCTGAAGGTAGGTCAATAGTGATTTGTACGGGATGATCAAGCTGTTCGCTTACATAGAGAAAAATTCCCACCGGGCTTAAAAATGCATGTTGTGCATCAATAAAGCTTGTCCGTACCGATCGTTCAAAGGCATAGACACTATATCGAATATAAACATCCTGTCCTTTGGTGAAAATACGCCAAGTATTCTTGTTCGTTTTCTCCAAACGAACAGGAACACCTTTATCGGTTTGTACTTGAAGACGTTCGACATTTTTGGCATATTCCCGAACCAGATAGGACCCGGGAGCCCAAACAGGCATTTTCACATCGAGATACTCCCGATCCTGAAATCCATGTAGGATCATTTGCACGTCGACATAGTGTGCTTGAGGTTCGGAGAAAGATAGGTGGAATGCGATGCTTGAGTTCATATACCGTAATTAATGGAAAAGATAAATATATAAGGTCAAATCTACTGGTTATTTAGGCTTGTTCAAAATAGGATTAGGAGTAATTCTACATTGTAATTCAGCTTTTTTATGTAAGTTTGAAAGAAGAAAGCAAGATTAAGAAAGAAACTAATTATGATTTTAGTTGCAGACAGTGGGTCTTCCAGTTCGGAGTGGATGTTGAATGTACCGGATAGCAAACCCCTTCGTTTTAGGACTAAAGGTCTCAATCCTTTTTTTGTCAATGAGAAAGAAATCGAAAGGGTGATGAAGGATGTGCCGGAAATTATTCCTTATATCGATGAGATCAGGGAAGTTTATTTCTTCGGTGCAGGCTGTGTAACACCGGATAGGAGGGAAATTGTTTCCAATGCGCTGACCACCTTTTTTCCGAATGCTTTTATTGGCGTGGAGAGTGATTTAGTGGGGTGTGCATACGCGGCCTGTGGGCATAAAAAAGGGTTGGTAGCTACGCTAGGTACCGGATCGGATATCAGTTATTATGATGGAAAGGACTTGATGCCTAGCCACCAGGGTTTAGGTTATGTCTTAGGTGATGAGGGTTCAGGTTCGTGGTTCGGTAAGCTTCTATTGACCCGGTATTTATACGGAGAGATGCCAAGGGATTTAGCTAAAACTTTTGGAGAAAAGTATAGGCTTAATAAAGATATTGTTATCAAAAATGTTTATCAGAAAGATCGTCCGAATGCCTATTTGGCTTCCTTTGCCCTCTTTATGGAAGAAAATCGACTGCATCCTTACATTGATAAGGTGTTGACTGATGGTTTTGATGAGTTTGTGCGCACCAATATTATGACTTATCCCAATTACTGGGACCATGAATGCAATTTTGTGGGAAGTATTGCGTACCATTTTGATTTACATTTAGCGAAAGTTTGTAAATTGCATGGTATCAAAGTGGGCAAAATATTAAAATCGCCCATTGAAGATCTTTTTCGGTTTATTGTTGAACGGGAAATGAAACAAATGGATATAGGTGTTAATTATATAAGTTAAACTTTAAAGCTATGACTACGATGTTACTGATGATATTAAATGTATTGATGACTTCCCCATCGATCTACGATTATTCTTTTACCTCCATAGAGGGAAAGAAAATAGAGCTGTCCTCCTTCAAAGGAAAAAAAGTACTGATTGTCAATACGGCTTCCAAGTGTGGATTTACCAAGCAGTATAAGGATCTGCAGAAATTGCATGAACAGTATGGTGACAAATTGGTGATTATAGGCTTTCCTGCGAATAACTTCGGGAATCAGGAGCCCGGCACCAATACGGATATACAGGAATTCTGTGAAAAGAACTTCGGGGTGACATTTTTGTTAGCAGAAAAAGTAGACGTAAAAGGCAAGGATATCGCACCTTTATTTAAGTACTTGACAGGAGAGGATAACCCTGATTTTACCGGTGATATAAAATGGAACTTTGAAAAATTCTTGGTGGATGAAAATGGCAAGCTAATTCATCGTTATCGTTCGGCCGTCAACCCCATGGATGAAAGAATTACTAGCCAGTTGTAGCCATAGGGCCAACATTTGTAACATATTTTATCAGGTATCGATAAAGCACGTTTCTTTTGTTAAGAAACTTTAAATCCTTCACCATATCCTTACGAATATGGAAATTAAATCTTATTTTTGAAGTACAAGATGGAATGATGTTTTTTTCGTTCCCATTGGTTTTACTTTAACAATATATTCAAGTCTTATGCCAACTTCAAAGGATCAACTTTTTGAGAAAATAGATAACCTGCTCATCGATATTAATGCGAGATATCTGGAATTAAAATCTATAGAGAATACAGACAGAACGGAGTTGACTTTGTTAGCGGGTAGTATTGACTATTTGTCCAGCCATATTAAAGCCTTGAAATACATTGAGAAGGAAAGTGAAGACGTAGTGGCCCCTGTTGTCGAGCAAACTGATGCCGAGCAGCAGTCGCAGTCCTTGTCCGATCATTCGCATGTAGAAGAATCTGCTGTTTTCACGCCTGAGACTGATTTCCAAGAGAAAGAAGTTGATGTCCAAATTACATTTGAGGAAATACCTGAGGCTGAGGAGGAGGTAGAAGAGGAAAAGAGTTTGACGGCGGAGCCTGAAAATGAGACGGGAGAAACATTGACTGAAAGTGTAGAACCTGATTCAATCGTGTCTACTGTCGTGGAAGAGGAGAAAGTGGTGTCCGTAGCGGAGAATATTCCCGAAGTTCGAGAAGAAGTTACTTTGGAGGAAGCCGCGAGTCATATTGAGCGAGAAATAGATCACGATACCCCAAGTAAGCCATTAAGCCTTAATGAGCTTATCCATCAACAGAAGCTTGCCGGCCGGAATATTACACAACAATTTAAAACATCGACTTCCTCTTCCGACAAGGTGTTGGATATCAAGACGGCTATTAACTTGAATGATAAACTGTTGTTTATTAAGGATCTGTTTAACGGTTATAGTTTGGCTTATAGTGAAGCGATAGAACTGGTGAATAGGTTTGATAACTTTGCGGAAGCCGATGCTTTCTTGCAATCCAATTATGCCTTGAAGAACGGTTGGTCGGATAAACCGCAGACAGTTGAAAAACTATATGTGCTATTGCGGAAAAGATTCGCTTAGTTGGCTATATCGAATTTAATCCATCCATTACCTTCATGTCCAAAATGAAAATACTTGGGTTGAAAGATTTCTGCTAATATCTCGCTTTCTTTTAAATACTCCTGTAAATCGGTATCAAAATCAGGGTTTTCGATGATATAAATTCTGTTGTATTGATAAGCTAGGGAGCGCTGTATCCAATCCTGCTGAAGTAATGTCGGTAAGTGGCTGTAGAGGCTGTCGTCGTCTTGTAAGATAACAATGATATCTAGTCTTTCATGTAGGGCTGTAACAAGTCTAGCACCCGCTAAAGTTGTTTTTTCAAGGAGACTTTCAGGGGAAGTCGGTTTGAAATTGTCTTTTTGACGAAGTATTGCTACAGAAGGAAAGCTTTCGGCCGGCAAGAACTTCAACTTATGGACCATGATGTTGATTTCTTCTTCCAACAACTCCGCTTTCTCGTTATTTTCCCGTTTTAGGAATGCTAAAAGCTCTTCATACTTTGTCATAGCACAAAGGTAATTAGCCTGAGGTTATTTACCTAATTTTTAAGAGCCTGTTTAAATTTGTATGGTAAAAAATTATTAGATAAATTTTAAACAGGCTCTCAGTTATAAGTTATAAGCAATTGGCTATAAGGACGGATTCTATGCTTTACAGCCTATCGCCTACAGCTTAACTTATCGTAATGCGATAGTTTCTCCGATTTGGGGTAGTAAAAGCTGATATTCGGAAGTATGAAACAAGGCACGTGCCTCCTCGGTGTTAATGGATATAGGTGGAAATGTGTTATAATGGATACCAATAATATTTCGGCAGTTGATAAGTTTTGCTGCTTTTAGTGCATCGTACATGTCCATCGTGTAATGTCCTCCTATCGGTAGGAAAGCATAATCTAGATGAAGATCGTCCAGTAGTTTCATTTCTAATGTCAGTGCGGTATCGCCGGCAAAATAAATTTTCAGGCCCTCAACAAAGAATACATAGCCACAGGCGACACCACCATATTGGCCGTCGGGTGTAGAATTCGTATGCAAAGCGTAGACCATCTTTACTTTTCCAAAAGGTAGGTGCAATGTACCTCCGAAATTATATTCAATGACCTTATCATCTGGAATTCCTTGTCTTCTCACCCAAGCAGCTGTTTCTACAATAGCAGCTACGGTGGCTTGACTCGTTTTTTGAATAGCCGCAACATCGGCTCCATGATCTAGATGGCCGTGACTCAAAAAGATATAGTCAGGGTTTAAGCTGTCCAGAGAAATTTCGGAAGCTAAGGGATTGCCGGAAATAAATGGATCGAGTAGAACCTTGATGCCATTGAAATTAAATTCGACACAGGATTGCCCAAGATATGTTGCTGATAGTTGATTGACCATCTTCAATTATGTTATAAAATTAAGGAATGATTATTTATTAAATAAGTTGCCCAGTCCCCCAAACATATCTTGGGTAGCAGATTGCATTTCTGTTTGGCTTACATTATCTGCCTGAACTAAGGCTTTGTTCAGTGCGACAATCAATAGGTCTTCCAATTGCTCTTTGTCACCTTCGGCAAATAAATCTTCGCTGATTGTTATTTCCTTGATCTCTTTGTTTGCTGTGGCTATTACACGAACTTTGCTGCCTTCGGCTTCGCCCACTACGGAGATATTATCCAATCTAGCTTTGATTTCTTGAGCTTTTTGTTGTGCTTGAAACAATTTATCGAACATTTTTTCTCTCTTTTAATTTATGCCAAATTACAAAAACATGTTTGTTGGTCAAAATTAGTTTTCCAATAGCGCATAACAAGGTGTGATAGGCGTGTGCGGACGAGCAAAAAAAAGCCGTATTTATCATGAGGGATAAATACGGCGTTGCACACAGTGGCAGTTTAGTTTGTTTTATTTATTGTATTAGTTTGTTTTTGCTGCGCGGTCGATGTGAAACTTCACTAAGTCATCGATTGGCGAACGTAGGATTTTGCCGACTTTCATGCCATATTGAGTAGCCTTTTCTTCTAGTACGTTCCGGAAATTGTAACCTACTGAACCGATGCAGTTGAAAGTGTATTTTTGATAGTCGGGATATTTGCTCACCAAGTTTGCAAAAAAGGCTTCAAAAGCATCGTTTACAATGTTGCGGGTGTATTCGATATTTACGTTGTTGTCATACACGAACTTACTAAAGCTGGCACAAAAACGGTTGGCTAGCGGTTTAGTATAGACATTGTCCATGATTTCGTCGGGTGTCAGCTTATAGGTTTCAAAAAATGCTTTTTCAACATCTTTGGGCATCAAGCCCCGAATGAAGTCCGTTAAGAGCTTTTTGCCGATGTAGCTACCACTACCTTCGTCGCCGAGAATATAAGCTGCTGAATTAATGTTATAAGTAATCTTCTCGCCATCGTAGATACAAGAGTTTGTTCCTGTTCCCAATATGGCGGCAAAGCCAGACTCGGTGCCCAATAATGCTCTTGCTGCTGCCAAAAGATCATGGCCAACTTCAATTTTAGCATTTGGAAACAACAAACGAAATGCGTCTACAACGATTTGTGCCTTTTCATCGTTGTGAACTCCAGCACCATAATAATTTACTTCTGTAACTTGATCCAGTGGCAAGTCTTGGGGTAATCCTTTCTTCAATGAGCCGACAATATATTCGCTGTCAACGAAATAGGGGTTATAACCCTCGGTATTAAAGTAGATCTTTTTTTGATTATTATCTAATAGGCACCAATTCGTTTTCGTAGAGCCTCCATCTGCAATTATAATCATTATTGTTTTTTTTGGTTTTTATAAAATACTAATATTATAAGGTTTTCGAAGATACATCATTATTTATGAAAATCCATAATTTAACCTATTTTTATTTTAAATACTTTTTTTTAACACTACAAAATATGTATTTATCGTGTCATTAAGGCTGTTTTTTCTAAAATAAAGGATAGTGTAGAAAGTACAATTAGAGGTGTTGTGTTTTAGTTTTTTTTACCTATTCAAGAAGGTGGATGTGATTTTTATGCTATCGATTGCATAAATTTCCACTTTTTTTTTGAAATATCAATTCTTATGTTTTTCTTTGTGCATTCTCATTATTGTCCTTTT
>JBEBWF010000104.1:0-8236 GCA_040392285.1 Sphingobacterium sp. | reverse complement strand
TCGTGTCAGAATTACGCGAGATAGCGAAGGTGTTAGGAATTGTCGATGTCGAAAAGTTGCGTAAGCAGGAATTGATAGATAAAATTGCGGAAGTAGCGACACAAGCTGTAGAAGAGGAACCGGAACCTGTTGTTGCAGGAATGGAAGAAAGACCTCGAAAACGAACAAGAACGGTAAAGTCTTCGCCCGTAGCCGTCACAAAGACTGCCCGTAAGACTGACAGCGATGAATTGACCCCTACGCCTGAAACGCTTAAGCAAGAGCCTACTGTTGAAAGTGCACCAACAGCCGAAGGAAATGTTGCACCGGAAGCCAAGAAAAGTGAGAGCTCTTCTTCAAATACTGATTTTGACAATGTCATAGTTAATGAAGGTGTTTTAGAAATCATGCCCGATGGCTATGGTTTCTTGCGGTCTTCTGATTATAACTACTTGACTTCTCCTGATGATATTTATGTATCACAATCGCAAATTAAATTGTTTGGTCTAAAGACCGGAGATAATGTACGAGGTTCTATTCGCCCGCCGAAAGAGGGGGAGAAGTATTTTCCTTTGGTGCGGATTGAGTCGATCAATGGACAGAACCCAGCCGAAATACGGGATCGCGTTCCCTTTGACTTTTTAACACCTTTGTTTCCTGATGAAAAGTTGAATCTCAACTTAGGCGGCAACAATTATTCGACACGTATTATCGACTTATTTACCCCAATAGGGAAGGGTCAACGTGGTCTTATCGTTGCACAACCGAAGACGGGTAAAACAAACTTGCTCAAAGAGGTCGCAAATGCTATCGCTAAGAACCACCCGGAGGTTTATTTGATTATCTTGTTAATCGATGAGCGTCCTGAAGAGGTTACAGATATGGCCCGTAATGTGCGTGCGGAGGTGATATCATCAACTTTTGACGAGCCCGCTGACCGTCATGTGAAGATTGCCAACATTGTTTTGGAAAAGGCAAAGCGTATGGTCGAGTGTGGTCATGATGTGGTCATCTTATTAGATTCCATCACGCGTTTGGCTCGTGCCTATAATACCGTAGCTCCTGCATCAGGTAAAATATTGTCGGGAGGTGTAGATGCAAATGCACTTCATAAGCCGAAGCGTTTCTTTGGGGCAGCCCGTAATATTGAGAACGGTGGATCTTTAACGATATTGGCAACGGCCCTGACAGATACAGGCTCTAAGATGGATGATGTTATCTTTGAAGAATTTAAAGGAACGGGTAACATGGAGCTTCAGCTGGATCGTAAACTTGCGAATAAGCGTTTGTTCCCTGCTATCGACCTTACAGTCTCCAGTACACGTCGTGATGATCTGTTGATCGATAAGGATGTATTGCAAAGACTGTGGGTGTTACGTAATCATTTAGCGGATATGAACTCTACGGAAGCAATGGAGTTTTTGTTGCAACAGCTTAGGGGATCACGTTCCAATGAGGAGTTTTTAATTGCGATGAATAGATAATTCACGAAATATTTGATAATTTTAAGCCATCTTAAAGAGATGGCTTTTTATTTATATATGAAGAGGTATATTCCAAACACGGTTACTTGTCTTAATTTATTCTCCGGTTGCATAGGAGTGTTGTTGCTGTTGAAGGGTGATTATAACGGAGCGTTGTACTGTGTCATCGCTTCAGGTATATTTGATTTCTTCGATGGGTTCTTAGCGAGAATGTTGCATGTAAAATCCTTGATTGGGAAAGAACTAGATTCGCTTGCGGATGTAGTCAGCTTTGGCTTTTTGCCAGGAGTGTTGATGTACACCTTGTTATTAAAAGTGACCGGGCACGGTTATTTACCTTATCTGGGGTTCTTAATCACTATTTTTTCTGCGCTGAGGCTGGCTAAGTTTAATCTGGATAAGCGCCAGGCATCCGATTTTATCGGTGTCAATACGCCAATGAATACTTTCCTGATTTTATCTTTACCTTTCATTGGAGACCGTTACCCGGAGTATATTCTCAATACGTATGTGCTTCTTCTAATTACAATGGTGTCGAGTCTATTGCTGGTCTCTGAGTTAAAGCTTTTCTCGATGAAGTTGACATCCGTCACTTGGCGGGATAATAAGTTTAAGTACCTTTTTCTGATTGTGTCGGTACTGGCTTTTGCGGTGTTGAAGGTTATGGCCGTGCCATTGATTTTTGTACTTTATCTCGTTTTTTCGAGATTACACTTTTCACAAGATCCTAATAAAATATAGCGATTTATAAGGCAATAGGAGTAAGATCATGTTGTTTGCTTATAATGACGTGGATTCGGTCCACCCAGATTTTGACTATCCCCGCGATTTCATATTTCTCTTCATTTGCAAATTGGAGCATAACTTGATGTAATGTCCAATACATCTCGTGGTATTCCGGAAAGTAGCCGTAGTGGTCTTTGAAATCATTGATGATCTCAATGAGATGACAATACATGTCGTATTCTATGAATTTATTGTAATGGCACTTGTCGGCCTTTAGCCATTCTTTTTCATAATTGAAGCTGTTGGTGATGTGTTTTTCACAGATGTTTTTGTAGATTATCCGAGAGAAAGCCAATTCTTTTTGGATTTTGCTTCTTTCTGATAGGAGTAGATCATACATTTTAGAAAGCTCTTCTTGGATTTCTGAATTCCTCGAAATAATGGCCATAACTGCTTTTTTTGCTCACTAAAATATTTAAACAAATAAAAGCGGTTTTGGTTTGTTGTTTTTAAAATAAATGATCGAATTGACTCCTTGTTAATTTATAATTTGTATTTATGAATATAGTCTACTATATTTGTAGAGTATTCAGAATTGCCAAATGCAATGCCAACCGAGTGTAGACACCGCGGTGGTAAAATAATACGGGTTTAAACACCAAAATAAACGTCATCAAAAGCGCTTATTTCCCCTATGATTTCTGGATACAATTTATGGTTTAACGTTTTTAAATTTTTAAATTGTATGTCAACAACAATCCACCTCTATCAGCACTTAATAGAAAAGTTTAGTGCGTATTCTGTCGAAGAATTAATCCAATTGAATAACGAAACCGTTAGAAGCCAAGGGTGGGGATCCGCCAAAGCGACTTTTCGTACCGCTATCATTGCTGCTTTTTCAAAAAAAGGACTGGATCTTTCGCATATCGTAAGCAAAGAAGATGGTTTTACGACTGTCCTACCCGTGCCGGTACGGCTAGAACATAATGTACTGGTGCCAACAATTGATTGAACTGTGCGCTAAGGTTAATAAATTTCGGATCTGAACTAGTATTCATTTGTCAATAGGTATAATTAAAGGAGAACGTCGGTATAAGTTTTTGTTTAGCTCTTGCATCATTTATATAAGTCAGACGGCTTCCGAGTGAAAATATTGGTAAAGGATACTTGAAGACATTTAGGTCGAGTGAGACACCAATGCTAGATGTTTTTGGTGTCCAGTCTGCGGTTTCGATATTTTGGTAATCTGCGGACAGGTTAGCTTTTATTCGTTTGATATAAGCTAAGGAGCCTATTGACCAATCGGGATAGGCGAGAGGTAGTCTGTAGTCTGCTAACAGGGTGTTTTTAAGAAATGCTGTAGGGTAAAAGGAGAAGCCGCGGGGTAAGGGGATATCATTGTTGTAGGTATACCTCCCTGACTTTTCCTGAACGGAATAACGGATCTGTAGGCCGTGGTTGAGGAGGAGCCCCGGAAGGTAAAAACTCGTGCGCAATGACCAAGTGGTTCCACTTGAGTTCTGTTCAAAGGGCATGTGTCTATAGGTGAAGCTCAAATTTTGCCCCCAGCGAGGAGCTAAGTCCATCGTGCTCGTGATATGATTACGGTTTATGTATACTTGATAATTTAATGGAAAGACGATGGATGTAATAAAATTTTGTACAGCCAAGCTGATGTCATAGCGCTCCATGTAGGAGGAGCCAAAATTGAAACCATAGCTGTAGGTGTAGTTTCGTCGGTAAATTGAGAAGGGAAGTTGAATATTGGCATCGATATAGTGTTCGCGCCAGTCAAAGGGATACATGTCCCCCTCAGGTCCTTTTGCCTCTCCGATTTGTCCGCGATTGCGGTAAGAGATGGAAAACTTTGGATAATAGCGTTGATAAGTGATTTCGGCAGAATAGATGCTTTTGCGAATATCCATATCATACTCATAGCCTAGCTTGGCTTGCGTAGTGTTCAGCAAGTCGTTAGATAGCCAAAAAATACCTGGTTTTAAATTATCAAAATTTTCAAAGTCACTTCCGCTCAATGTTAGGCTATGAAAATTGATGCTGTGGGCTGTTACATTGTAATCTTTGATGATGTAGCTTTCATACGTGTTGTTTAGCGTGTCGATATGCGCATCATTCTGTTGCGCATATAGGGTCTGCACTGCTTTTGGAACACGAGTCTGGGTGCTTGCATTGTCGATGTTTTGGCTGCTAAGCTTATACCCTTCTGTCGTATAGTTGTTGTACCATAGCGTGTCTCCATGGACAAATGGATTAAAGCCTCCGAAGCGAGTTTTAGTAAGTTGTGTAATAAGATCATTTTCTAGTTGGTATATATCGTCTTTCTGATCATAGTTGGCTTTGTATATGATTCTATTTTCATGATATATGGGGCGTTCATATTGGAAGTTGCTCCAATCAAATAGTTCTTTTATCGCTTGATTGGACAAGTTGATTTCGACAAGGTTTGTGCCTTTTTTTGCTACCGCTATTGCCACGATTTTATGACCTTTGTCATGGTATTGAGGTTGCTGGATGAGGAGCCCCTTAGGCAAGGGAATTCCCTTTTTTATTTCACCGGTAATAGCATTGAGTAGAATAAGGTTGCACTGTTGGGCCTGATCGACCTCTACACAAGCTATGGTTTGTAGGTCTGGAGAGAGGACAGGGCTATAATACCTTGTTTTGCTAGTTAATGCTTTGACCTTGTTTGTTTGGAGATTATATAGGTAGATGATATTGTAAGTTTGCTTTTCAAATCGAGGATCTTTTCTAAACTCGTCCCAAACCATTAGGTGTCCCCGCACATTGAAATGAGGTGCGATTTGTCTTCCGATTTTGATAACCTGTTGCTGCTTTCGATCTCCGTCTAGATCGAAAGAGACGATAGCAGGTGTTTTTTGTCGGCTCTCTCGAAGGGCATACAGCTTTTTGTCTACGACTTGGGGTATATGATAATCTGTGGGGTAGCGGTCTGTGATAGGCCATGGCGAGGTAACATCCGTTAGAACCACACTATCTTTCCACTCTTCTTTGAGGTGTTTCATGGTTGTCTTGAACAGTTGATTGCCTCGCATTCCGCTGTGTTTTTTAAGAGACCTTTGGAAGTTGAATGGCCGTAATAATTTGCTACGCATGTCACCTAGGATTTTGCCATGGATAAGGGTGTCCATCTCATATAGCTCGCTGTTCATAAAATACCCTATGGTGTAATAACTGGGGACAATATCTTTGAACGAACCATGTACATACTTGTTGAAATCGTAGTTTTTATCGGACAGTATATTTGCTCGAATGGGCATGTCCCATGAGGCTAATCTCCCTCTTCCTCCATTGGAATATAAGGTTTCCTGAAGTACCGCATCTCCTTCAAAATACCAGGCCGGAAGGTTGAGACCAAATAGTGCTAAGGCTAATTGTTGAAAGAAAGAGCCTCTTAGCCGACCTGTCAAGTTGTCAAACTGGGCGACATGCCGGCTTTCATGTAACGCTAAATTCGGGAGCCATTGTTGATTGTCTGCGATATTGGGTGGGGTAGAGTAGAGCTCCGATTTTCGTGGCGCTAACATCACAAAACCATTTGGTTGGAGGTAATCGGTTTGAATAATGAAAGACATTTTTCGCGCAGGTCTTTCGAAATTTTTACTGACTTGATGTAAAAATAAATCAAGCTGTTTAGCCAGTTTTGGTGCTTCACCTTTGAACTCTTCGGGGAAGATTAAGACGAGGTTTTCAGTGTCAATTTGTTTCCACTTTATGTTGAAATGGGATTGAGAATTGTCAAAAACCTGGCCATAAGCATGTATTGAATATATTGTTAATATTAATAATTGTAAATATTTCATTATTAGATATATATGTTGTTTATTTCAAGCTATTAAGAGTCTTTGCTAAGAATGTTAGTTGTGCTGTGGTGTTTTTATTATATAAATAGATTATATACTTGTATATAATACGTTGATTTTTAGTTTTTTATTATTATGATGTAATAGTGGTGTAACCCCTGTTTTTATTGCTTAATTCGTGCTGCTTGCGCACAGGCATCCTCTTGTATGTTACAGGGTCTAATGTATTACTTTTAATTGATAAAGTCTATATTACAGCGATAAAAAGTGTAGATATTTGACGGGAAAAGATTTTGTCTAGAGGTTGTAGTCTATTCACCTTATTGCTGATTGTCTTAACGGTCCTACTCTATTTGGATGAGGAGTTTTGTTCTCTAGTGGAGCTGGCGGAAAAAGAAAATAGAGCGCTGACTCTTGGAGGAGAATTATCGATAGATAAATCACTTTATACCTAGTCTGTATTTTATAGTTTGACCCACTGTCAAATTGGCGTATTTGTAAGTTAAAAATAATTTCGTTCGATTGATAAAAACTCTTATTTTTTTCATTTAAAAAAACGACTTTTGCAACAACAAAAATATTGAACATGTAGGATTAAAATCTAGGAGGGTGTATATGGAAGAATTGGAAATGCAGGTCATGCATATTGAACGTTTGATTGCGGAGAATAATCTTGTCGAGTTAGAGGATTTTCTGAATGAACTGAACATCTCAGATGTTGAAGAGCTGATTGATGAACTTCCGGAACATGGTGCACTTTTCTTAGAGACATTAAGCCTAAAACGAGCAGTCAATGTTTTTAGGATTCTCGACTTTCCAACACAGGAACGTATTCTCAAAAAGCTTTCAGCAGGCAAAGTACGCGAACTGATTAATGAGATGCCTCCGGATGACCGTACTTCTTTTTTCGGTGAACTAAAAGGAGATGTAGTCAAGCATCTGATCATCATGCTTCCTCCAGATGAGCGTAAGGAGGCATTGTCATTGCTGGGCTATCCCGAGGATAGTGTCGGGCGTCTAATGACACCGGACTATATTACGGTAAAGCAACATTGGACGATCACCCGTATTTTAGAACATATCCGTCGATATGGAAATGCTTCCGAAACCATTGATGTGTTGTATGTCATTGATGGTGCTGGTAAATTGATCGATGATATTCGTATCAAAGATGTTCTTTTGGCGGATCCGAATACTCAGGTAGGTGAATTGATCGATAACCGTTTGATTTCATTGAATGCCAATGATCCGCAGGAGGAAGCTGTAACGGTGTTCCGTATGAATAATCGGGTGGCGTTGCCAGTCGTTGATGAACAAGGGATCATGTTGGGTATTGTGACCATCGATGACATATTATGGGTCGCTAACGAAGAGTATACCGAAGACATGCAGCGTTTCGGTGGTACGGAAGCCTTGGATGAGCCGTATTTGGATGTTTCTATACAGCACTTGGTCAAAAAGAGGGCTGGCTGGCTGGTGGTACTATTTCTGGGTCAATTATTAACGGCTACGGTTATCGAGCATTTTGAGGCCCAATTGGCGAGCGCTATCGTCTTATTTGCACTGATGCCATTGATTATGTCTAGCGGTGGTAATAGTGGCTCTCAGGCCTCGACATTGATTATTCAGGCGATGGCATTGGGAGAAGTTACCCTGGGAGACTGGTGGAGAGTTATGCGTAGAGAAGTTGTGTCTGGTCTTGTATTGGGTCTAATCTTAGGCGCTTTAGGGTTTTTAAGAATTGCCACATGGCAGCTATTTACCGATACATACGGTGACTATTGGCTTCCTATCGGATTGGTTGTAAGCTTTTCGTTGGTAGGTGTGGTATTATGGGGTTCTGTAATAGGATCTATGCTTCCGTTCTTATTGAGGCGATTGGGAGCCGATCCTGCTAGTTCATCCGCACCATTTGTATCGACCTTGGTCGATGTGACAGGATTGATTATCTATTTTACTTTTGCTACCTTAATATTATCGGGAATTTTGTTGTAAATCATTCTTATTGGCAATGAATGACTTGCGATAGATTGCAAAAAAATATTTGCATACCTGCGGTAAACTTCCGATACTTGCATCGTTGAAAAGCAAAAGCCTTTCAAATAGCAAAAGCTAGAACCGCAAGGGTTCTTACAAATTGAACATGCTAAAAGTAAATTCCTGAATAGCTCAGTTGGTTAGAGCATCTGACTGTTAATCAGAGGGTCG
>JBEBWF010000103.1:0-8245 GCA_040392285.1 Sphingobacterium sp. | reverse complement strand
ATCTAAATTTCAAAAACCCATAATCACATTGTACAGCAAAACTTGCTATCTTTGTGATTTGAAAGATCCCTATATGCAAGGTATAAATAAAGCTGTTATTTCTGGGATAAATAAGGGAGATGTCGATGCATTCCGTCTCCTATACAATAGCTATTATGCCTATCTCTGTACCTGTGCCGCTGCCTATTTACTTAACCACGAAAAAGCAAAGGAGATCGTAAATGATGTATTCCTTTCATTATGGGATAGAAGAGCAACATTAGACTTTCCTATCCATTCTTATTTGCTAGCTAGTGTCCGCAACGCCAGCCTGAACGAATTGAGACGAATCAAAGCCGACAAAAACTCCATACATTATCAGAACATAAATATTTTAGATATCCAAGAAAGTTTCTGTAAAACAGACATAACGCCAATAGATTACCTAGAATATAAAGAGCTAACTGGCAAGATAGACCTCATTATAGCAAAACTACCCCAACGCTGTAGGGAAATCTTTGAAGAAAGCTTCTATGAAAATAAATCTACTGCAGAAATTTCCCAAAAATTTCAAATAAGCGAATCGACCGTTCGGGTCCAACGCAAAATGGCCTTGGATATCATTCGTGAGAATCTTGGCTCCTCTACCCTATTAAAACTATTCTTGTTGCTATCATCCAATCTTTTATAAAAAAGATATTTTTTTTATAAACGCTCTTCAGTGAAAAAGTGTATATCTTATTAGACGGGATAGCAAAACCTAATACCTTCTGATAAATATGGATAGTAAAACAAAAAGATATTTTTACGCGCTGATGGATAAGTATCTGTCAAACACGCTTAGTGAACAGGAACAACAAGCCTTGTCTTCGTTGCTACAGGATAGGGCTTATATTGATTTATTCAATGCCTATTCAAAAGATTTTGCCATAACCAAAATCCCGCTTTTCGAATTGGATAAGATCGACAACTTCGAGACGCGTATCCAGCCTTTCATCCAGAAGAAAAAGAAAACATCTAAACTATACTTACTGCGTGTTGCAAGTGTAGCAGCATCGATCATCTTAGCGCTGCTTGTTGGTATGTATGTAAACAACAAATATACAGCCTACCAACATGCGAATATGCAAACTACGGTGGAGGTACCAATTGGCTCACGGATAAAAACAATTCTTCCTGATGGTTCGGAGGTGTGGCTTAATTCAGGCTCTCGATTATCCTACAACCCTACCCTATTCTTATCTAATCGAAAGATAAACTTATCGGGGGAAGGATATTTTAACGTCAGGAAAGACCAGAAACATCCTTTCAGAATTCACACTGATGACATCGGTGTGGAAGTTCTTGGGACGTCATTCAACTTCAAAGCTTACCCGCATACAGATATTATAGATATCGGATTAATTTCTGGTTCGATAAAGGTAACAGGAGCATGTCTCAGTGAAGATAAAATCCTTAAACCTAACGACAGATTTCTATACAATAGACAAACACATCGCTACGAACTCATACCGAAAAGCAACACCTCACGGTTAGCTTTATGGACGACAGGCAAAGTAAGTTTCGTGAATGCCTCTTTGCCCGATATATTACAGGATATCGAGCGCAAATACAATGTGACTATCGCTATAGAAAGCTCCATGCTCCAAAAGGAATTTTTTACCGGAAGCATAAGTCTCGATCTGAGCTTAAACGAAGTATTGGAATATTTGGATGTAGATAGAAAATATGAATGGACACAACATGGAAGTATCGTAACGATAAAAGATAAACAATTTAATTAATCAACCTTTAACACATTATGATCAAGAAAAAAGAGATGAAAAATTACCAGACCGTAAAATTAGGAATACCGCTTTGGCAAAACCTTACAGTACTACTGTTAAGTCTACTCCTCTTTCACTCCTGCAGACAGAGCGACCAGTTGGATTATTCCAGGGAAATGCAGCTTTCGAGCAATTATTTGGCTATAGGAGAGCATCTAGTCGCGTCTATGACAAAGATAAGCAGTGCGAACGATGTTACTTGGAGTTTTGGAGATGGTAGCTCCTCAAAGGAAAAGAGGGCAGTATATCAATATGACGAAGCGGGAGAATATACGGTGAAATTGGATGTTGACGGGGATCAATATCAACAAACCGTGAAGGTAGAAGGTGCCGGACTGACAAGACGAATCGAAGAATTGGCTACGATGGAGGAGATTACAATCATGGCGCATCGGGGAAATACCGGCAACATGGCTATACCTGAGAATTCTATACCAGCTATTGAGGCTTGCATTCATGCACAGACCGTCGATTTTATCGAAATCGACCTTCGTAGAACAAAAGACGGACATATCGTTCTTATGCATGATGCCGATATCGTACGAACAACAACTGGTGCTGGGCCAGTAGCTGAATATACTTTAAAGGAGCTCGGCCAATTTAACTTGAAAGATAGGCTTGGAAACGCGACTCCTCATAAAATACCGACATTAAAAGAAGCTCTCTTAGCAGGACGTGGTGAGGTATTTTTTGATTTGGACCTCGGTGGTCGAACAGATATTCCGATGACTGATATTTATAGAGTGCTAAAAGAAACTGGAATGCTAGATAGGGTACTCATTTATACGGCTACCAATGCAAAAGCGGGAGAATCGCTGTTGGTCATGGATCCGCATCTACATGTTTATCCCTATTATAGCAAAAATGTAGCTGGTGTCGTAGATTACATGGCTAACTATGATAGACTCTTTTTCTGTCAAATAGATTCTCAGTTTGTCCTCAATGATAATCACGTGACCGAAATGCTGGAAAAAGGATTACTGATATCCGTCAACATGTTTGATTATAATTCGCAAATACAGAATAACAATTTCACCGGGGTCCAACAGGTTATTAACGCAAGTGACGATAGCATTTCTATGATGCAGACGGATTACCCCAACGAATTATATCATTACCTAAAAACCATTAACAAAAAATAGGGATCGTTTCAAGTGAAACCTTTCTATGATGAAACATAAAAAATCGGAGCAGTACTTGGAACACGACCCCGATTTTAGCAAAATTATTCTATAAATAATTTAACCTATTCAAAACTATGAAGAATTATTATAAACGAAGAATCATCGGGTTTTTCGATCATGCTTTGAAAATGCACAGGACCCTAAGGATATTGATTGTATTATTCCTATGGAATGTGATTTACACGGGTAGTGCCTTTTCAAAACCCTTACAAACGATCCTTATTTCCATAGAAAAACACAATGTTACTATTGGCGAAATACTTCACGAAATAGAAACGAAAAGCAATTATAACATCCTTGTTCGGAGTAACGACTTAGATATAAATGAAAAAACCAGCCTTTCTGCAAAAAATAAGAGTATAGAATATTGTCTTAGCCAATTATTAGCTAACAAATCCGTGACTTACACCGTTGATGGTAAGAATATTTCAATTTTCAAACCTATAGCACAGTATTCCACAGCAAATACGAGTCAGAAATCAGAAGACAGGGTTATTACCGGTGTGGTAAAGAATGCAGACAATGAACCTTTGATGGGTGCTAGTGTCACCGTAATGGGGCACTCCATATCCACATTGACGGACATTGATGGCGCTTTTCAGCTTCGTATACCAAATAATGCCAGACTACTTATTTCGTATATTGGCTATACATCAACAGAAATTTCGACAAATGGCCAGGAGCATTTTACGATAATTTTAGAAGGAGGCAGTAACATACTCGAAGAAGTCGTAGCGATTGGATACGGAACCATCACCCGAAAAGAGATGACCTCCGCAATATCGCATATCTCCAGCGACGACTTTCTAAGCATCGGAAGTGCTGACCCCATGATGCAACTTCAGGGAAGAGTTGCTGGCCTAAGCGTTGCAAATGAAGGGGCCGGTGATCCAAATCAAATGGCTTCTCTACAAATTAGGGGTATCGGCTCACGGGAGGCGGGATCTAGTCCGCTTATCGTCATTGATGGGGTACCCGGTGGTAGTATGGAAAACCTGAATGCCAACGATATCGAATCCATAGACGTATTGAAGGATGGTGCCGCTGCAGCAATTTACGGTACACGTGGGGGTGCAGGTGTAATTCTCATTACTACAAAGAAAAGTAAAAAAGATGGTATTGTTCGTTCATCCTACAGTGGATATACTTCCATAGATTTTGCAAGGCATGAGCTAAATGTACTAAGTCCCGATGAATACCGAGATTTTAGGGTCGTAGAGGGTTTAGGCGTAGACCACGGTGCAAACACGAATTGGTTGCAAGAAGTAAGTAGAAATGCTGTCGCCCACAATCATTCATTAAGTTTATCTGGCGGTAATCTGCAAAACAACTATAGAGCGAGTGCAGACTACCGTAATGCATCGGGCATCGACTTGCGTTCGGGAAGAGAAGAGTATGGCTCTCGGTTGACTTTTACACATATCAACAGAAATAAATTATTGGAGTTTACTGCAAATGTCGCTCCCCGCATTGCGAGAAAAAACTGGGCTTCATGGAGCGTCTTTGATGTAGCTCTAAAAGCAAATCCTACCATGCCGGTGATGGACCCGAAAAATGAAGAACTCTATATGGATCTCTATGAAGATGAAGCCGGATGGAATCCCGTGGAACTGCTAAATACAGAGGTAGACATTACGGAATCAAAATTCTTAGATTGGAACACGGATATAAAATTTAATATTTTTCCGCTCTTCGCCTCTGAAAAACTAAAAAGCCAGACACTTAACGTACAAATGCTTGTCGGAGAAAACCAGTATGACCATTTTGGAGGATGGTTCCGGCCGTCTACTAATCGTCGGGCCATGAACGGCGGCGTCAGAGGAGAAGCCCAACGATCGTACAGTAAGGTCAAAAACAGAAACATGGAATTACTCCTTAATTATGATGGCCGATTGAACGATCACAGAGTCAGATTTACCGGAGGTTACTCATTTAACGAAAGAATGAATAGCTCGTTCTCTGCAGAGAACAAGGACTTTGACCATGATGCTTTAACATTTAACAATTTGAACAACGGGTCATTTATGGCCCAAGAAGGTGCAAAAGGAATGAGCTCGAACCAATCTAAAAGTAGGTTGGTCGGCTTCTTTGGGCGAGCCAATTATGATTACCTATCGAAATATTTCCTAACAACATCTTATCGCTATGAAGGAGCAAGTATCTTCGGAGATAACAACAAGTGGGGACACTTCCCCGCGGTATCTGGAGCCTGGCGAATTTCTGAAGAAAGTTTTATGAAAGATTCCTCTTTCCTAAATGAGCTTAAGATTAGAGCAGATTTTGGGATAACAGGGAATCAGAATTTTGGAAATAACTACTCCCTTTGGACCATGCGTGCTTTTGGAGATTATACAACTGCGGACGGAGAGTACATTCAAGTATGGGGGTTGAGCAAAAATGCTAATCCAGATCTTAAATGGGAAAAAGGAACCAACTGGAATATAGGATTGGATTTTGGTATGCTGAACAACAAAATCTATGGTTCTATCAACTATTATCAAAGAAAACAATCTGACTTACTTGGTGAATACCCGGCTCCTGTACCTGCCTACCCCTTCAAAACCGTGGTGGCTAACGTAGGAACAATGCAAAATACAGGGATAGAAGTTGATATCATTGCTGAAGCTGTGCGAAAGAACGATTTCCGCTATACAATTCAGTTCGTTGGCGCGACAAACAACAACAAATTTCTATCCTTTTCTAATAGTAAGTTCAAAGCAACGGGAGATCTTTTCACGGTATCTATGCCTAATCCAGGATCACCGGGGCAGGCACAAATACTACAAGAAGGTGGGCGCGTCGGAAATTTTTTCACCTACAAACATGCTGGCTTTACAGAAGATGGCAACTGGTTAGTCTGGAATTATGACAATACCGAAGCTATCCCTATTGAAGAAGCAACACTAGCAGACAAAAGAGTTACTGGTAACGGTTTACCACGATTCACACTCTCGTTGGGAAATACCTTCACCTATAAGAACCTTGATCTACGCATCTTCTTCCGCTCAGCCTTGGGATTCGATATTCTTAATGTACATGAAATGTACTATGGTATTCCAAGCGCAACCGGAAATGTCATGAAGAGAGCATATGGAAAAAATGCTAATATTAAAATTGGGAATAATGTGTTAACTGATTATTTTATTGAAAAGGGAGATTACCTGAAGTTAGATGTCATAACGATAGGCTATAAATTCCCGGTAAATAACAATTGGATAAGCGGAATGCGTGCTTATGCCACCGCGAGGAACCTCGCTACCCTTACCGGCTTTAGTGGAGTAGATCCATCGACCTATCAAACGAATGGCCTCGCCCCCGGAACGTTCTCTACCGACAGCGGAATGAACGGGTCACGACGATATTACCCTAGCACTACACAAGTTTTACTAGGACTACAATTTGACTTTTAAACAATTGACATCATGATAATTAGCAAAATAAAACAACTGGTTTTGATTGTTGGCACTTTAGCATTAGGAGTGGCATGTACCGATCTAGAAGAGGAAATATACTCGACGATAGAAAAAAACAATTATTACAAAACAAAGCGCGATGTACTCAATGCCGTATACCGTCCTATGGAACATGGATACTGGAGTATTATTCCGAGGTTTGAATCCCAAGAATCGCCATCAGATCAACTGATTACCCCTCCTAGAGACTCTTGGTATATAGACGGCAGTATCTGGCGAAGGTTTCATTACCATACCTGGACAATCGAAGATGACCGTATAGGAAGAGAATGGGATGCCTGCTTTCAAGGAATAGCACAAGTAAATATCGTGCTGGACGATTTAGCCGATTTAGATCCTGCGAAATTTTCCTCAACCTCTGAGGATTTTGAATATTTCAAATCACAACTACGTATAACCCGCGCTTGGTTTTATATCCGATTACTTGATGCCTATCGAAATCTACCTCTAACCATTTATGGCGATGCCGAAAAAAATGATAGAGCGCAAGTTCCCCCGAAGACTATTTTTGACTTTATTGAATCCGAGCTAAAGGAAGCTCTTTCGGGTCTTCATCCCAAAAACGGTACAAGTGGAAATGGAATAAACCAAGGACAGTGGACACAAGGTGCCGCTGCTGCTCTTTTAGTTCGCGCCTACTTAAACGCACAAAAGTGGATCGGAGAAGATAAATATGATGAATGCGCTGTTTATGCCCAGAAAATTATAGATGGAGATTATGGCTTCTATGCATTGGACAGTCGGTGGGATGCACCGTTCGACTGGGATAATGACAAGAGCAATGAGGTTATTTTTGCCTTTCCAAGTAAATATGGACGTACACACTGGCATTATAATTCAGCCGACATGTACTGGCGTACTGTTCCTGCCCGGGCGAATCCGTTTTTTAAAGTAAATAGGCTCCCCCTTACCAATTGCAAGTATGCTATGTCTCCAAGTATGGATGTCGATGGAACCCCCTATAATCATGAACTCGGTGGTTTCGTGGCTAAGTTCAAGAAATATCCCGAAGATTATCGCTTGATAAAGTACAAAAACTTAGGAAATAATAAACGGGAAGGTATGTTTATGTTCGGTTACATAGAATATGAAGAGAGTGGGCAAACGAAACGCCTTAAATCGGCGACTATGCAAGATCATGACATCTACCTACGCGATCAGGTTGGTAAATTTCATAACGCTGCACCTGGGACTATTATAGCGAACAAAGAGTCGAATATGATTACCGGCGGTGACATGAATTCTGGTTGGCATTTCGCGAAATATCCGATCTATCCAGATACGGAATCTGGTTCGCTAGAATCAGACTTTGTAGAGATTCGTTTAGCTGAAATTTACTACTCCTTAGCTGAAGTAAAATTTAGAAGAGGAGATAAACAAGGAGCTGGAAAGTTGCTGAATAATGTTAGAAAAAGAAATTACCCCACCTCCACCCATACACAATATTTATATGCTCCCGATGGTATTGCCGAGCTTACTGAGGCTGAGCTACTGGATGAATGGGGACGCGAATTTCTAGCAGAAAGTAGAAGAAGAACAGATTTGTGCCGATGGAATAAGTTCTCATCAGGCCGATGGTGGGATAAAGAACCCGAAGCGGATAATCATACGGAAATATACCCTATTCACCGAGAAACACTCTCTGTGAATCCGGCGTTGGACCAAAACCCAGGATATCCTGGTGTCCGTTGATAATAAATGTATTTTTTCTTAAAAAGATTAATATAACCAAAAGTGGCTAATAAAGAGTAGTTTACAAGAGAGAAAAACTCTATCGGTAACG
>JBEBWF010000102.1:0-8323 GCA_040392285.1 Sphingobacterium sp. | reverse complement strand
AGCGTTAAGTTTAAAATAGTGACAACCCGAATTTAATTGCGGCAAATTCGTCGTTTTAAGCTCTAAATATAAAGAACGTAAATTTATTTGTTAAAGAAATCCGTTAACAACTGATCAAGCTCCTGTACTGAATTCTCTAGCCCCACCTCGTGGTTCTGAGACTGTCGCTCCGCATTTAACATTCGCGTCGCAAACTGCAATACACACATGGACAACAAATCCTGCTTATCTCTCACAGTATAGTTTTCCTGCAATTCCTTTACTTTTTCATTTATCAATTTCGCAGCATGTCGAATTACTTCTTCTTCCGCGCTTTCCACCCGAAGGGGATAAACACGATCTGCGATATTTATTTTTATGGAAATCTCTCCCATTTCTTTGAGCTTTTTAACGTTGTATTAGTTTGAATCCGATAACACTTCTCCCAACTATTTCAACAAACTAATACACTTGTCTATTTCCCGCACAAAATCGTTAATTTTTTGTTTTGTGTCAAGTATTTTTTCATTTATGGCACCTTTATCTACATCTACCTCGTCAAATGACTTTGCCACCGCGACAGCTTTTAGCTTCTCTTCTAGCTGTCCTACTTTGTCTGTACTTGTTTGAAAAGCTACTTGAACAGACTGTAGTTCCAATCGCAATAAATCATTCTCCTCTTGTAAAGTGTCACACAATTGAATTAAATTTTTCGTTTTCTCAACGATAACATTCATTTGTGCTGATAATGATGCCATACTTTTCTTGCAATTAAGTTTTATCAGTTGAGTTCTTAGCGCACTACAGCACCCGTCTCTCTCTCAAAGTTAACAATTAATTTTTGAATAATGCTATCGATTTGTTTATCATTTAGTGTTTTTTCTTCATCCTGCAGCGCAAAACTCAACGCATAAGACTTTTTGCCTTCTGGAAGCTTGTCTCCTTTATACACGTCAAAGATATTCACCTCCTTCAACAATTTACGTTCTGTCTTGACGGCAATATTTTTTAATTGTTCAAAAGTAACAGCTTCATTCACCAATAAGGATAAATCTCTACGAACAGCGGGGTATTTTGACACTTCTCTATACTTAATCGTATTTTTACGAATAGCTTTCAATACCAAATCCCAATCAAAATCGGCGTAATAAACTTGCCCGTCTACATCAGCCTTTTGCATAGCGGCTGCAGAAACAGCCCCTAGGGATACCAAAACCTTTTGGCCTTTCAAATAATCAACCCCATAAGCCAAGTGTTGGCTACTCGTTTCTACCACTTGTAGATTTTCTATCTTCAGGCGTTTTACAATTGTATCTACTGCCCCCTTTAAATGATAAAAATTAATATCCTGTCCACCTTTACTCCATTGCTCGGACGATTGCTTGCCCACAATACCCAATACTAGACGTTGTCTTTCGTCATATCCATCTCCGGCAAGATGATAAGTTTTACCGTACTCAAACACCTTTAAATCTGTAGCCTTACGTTTCTGATTATACGCTATAGCTGTCAATACAGCATATAAGAGGTTTTGACGCATGGTGTCTAAGTCCGAGCTTAGGGCATTCAATAATCTCACCGCCGTACTTTCATCATCCGCATAAGCCAATTTTGTCAACGAATTGGATAAGATTTCCCGATAACCATTGGCAATCAGCAGATCCGCGACCTGATTCAACACGACCTCTTTATCGGGCTTTTCCTGTGTATTGAGGGATGCCAATATCTGTGATTTCAACTCAATATTATTGTAACCATAGATCCGCAACACTTCTTCGGTAATATCCACTTCTCGGGTCACGTCTACTTTGTAAGGCGGAACTTCTACGTGAATAGTATCACCTTCTTCGGCAGTGATGGTTATACCTAAAGCCAATATAATCTCTTTGATCTCTCCAGTCGGAATTTCTTTCCCAATCAAACGCTGTACATTCCTGTAACTCACATCAAATGTAAAAGGTGCTACAGGATTTGGATAAACATCCGTAATTGTGGAAGATACCTTTCCTCCAGCGACTTCTTGAATCAATAAGGCAGCACGTTTTAGAGCAAATACGGTGATATTGGGATCTGTTCCTCGTTCAAAACGAAAAGAAGAGTCAGTCTTTAATGTGTGACGTTTGGCGGTCTTGCGAACAGAAACCGGATTAAAGTAGGCTGATTCCAAGAAAATATCTGTAGTCGCTTCCGTAACACCCGAATGCTCCCCTCCGAAAACCCCCGCAATACACATCGGCTTCACACCATCCGCAATCACTAAATCTTCCCCGGACAATGTACGCTCTACCCCATCGAGCGTCACAAAGAGTTCCCCTTCATGTGCTGACCGGACCACCACACTATTGCCGGCTATCTTGGTTGCATCAAACGCATGTAAAGGTTGTCCCAGGTCGTGTAACACATAATTCGTAACATCGACAATATTGTTGATGGAGCGAATACCTATTGCCTGCAACTTTTCCTTTAGCCATTCTGGAGAGTCACCAACTTTTACGCCTGCTATATTTACGCCTGAATAGCGCGGACAAGCTGCCGTATCTTGTACAGTGACCGTCGTCCCAGTTGGCAAATCGTTTGCAATAAAAGCTTCCACATTAGGCAGTGTGTATGTGCTACGAAAATAAGCGGCTAAATCACGTGCAACGCCTAAGTGCGATGCGGCATCCGCACGGTTAGGTGTAAGCCCAATCTCGAAGCAATAATCATCTTCAATCTGATAGTAATCTTTCACCAGCCCCCCTACTTCGGCATCTGACGGCAGCTCTACAATACCTGCATGAGAAGTCCCCAAGCCGATTTCATCCTCTCCACACAACATACCTTCCGACACCTCACCACGAATTTTTGATTTGGTAATCTTGAAAGGTTCTCCCGATAGCGGATAACACGTCGTTCCCACGGTTGCCACGATAACTTTTAATCCCGCACGACAATTGGGCGCACCACAAACAATGTTTAACGGCTCAGGACCACCAACATTCACCGTCGTAATACGCAATTTATCCGCATTAGGATGTTGCTCTGCAGTAAGCACCTCACCAATCACGAGCCCTTCAAGACCTCCAGGAATACGTTGCACCTTTTCCACTGCTTCAACTTCCAACCCTATATCGGTCAATATTAACGAAAGCTCCTCTGGTGTTTTGTCTATATTGAGGTAATCCTTAAGCCAATTGTAAGAAATATTCATTTTGTGTTGTTTTTGAGGTTACAAAGATAGGGGTTTGTAAAGAAAATATTCCGTAACTTTGTACTTTAATTTGAAGAACATTCAAAACACACATAGAATAATGATTCATTTCTTTGAGAACCCATCGAACACGATATACGGTGTTCAAAGTGTACACTCTTTATCCCAAGAAGACATCAACAAACTCAACTGGCTCTTCGGGAATGCAAAAAAACTAAATCAGCAAACACTTGACCATTGGTATGTAGGTCCTCGCGCGGCCATGATAACACCATGGAGTACCAATGCCGTGGAAATGACCCAAAACATGGGCATCGAGGGGATCGTACGCATAGAAGAGTTTCATCCGATACCCGCTGACTTTAACGATTTCGATCCGATGATCTCGCAGAAATACAATGCGCTGACACAGGAAATGTACAGCATCGATATCAATCCTGAACCAATCTTGGAAATCGATGATATCGACGCCTACAACAAATCAGAAGGATTAGCCTTAAATACGGAAGAAGTAGCCTACTTAAATAACTTATCGATCAAAATCGGCCGCAAGTTGACCGACTCAGAGGTTTTCGCTTTTTCACAAGCCAATTCTGAACACTGTCGCCACAAAATATTTAACGGAACATTCATTATTGATGGAGAAGAACAGCCTTCTTCCCTATTCAAGTTGATTAAGAAAACATCCGAAACGAATCCAAACGGGATTGTTTCGGCCTATAAAGACAACGTCGCTTTTATCAAAGGGCCAAAAGTTACCCAATTTGCACCTCGATCAGCAGATAAGCCGGACTTTTACGAAGAGAAGGATTTTGATTCGGTTTTATCGGTAAAAGCAGAAACCCACAACTTTCCAACGACAGTAGAACCATTTTCTGGTGCGGCAACAGGGTCCGGAGGTGAAATCCGGGACCGTCTGGCAGGAGGTCAAGGTGCTATCCCATTGGCTGGTACGGCCGTCTATATGACAGCGTATTCGAGATTGGAACAAACTCCTTTACGTGTAGAACAAGGAACAATTACAGAGCCTGCAAGTGAAAAAGTAAATTCCAGAAACTGGGAAAATGCCATGAAAGAACGTCCGTGGTTATACCAAACCCCTATGGACATTCTGATCAAAGCCTCGAATGGAGCTTCGGATTTCGGAAATAAATTTGGACAACCGCTGATCACAGGCTCGGTATTAACTTTCGAGCATGAAGAAGAAGGGCGTAAGCTGGGTTATGACAAAGTCATTATGCAAGCCGGCGGTATCGGTTATGGCAAACTGGATCAAGCCATAAAACACACGCCTGAAACGGGTGATAAGATCGTCATTTTAGGGGGCGAAAATTATCGTATTGGTATGGGAGGAGCAGCAGTTTCTTCGGCGGATACGGGAGCTTTTGGCTCGGGTATTGAATTGAACGCTATCCAGCGCTCGAATCCGGAGATGCAAAAGCGTGCGGCAAACGCGGTCCGTGGCTTGGTCGAGTCAGACCACAACCCTATCGTGTCCATACACGACCATGGCGCTGGAGGGCACTTAAACTGTCTTTCGGAATTAGTAGAAGATACCGGCGGTTTGATTGATCTGGATAAATTACCCGTAGGTGACCCTACCCTCTCTGCTAAAGAGATTATCGGCAACGAGTCACAAGAACGTATGGGATTGGTCATCGCGGAAAAAGATATCGAAACTTTACAAAAAGTAGCTGATCGGGAACGCTCACCGATGTACACAGTAGGTGACGTGACAGGCGACCACCGTTTTACTTTCCAATCACAGACTACGGGTGAAAAGCCGATGGATTATGCTTTGGAAGATTTCTTCGGGTCTTCACCTAAAACCTATATGCGGGACGTATCGGTAGAAAGAACCTATGAAGATATTGCATACGCTACTGAAAACATTCCAACTTACCTAAACCAGGTCTTGCAACTGGAAGCCGTTGCAGCGAAAGACTGGTTGACAAATAAGGTAGATCGTTGCGTAGGAGGACGTGTAGCCAAACAACAATGTGTAGGCCCATTACAATTACCATTAAACAATGTCGGCGTAATGGCATTGGATTATAAAGGTAAAGAAGGTATCGCCACCACAGTAGGACATTCTCCGGTTGCGGCTATCGTTGACCCTGCAGCTGCGAGCAGAACGGCTATAGCCGAATCGCTGTCCAATATCGTGTTTGCACCAATAAAAGACGGTTTGGCGGGAATTTCCTTATCCGCCAATTGGATGTGGGCATGTAACAATGAAGGCGAAGATGCTCGGTTGTATAAAGCCGTAAAAGCCTGTTCGGATTTTGCGATCGAACTAGGCATCAATATCCCGACTGGTAAGGACTCCCTGTCCATGAAGCAAAAGTATCCAAATGGAGAACATGTTATCGCACCGGGCACGGTGATTATATCTGCTGCGGGAAACTGTACAGATATCACCCAAGTAATCGAACCTGTATTGAAAAAAGAATCGGGCTCTATTTACTACATCAATTTATCGAAGGATACGTTCAAATTGGGGGGGTCTTCTTTTGCCCAGATTCGTAATAAGGTGGGCAAAGAAGTGCCAACTATCCAAGATGCGGCTTATTTTAAAACAGCTTTTAATACCATCCAACAATTAATCGTTGACGATCAGATCGTAGCAGGACATGATGTGGGTTCGGGAGGATTGGTGACGACCTTATTGGAAATGACTTTCGCGGATGTAAACTTGGCTGCCCATTATGACCTGTCTGGTCTAAACGAGCAGGATACGGTGAAAGCGCTATTTAATGAGAACATTGCTGTTGTTTTACAGGCTAAAGATGATACGGTGTTTGAAGCGACATTAGCACAAGCTGGAGTTGAAGCTGTAAAAATTGGGCAGGCTATCGACGGTAAGGTAGTGCACTTCAAAAATAACACCGATACCTTTACATTCGATGTCGCTGAAACACGCGATACCTGGTACAAGACGTCATTCCTTTTGGACCAGAAGCAGTCTAAGAATGGAATGGCGCAAGAGCGTTATAACAATTACAAAAATCAGCCGTTGAGGTACGAACTGCCAAAGCATTTTGACGGCAAGAAACCCGTCATTGACACTTCAAAACCCCGCCCTAAGGCGGCTATCATTCGGGAAAAGGGATCGAACTCCGAGCGCGAGATGGCTAATGCCATGTACTTAGCTGGATTCGATGTCAAAGATGTACACATGACCGATTTGATCTCCGGTCGAGAGACATTGGAAGATATACAATTTATTGGTACAGTCGGTGGTTTTTCCAATTCGGATGTTTTGGGCTCGGCCAAAGGATGGGCCGGAGCTTTTCTATACAATGAAAAAGCAAAACAGGCATTGGACAATTTCTTTGCCCGTCCGGATACCTTATCTGTCGGCATCTGTAACGGTTGTCAGTTATTTATGGAACTAGAACTGATTAATCCCGATCACGAAGTGCATGGTAAAATGTTGCACAACATTTCGCAAAAACACGAATCTAACTTTGTTTCGGTAAAAATACAGGACAACAACTCTATTATGTTGAAGACCTTAGCCGGAACTACCTTGGGCGTTTGGATTTCGCACGGTGAAGGCAAGTTCAATTTACCTTACGGTGAAGACCGCTACGATATTGTTGCTAAATATGCTTATGAACAATACCCACATAACCCCAATGGGTCGGATTTCAATACGGCTATGCTTTGCGATAGTACAGGCCGCCACTTGGTAACCATGCCACACATCGAACGCTCGGTTTTCCAGTGGCACTGGGCACATTATCCAGAAGGCCGTCAGGATGAGGTATCTCCTTGGTTAGAGGCATTTGTCAACGCCCGAAAATGGATTGAGGAAAATGTATCCCTATCACAATAAAATAAAACAGCGTATCAAAAATGGAGAGCTGATCCGATTTGAATTTGTCAAAAAATATAAACTGATCAGCCCTGCATTGCTACTATATTTTAAGACGGAACCTTATATCCGTCCAATTCGAGAGCATCGGTTTGAGGAATATGAACCTTTACTCCAGACGTATACTACAAATCCTGGGCAATAGCATAGCCTGCTGCCCAGGCCCATTGGAAGTTATATCCTCCGAGCCATCCTGTAATATCTACGGCTTCTCCACCGAAATATAGACCGGGATATTTTTTAGCCTCCAACGTCTTGGGATGAAGCTCCGAAGTAGACACACCACCACGCATCACCTCTGCCTTATCATAGCCCTTGTCACCGGCAGGCTTGACCTTAAACCGATGCACAGTATCTGCCACAAGTTTTGCATCAGCTTTACTAAGCGAAGCAATCTTCGTATCTATCGGTAAGAATTTACCCCAAGCATCTACCAATTTCTTCGTAAAATGGTCATTCAACAGTTGTCCGACCGTACGTTTACCTCCGCTAGTTCTTTCCTGTCGGATCAAGTCATCTATCTTAAATTTTGGCGCCAAGTCTATTGTAAACTCCTCACCGGCCCGCCAATAAGAGGAAATCTGTAAAATAGCAGGACCACTTAGCCCCCAATGCGTAAACAAAATATTTTCCTCAAAGGATATCTTATCGTTGTAGACACGTGATAAAACTGAATTCCCCGACAAAGAGGCATACCAATCCGCATCCTTGCCCGTTATTGTCAAAGGCACAAGCGCCGGAGCTGTCTGAATGACCTCCAACCCTAACTTTCGCGCCGTCCGCAAGGCCAAATCTGTAGCTCCCAACTTAGCTACAGGCAGACCTCCAGAAGCAAAAACAACTTTTGTGCTTTTTAGTATCTCTTCTTTTCCATCGCGCTCTATTGTCAGGCTATAACCTTCATCGGTATAATCTACCGATTTTACCACCGTATTCAACCACATATCCTGACCAGTCTCATTTAGGAGCCTCGTAAAAGTAGCGACAATGTCTTTGGCTTTATTGGTGGTAGGAAACAATTGTCCCAAGGTTTTTTCCTGTCCTTTTATATGTCCAAAATTCTCGAAAAAAGTAACCGTATCGTCTACCGTCCATTGTGAAAAAACAGCATGTAGAAAGGATGGATTTTCTGACACAAAATTATCTATCGATGTATACAGGTTGGTATAATTACAACGTCCGCCTCCCGATATGAGGATTTTAGCACCGGGCCTTTCGTTACGTTCTAAGATTAAGGTCTTCTTACCCAACAATCCCGCCTGCACAGCACACAT
>JBEBWF010000101.1:0-8354 GCA_040392285.1 Sphingobacterium sp. | reverse complement strand
CGGCGACATCTCAATTAAGTGGTTCGGATGCAAGTGCATATCCAGCGGCAGTTACCTCATACTATCCAATTCCAAAGTTCAATTCCGGTTTTGGAGTTAGAACTAATCTTGCAACAGTTGCAGAATCGCGTCGTAACTTGAATTACGCTAATCGTAGCTTAATGATGGGTGTCGGGACGAATAAGCATTACAAGCCAATATGCGGGCATGACATCTTTTATGTGCGTTTTAAATCGGAAGATCAAACTGTATTAATCCAATGGTCTGACTTGCGGTTAAAAACCGATGATCTTGGTATCACTCTTTATTCGGTAAATAATGGGTTATCGGTTCAATCGCTATACGCGTCTTTCGAAGACATGATAGAATTATACAGGGATTTTAAGGCGCAGGTTTTAGCTTCGGCTGTAGGCGAGCACATCGAATTTTATGCGTACAACTTGGGCAGTTTTGTGCCTACAGACACAAACAACAAAAACCGATCGGTTAACTCTGATTTATATATTAACCCGAATGACGTCTTGGGGATGGATGTGCCCCTAGTATCGCAGTATTATAACATCAAGACTGCCACAAATCTATGGGATGGTTTCCCAGCATATGTGAGTAGAAAAATAGATCGTAGTTGGCATACATTTGAAATGATTTCGCCTATAAATTCAAATACGGCTTTATTCACTATCGACGGTCAGTGGTTTTCTGATGCTCCAGGAATAGACTTCCCAGGTATTAGATCAGTGTGGGAAAAGGGAGGATCAATTATTATTGGTAGTGAATTGGCAATAGATATTAAAGACTTAACAGTTGAATTTGATGTTATAAGTGACGCGGAAGTTATGGATAGCGGGTTAGTAGCGCAAGTTTTTGCTTCTGATTATCATCCCAATGTATTGCATTTTTTTGGGCACGACTTATATCATTTGGAAGATCAGGACATCACTATTCAAACGTTCAACCGATACCAGCAATATGTTTCAGAAGGAGGGTTTATTCCCGATGAACTAAAGCCAGCCGACCCGCTGTACAAAGGGGATGATGGACCAATCCCGATTTATAGGAAACATCTTTCGCATCCATCATTTAAGCTAGAACAGTTATTCACTTGGTTGAAAAATGCTGGTTATATTAATATAACACATAAGGAATTGGCTGCTTGGCAACATGAAGGAAGGCCGTTACCTAGTAACAAATGCTACATGATTGATTTTGATGATACACCAACATATATCTATGAGGATTTACAGTTAAGAAATATTTTCAAAAGGTATCATTGCAGGCCAGCATTTGCTTTGGAACTAGGCTTCTATGTCGATTCATCTATTACTACAAGCTACAATTCAGCTGCTTTTATCGCAGAGTGTAAAGATAATGATGAGCATAGGTTAGAGCTTCAGAAACGAGTTCATAATATGCAGCTAGAGGGCTGGGATATTGTTATTCATGGAGGTAAGGAGGGGTTATTTCATAACGGCATGACATACAAAGAGTATGTGTCTCAGATCAGCGAAGCTCAACATATAGCAAATAAACTAGGTTTTGATTCTCAATACTGGTGCCTGTCTTCTAGTGGTAGCACGCCAAATTCTGTTAAATTACATGAACACTTCGGGGTTTTAATCTCGACATCCACGACAGATGCCTACCCAAGCTTATGTAATCACCCTAACTACTCCGCTAGAATTGCATGGGAAACCTTAAACACTAGGCAGCCACATACTCAATTGAGTAGAATAATTGGGGATAACATAAAGTAAAATAATCTGTCAGCCCCTATCTCCGTAGGGGCTTAATAAAAAAGCCCGACGTCTTATACTCGTCAGGCTTACACATAAATGTAACACTGCCCTATGATAAACAATGTCAATATATAAATGTAGGGAAATATTTCTAAAAAAGCCTAGCGTCTTCCTCACTAGGCTTTAAATGAAGTTCACGTTAGACCGGGCGGCCTTTTAAACTTCTGCTAATTATTACACTTTGCGATTATAATATCAAATTTAGAACCAAAAAATAAAAGCTTCAAATCAATCAGGCCCCTAAGTGTGTAGGAGCCTGATAAAACTAAACAACTTAGAAACTAAAAAGGGTTATAAATAAAAAAACGTCTCAAAGATGAGCCTAACGGCTATTACTACGCTAGGCTCAATAAATCCAATAGGGTATGATTATCAGATAAATATAAATATAGATATAATAATATTAATAATCAAAAGCGGGGAAAAATGAAAAAAGCAATTATTACAGCAGGGCACCACAACAATGACAGCGGTGCGGTGGGGAACGGATTTAAAGAGAATGCGCTGAATCGTGAAGTCAGGGATCTGACGACTACGCGACTGCTTCAATTAAGGCCAGAAGTCGAGGTGTGGAACGATGATGATAACGACACGTTGTCATCTGTCATCAAGAAAATAAACGCATTTGGTACAGCGAAAGATTTGCAGTTGGAGATTCATTTCGATTCGTCAATTACGCCTAAGCCGTCTGGTGCTACGGCCTTAGTCGCGGATGGTGCAAGTGCTCGTTCGCGAGCTTTTGCTAAAGATTTAGTTGATATCACATCTGCCGTACTCGACATTCCAAATCGTGGAGTAAAGAGCGAGAAGGATAGCCATCGGGGCCGTTTAGCAATTCTCCATACCAAGCCGGCAGCAGTACTTTTGGAAGTAGGATTTATCAGTAACCCAACTGACATGCGGCAGTACAAAAAATGGTCACACTGGCTAGCCGAAGAATTGGCATTAGTAATTATTAAGCATTTGTAGGGGAAGATGGAAGAATTTATCAGAGAACATGTGTTGCCAAATGCCTACGGGGCGATTGCGGCTATTGTCGGGGCTATATGGTTATGGTGGAGAGGTAAGCCAAAGGAGAAGATTGATAACGATGGCGGCATCGTCGAGAACGCTAAGAAAGTTCTTGAGATGTCAGAAGGAATTACCGAACGTCTAGAGAAGCAGTTAGAAGCATCTGACGGAATCATCGAGCAGCTTAAGGAAAAACTTCGTATTGCTCTTGAGGAAGAGAATGCATGCAAGAAGGCCCTTAAGGCCATTCGTGAGGAACTGTCGGAATTTAAAAATTTGTTTGATGCACAAAGGATCGAGCTTGAAGGATTAAAGGAAGAATGTAGGCTACTAAGGTTAACAATTGAAGCAAATGAGAAGACTGATAATATTAATGATACTCTGCACCTTAATTAATGGGTGCGGATTATTCAAAAACACTAAAAAGGACGTGCTTGTCAGCAAGTCAGGCGCTAGTGTAGAGAAGCGCGAAGAATCAGAGTTGAAAGTACAGGACAAAAGCAATTCTGTTGAGGTTACTACTAGCGTCAAGACGAACGATAAACTTAAGCGAACCTCTTTGCAGGCTGACCGAGTTACTTTCAATTCTAACGGCTCATTCAATGCAGAGGGAAATGTTAAGCTTGATGTAGAGGAAAGCGAGAAAATACGCCAACTCGATAGTGCTTTTAAAAAGTTGAAATCAGATATCGACTATTATTTTCTAGCGGAAGCAGCATCAAAAGAAAAGCAATCTACCTATGAGAAGGAAACACACAAGGAATCAACGCCAAGCGGCAAAGCTATCATTTATGGGGCTATTGGGCTGTTGATTATTTGGCTAGGGATATTACGGCATTTGTGGATTAAAGGCAGGAAATTATGCCGTAAAGAAAAAGAATAATTTTTTCGGATAAAGAAGTTAACCATCTTGGGGAAAATCAAACAAAGAACATGCGCTATCGGTAAAGGGATTAGAAGTATCATGCGGTGAGGGAGCGACGGAACGAGTATAACAAATATCGAAAGGCTTGCGAAAAGGGAAGCATTAATCCGGACTATGTTTTAATGTATTGGCTAAAGATTAAAGGATACTCTTTTCTTGTAAGGTCATCCAAATCTGACACCAAAATCAATTCCGAATACATCAAAGAGGTTATTTAATGAAGTTGGAAAGGCTATTTGTGCTTTACAACACCCAAATATTGCCGTAAACAACTTAGAGCGCTTTATGTCAATTATTTGTATGGTGAGCATTGTTTTATCCTGTGCCACGGAAAAGATGAAGCACACATGAAATTCGGGGTTCCCCTTGATGACGGTAAGGCTTAATGAAAAATCTAAGGTGATATTTCCGTAGGAGTTTGCACAGGAGTTGAAAGGAGTTGGTTGAAACGTATTTTGTCAGTATTTTGTGTAAATTTAAGGAACCAACCAATATTATACTATGGGAACTATTTACAGATTTTTTAGTGATAAAAAATATGCAGAGGATTTTTTAAAAGGCCGGATTAGATTATCAACACTTGAAGATTGTAGGAAATTAGAGGAAGATAGAGGTGGTGATCCTCTTGATGGGTTTCTAACAACAAATGTTAAAAACCTAACGATAAACTGGAATGATGAACATTCAAAGATTATATTAAAAAATATACCATCAATTAACATGGAAACTTCCAGCAATATTAGATTTGTAGATTTTAATTTCAATACAGTTCTAAATGCACATGTATTATGTTTTACTAAAAAGGATAGCGGATATGTTAAGAGCATATTTGGGAAACATGGAGTCGTTATTCATAGACCGCGTGAACTATATAGCAAGATATGTAAAATAATGGCAGACTATGACTTGTTTTTTAAAGGAGCAAAGGCAGGGAGTGTTGTGTATGAGGGGCATAGCCATAGCGTATATGAGGATAACTCCATTCAAAAATTAGGATTTACTAAGAGAAAATCGATATTTGAAAATGAAAAAGAATTTAGAATGGTATTTTTTAGTAGCCTTCCAGTTAAGCCAGAATTTATTGAAGTGGGGGACATTAGAGATATAGCAACTTTATATTGAGAAGGAAATTAAGGAACAGTGTAATAAAATTTGGGTCACTTTTTGAAATATTTATTTCCTGCCCCATAAACTGGTTATTATCTATCTGTTTTACTAAAAAATATTAGTAATTCGTCAAGATGTTGGTGCAAACTATTTTTCTCTACCTCGGTTTACTTGATATGAAAAGAGAAGAAATACAACGGCTTATTGACGAAGGGTATCATATCATCCGTAGGGGAGTGCCCGCAGTGGTGAAAGGCGATCTTTGGGAATACCTTGATAGTTTAGACGACGATTCGGAAGTGCTAGTGCTGTCGGAATTGCTGACTTGGAGCGATGAGGAGCTAGCCAGGATTAAAAAAGCCTAACGAGTGGTTAGGCTATGAATAAGTTAAATATCTGAGCTGTCGACATCAATTCTTTCGAATATAGTACCTATTGGGCTCTTTGATTTTATATATTGAACGAAATTACCTATAGCTACCGCCTCATTTGCTATATCTACGGATTTGTTTTTGAACAACAATGTTTTTCCATTCCCCTCTTCGCTCCAAAAAGCTACATCCTCATTGCTGTGCATATACATTCCCCATCCTTCGAGCCCTGTAGTCGTTGATCGTATGCGATAATACTTGTAAATAGCAGACCCAGCTTGTCCGCCATCAGGACTAATTGTTTGTGTTTTCTCAATCATAATTAATAAGTTAGTTTATATTATCCTAAAGATAAACAATTATATTTTCACTTCCAATTCTTCGCCAGTGTTCACATAAACTAAATTCTGCAAATGATGTAACGTGTCAACATAGGTAACGCTCATGCCTAGCCCACGGAAAATAAACCGACCTTTCATCTTTACAATATGAAATTGGCTTTTTGGATCGCGAATAGTCCACATCTCTGACATCCATGTGCTGGGTTGTATCTCAGGACACTTCAACAGCACCTCTTCCGATAAAGGGATTGCAGAAATGTTATTGTAATCAACAACTCCTATTCCAAACTCAACAGTATTCAACTCGGGGAAAACATCCGCTATCATTGATATTTGAAAATATCTATTATCGTACATTACCCAGTTACCTAATCTAAGGTCAGAGGGTTTTATTCTTAATTCTTCTGCTTTCATTTCTTCTTTAATAATATTGGGTTATACAATGTTTTGGATTCGGCTTGTATCCAATCCATAGAGTGTTGTTGATATTGCTTAGTAGAAGCGTATTCTCTCCAATCTGGATGTTGTTTACCTTTGGGGTTCTCCCACAGATACCATCCGAGTGAGCAGACTAGTGATGAAAATGAGTCCAACCCTGACTTATAGCAATACACATTTACAGGAACGTCTTTTACATAATGTGCAAATAAACTTGTATGGATGCTACGGTCTAATACCTCCACAAACTGTTCTTCGGTCATCTCCCTAACCACCGAATAATGCTCATACTCTTTAAGCAGTTCGGTTAATCTTTCTGTGATGGTATCCTTTCCATCAAGTAGAATGAAATCTCCCTTTAATGTTGTAAATTTTAGTTCTTTCATCTGTTCAAACTTATATGTTATCACTTATTTCACTGATAATCGATAATATCACTCTTTCCGGTGTTAACCCTATTTCAATTGTTTAATCAATATTTCTTCCACGCTTGTTGATAGTTTCCTAAACTCACTGTCTACTTGGAATAGATCTTCATGCATGGAAAGGCTGTTTATTACAGTTGCATGGTTTCGGCCGCCAATAAGATCTCCTATCTGCTGTAATGTAAGCTTGGTGTACTTCCTTAGATAGTGGCAGATAAGCGAACGGGCCGTAACAAATTCCCTTAACCTTGACTTTCTCCTGATCTGATCATAGCTTATACCCGTAACCTCGCTTACAGCTTCTATTACTGGTCCCTTGTCCTTATTAAGGAAGGATAGCCTATCGTAGCTATCCAGTCCTAAGTATATTAGTGGGGTCATCACTCAAATATTTTAATCTGCTTATTCGGTTTGTTTAACTGCTCCTCGGCTTTGATTGCTTCGAGTTTCTTCCTTGCTATGGAGAGTACTTCCAGCATCTGATCATTTGATAACCCATTCTCCTGGAGATAGGCTATTATCATATCTGCTTGTTCTTGGATGGTCATCCTACTAAGATTTTATCTTTTATTTCCTGAGTAAGTCTTAAAATCTCTCTTGCAACCTCATCATTGATTTTACCATCCGACCATTCCGACTTTACAAAACTCTCTATCGTTTCTATGTCTGTATATATTTCCATTACGCTACCATTTTTAAAAGTTCCTCGCCTTGACACTCAGCCCAAGCACGTACCACATGAGGAACTACACTATTGCCTATAAATTTCTTTTGATCCGACTGATTTCCGTATAATTTATATTCAGCAGGGAATCCCTGGATTAATTTCAACTCTGAAACTTTCAGCATTCTCATGCGTATATCGGACAATCCATACAATGCCATGAACTCCTTGATCTTAACCATGGTTTCCGAATCTTCCTCATAGATTTCAATCCTTACATTTTGATCGATGGTGTATTGGTTGAAATATAAAGGAGCTTTGTCCTGTCGTGCAATAATTGTTACGCAGGGCTGTTCAATATGCATTGTATGACCGCCATGTGATGGATTATAAATAAAACCTTTTGCTGTCATTAATGCGTGCTTATCAGATGTTAGAATTGTTCCAGCAGGTTGATTAATTGACTGATGGTTATGTTCTCCTGAATATTGTTTATCCAGCCACTGAGCCTGAACTAAAGAAAATCTGTCTTTAGTTGGGATCGTATCTAGTGGATCGTTTATGGATTCACATCCTTTTTCATTTCCATAATATTTAGTCAGAAAACTAGGGTTAACAAAATAGTGATGTTTTCTACTTGCTAAAATAGTTGGTACGGGTTCATCAACCGACTTCGATACTCCTTTATAGGAAGATGTTAATACAAATGGTTCTACTTTTACCAATGCTTGATTAGCAGCAGTAGTGATTGTCGCTAATGGACTATTTACAGATGCTATTTTATTCATTGGTCTACCTGAAAAGTATTTTGTGATAAAAGCAGTTTGAACTAAACCAAACCTGTTTTCAGTAGGGATAGTATTGCATGGTTTTTCAATACTTGTTATACGGTCTTTACCTGAATTATACTGAGCTAAGAACGCAGATTTACCTCCTGCAACCTCTTTAATAAGTCCTGCATAAATACGTTTGAGAGAATTTTCAACCAAAGGTTTTTTTCGATTGAATATGCTTTCGCCTTCATCATCAAAATCTAATAGATCTTTAACAGCGTTCCATTTCTTCAAATCGCTACCGAATAAATTAATTTTATTTGATCCTGTTTTAGAATGAGTAGGTTCTGGCCATACGATTGGAAGACCATCTTTAGCAAAACAACCGAACAATCTATTCCTAGAAGTATAGGCGCCAAAATCCGCTGAATTCAATTCTCGCCAGTCATCACGGTAACCAAATGATTTAATATGCTCTCTCCATCGCATCCAATCAATTCCAG
>JBEBWF010000100.1:0-8422 GCA_040392285.1 Sphingobacterium sp. | reverse complement strand
TTATGGCCGTATTGTATACGACTTCTGGTGGTTTGTGGGCGGTTATCGTTACTAATGTCTTGCAGTTTGTTGTGCTGACAGCTGCCGTGTTGATCGTGGTACCGTTGGCTTTTGATCGGGTTGGAGGTGTAGATACATTTATTCAGAATGCTCCGGAAGGTTTTTTCAATCTTACAGGAGGCGAATACGGTGTCTGGTTTATGGTGGCCTTTGGGTTGTACAATATGATTTTTATTGGTGGAAATTGGGCGTATGTGCAACGCTATACAAGTGTACCTACAAAAAAGGATGCGAAAAAGGTTGGTTATACATTTGGCTGGCTGTATCTGATCAGTCCGGTTATCTGGATGCTACCCCCCATGTTGTATCGCTTTCTCAATGTGGATCTGGCAGGAATGGAAAACGAGGGAGCTTATCTGATGATGTGTAAAGAGGTGCTGCCTCAGGGTATTATGGGCTTGATGATAACGGGAATGATCTTTGCAACTACGGACTCGGTTAATGCTTCTTTGAATGTATCTTCTGCTGTATTTACAAACGATGTATATAAAAGGTTATATCCCCATGCCAAGGAGAAATCCCTGATGTGGATTGCTCGACTATCTACCTTGCTGTTTGGCGTTATTACAGTAGGCGTAGCCTTGATGGTACCAGCTATGGGCGGTATCGTAGAGGTGGTGCTGAGTATAGGTGCATTGACCGGTGTAGCCTTATATGGTCCGGGTATCTGGGCTTTGTTTTCCAAACGCCAAACAGCTTTCTCTATACTGTTTACGAGTATTGCTAGTTTGTCTATCAATCTTTTTTTTAAATTCTTGGCACCGATGGTTTTGGACATTCGACTAAATAGGATGGAAGAGACGGTATTGGGTGTCTTCTTACCGTTGGCTTTATTGCTTTTTTTCGAGCTGTTCAATCGCAAAACCCAAGTATCCCCGCATGTTCAGAGCCTCGAAAACGAAACTATTACTGCTGAAAATGAGCTTGAGGCGGTAGCTTCAGCGGCTACCAATCAGCAAAGCAAAATGGCCTTGCGGACTGTGGGTTATGCCTTGTTGGGTGTGGGATGTATGATTTTTATCCTGGGATTGGTTTCTTCCATCGGAAGAGTTTCCGTATTGTCGGTTTCGGGTCTTATTATCATTTTGGGGCTGTTGGCCGTTTACCGTTCACGGAAACGAGCAGAAACAGAGGGAATATAGAGCCCTGATAAAACGCTCCATACAAGCATTCGTTGTATAAATATAGCAATATCAGTTTCTTTATATGAAACCGGTATTGCTTTTATTGTTTTATAAATTTCCTTATTTTATATTTTTATTTGGGGCAACCGTTTTTTTTAAATCGGTTAGGCGTTTTAGTCAAACGACTTAGGTCATTTGGTTGATTCGCCTAAGTCATTTTTAAAATGACTTAGGCGATTTTTAAAATGGCGGCGGTCATTTTTTTGGGCCGAAAAGAGTGACTTCGCAAAAAAGGCTAAAAATAAGCTACTGAGGACACTTTTTGTTTTTGTGGTGTCATAACACCATTGATCGTGTGTAGTGTGGTTAACTTTTGGTTAATACTGTGTTGATAGCGAGTAAGCTTTAGGACAAAACTGTTGATACATAATTTTTTTAAATTTCTTTGGGAGTTTTGCTCCTCAGAACCGACTACTAACTGAGGGGGGAGTTATAAGCCATTAAACCTTATGTGTTAGAATAATTTTGGGGTTGTGAGTCTGGATAAACTTTTATAAGTTTGTTAAAGCCGTTGTAGACCATATAGGTAGGGCCTGTGATTAGCCATATATTACATAAACGTTGGTTTTTAAGTTATGGAGTCTCCGTATGCTTTATATACATTAGAAGAACTTTGGCGTCGTATACAAGATGACGACAACAGGGCATTTGATGCGCTCTATGCAAGAACCTGGAAAGATCTTTATGTCCAAACCTATAGCAAGCTGAAAATAGAGGATCTGTCTAAAGATATCGTTCAGGATGTGTTTGTTGATGTATGGAATAAACGATCTGTTCGCGAGATACATAATGTGAAAGCCTATCTGGCACAGTCTGTAAAATTTAAGGTGCTAGATGAATTTCGTAAATCACGTTATGAATTTGTCGAGATAGACAAGTTCGTGGAAGAAATAAAAGCAAGTGATCTTACGGATGCTAAGATGACCGATAAGGAGTTTTTTGAATCATTGCACGATTGGATCGATACCTTACCCCTAAAAAGAAAAGAAATTTTCCACCTGAAATATGAAGAAGGCTTGTCTAACAAGGAAATCTCAATGCGGTTGAATATTTCGCAAAAAACGGTTCAAAATCAAGTTCTTAACTCTTCTTCTGAGCTGCACAAACTTCTCCGGCGGGCTCTTTTTATTTATTTTTTTATTTTTTTTGGGATTTGATGCCTTACTATACGACTTTATAGTAGAGCACACTTATAAACCAGAGAAGTATGTCTAATAGATTTCTAAAAAATAGATTTCGGTCTATTATCGATAAATATCTGAAAGGAACATCTTCTGCTGAACAGCAGAATTTAGTAGATTATTTCTATGATTCCATTCCAAACGAAGATATTCCAGAGTCAAAACTTTCTGCGATTGAAAGAGATCTAAAAGATGGCATAGACCTTCGTATTAGTGGGGAGAGAACTTTACGATCGAAAAAAAGGCGCTTCACCTATTTGAAGATAGCCTCCTGTGTTGCTTTGGTGGTAATTTCTTCATTTTATATATACAACCGTTATCAGGTCACTCCGAAGATACAAGAGTTAGAACGTACGGTTGCGGAAGCTGAACGAGATCTTGTGGCTCCCGTCTTTGTGCTCGAAGACGGCAAGAGCTATACCTTAAAGGATAGTGTGTTCGAAAGATTGTCTTATACGCTTGTTGATGGTGAAAAGGTGTTTATTATACCAAAGCACATTTCGACCACAGAGGATCAGGTGCAGAAATTGAATCAGATAAAAAACCCAACGGATAAGGTCTTTGCTTTCCTCCTGCAGGACGGAACTACAGCATGGTTAAATCCGAATTCTACGCTGGATATCCTACCGGATAGGGATGGTAAAAGGATGGTCAGGATAGAAGGAACGGTCTTGTTTGATGTGCAAAAGATGAAGGGAGAAAATGGTTATAAGCCGTTTGTTGTGAAGACGGCCTTACAAACTATAGAGGTTTTAGGTACTAAATTTATTGTCAATTCGATAAACAATCTGGAAGATATTTTACTATTGGAAGGAAAGGTGAAATTAACCCATAACAAGTATAAAACAGCGGTTATTCTGAAACCAAATCAGAAAGCCTCTTTAAAGGAGATCGAGCCTAAGATACTTGTGACTAAGTCTACCGATAGCTATAAAATAGAGGCATGGCACAAAGGACTGTTCCACTTTGAAAACGAAAAGATGTCGGATGTCATGGCTGAAATATCGCAGTGGTACGGAAAAGACGTCATTGTTGACTCCATGATTAAGGATATACCCATTACCGGCATGATAAGTAGGTACAAGACTATTGACGAGGTCTTAGAACTCATTGAACTAACCAATAACGTGAGGTACCATAGTGAGGAAAGGAGGATATATGTTGAATAAATTATGAATTGTTTACCTCATTTTGAATTAGATAAACCATTATAGACAAAACTAAAACGTAGATTCAAATGCGAAAAGTACAAAGCATAGGAACGGCTCTTTCAGGAGCTGTAAGGAGAATATTTTGCCTGTTGGTACTGACATTTCTGCTCCATATCCAGATGGTGCTAGCCAATCAGCAAATCATTTCCATATCATTCAGTAACTTGAGTGTCAAGGAAGTATTCAAAGAATTGAATCGGCAGACAGGGCTGAAGTTTATATATTCTCCCCTCGATTTAAACGAGAACAAAAAGGTGACGGGCACATTTAAGAATGTCCCGTTGGAAAAGGTAATGGATCGTGTGCTTGCCGATTTAAAAGTTTCATATACCATCCGCGACAATACCGTAATCATTAAAAAGGTCCAGCAGGAGAGGACGATACGTGGACGTGTCGTTGACGATAAATCCGTTCCTCTACAGGCTGTTGTGGTAAAAGCCAATGCCTCCAATCAGTCTGTTGCAACGGATGGGGACGGAAATTTTTCGATCCCTATTGGTAATGAGGATACTGAGCTTGTTTTCAGTATGTTGGGTTTTGGCAAAGAAACGGTAAGGATAGGTGAGGATACGGAGTATATGGTTCAGTTAATACCCTCTGTCGAATCGTTGAACGAGATCGTGGTGGTGGGTTATGGTGTGCAAAAGCGTAGTGATATTACCGGGGCGATATCTTCGGTAACTACAGAACAGATTAACAAAATGCCGACCACCAGTGTCAACGAAATGTTGCGGGGAGCGGCCCCTGGTGTGCAGGTAACTATGGGAAGTGCCGCTCCAGGAGGGAGTTCGAATATTCTTATTCGGGGTAGGCGATCACTCTCTGCAGGCAACGATCCTTTGTATGTGGTAGATGGGGTACCTATGGCCAGTATAGACGATATCAATGCGAATGAAGTCGCATCCATTGAGATTTTGAAAGATGCATCCGCCCAGTCTATATATGGAGCGAGGGCAGCCAATGGTGTTATACTCGTGACGACTAAAAGAGGTGTTGCCGGTAAGACGAAAGTAAATGTTAACTCTTATGGAGGTGTTCAAAATCTCTATCGGAATTTTGAGTTTTACGATGGGGAGCAATGGGCAGCCTATCGAAAAGAAGCTTTCTATAATGCTTATGGCTATTATAATGAAAGTGAGGCTTTCCGAGGTATTATGCAAGATGTATATCATTCTAAAAATTATACAGACTGGGAAGATGTGATGCTCAGTCCTTCCTGGCAAAATAAGAATGATGTGCTCATCCAGTCTGGAAATGAAAAAACAAAGTATGCATTATCCCTAGGGCATTTTTATCAAGATGGAATAGTTCCTTCCTCGGATTTTAAACGATTCACGGGTAGGTTGAATATAGACCAGAAACTTTCTGAAAGAGTTGCTCTAGGTTCAAATATTGCCTATACCAAATCGTATAGAACGATTGCCGACGGCTCGTTCAGTTCCTTTATTACGATGCCACCCTTATCGGAAGTATATAAAGAAGATGGTTCTTTGAGAGAAGATGTTACAGAGGCCGGCGAATCGCACTATAATCCGTTATGGAATAATCGTAATGCAAAAAATTTGAATATTACCGACAGGTTGAACTTTAACCTTTTTGCGGATTGGAAAATAGCAAAGGGTTTCGCCTATCGATTAAATGCTAGCTTGAATACAAGAAAGGTGCAGGAGAATTCGTACTTGGGAATCAACCATTTCACAGGTAGAAATAATGACGGGAGAGCTACCTTAGCAGAAAGCACCTACACGGATTATCTAGTAGAGAACATCCTAAATTATACAAAAGATCTTGGTCTACATCATATCGACGGCACAGCCGTAGCGAGTTTGAATGGTATTCAATGGAAACGTATCGCAAATACAGGATTTGGCTTCCCCAATGATGACCTTTTTTATCACGCCCTTGCTTCTGCGGAGAGTTATGCCATTCCCGTATATGAATTTTCGGATAGAAAGCTTTTGTCTTATTTATTGCGCGCTCGCTACAATTATGATAGTCGATATTTGTTTACGGCTGCAATACGTGTAGATGGTTCTTCAGTTTTCGGCGCAAACAACAAGTATGGTTATTTTCCTTCCGCCGCTTTTGCCTGGCGGGTGAAGGAGGAAGAGTTTCTGAAAAATGTAGATTTTCTATCTGATTTGAAACTTCGATTGAGTTATGGCCAAGTTGGAAATCAAGCCATCAGCCCGTATACGACACTAGGTTTAGCAACTAGGTATTTAACAGAATTTGGCGATGACAGTGCAATCGGTTACTTACCTAATACGGAACTAACCAACCCCAATCTAAAATGGGAAACTTCGGCTTCAACGAATATCGGTTTGGACTTTGGCTTTTTCAATAATAGGTTGAGCGGTAGCTTGGAGTTGTACGACAGTCAAACCACTGACCTTTTGGTAGAACGATCATTGCCTACAACCTCCGGCTATGCCTCTCAATTAATTAATCTGGGACATGTACAAAACAGAGGAGTCGAACTTGCTATTAAGACGATTGCAATTGCTAAACAAGATTTTACGTGGAATGTGGGGGTGAATTTTACAGCAAACAGAAATAAAATCAAGAAAATTGATGGTAAGTTGGATGCAGAGGGAAACCCCACGAACGATTTGAACAATAATTGGTTTATCGGCAAATCCATGAATGTGTACTATGACTATCAATTTGATGGTATTTGGCAATTGGACGATGATATTGCCAATTCCCATATGCCCACGGCTTTGCTTGGCAGTGTTCGTGTTAAGGATGTGAACAAAGATAATCTCATCTCGGTAGATGATCGAGAAATCATTCAAAGGGATCCAAAATTTATCACCTCCTTTATAACGAGTTTTGATTATAAAAACTTTAGTCTGTCTTTGGATATCTATTACCTAACAGGAGGATACCGCTATAATTCCTACCTGACAACTTTTGACAATGGTGGCGATTTGACGGGCAAGAGAAACGGCATTCGCAGAAACTATTGGACGGCGAATAATCCATCCAATGAGACTCCTGCTCCAAATTTTGTACAGCCACCCGCCTTCTTAAGTTCTTTGGCTTATGAAAAGGCGGATTACATCAGATTGAGAAATGTATCGTTGGGATATACTTTTCCGGAAAGTATTGTAAAAAGGATCGGAGTAGACAATTTACGGCTGTTCTCCACCATCAGCAATGTGTGGACACTGACGGAAGTACGGGGATACGGACCGGAACAAAATCCAGGCGCATATCCTGAACCTCGGACTTGGTTATTCGGACTAAATTTTTCATTCTAACTTAAGAACAATGAAAAGGAACATATTTTATATTCTACTATTAACATTATTGGTATCTACTTCATGCACCAAATGGCTGGATGAAGAAAATAAAACCAAGTATTCTGCGGATTATATTTATAGTACAGAGGGTGGCTTAAAGTTGGCCGTAAATGCGGTATATACCTTATTACGCAATTACGGGAGTGACGATGCAACAGTTCTTGCCCTTGAACGAGGTACGGATTTGGCTGTGACCAATGGTGGAGCGGGTAACTATTTTGGTATTTATGACCCGAATAATCTCAAACCTTCTTCTGCTCAGGTGGCATTTATGTGGAAAACGATGTACGGAATTATCGGAAGAGTGAACGAAATTATTCATGCCGGAGAGCAGCTTCCGGAGACAGACGCCTTAAGGGCTACCATAGGGGAGGCAAGGTGCTTCCGCGCACATGCCTACTTTATGTTGTATAGAACGTACGATAGGATCTGGTTAAATACAGAACCCACAACTTGGCAAAATGTTGATGAACCCAAAGTATACCGGGTGGCAACGACTGCGGAAGTATTCGATCTGCTGTATCAGGATTTGGATTACGCTATTCAAGGTCTTTCCTGGCAGTCGGAAGAACCAGGTCGATTTAATCAAGCAACCGCCCGACATATGAAAGCTATGGCTGCTTTATGGATTAAAGATTGGGATGAAGCATTGGAGCAAGTCGATGAGATAGATAAATCTGGATATTATGGGTTGATTGATTTGGACGACGTTTTCCGTGGAGCGGATTTGAACCATAGAGAGGCACTAATGGTGCAACAGTGGAGTAGAAATCCCAGTGGAAATCTATCGACGGGTACACCTCTAGGAAATTATTTTGGCGCTTATTTTATCGCATCATCTCGACAGGAAATAGGGGGGACTGCAGAATATGCCTGTAGCTATGACAACTGGGGATACACATACGGCCGGTGTCTACCAAGCCCTTATCTATTCTCCTTATATGATCAAAGCAAAGATAAACGATACAACTCTTATTATATACATCGCTATAAAAACACGACGCCTCAAGCCATTCCTTACGGATCTGTCACTGTTCAGCCGGGAGACTATTTCCCGTTGTATAAAAATGGAACCAAAAATCGATTGGTTTATCCTGGTAGTACAAAGCTTGGTGATATATGGACACGTAATAATCCCGCTGAAACCAGAAGCTATAAGGATTTTATCTTATATAGACTTGCGGAAACATACATTATTGGCGCAGAAGCGGCATTAATGAAGGGAGATCAGAGCTTAGCTAAACGGTATTTTAACCAGACATGGGAACGGGCAGGGAATGATAAGTTTACCGGAACATTGACCATCAAAGATATTATTGACGAACAAGCACGTGAATTAGCCTTTGAAGGACATAGTGAGCGATGGTATTTCTTGAAGAGGTTAGGTATCCTAATTCCACAAGTGAAAAATTATGCCGGTGACCCGGAAATAGCGAGTTCGCTAGGTGGAAGAACAAGCTTACCTGCCAATCCGCATT
>JBEBWF010000099.1:0-8604 GCA_040392285.1 Sphingobacterium sp. | reverse complement strand
TCGATGTATTAGCACTTGAGCAGATTATTAAACTTCGTGAAGAAGGGTAGGTAAAGAGTAATTAGAATAGATTACTTTTCAGAAACCGTATGGAATTTACTACCTTAATGCATCTTATTATTGAAGAACCTTAGGGCATGAATGAAAAGGAGCTATTGTCATATTACCGGCGCACAGGCGATCTGGAAGCTTTAGGGAAACTGTACGCTCCTTATATGTCGCTGCTCTATGGGGTGTGTTTGAAGTATTTGGGGGATGTCGAGCGAAGTCAGGATGTGGTAATGCAAATTTTTGAGGAATTGATCGTCAAGCTGCGAACGCATGAAGTAGTGAACCTGAAAAGCTGGCTCCACGTCTATACGAAGAACTATTGTTTGATGCAGCTCCGTAAAGATAAACGCTCACGGTTTGTTGATGTAGACGAAAACCTGTATGAAAGTGAACAACTGTCCAACGAGCAAGAAGATGACAAGTGGGTGGAGAGGGATTTTGAGAAGCTGGAGGATTGTATGCAGACCTTGAATAGTGAGCAGTACGAATGTGTTCGCCTATTTTATTTGGAACAGCATTGTTATAAAGATATCGCGGAGATGACAGGATACGATTTGAATAAAGTAAAGAGTGCTATTCAGAATGGGAAGCGTAACCTGAAAATCTGTATGGAAAGTAAGAAAAATGGAAAATAACTATCAATTATCCCGGATTTATAATTACGTGAATGGCCTAATGAGCAAAGAGGATATGTATGCCCTGGAAAGAGAGGCATTAGATGATCCGCTTCTTCAGGAAGCTATCGATGGTTATCGATCACAGCAAGGGGTAGATATTGGACATCTCAGTTTGTTGCAACGCCGGTTGGCTGACCGTATACAAGCACAAGCTATACATCGAAATAGACGTTTTTTTGGTTGGCAGCGCTTGGCTATAGGAGCTACAGCAGCAGTACTGTTTGTGGTGGGATGTACATTGTTGTTGATTCGATATTTGCCCCAACAAGCGGCAAAACTGACCGAGGTTGAGATTATGCAGGAGCGTGTTTATTCGATCACGTTAACACCGGGAGACACATATCACGGTAGCCCTATAGGTGGGTGGGAGTATTTGGAAAAATATCTTTCTGAAAATTATTCCGGAGAGCATCCTGATGTAGAAGAAGTATCTGTGACATTAGCCATTGATCAGGAAGGGAAAGTGATAGACATCATCACGAAAAACAAAGACTTAGGCAATACCGAAGAACTGATAAAGCTTTTGGAGAACGGTCCGAAGTGGAAGGGGGACTCGGCTTCTTTCCATATGGATATTCATCGTTTGGCTATCCAATAAGGGAGTAAGAGGAACATCTCAAAAGTAAATTATCGTCATTGCTTCTCCGCTAACTTGTGGAGAGGCAATGACGTTTTTTTTATTCTTCCCAGCGGATTTTATCTTCGATAGGTGTACGTGCAGGGGTACGGGGTTCGCTATTATGATGTCCCAGATAGAAAAGACCGATACACTTCTGGTTGTTTTCTAATTTCAAGAATTCCCCCATATGATGGATAAGTCCAGGAGTGGCCCAATAACCACCTAATCCCAAAGAATGCGTTGCCAGCCAGAGGTTTTCGACCGCACAGGATGTTGCTGCTAGCTCTTCCCATTCTGGGAGTTCGCCCGTGTAATTGACAATGATCGCTAGAGCTACGTTAGACATCGTTGCCTTTTTCGCCATATTCTGTTCGGCCAGTTCGCTATACTTTTCTGTGGGCGTAATATCCTTGTAAATCCGTGCGAGCTCTGTTCCTAATCTTTCCAATCCTTCCTTGCGGAAAATGACAAAGCGCCAAGGCTGCGTACGCTTGTGGGTAGGAGCAGCATTAGCGGCATCTAAAATAGTCAATATATCTTCTTTGGATACTTCCTGCTCGGTAAAATTGTTTTGCATTACGGCCCTCCGGCCTTGTATTGCTTCTAATACTTCGTTTGATTTATGCATAGTTTTTTAAATTTTTTATAATTCAGCTATAAGCTTTAGGCAATATATAAACTCGTATAGTTTACCGTTTACCGCTTATAGCCCGCTCTTCCCAAATGCTGGCGATATGTAGTATCGTTTCTACAGCTTTTTCCATATCTTGACGGCTTACCCATTCTTGCTTGCCGTGAAAAGCGTGTCCGCCGGCAAATACGTTAGGACAGGGTAGTCCCATGAAAGATAATCGAGATCCATCGGTGCCTCCCCGTATACTACGACGTTCGGCTTTTAATCCGGCACGTTTGATGGCTTCTAAACCTATTTCCATGATTTGTGGGTAGCGATCCAGTACTTCTTTCATATTACGGTATTGTTCGCATATTTCCAAGGAATACGTACATCCCGGGTAACGGACTATGATGTTTTTGACGATCTGTTCCAGTTCATCGGCATAGCGTGCTAGGTTTTCGGTGTCGTGATCTCGGATGATAAACTCGATAACGGCTTTTTCTACGGTTCCCGACATATTCGTAGGGTGGATAAAACCTTCTTTTCCAGAAGTGCTTTCCGGAGACAAACGATCTTCGGGGAGTGTGCTGACGATTTTGGAGGCAATTTTGATAGCGCTCTGCATTTTGTTTTTAGCAAAGCCGGGGTGTACGGAGACACCGTGTATAGTAATCTTGGCGCTGTCTGCCGAGAAGGTTTCATCCTCTATCGTACCAGCTTTTTCACCATCCATCGTGTAGGCAAAATCGGCTCCTAGCTTTTGCAGGTTCACGTAATCCACGCCTCGGCCAATTTCTTCGTCGGGTGTGAAAAGGATCTTAATATCGCCATGTTTTATTTGCGGATTGGTCATCCATATCCGCGCAGCTTCCATAATCTCGGCAACACCGGCTTTGTCATCTGCCCCCAGGAGTGTTGTGCCTGAAGCTGTAATGACATCGTTTCCCAGTTGGTTGGCGAGGTCAGGATGTTCGTTGTATTTTATGACGACATTGTTGTCGTCAGGCAGTACAATATCTTGTCCTTGGTAGTTTTTATGTACCAGTGGCTTGACATTCTCACCTGAGCAATCCGGAGAGGTATCTACATGTGAGCAGAAACAGATAACCGGAACTTCTTTGTTCGTGTTCGAGGGGATTGTAGCGTATACATAACCATTTTCATCGAGTTCTGCATCGTTAACACCCATGGCCAGAAGCTCTTTCACCAAGAGCTCACTAAGGTTTTTTTGCTTAGTTGTAGAAGGGAAAGTGTCGGAATAAGGGTCAGACTGGGTATCTATTTGCACATAGCGCAAAAAGTGATCTGCCACTTGATAATTTGTAATCTTATCGATGATTTCTGAATTATTCATGCTATTAGCTTATACCTACAAAAGTAGAAAGATAAAGTGGATAAGCCAGCTTCGTTTTTTAGTATATTGCGCAATAGAAATTATAAAACTAAAAGTCAGTAAGTAATGAAGAAAATGAAGTACATTTCATATTTCATCTGTGTCCTGCTTCACTTTATTGCAGTGGGTGTAAAAGCACAGCATACTATTCCTAGTCCCAAATCTCATTTTGGGTTTAATATAGGCGATGATTATCAACTAACAAATTACACACAGACGGAAGCCTATTTTCACCGGTTGGCAGAGATTTCGGATCGTGTTCTCCTTAAAAACCTGGGACAGACCGAAGAGGGTCGGAACCAATATATGCTCGTAGTCAGTTCTCCACAGAACATCAAAGATGTACAGAAGTATCAAGCTATCTCCAAAGACCTGGCTTTGGCAAAAATGTCTGATTCATTAGCGAGACAACTTTCCAAGGAAGGAAAAGCTATTGTCTGGATCGACGGAGGTTTGCATTCTACAGAAACGGTGGCTACCCATCAGTTAATTGAAACGATCTATCAAATGGTCAGCCGGGATGATGATGAGGTTATCAAGATATTGGATAATGTCGTTATTCTTTTTGTCCATGCTAATCCAGATGGGCATGAGTTGGTGGGCAACTGGTATATGCGGGAGGCAGAACCCAGCAAGAGAACAATGGGAAAGCTGCCTGTTTTGTATCAAAAGTATATAGGCCACGATAATAACCGTGACTTTTTTATGTTTAATATGGCCGAATCACGTAACCTGGCGCGACCATTATTTGTAGATTGGATCCCCCAGATTGTCTACAACCATCATCAAAGCGCTCCTGCGGGAACGGTTGTGGTGGGACCTCCTTATCGTGACCCGTTTAATTATGTATATGACCCTATTCTGGTAACGAGTTTGGATGCCATTGGCGCAGCGATGCATACCCGGTTGAATGTAGAAGATAAGCCAGGCTATGGTCAGCGGGGAGCTTCCAAATTTTCTACGTGGTGGAATGGTGGGCTTCGAACGTCCGTTTATTTTCATAATATGATTGGGATATTAACCGAAATAATTGGAAGCCCTAACCCCACAAGTACACCCCTGATATATCAGCGGATATTGCCCAATGGCGATTCACCAAATCCCGTGCATCCGCAGCCGTGGACATTTAAAAAATCTATCGATTACTCCGTTTCACTCAATATGGCTGTATTGCATTACGCTGCGAATAATAAGGAAGATCTTCTCTACAATATCTATAAGATGGGACAGAATTCGATAAAAAGAGGAATGGAACCATCGCTGGCTATCAATCCAAGCCAGATTAAATACCTGAAGCAGGTCTCAAAGCTAGATACGACAGGCAGTATACCATCCAAATGGTATGATGTCCTGAAAGATGATGGGAGTAGACGTGAGCCTACAGCTTATGTTATCCCCGCAGACCAACCTGATTTTAGTACAGCTATCCATTTTATCAATAGGTTGATTTTGGCTGGAATAGAAGTCGAGCGAGCAGATAGTTCTTTTGCGCTGGAAGGGAAAAATTATCCAGCCGGAAGTTATGTGGTTCGTTTGGCTCAGGCATTTCGGCCCCACATCTTGGATATGTTTGAACCTCAGAATCACCCGGATGATTTCGAATACAAGGCAGGCCCTCCGATTCCACCGTATGATGCAGCTGGATGGACATTAGCGTATACCATGGGAGTAAAATTCGACCGTGTCAAATCCCCTGTTTCGGAGGGAATGTTTGTTCGTTTGGAGCGGGGAGATCCGATTAAGTTTGACTCAAAATATGCTGTTGAAGGGAAGTATTTGAAGTTAAGTACGACCATAAATGATAACTTTAAGCTATTGAATAACGTGTTGCGCTCCAAGGGTGAGGTTTATACCGATTCGGCTGGAGACTTTTATATCGAAAACACGAAAACAAATCAAGGCTTATTCAAGGAGTTGCATGAAACGGTGGGCTATAAGGTCGAAGCTACACATCGTTTGCCCAAAGATAGAACACCGGCCAAACCCCTTCGTATTGCGCTGTGGGATACATATGGAGGATCTATGAAGTCTGGATGGATGCGATGGCTTTTGGAAGATTTTAACTATGATTTTGATGTGATCTATAATCCGGATATTGATCGTGGTGGATTGAAAGATAAGTATGATGTGATTATCTTTCCGGGAGGAGGGATAATCTCCTCATTAAAGAAAAGAGCAACTCTTGATAAGAGTAAGGACAAGATTCCCGAAGAATACCAGGGAAGAGTAGGGGTGTTTTCTTCCGATTATTCCCTGCCGGCTATCCAGGATTTTGTCAACGATGGAGGTAAGCTCATCCTGATAGGTACGAGTAGTCTCTTGGCCAAGCACTTGGGTATCCCACAGAAAAATGCCTTGACGAAAGAGGTCGATGGTAAGCGCCAAGTACTATCCAAAGAAGAATTTTATATTCCCGGCAGTGTCATGACGGTAAAGGTGTCGACTGATGATAAAGCGACAAGCGGGCTGAACGGTGAAGTTGACGTCTATTTCGGCAATAGTCCTGTTTTTAAATTGGATAGAGTAGCGGAAAAGTATAACGTGAAACCACTGCTGGTTTTTGATAGGCCTGACGCCTTGAAAAGTGGCTGGGCACTTGGTCAGCATTATTTGGCCAATACTATAGCGGCTTATCGTGCAGATTTAGGAAAGGGGAAAGTGTTTGTATTTGGACCAGAAATAGCTTTTCGTGCACAAACACATAGCACCTTTAAGTTGATTTTCAATCAATTGTATTGATAAAAAAAGAGCGGGTTATAAGGCAAATAAATGCCGTACAACCCGCTCTTTTTTGTGCAAGATCTTTTACCTATTTCTGACCGTCTACCCAGCCAAAAACCTTGTCCAATATACCCGAGCTACGGGCATTTCCAATATTTTGTCGGATTTTGAGTTCTTCGCCGGCTACTTTAACGAATAAGCCGTCAATCGCCCTTTGCGTAACATAAGCATTCAAGTCCGTTTGGATTTTTTCTTTTCCGAGCGGTAGATTGTTATAAGCAGAGGTCAATTGTGTCCAGTAGGTGTTTACGTTGTTTTTGCCTAAAGCAGATTCGACGATTGGACTAAATTTAGAAGTCAAGGTTGCGGAAGTCGTTCTTTTAAAGAACGAAGTTGCCGCATCTTGCTGACTGCCTAGCAATATATTAAAGGCATCAGTCACGGTCATTTGGGATAGTGCGGTGACGAAAACGGGAGCTGCTTCTTTTACCGCCGATTCGGCTGCTCTATTAAGACTGGTAATGAAATTGTCAACCAACGATCCCATACCTACCGAACGAAGTGTTTTCTCTACCTGTTGTGCTTCCTTTGGCATGAGTATCTTGACCACGGCATCGCCCAGGAATCCATTTTGAGCAGACAGGACATTGATACTATTATTCAGGCCATTGCTCAAGGCCTGTTTGATACCTGTTACTGCTTCAGTTTGTGTGATCGTGCCGGAAGATGTCGTTTTGGTTCCGGTCGTTGTACCTGTTGTCGTTTGGGGCATGTTAGCAGCCACCTGGCTTAATGTATCGCAACTCGACAAAAAAGGAATCGCCAATGCATCTATAGCTATAACAAGTGTGTGTAAAGATTTCATATAGACTTTTTATAATGGCGCAAAAATAAGCTAAAATATCTCTGCGCCACCAAAATCACTTTAATAATTTTCTTTATGTCCTTTTTTAGCTACAATTTATATGAATTTTCAATGTGGAGGATTTACCAGCGAATAATACTTGCCACTGGGAAATGATCCGAAGGATATTTCCCACGATACGTATCTGTCAGTACACCATATTTCTTGACAGTAAAGGCGGAGCTTACGAAGATGTGATCGATACGCGATTTATCTTTTATGCTTTGACCCCATCCGTTAAAAGTAGAATTTGGCTCGTAAACGAGCGGTGCCAATGTATACGTATCTTTGACGATTCCACTGTTGGCCAATGTCGAGTAAGCTTGGCTTTTTTCGTCAGCATTAAAGTCTCCGGTAAGGATAATGGGCAATCCTGTGGCAAGTGTATGTGCTTTGGTCAAGATCAATTTTGCACTTTCCTCCCGAGCGATCTTTCCCTTGTGATCAAAGTGTGTGTTCATGAAGATAAAGGAGCGTCCATTTTGAAGATCCTTGAATACTCCCCATGTGCAGATGCGAGGAAGTGCGGCATCCCAACCTTTATTAGGGGTTTCTGTGGTTTTTTCTGATAGCCAGAATGTCCCTTCACGTATGAGCTCGAATCGAGATGGGTTGTAAAATATAGCGGAGTGCTCGCCTCTTTTTTTGCCATCGTCCCGACCTACTCCAATATGATTATAGTAGGGAAGTAACGCTTGTATATCTTGCATCTGATTGTCAAAAGCCTCTTGTATTCCGAAGATATCAAACTCATGGAATTTGATGACTTGGCAAAGGGCATACTTACGGTCATCCCATAGATTTCCAGTATCCTTTTCTGTTTGCAACCGGATATTGTACGATGCCACATGAACATTCTGTGTATAAGCATGTGATATCAATATGCTCAGGAAAAGAGCTAATATTACGTTTTTCATGTTAATTTTTTAAGATCCGCTTTAAAAGTTCAGGTTCGTCTGTCGTGATATAGTCTACACCCTGCTTGATGAAATACTGCATATCTTCTTCTTTGTTGACTGTCCAGACATTTGTTTTCATACCTGATTTTTTTGCTTGTCCGATGTATTCGGGATTTTTCTTCAATACACCCGCATTATAATCGAATGCATAGATCTTATCTTGTTTCAACTGCTCCGGCGTTTTGTCTCCGCTGAGGTATTGTACGTTAACTTTTGAGTCCAGTTCACGCAATTTTAAACAGGCGGGATAGCTAAAAGCGATGAAGACTATTTTTTTCTCTGCCTTCATTTTTTTTGCCAGTTGGTAACACATTTCTGTCGATTCCAATGTACGGTCAACACCCAGCTTATTTGTTTTTATCTCAAAGACAAGCTGGGTTTTGTTTTGTTTAAGACCCTCGCGGAGGTATTCTTCTGCGGTGGGGATTTTTTCACCATTCGGATGAGTTTTTGCCAACAATTCCTGATAAGTTGATGTGGCGATGTCTATACCATAGAAATCATTGTCATGGCAAACCACAAGTATGTTATCCTTCGTAAGGTGAACATCAAATTCTGTTCCCCAGACTTTCTGTTCGATAGCTTTCTGTAAGGAAGCGATCGAGTTTTGTGGAACTTGCGTGTTTTTCCAAGCCCCGCGATGGGCAACAATTTTTGGTGTCTG
>JBEBWF010000098.1:0-8904 GCA_040392285.1 Sphingobacterium sp. | reverse complement strand
TCGGTTCCCGTGTAGATTTGTTTTTGCCACTAGGAACGGAGATTAATGTACAGATTGGGCAAAAAGTTGTGGGTGGAAAAACGGTGATAGCGACGTTTAGTTAGTATATTGAGTTTGAGATATGAGACCAGAGATGTGAGATTAACCCTGGTTCCGTACAAATACTAAAAATGCCGCCTTAAAAAGTTTAGCTTCGCTGAGCTACACTACGTTCCGGTTTGGCAAGAGTAGTGGGAGGTACTATCCGTATAGCCAAAAATTTTAAGCAGCGAGTTTTGCTTACTTTTGCGGCCAAAAGTAAGAAGAAGAAATGCGATGAATTTCAAAGTACTAGTTTTTTATATTTCGATATGCGTGGCGGGTGCTTTGGCTACGCTGAGTTTCTTTTATGAAGGGAACTGGAATCACTTTATCTTGATTTTGGTGGTTTCTTGCACGGTTATATACATCATTCTTTCCAATATCTTTCAGCGCTTTATTAACGAGCGGATAAGCAACATCTATAAACTTATTCGTAACCTCAAGTTGGGTAAGGACCTCAAAGAGGTATTGGCGGAACATGCCAGTGATGATCCGCTACGGAGTGTGGAAGAGGAAGTACAGGAATGGACGAAGCAGAAGGTGCGTGAGATCGATCAGCTCAAAGCGCAGGAAAAATACCGGCGGGAGTTCTTGTCCAACATTTCACATGAATTTAAAACACCTTTATTTGCTGTCCAGGGTTATATCGAAACGCTACAGGATGGGATGATGGCGGAAGATCCGGAAATGGCCTTGCAGTTTTTGGATAAGGCATCCAGGAATATCGATCGGCTGACCTACCTGATTGCCGATCTGGATGAGATTTCTAAATTGGAAACGGGTAAATTGCCATTGCACATCGAAAAATTTGATGTCATCGAGCTGATACATGAGACGATATACCAGATGGTAGATAAAGCCAAGAAAGCGAAAATTAATCTTGTCTTTATTCCGAAAAGCAACAACCCCGTGATGGTCATGGCTGATCGCCTGAAGATACAGCAGGTGCTCATCAACCTGATCAACAACTCCATGAAATATGGGCGGGAGAATGGGAAGACCAAGATTTCTATCTTTCCGTTGTTGGACCAGATATTAGTAGAAGTTACGGATAACGGGCATGGTATCGAAGAGAAAAACCTACCGCGCGTGTTTGAACGTTTTTATCGAACCGACGACAGCCGATCGCGGCAGATTGGCGGTTCAGGCCTCGGACTCGCGATTGTTAAGCATATCATCGAAGCCCACCAACAAACTGTCAATGTTCGCAGTACCGAAAGCATAGGGACAACCTTTGGGTTTACCTTAGCGAAAGCTTAACCTATTGCCGTTGATTTTAGACCATATTGTATGAGTTTACTAACGTATTTTAAATCTTTGTATACCCTTGACGACGATCTAGAGATGTTTTTCGATCGTATAAGTGTCAGTAAGATCTACCATAAAGGAGATGTCCTATTCGAACCGGGAGATTATCTGCAGCACATCTATTTTGTCGAAAGTGGTTTTACGCGGGTATACTATTACAAAAATGCCAAAGATATCACGCATTATTTTTTTGGTCCCAATACGTTCAGTACCGGTATAGAGAGTGTCTTTTATCAAAAGCCCAGCTTATTCGGTTTTCAGGCATTGACAGAGACAAAAATCACCATGTTGCCGCTAGGACCAATCGAGAGGCTAGCAAAAACTAATATCACGGTAAATCATATTATACAGAAAATCTTGTTAGATACGCTTATTGATTTTTCCAAACGATTTTATAGAAGTCAATTTGAGACCGCACACGAACGCTACCGATTGTTGATCAGAGAAAACCCATCCTTGTTTCAGAATGCCTCCTTAGGGCATATCGCATCCTATCTTGGCGTGTCACAACAAACCTTGTCCGTCATCCGTGGGATGAGGTAATTTCTCATCGGATGTGAATTACAACCGACCGAGCGTGCGCTGTTTGTCAATGCGTCGAATACATTGACTTCCAACTATGCCATGATGGCTGTTAACGTATCCGCGGGTACGATGAAGACGGGTATACAGATCAAGGTGATCCTTTGTGGCGAGCCGGTACAGCGACGACTTTATGGATTAGCTTTTATTTTCAATGGTATCCATGAGCTCTCTTCGTTCGGTTTTTGGTTACTTTTTTGAGAGAAAAAAGTAACTGCCCTACCGGCACGAGGTGAATACTTAACATTAACTTAACATTAGGATCATAACTTTGCGACAAATATTAATAATATGTCATTAAATAGTATTTTCCAATATTTTGTTCCGAAGGACAAAAAGTTCTTTCCTTTATTTGAGCAGGCGGGTGCTAATTTGATCGAAATGGCTACGTTGCTACAAGAGAGTGTCTATACCAATGACCTGGAACGAAGAAAAGATATTTCAAAAAAATTGGAGGACCTGGAACATGTGGGTGACGGGATTACGCATCAGATTCACCTGGAGCTGGGCAAAAACTTCATCACCCCTTTTGATCGGGAGGATATCCATTCGTTGGCCAGTTCTTTGGATGATGTAGCGGATTTTATCCATGGTGCTTCCAACAGGATTGAGCTGTATAAGGTAGAGAAACCTACCGAGCCTATGAAGGAGCTTACGGACTTGATTCTCGAAGCTACGGAACATGTGGCTAAAGCTTTGTTCGAACTAAAAGATCTGAAGAATATCCGGAATATCACCGACTCCTGTGTGCGGATAAACAGTGTGGAGAACAAAGCAGATTATATTTTTGATAAAGCGGTGGCTGATCTATTTGAATATGAAACGGACGCGATCTCGTTGATTAAGCAAAAAGAAGTGCTGTCAGCGATGGAAGATGCTACAGACAAATGCGAAGATGTAGCCAATGTGTTAGAAAGTATCCTCGTCAAAAATGCGTAACGGCATTTTAGAAAAATATACATAATTCGTCTGTTATGATAACCACGTTATTAGTTGTCGTTATCGTCTTGGCCATCGCGTTTGATTATATCAACGGGTTCCATGATGCTGCCAATTCTATTGCGACCGTCGTTTCCACCAAGGTGCTTACGCCATTTATGGCTGTGCTTTGGGCGGCACTCTTCAACTTTGTTGCCTATTTTGTATTTACCGATCATAAAGTGGCCAATACCATCGCCAAAACCGTTCTGGAGGAATATATTACCCTTGAAGTTATCTTTGCCGGTTTAGTTGCTGCGATTTCGTGGAACTTGTTTACCTGGTATTACGGTATCCCTTCGAGTTCTTCGCATACCTTAATAGGCGGGTTTGCCGGTTCGGGCATGACTTATGCCTTGTTTTTAGGGGCCAATCCTATAGAAGCCATCAACCTAGGTGCTACCCTGAAGATTCTTTCGTTCATCGTTCTGGCACCCGTTATAGGGATGACGATCTCGATTATCATTACCTTGGTAATTATTAATATCTGTAGAAGGGCCAAACCTCGGGTTGCTGAAAGATGGTTCAAGTTTCTGCAGCTGATATCTTCCGCCGCGCTAAGTTTTGCACATGGCGGGAATGATGCCCAGAAAGTCATGGGTATTATCGCTACGGCATTGATTGCCCAGCAAGTTATTCCCAATTTTGAAGCCATGCCCGAGTGGGTACCACTGTCCTGTTATGTGGCTATTGCTGCCGGTACGATGAGTGGGGGGTGGAAGATTGTGAAGACTATGGGCACCAAGATCACGAAAGTTACACCCTTGGAAGGAGTAAGTGCCGAGACAGCCGGTGCCGTGACTTTGGGGATTACCGAACATTTTGGAATTCCGGCATCGACTACCCATACGATTACGGGTGCGATTATCGGTGTGGGGGTTGTCAAAAGAGTGTCTGCCGTACGCTGGGGGGTCACTATTAGCCTCTTGTGGGCCTGGGTGTTGACGATCCCGGTGAGTGCTGTATTAGGAGGGGCGACGTTAGCTATACTCCATTATGTACTGTAACATACAGAATAGCTTGTAACAAAGTGGATAATTTAATTGAACAGCAACTAAAAAAGCGAGAAAGATTTGGGAAATTTCTTCTTAATAGTTACTTTTACCCCATATTGTTTGATGACAGGTCGTGAAAGGAAAGAAAATATTTGTGAAGGGCGATTTTGGCATTGTTATTGATAAGTAATATAAAATTGAGAACAATTAAAAATTTAATAACCTTAAAAAAAAGAGTATGAACTATTCTACAATTAAAAAAACAGCAATTGCTGCCTCTCTTGTAGCCGCTATGGGCTATGCCGAGAATGCACAAGCGCAAGCACAGGTATTCGGAGGCCGTTCAGAGTATAGAACTTGGTCTATCGGTGTACAAGGTGGTATCACTACACCTAATGTCGTTATCGGTGGTCAAAATGCATTTGGTCAGAAAGTTGGTTATTTCCAAAATAAAATCGGAGAGTACTATGGTTTGACTATCCGTAAGCAATTCTCACACCTATTTGGATTGGAACTAGAAGGTAATCGCGGTCGTATTAAAACATACAACCATGAGTTGGCAGTAAACAATGGCTATGGTGGTGCTGAGTTAGGGTCAGGAGGAGCTGGTTATCCTGTAGTTGGTCCAACAAATGATGCTAAATCTGTTGTTACTTCAGTAAACTGGGCAGGTAGCTTGAATGGTGTTTTCCAATTGGGGACAATTGATTTCTTGAGAAGAGAGAATTCCGTAAACTTCTACGCTAAAGTTGGTTTGGGTGTAATGGCCTTCAATCCTGTACAATACGAGAATAACACTTTCGACGGTGATGTGAAATACGATAACAAAGGTAACTGGGGTGATAAGGTCTTCGGAGACCGTGAGTCTGTAGGCGACCGTGACTACCGTCTAGGTATGTATGTTCCTGTAGGTGTAGGTGCTAAATTCAAATTATCTGAAGTAGTTGCCTTGAACTTAGGTTATACGATGAACCTTACCGATGAGGCAATTCTTTACGGTCCTTCTGTAAACGATAACAAACAACGTTTTGCGAATGTTTACGGTGGTTTAGAATTTACTTTGGGATCACGTGATAAAGAAAACTTAACGTTTGCTAATCCGGTTGCTAACTTGTACGATGAGTTGAAAGATCCTTCATTGCGTAATGAAGTAGAAGCTTTGAAACAACGTGTTTCTGCTTTGGAAGGTACTGTTGATCAATTAGGTAAAGATTCAGATGGTGATGGTGTATCGGATAAATTCGATAAATGTCCAAACACTCCTGCTGGTACAGTAGTTGATGGTGCTGGATGTCCAATCAAATTCCCTGAACCTCCTAAACAAGAGTTAACTCAAGGTGGATACTATGCACCTATCGGATTTGAATTCGATAGCTCTGTATTGAAAACTGAGTCTTACTCAACTTTAGATAAATTAGCAAAAGAATTGCGTGACAACAATGCATCAGTAACTTTAGATGGTTATGCATCAGCTGAAGGTACAGAAGCATATAACTTGAACTTGTCGAAAGACCGCGCAAACGCAGTAAAACAATACTTAGTAAATGCTGGTGTTCCTGCATCAAGCGTAAACGCTAACGGTTACGGCGAAGCTAACCCTATCGCATCTAACGATACGGAAGCTGGACGTGTTCAAAACCGTCGTGTTGAAATCAAAAAATAGTTCTAGATAGTTTTTAGAATTATTAAGTAGAGAAAGCCGTTGCATACACTGCAACGGCTTTTTCGTCGTTTAAGATGCAATTCTTTAGGGCCAGCATTCCTAATAATAGAGGTGCAGCAAGGTTACATAAGTTATGAGGTGATGAAAATTAAACGCGGTAAGGTTCGTGAGTTACGAGGTAAGGAATTTAAGGAGTTATAGCATTAGAAGAACTATCCGTACATTTGCTTAAATGTCGCCTTGGCGGGTCGCGGACAGCAGGAATGGTGCTCCGTAGTAGCGAGCCGGCACAGCGACACGGTTTATGGATTAGCTTTTGTTTTCAAGGGTATCCATGAGCTCACTTCGTTCGGTTTGTTTACTTTTGCGGTCAAAAGTAAAAGCCTTAGCGGCTTGAGCGTCAATTAAACTTTGATCCAAAAAAGGTATCATATGTTTAAATGTGGAAAATTAATGCAGGAGTTGTCAAAAAAATGCGTTAATTTTCATTAGAATAATTTAGGAGGCGATCATGCTTATGATGGCTTCATTCAAATAGTTGTGATATGGAAGAGGAATTCGAATACGGTTCTCCAGAGGAGCAGAAACAATCGGTCGATCGTTACGAGGAGATGATACGCAACGAGGATCAATATTTTTTCGATGCTTCGGCATTTGAAAGTATTATTGATTACTACGCATTCAAAAACGATCCGATCCAAGCCTTGCAGGTCATCGATTTTGCGATTAACCAGCACCCCTTTGAAACAGTTTTCTTGTTGAAAAAGGCACAGCTGTATGCGACTATCCAAAATTTTGACGAAGCGCTACGTGCTTTGGATAAAGCAGAAATGCTCGAGCCTTCTGAGGGGGATATCCACATGATCCGCGGGACGGTGTATTCGTCGATGGGGAGGTATGATGAGGCGGAGGAAAACTTGAAACAGGCCCTCCAAACGGCGGACAACAGAGAGGATGTCTATTATCAACTGGCCAGCTTATTTCAGGTCAAGGGAGATTTTCAGAAAGCTATTCATTACCTCAAGAAGAGTTTGGAGCTGAACCAGGAAAACCAGGATGCCTTGTATGAACTGGCTTTTTGTTACGATGTGGTGGGCCAACAAGAGGAGAGTATAGCCTTTTATACCCATTTTATCGATAATGATCCCTACTCTTATGTGGCTTGGTATAATTTGGGTAATGCCTATCATAAGCTGGAAAGATTCGAGGAGGCGATTGATGCGTATGACTATGCCATATTGATCAAAGAGAATTTTGCATCGGCCTATTTCAATAAGGGGAATGCGCTGGTCAATCTGGATCGTTATTCGGAGGCGATCGATATTTATAAGCAAACGTTCGAATACGAGCCGCCCAGTGCCGACACCTATTGTGCGATAGGGGAGTGTTACGAGAAGCTGGAGTTGATGGATACGGCGCGCGATTTTTATAAGAAGGCGGTTAAGCTAGACAGTACAATGGCGGATGCCTGGTTTGGGATCGGCGTGACACTAGATTTCGAAGACCGTTACTTCGAGTCGCTTCATTTCTACAAAAAGGCTTTGGAATTTGACGATGAAAACCCCGACTATTGGTTTGCTATAGCGGATGCGCGTTATAAGCTCGGACAGTTTGCCGAGGCGGAAGAGGCCTATGGAAAGCTGGTGGAGCTTAGCCCGACGGATATGGAAGCCTGGCTGGACTTCTCGGCAATTTATTTTGACCAGAAGAATCATATACAGGCGATAGAGACCATGTCCGAAGCGATAAAACACAACCCCGATATGCCGGAGTTGTATTACCGTTTGGTAGCTTATCTATTTGCCGATGGACGTTATAATGATGCATTGAATGCATTGAGCGTAGCTTTATCGATGGATCCTGCGAAGCATGATATTTTATTCGAGTACCTGCCACAATTACAGGACAATCAGGTTATCGTAGATATTATCAAACAATATACGCACAGCAAATGAGAAAATTAGGGTTACTGGGGTATCCTTTAGGCCATTCTTTTTCAAAAAAATATTACCTGGATAAATTTCAAAAAGAACAGATCACGGATGTCGATTATGATTTATATCCCATAGCCGATATCCGTGATTTTCCGACACTGTATCAGCAAGATGAGCGGTTCTACGGGTTTAATGTCACCATACCGCACAAGCAGGCGATCATATCCTTTGTTGATGAACTGTCGGAGGAAGCCGAAGCGATACAGGCGGTAAACTGTATTACGATAGCTCGAGAAGGAGATAGGGCCTACTTGAAAGGCTATAATACGGATGCTATAGGTTTTGAGGAGTCGTTGAAACCCTTGTTAGGGGCACAGCATCGGAAGGCGTTGGTGCTGGGCAATGGCGGGGCGGCAAAGGCAGTCTTTTATGTGCTGCGGAAGCTTGGCATACCTTATCTGATCGTCAGTAGGACGAAAGAAAATGGGGATCTTACCTATTCGGAGCTAGACGCTGATATACTGAAAGACCATCAGATTATTATCAATTGTTCGCCTATAGGAACTTTCCCGAAGATTGATGAAGCTCCTCAGATCCCCTATGCATCTATTGGTGCGGAACACTTGCTTTATGACCTCATCTATAATCCGGAAGAGACACTATTTTTACGACACGGTAGAGAAAGAGGCGCACAGACCAAAAATGGCTATGATATGTTGTTGATTCAGGCGGAGAAAAACTGGGAAATTTGGAATAATGTACAGTAGGGTGCGTATAGCGAGGGTTTGGCTGTGGATTATCGGTGTGGCTGCTTTCTTAATAGCTTGCCAACAGGACGATTACAGTCCCAAGCCTCGTGGTTATCATCGTATCATATTTCCTGAAAAGAATTATCGGATAGCTAACAGGGCGGGCTGTCCATTTAGCTTTGCGATACCGGCATACAGCGAGCTCCTGCCGGATAAGAACCGGAATGCGCAGCCTTGCTGGGAAAATCTTGACTTTCCGCAATTCAATGCACGTTTACACATCAGTTACTTCCCGATAGGGCCCGCTTCGTCTTTTGATCAGCTGACCGAAGATGCGCGGACTTTTGCCTTTAAGCACACGACGAAGGCAACGGGTATCGACCAAGGACTGATTTCCCTGCCGGAAGAGCGAGTCTATGGGTTGGAGTATCGTATTTCGGGCAATACGGCTTCGAATTATCAGTTTTATGTCTCGGACAGTACCCGTCACTACCTGCGTGGGGCTCTTTATTTCAACGAAAAACCTAACTTGGACTCCATACAGCCTGTATTGGAATTTTTAGAAGAAGATATGCGTCATTTGATCCATACTTTTAGGTGGAAATAATTCCGTA
>JBEBWF010000097.1:0-9000 GCA_040392285.1 Sphingobacterium sp. | reverse complement strand
ACTTTGTAACTACCTCAATAAATTATACCGCAAACCTAAAAATCCATGAATACCCTGATTTGGTCCATATACATAGGAAGGGTCAAATGTTAATCCATAAGGATTGTCGGGTGTTACCATGGCTTGACCTGCTCCATCAAAAACGACTTCTTTGTCAAAAGGATCGTGTGCTCGGGCTATAATAAATGGATTACCTTTGTTTGGTGTCCAGTTCAATAAGTTTTTGATACCGCCATATACCTCCATCCGATCGCCTAGGCTTTTGGTCAATTGAATATTTTGTATGCTCCACCAGGGTGAATATTCGTCGCGTGGATCCGTGGCGCTGAGTAAAGGTAAACGCATCGGACCATAGATGTTCCCTGTATAATCGAGGGTCAAGCCTATGTTTTTGAAGGTATAGCCGATGTTCCACGTTCCAGAAAATTTTTCGGTGAATAGTTGATTGACTTTTTCTCCCTCTTCTTCACTATAAACATCTAAAAGGGTTCCGCCGGCCAAGATCTTCAATCCATTTAAAAATACGACGTCTATATTTAAGGAGATGCCTTGCGATATGGCATGTCCGTTGAGGTTAGCAAAGCTAATTTCGTTAGGATCGGTGTCATAATCAGCGATGATCTTGTTGGTAAAGTAGGTGTAAAACGCGGTGGCGTCTAAACCGATAAAGGAATTCCCCGCAGGAATTTTCTTGACGAAGTTGATGTTTCCGTTCCAGGATGTTTCGGGATGTAAGTCTTCTTCAAAGACAACTTTGCGAGACCCTGTTAATGCAGAATGATCTTCCGTAAATACGTTAGCTACACGATATCCATTGCCTATACTGAGACGCAGGACATTGTTTTTATCGACCGAGTTCCACTTGTAATTCATACGGGGGGTGAAGATACTTCCATGTATAGAATTATAATCGTAGCGCATTCCTAGGAGGAGTTTGTGCTGGGGATGGAGTGTAATCTCATCCTGTACGAACAACGCTGGCAGATGTGTGTGCATAGGTTGATTGGTGTGGATATTGTCTGCCGAGGCAGTTACTGGGGTATCGTCATCGTAATAGGTATAGCGGTAGGCTAGTCCTGTCAATAGATCATGCCGGCCAATGGTCTTAAACCAATTCAGCTGTCCAAAACCAATATATTGATCCGCCATAAAAGGCATATCCCCATAATAGCTATTTTGGTTGTGGCCGTTGGCACTGAATTGGAACAGGATTTTTTCTTTGAAGGGTAGTTCGTAGGTTCCGAAAAACTCCCATCTGCTGGTGTATATACTTTCGCCGTACACCTCATCACTACCTCGGTATTTCTTGCTCCAGTCCATCTCACCGCCCCACCGGTCTTCGTAGACATAACGTCCGGCTAGGGAAAATATACGGTTGTCTGTTCTGTTAAAGTTCCATTTGTTGAAGATAGATATACGATTTTGTAAGGTGACGTCCGTGAAGTTGTCGTCATTATTATCGATGGGATTTTGATAGTTGAAGTAACTTGCTCCCAATAAAGCCTGTGTTTTTTTACCCACGTTGAATTTGGCTGCAATGTCGGTATTGACTTCGCCCCAGCTGGTTCCGAAAATATCTGCGGAGAAGATAGGCGCATTGTTGGGTTTCTTGGTGATGATATTGATCAGTCCACCTACAGCTTCGCTGCCATAAAGTGTGGATGCGGGTCCTTTTACCACCTCCACGCGTTCAATGAGCGCCTGGGGGATGCCGCTTAAACCGTATACGGTAGATAGGCCACTGACGATCGGCATACCATCGATTAATACTATAGTGTAGGGGCCTTCAAGGCCGTTGATGTGGATATCTCCTGTATTGCAGATATTGCAGTTCAATTGAGGGCGCACGCCATTGATGTTTTGCAGCGCCTCAAAAATCGATGGTGTAGGATTGGCTTTAAAGAATTTGGCGGTATATACTTCGACCGGAACAGGACTGTCTAATTTTGACATCTCTTTCATGGTTCCTGATACAACAACCTCATCTAGATTCATTCGGTCCTCGTGTAGTTCGAATGTGTTGTATGCGAGATAGTCTTTTCGGTCGATTTTTTTTCGTAAGGATTGGTAACCTACTGCACGAATAGAAAGACTGGCTTTGTCTGCATGATAGGCCAGTGTAAACTTCCCTGCCGTGTCGGAAGAGGTGGTAATCCCTGTGCCGTCAATGGATACGGTCGCCGATTCGATAGGTACGCCATTTTGGTTGAGAATGGTTCCTGTTATTTGCTGAGCATAGGTGTGACTGATGTCACCTAATAGATATAGTGATATAGCTAGGCTATAATATAATCTTGACATGTTGTTTTTGTACTTGAATGAAATAGTAACGAAGTAACTAGTGATCGGTGACGAGCAACAAATGACGTCACTTAAACCGCAAAATAGTTCGTAAAATAACCAAAGACGAAATAATGACTTAGGGTAGTTGCTGACCAGTCATAAATTATCAAAATTCCGCAAGCGTTAGCGAATGCGGTGCCGTTTGTCTCGCTGCCTGTATCGGCTCAGAGACCGTTAAATTTCGCCTATGCGAGAACGAAGTGACAATACTTCATTGTATTGTGTTCGCAATGACGATCTGCAAAAATTTGAACAGTCTTTCAGCCGAGCGTACCCATAATTCAGCACTTTGCTTGTTCAAATTGTATAACTTGAACTTCGCTTGAACGCATGGATTAGCAGTCTTGACAAAGGGTCAGACAAGAACTGGTGGACCCCGTAGGTAATAATGCTGGGGGGTGTGGGAATGATAAGTGAAATAATACGGTATATAGAATACATAGGGAAACTCTTGGAATAGGGGTGTTTCAAAGACAACGAAGTCTGTTTCTATGAATGAACCGTGAAAAAGAACGTTGAGATATTGTATTTCCGCATCACTTTTATGGTGATGCTTGGGTGTTTTTTTGGTAAAGTCGTACGGGTGAATATGCGTTACGATTTCACCTTTGGAGGTGACTTCCTTGTGGATAAATACGATACCACTGATAATAATGACAGACATCCATCCTGCAAGGAGGGAAGCGATCAATCGGCGGTATGTGGAAAATGTATGTATCACAAGTATTGGCAATAAATATAGTGATTATTTGATTAACCTATTGTTGCTATCTGGGAAGATCAACTTGGGTTGATAGTTTTTGGCTTCCTCTTTATCCATGAGGGCATAGGAAATAATGATAACAATGTCACCGACTTGTACCAAGCGGGCTGCGGCTCCATTCAGGCAGATCGTTCCTGAACCACGTTGGCCAGGGATAACGTAAGTTTCTAGACGGGCGCCGTTGTTGTTATTAACAATCTGTACTTTCTCGTTGGCTACAATATCTGCCGCCTCCATCAGGTCCTCATCAATGGTGATACTCCCTACATAATTCAACTCGGCCTCTGTGACGCGGACACGGTGAATTTTCGATTTCATTACTTCGATCATCATGCTTACAAAATTAACTTATTTCTTTTACAATCCTTTAAAAAAACCGTAATACGTTTTTGTTTAAAGGGGCTGTATGAGCATATTATCTATTAAACGTACCCCTTCTACCCAGGCTGCAACCAGCACTACATAGTTTTTGCCTTCCACTATATCGTAAGCTTCTTGCAGGGTTTGGGTTTCACAAATAGCAAAATATTCCAATTCTACGCCTTCCGTAGCGCGTATAAGGGTAGTCGCCCTTTCTTTTAGTTCCTGTACGGATCTTGTGGAGAAATCGCTTTTTACGGTTTGTAACGCTTTGAATAGGACATGTGCTTTGACCTTTCCCTCGGGCGACAACCGCATGTTTCTCGAGCTTAATGCTAGGCCATTTTCATCGCGAACGGTAGGGGCGATGAAAAGTCTTACATGTAGTTTCATGATATCCAGCATCTTTTGTATTATCCTGATTTGCTGAAAGTCTTTTTGGCCGAAACAAGCGATACTTGGCTGTACGATCTGAAAGAGTTTATAGACTACTTGGGTTACGCCTTGAAAATGACCAGGTCGATGTTGACCTTCCCAAATGCTATCTAACTGGCCCAGATCAATATGCCATGCCTCCTGCGGATCAGGATATATTTCTTCTACAGCCGGTAAAAAGAGGACGTCACAATGTATGGATTCCAATAAAGCTATGTCGCGTTCTATAGGCTTAGGATACTTTTCCAGATCCCGGGGATCATTAAATTGGGTAGGATTGACGAATATACTACAAATGACCAAATCTGCGATGCGTTGCGCCTCTTCAATCAAGGATAGGTGTCCTTGATGCAGTGCTCCCATAGTGGGTACAAACGCTGTTTTTTTTGACCTGGTATTCTTGTCGAGGTAAGCTCGAAGCTCTTTTTTTGTTTTAAAGATTTCCATATGGAACTATGGTGAAAATAGGGGGCAAAATTGCATAATATATTTGTAATTAGAAAGCTGTCTTTTTCGATGAATTGTAAAATTTAGATATTATTCGTACCTTTGTGAACCAAATCTAAGGTATCAAAAAAAATAAAACAATTGGAGATGGCTAAAACGAAAATATTGTTTGTTACGCATGAGATGTCGCCTTTCCTTGAAATTAGTAAGATTTCTGAAGTAATACGCCACCTACCGCAGGCTATGCAAGAAAAGGGATTTGAAATTCGGATCCTAATGCCTCGCTTCGGTAATATCAATGAGCGCAGAAATCGACTACACGAGGTAATAAGGTTGTCGGGGATGAATATTGTAGTCGACAATAATGACAATCCATTAATTATTAAAGTAGCTTCTTTGCCTTCGGCACGGATGCAGGTGTACTTTTTAGATAATGAAGAGTATTTTCAACGCAAGAAAGTATTTAGGGATGATCAAGGTAAATTCTTTGACGATAATAGCGAGCGATCCTTGTTCTTTTGTAAGGGAGTATTAGAAACGGTAAAAAAATTGGGCTGGTCTCCGGATGTGGTGCATTGCCATGGATGGTTTACAGCTTTGGTTCCGATGTATTTGAAGAAAATGTATCAGAATGATCCTACATTTAAGGACGCTAAAGTATTTTATTCTCTCTTTGAAGAAGATTTCGTTAGCGAAAGCTTAGGGAATAAATATAGCGAAATGCCTGCGCAGGAAGATGTACTTCCAGAGGATGCTAAGGTGTATGGTTCCGGAAGTTACATCGATGTATATAAAGGAGCTTTGGCCTATACAGATGTTGCTGTCATCGCGGATGAGAATATTCATACCGAAATCCTTCAGTATATCGAAAATAATGATATAAGGGTGTTTAGGCCCAAATCTGCAGAGGATTACGAAGCGTATTCGGTCTTGTATGAAGAGTTTGCTTCCGAAGAAGTCGAAGCATAATACAAGCTAGATTATTTATTCAAAAGGCTGTCATATTGGCAGCCTTTTTGTTTATAACATGATTACTTTGTTTATCGTAGACACCTTTTTGTAATAAGCAATGACATCGTCTGCATTGTTGACAAATGTTTCCACGGTGAGGGCATTATATTTTCCCGTTTTAGAGTCTTTTGATTGAATCTTTGTGCTGGGATGTTCGAATATTTTTTCAATTTCTCTTTTGGATACTTCATTTGCGGGCAGGATGAATTTGAAGGTGTATAACATGGGAAATTGCTCTACACTGCTCAGTTTTTCCTTGAATGCGCTATAAAAGTCTGTGTTGTTGTCATCGCGGATGTCTTGCATTTTGATAGACCTTTTGCTTTTCATAATAACTCCTTTTTTCGTTTTACCGTCACCCGAGATTTTGCATAATCTTAATTGGGGAGAATACGGAATTAAATTTCATTCAATAAATGTGCCTATTGTTATTTTACTCCGCAAGAAATACCTTTGATTCAAAAATAGATGCCATACCCCAGATAATTTAATTAGTTTAGGGTCTGTTTGCATGATAGATTCATCTCCATAAAAAAGCAAATTATATTCTGATGAAAAAGAAGAAACTCTCTATAAGCGATGTTGCAAGAGCAACGGGTGTTTCGGTGACAACGGTTTCCTTTGTGTTGAATAACAAAGGAGAGGGACGCATCAGTCCGGGAGTAATTCGTAAGATAAAGGATTATGCTAGAAAGGTAGGATATCAACCCAATCCCCTTGTCCGGAAGAGGAAAGGGGATAAATCGAAAATATTTGGTGTGTTGGTTGAGGATATCGCTAACCCTGTACAAAGCGAGCTTGTTTTTCAGTTGGAGCAACTGTGGAGACAATCGGGCCACCATAGTGTCGTCATGAGTATGAATGGTGAGTTAGCGGTTGGTGAAGAGTTGTTGCATGTTTTGCTAGAGAAGGAAATGGATGGTTATGTGTTGATGGATTTCAAGAATATAGAACGTCCGTTAAGGAAGCTGATGGAAAGTGGTGTGCCTGTCGTATTGTACGATTGTCAAGCCGTAGAGGAGAGTGTTCCGTCCGTCAATACAGATTATAGCGCAGCCGTTATGGATGCGGTAAGTAAGCATTTTCAGGTGAGCGGAGAAAGCAGGTTGGGTTTAGTCGCTTGTTCATCCAACCCATATCGAAGGCGGGAGTTTCTGGATGGATATATGAAAGTAATGGACGTTTATTCGCATGATGTTCTGATCAAGAAAGTGCAGTCTGCCCTACCGGATGTTGAGGTAGAAGATCAGATTGGTGATTTTATTCAGGATAACCGATTGGATGCGGTGTTGTTTTCTACCGATCGTTGTGCTAGAATAGGCAAGCGGGTTATCACGAAAAAGCTTCTGTCAGTAAGGACTGTTATCTGTACAGCGACTTTTCCAACTTCAGTGGAAGAGCATATAACCTATAGGACAGTTACGCAAAACATCAACCTATCGGCTGAAAAAATTGCCGAGATACTTCTAAGCCAATATGAACGTAAATAACCTTATTCTTCGCTGGTAGCCTTAATAAATTTCATGGACAATGAATTGACACAATGGCGTGTGTTTTTTTGCGTAAAGCCTTCTCCGATAAATACATGACCTAAGTGTCCCCCACATTTGTTGCATAATATTTCCGTTCTTTTGCCATCGGCATCCGTAATTCGCTTTACCGCACCGGGGATCTCATCATCGAAACTTGGCCAGCCGCAGTGGGATTCAAATTTATCGTCCGAACGATATAAAGGGGCATTACATCTCTTGCAAATATAAATGCCCGTATCCTTATTGTTTAATAAGGCGCCGCTAAAGGGACGCTCCGTGCCCTTGAATAGAATGATCTGTTCTTCTTCTGGCGTTAATTTATTGTAATTAATCGTGTCCATAATCGTTATATTTTGTGTTTTATAACCGTTTGCACAGCAACTTAGTACTATGCATGCAAAAATACCGAAACACCCTATCAAGTTTGTCATAGATTTCTTAATTTACAGGATATTTTTCATACAAAAATGATGCTAATAATTATAAAATGGAGGATCTATCACTTTCCAACTATTCTTAATCAGCAAACTATTTTTTGAGAAGGTATAAAAGAGGTTTAATATCCGTTTCAGCCGATAAAAAACGCAAATCAGCCAATTTATTTAGAATGGTTTTAAATTGATAATTTGCGTCATTAAATTGTCAGGGATTGCTTATAAAGTCCTACTTTTGTGCATTGTTAAGGTAAAAAATCGGCCTAGCAAGGAAGTAAAGTAATTTTTATATTCATAAATAAATAGTATAAAGTGCTAAATATGAGAAATATCTCATCCGTTTTGGGAAGGCTTGCGAAGTCAATATCGGTCAGTTTGGTATTGTTATTTGCTGTTACATTGACATCACATGCGCAGGATGTAAAAGAAGGAGCTTCGCTATTTAAGGCGAACTGTACAGCTTGTCATAAGATTGACAAGAAACTTACTGGTCCGGCCTTGGCTGGGATGTCTGAACGTCACTCGGAAGAATGGTTGATTAAATGGATTCACAACTCGAAGCTGATGGTTGATCAAGGTGATCCCGTCGCTGTTGCGCTTTTTGATGAGTACAACAAGTTGTTGATGCCGGCTTTTACACAGTTTTCTGATGAGCAGATCAAGAATATTATCGCTTATGTGCAGGATGAAGAGGTTAAATTAGCTCAGGCGGCGAGTGCTCCTGCCGCTAGTCAAGGTGGAGGGGCTGCAAGTGGAGATGCCAGCAGTTTTATGTTGGTTGGTATGGCGGCCTTATTGATACTGGCAATAGGTGTTATTGTGGTGTTAAATCGTGTGACGGGTACGCTAGAAAAAGTTATTGCAAACAATCAGGGGGCTATCGAAGCAGCGCGTGTACGTAACGAAACACATGAGGAGAGTGATAAGGTAAAATTTGCGAAGAAATTCTTAAAGAATAAGAAACTAGTTGGCTTTACCGCGTTATTGGTGGTGATGTTACTGGCTATTCTTGGATGGCAAGGGATGTGGAATATTGGGGTGCATCAAGGCTACAAGCCCGTACAACCGATTAAGTTTTCGCATCAGATTCACGCGGGGGTTAACCAAATCGAATGTCAATATTGTCATGGAGGAGCATTTAAATCCAAAAATGCATCTATTCCTTCGGCCAATGTGTGTATGAACTGTCACAACACCATTACGGCGTCGGACCACTATAATGGGGATGTTTCGCCCGAGATATTGAAATTGTACCGTGCGGTAGACTTTGATCCGGATACCCGTACCTATGGGGATAATCCTAGGCCTATCGAGTGGGTGAGGATTCATAACTTGCCGGATTTTGCTTATTTCAATCACTCGCAGCACGTTGTGGTGGCTGGTGTAGAGTGTCAGACTTGTCATGGACCTATTGAAAAAATGGAAGAAGTATATCAATACTCTCCATTAACGATGAAATGGTGTATAGAATGTCACAAGACGACAGAAGTTAATGCCGACAATAAATATTATGATCAGTTGATCGAAGCACACGAGAAGTTGAAGAAGGGCGAGAAAATGACTGCTGCCATGATTGGCGGTCTAGAGTGTGGGAAATGTCACTATTAATAATTAAATCGAAAAACGCAATCTTATATACAGCTTAAATGGATAGCAATAAAAAATATTGGAAAGG
>JBEBWF010000096.1:0-9012 GCA_040392285.1 Sphingobacterium sp. | reverse complement strand
AGAGCCTTTAAAGTATTAAAAGGGCAAGGAAATATTACCGAGATCAACGTCGCCGAGACGATGAAGGAAATTCGCAAAGCGCTATTGGATGCCGATGTGAATTACAAAACAGCGAAGACCTTTACGGACGACGTTCGACAGAAAGCTTTAGGCCAGAATGTGCTACATAGCGTTTCTCCCGGTCAGTTGTTGACGAAGATCATGAACGACGAGTTAACGGAATTGATGGGGGGCGCTGTTACCGAGTTAGATCTGTCCGCTAACCCAACCGTTATTTTAATTGCGGGTCTCAATGGTGCGGGTAAAACAACCTTTACGGGAAAGCTTGCCAACTACCTAAAAGATAAAAAAGGCAAAAAACCTTTGTTGGTAGCAGGTGACGTATATCGTCCTGCGGCAATTGACCAATTGGAAGTTTTGGGTGGACAGGTAGGGGTGCCGGTATATGCAGACAGGGAATCTACGGACCCTATTGCTATTGCTAAGGCAGGTGTAGAAGAAGGTAAACGTAACGGCAATAATGTCATTATCATTGATACGGCAGGTCGCTTGGCCATCGACGAGGCATTGATGACGGAGATTACGGCGGTCAAGAATATAACACAACCGCACGAGATTCTTTTTGTTGTCGATGCGATGACAGGGCAGGATGCTGTGAATACAGCTAAAACCTTCAACGATAGACTGGACTTTTCGGGCGTGGTATTGACCAAGCTAGATGGTGATACACGTGGAGGTGCGGCACTTTCGATCAAGTCAGTGGTGAATAAGCCGATTAAGTTTGTCGGTACAGGGGAGAAGATGGACGCATTAGACGTTTTCCATCCGGATCGTATGGCTTCCCGTATCCTAGGAATGGGAGATGTGGTGTCGTTGGTCGAGCGTGCTCAGCAACAGTTTGATGAAAAGCAGGCTGCAGAACTGCAGAAAAAAATCCGTCGGAATAAATTTGATTTCAATGACTTTAGATCCCAGATTCAGCAAATCAAGAAAATGGGGAATATGAAGGATTTAATTGGTATGATACCGGGTGCTGGGAAGGCACTAAAAGATGTAGAGGTTGAGGACGATGCTTTCAAACCTATCGAAGCGATTATTGATTCGATGACGCCGTATGAAAGAGAAAATCCGGATGCGATCGATCAAAAAAGAAGGATGCGTATCGCAAAGGGTTCGGGAACAGACATCAATGAGGTGAATAAACTGCTCAAGCAATTTATGGACATGCGTAAGGTGATGAAGCAAATGTCTAATCCTGCCATGGCCGCTAAGATGATGCGTAATATGCCAAAGATGCCCGGAGGTAAACCTTTTTAAAAATAATTGTTAATTTTGTGTTATGGACGATCATCCCACGCAGCTGTCAGCATATGGATACATTCTCTTAATTGGAATTGTAGGGATTGTATTGGTATCGATGACGATATTGCTGTCGAAAGTAGTCTCTCCGAACAAACCTAATCCGATTAAACTAAGCACATACGAGTGTGGAGAAGAGACTGTCGGATCTTCATGGACGCAGTTCAATCCCCGATTTTATATTATAGCCCTTATTTTCTTGTTGTTTGATGTGGAATTGATCTTTGTCTTTCCATGGGCGACGGTATTTGGGAATAAGGAATTTATTGCTGCTGATTCACGTTGGGGATGGCTGACTTTGGTTGAGATGGCTATTTTTATTGGCATTCTTATTCTTGGTTTGGTCTATGTGTGGAAGCGTGGGTTTTTGAATTGGGTGAAGACAACGCATGTTTCGCCCACAACAAATGTCAATATTCCCTTGTCGGTATATGAAGCCCTGAATAATAGATCGTATACAATTCGGGACTATAGAAGTAGCATCGTTGTGCAAGACGATAGTCAGGCAACATCTCCAGCGGAGCCGGCTCCGGCCCCAAAGCTGGGATTTAAGCCTAAATTTAAAAAACCGAATCCATGAGCATCGAACAACAGCTAAAATCTGATGGGGTGGTCATTGCCAAGATTGATGACCTCCTGAATTGGGCTAGATTATCATCCATGTGGCCGGTAAGTTTTGGTATTGCCTGTTGTGCGATTGAAATGATGGGAGCGATGGCTGCGACATACGATTTAGATCGATTGGGCGTATTTCCAAGACCTTCTCCCAGACAGTCTGATGTGATGATTGTGGCCGGTACCGTAACATTCAAGATGGCGGATCGGATCAGACGTCTCTATGAGCAGATGCCAGAGCCGAGGTATGTTATATCTATGGGGTCATGTTCAAATTGTGGAGGACCTTACTGGCAACATGGCTATCATGTGGTCAAAGGTGTGGATAAAATTCTCCCTGTCGATGTGTACGTACAAGGCTGTCCTCCGAGGCCGGAAGCATTGATTGGTGCTTTTTTAGAGTTACAAAAAATAATAGAAAAACAGCATATCCTTCATCAAAAATATTTTGAAGAAGAAGTTTAAGAACGAACAAAACAAACTATGGCAAAAGATTTTTATGGTGAATTGCAATTAGGTATTCTTGGAGGCGGGCAGCTCGGACGCATGCTCATTCAGGAAGCTATTAATTACAATGTCAATATCCATGTGCTGGATCCGGATAAAAATGCACCCTGTCGTAAATTGTGTAATCATTTCGAATGCGGTGCATTGAACGATTACGATACGGTGTATACTTTTGGTAAAGGTTTGGACATGATAACCATTGAAATTGAAAAAGTCAATGTAGATGCACTGGAACGTTTGGAAGATGAAGGTATATTGGTGTATCCTCAATCTAGGGTGATACGTCTGATCCAGGATAAGGGGATGCAAAAGCAGTTTTTTAAGCAAAATGATATTCCCACATCGCTCTTTCAGCTAATCTCGAATAAAGAAGCCTTAGCGAACACAGCGTTGCAACTACCCTTTGTTCAAAAATTGAGGAGAGATGGCTATGATGGTAAAGGTGTGAAAATGATCTATACAGAAACAGATTTGGAGACAGCCTTCGAAGAACCAAGTATAGTCGAAGAGATCGTAGACTTTGAAAAGGAAATTGCTGTAATTGTCGCCCGCAATGACAGGGGAGACCTAGCGACTTTTCCCATGGTTGAAATGGAATTCAATCCTCAAGCGAACTTGGTAGAATTTTTAACTTCACCTTCTAGCTATAGTTTTGAAATCCAGCAACAGGCGGAGGAGATCGCGAAGAAAATTGCCAACGACTTACAGATTGTAGGTCTATTAGCTGTCGAGATGTTTTTGACGAAGGAGGGGGAGATATTAGTAAATGAATTGGCACCTCGTCCGCATAACTCGGGCCATCATACCATCGAGGGCAACTATACCTCACAGTTTGGACAACATCTTCGTGCAATTTTCAATTTACCTTTGGGCAATACGGAGGCGAGGTCAAATGCTGTTATGATCAATTTATTGGGCGAGGAGGGCTATGAAGGTTTGGCCAAATATGAAGGTGTAGAAGAAGTGTTAGCAATAAATGGCGTATATGTACATTTGTATGGTAAGAAATATACAAAGCCATTCCGCAAGATGGGACATGTTTGTATCATTCATCAGGATCGGGAAACGGCGATTTCGACTGCCCGAAAAGTACAAGAGTTGTTAAAGGTAAAAGCATAATCTAGTAAGATATGAGTTCACAAGTCGTGCAAGTAGGTGTCATCATGGGAAGCAAATCGGATCTTCCGGTTATGCAGGAGGCAATAGATGTATTAAAAGAGTTGGGTGTAGGCTTTGAAGTGACTATTGTGTCGGCACACCGTACGCCCCACCGTATGTTTGAATATGCCGAAACAGCAGCTGAAAAAGGGTTGAAAGTCATTATTGCAGGGGCCGGAGGAGCAGCACATTTGCCAGGTATGGTGGCTTCTATTACCCATTTGCCCGTGATTGGTGTACCTGTAAAATCGTCCAATTCTATGGATGGATGGGATTCGGTATTGTCTATATTACAGATGCCTAACGGTATACCTGTCGCTACTGTGGCATTGAATGCTGCAAAGAATGCTGGAATCCTTGCTGCGCAGATTATAGGGACGAACGATCAGGCAATCGCAGACAATCTGTTGGCATTCAAAAAAGACTTAAAGGAAAAAGTCGAAGAAACTGCAACGGAAGTCGAAAAGATGAGGTTTTAAGACTAGAAAATGCGTCATTGCAAGCTAGGAAGAGCAGAAGTTATAACTGCGCAACGGAAACCGGTGCCGGAACTTTAATCTCCAGATCCATTTTAGAGAGCAGTCCATCTTGCTCGTTCCTCCTAAAAATGCTTACATTGTTTGTGTATTGATTGGCCACCAGTATAAAATTTTCATCGGGTGTAAATTCAAAATGGCGAGGACCTTCTCCACCGGAATTAATAACCTGAACGAGGGAAAGCATTCCGTTATGTGCTACTTTATATACCGCTATGCTGTTTTTGGTACCTCGATTGCTAGCATATAAAAAACGACCATCCAGAGAGAGGCGGATATGGGCACATAGATTATCTCCTTCCGTAGTATCTGTAGGGATAGTCTGTATGTGATTTTTAATATAGCCATTTTCATTTAGACCATAAGCATCTATGGTTCCATTCAATTCGTTGATGACATATACGAATTCGCTGCTGGGAGAAAAAGTAAGGTGTCGAGGACCCGCTCCTTTCGGCATCTGATGTGTGACAAAGGGTTGTTGGTTCTTCGTGATAGCATTGGCAGCGAACTGATAAATACAGTCTCCTCCCAGATCTTGTACATAGACGTTTTTACCATTAGGAGTATAGAAAGCCGAATGGATATGGGATTGTTTCTGCCTTGATGGATGCGTACTACGGGCATCAAATATATAATTGGACATTTCACGGCTGATTTCACCTTCGGGAGTTAATTCGAATGTGGTAAAATTCCCGCTGGAATAATTCGAAGCGATGAGCGTTTGTTGATCGGGACTGATGGCGATATGGCAAGGTGCGCTTCCTTGTGTCATGAACGACGAAAGTTTTTTCGCAGACAGATCTGCAAAATCTATACGAACCGCATTGATACTACCGACTCTGTTGCCCACTTCTTCAACATAATAAAGCGTAGCATTGTCGCCTACATACTGTACAAAAGAAGGATTTGTCGCTGGTATGGTCTTTACTATTTCAGCACTTTTGTTGGATAAGTTCAATTCAATAAGGTAGATTCCTTCGCTTGATGTATTGACTGTGTAAGTGCCTATAGCGAATATTAAAGTGATGATACTGTCCATTTTGCTCGTTCGATAATGTTCTTCTAATTGGATTTCAAAAACCAAATCAAAGTTAAAGACATAAATGCATATACCAATCAAAATAATATCTATTTATCATAAAAAAAGGAATAATTTTGGTTTTCTCATGAAAAGTTGTACTTTAGCATAATGACACAGCTAACCACTGTAAGAATTTGACAAATTAGCCCATTTTCTATTTTAAGATTTAATTTAAGCATAAAGGTTATTTAATAAAAAAATAGGTTAGTTTGTTTAGTTTTGCAGCGTCGCTTTCTACTGGTTTGGTCCACTCGTAGAAAACTAAATGAATCATGAACAGAAAAATTGTGAATAATATTCGCGAACAGAAGGGTATTGCCCTAAAATCGATTATTGGACTATCTCTACTATTGTTTTGTGCTTGCACTAAAAGTGATGAGGAAAATATGCAAGGTGCTTTGACCGTTTCGATAAGCGAGCATCAGGCTGATGCGATTTCCAGGCTGAACTTGGCTATTGAAGGAGGTAAGGATACGATCTATGTCTTTTCTTCTTCAGATGTAAATCTGTCTTTCCAAACGGCTGAATTGGAAGAATGGGTAACCATCGCTAAGAAAGAGTACATGAGCCAAATAAATGCAACCCGGGTGATATTGGATGTGCAGCCTCTTACAGAAGGTTTTGCAATGAGATCAGGTGTCTTAAATATTACCACGCAGGAAAAATATTCCGGCAACTTTTTGAAGTTATATCAAGGATTTGAGACTCGATTTGCAGAAGATTTTACGTGGCTTAAGTATGGCAATGCTAATCCGCTAGACCTAACTGCAAGTGTGCTGATGGATAACTGGTCTACTGCTCAAAAGCAATACGGCTGGACGTCTACAACACTCGAGGATCAGAATCAGGCGTTTCTATATGGCAAGAATGGTTATCTACAACTGGGTTCTGAGCTCGTAGGGGCGGATCTATATTCACCCATAATTCCATCTTTAGGGCAAGACAGTGTGCTTTTGTTGACTTTCGATGCGGTGTCCTATATTTCAAGAGAAGGTGTGAGGGATAACAATGAGTTGACTATCAATCTATCTGGAGGAGAGTTTGAAGACGGGAGCAACAGTCGGGTCATTGAATTGGGGTATTTTGATTATTTATCAGCATTGTTAGACACCAAAATGTGGGAAAATTCAAAGTTTAGCTTTCTGATCAAAAAGCCAAAGAATAATCCTAATGCTTCGACAGTTCAATTGCACTTTGTAACGAATACGGATACTGAGGTAGCAGAAAATAGAGTATTTTTGGATAACATAGCATTATTCTCTGTTACTAAGTTTGAAGAAGATAAAAATTAGCGTGATGATGAAAAGATGATTTAAAATTAATGATAGAGTCATATAATTAGCTTTTATTTGCAACGATGGTTACCTTGTATACTGTATAGTAATTTGACGATGAAACTGGTAAGATATATTTTCGAAAAAGAAGATTTTCAACGCTTCGTTGATGGAGATCAAAAAGCTTATCGGAAAGCATTCGATTACTTTTTTCCTATTGTGCTACGTTATGTCTATGCTAAATGTAAGCATACGGAAGATGCCGAGGAAATCACACAAGAAGCATTTACGCAGCTATATCTAAATAGACATAAAATTAGATCGGAAAGCGATCTCTATCCTTATTTATTCGTGATTGCGAAACGATTGTGTATCTCGCATTTCAGACAACAATTAAGTCATTCTTCTAAGTTGTCGGCTGCTCAACAGGAATGGACCTCCATTTCCTACGCGACGGAAGAGCATATAGACTTTGCAGAGCTATCCCATATTCTCGAACAGATTATTGCGACACTTCCTGCGCAACAGCAGGAAGTGTATCGCTTGAGCAAGATGGAAGATATGGCCCAGCATGAAATAGCCGAGCAGATGAGAATATCCCGGAACACCGTTCGGAATCACTTGTTACTGGCTACAAAAGTGGTGCGGTTGAGGTTGCAAAAGATCTATTTCTTTCTTTTTTAAAAAATATTCATTTTCCATTAGTACATTTCTTTTTAGCTTTCGTTTATATCCAATAGAAACCTAGTAAAATCGGTAACATTGGATAAACAGCAGCTACATAGTTTACTTGTCAAATCTCGCAATAACCAACTTAGTGAGGAGGAAAAGCAGATCTTGATTGATTTTATCCATACGGATGAAGGCGTGGAATTAGTTTCAGAAGTTTGGGATCGTTCCTTTGAAGCATTGCCTATTGACGATAAAAAAGTGGAAGGAACGTCTATGTTTCAACGTATCCTACACGATAAAAGACTCGTGTATACCGTAGTTGGAGATAGGAAGCAGAATATAACAGCTATATGGTCTACCAAGCACTTCAGAATCGCAATGGTAGCTTGCATAAGCATGATTATCCTGCTAGGTGCTGGATTTTTCTTCATTAAATCGGGGACAGAAAGAGATCTCTTAACCAATAATGACCTGGTTAAGCCAGGATCCGACCAAGCGAGAATTGTTTTCGATGATGGTAGTTTTGTAGAATTAGCGACTGTGCATACAGATACCGTGTTGCAAGATCAGGGGCTCCGTATTTATCGTCAAGCAGATGGAAGTATTGCATATGAGTTTAACGACGAAAGAGAAAAACGTAGCTTATATAGTACAATTATAACACCTAAAGGTGGTGAGCATAGCGTCGTATTATCGGACGGTAGCAAAGTCTGGGTAAATGCAGATTCGAAGCTTAGCTATCCTATGACCTTTGATGCAGACAGCAGGGAAGTGGAGCTTGAAGGAGAAGCCTATTTTGAAGTCGAGAAAGTATATAAGAACGGTAAAAGGCTACCCTTTATCGTGAAAACAGGTGCACAGAGATTAAAGGTTTTAGGGACGAGTTTTAACATTAATAGTTACAACAGCCATATTACAACAACCTTAGTGGAGGGTTCGGTTGCGCTTGAATATGATCATATCAAAGAACAGCAATATTTACAACCGTCCCAACAATCTAATTTCTCCAAATCAACGAAGGACCTGTCCATTCAGACAGTAGATCCATTTTATTCAATAGCTTGGAGGGATGGGAAATTTGCATTTGATAATGCTTCTATTTATAAGGTAATGGACGATGTCGCACGATGGTACGATGTTGATATACAGTATGAAGGAGATTTCTCCGGCGTAAAGTATACAGGTACTATATCACGTTTTGAAAATTTTAAACAATTGTTACAATTAATAGAGTGGACCAACTTAGTAACGTTTAAAGTCGATGGAAGGAGGGTCATTGTAATGAAATGATCGAATTACTAGACAAGATATAGTCAAAAACAGGAGCGTTGAAGCCGCTCCTGTCGAGATTATGTCCTGAGACATGAAAAGATTGAAATGTAAGTGTTAACAAATTCTCAACCTATTTACAAATGTATGAAAAAAAACGGTTAGGGATGTGGCGTCCCTATGGCCATTCTAAACTGAAAATTCCATTATTTATGAAATTGACATGGATACTTATGCTTGTTGCCACCCTTCAAGTCAGTGCATCCTCCTTTGCCCAAAAAATATCGATTAGGGGCAAACAAGTTGCGCTTGCTTCCTTGCTAAAAGAGGTGCAACGTAAGAGTGGGCTTAATATTTTCTATGCGCAAGGACTGGTGTCTCCGCAAGCAAAACTAGACGTTGATTTCCAAAATACGGAAGCTATCCAAATCTTACGAGAAGTTTTACCACAGTTTGACTTAGATTATAAGATGATGGATAAAAGTATTGTGCTTATCCGAAAGGAGGAAAAAAAGGAAAACTTGAGGCAAACCAATATCTT
>JBEBWF010000095.1:0-9200 GCA_040392285.1 Sphingobacterium sp. | reverse complement strand
TTTAATGCTTAACATTTTTTTAGTATTGAGTATTGAGTATTGAGTATTGAGATCCCTTATTGCCCCCTAAAGTTCTCTTCTCATAATTCCCAAAATAATTTGCTTTTCTCCTTTTTATCTATTTTTTATGGGATGTTATCCGACAGATCCCTCTAATGATATCGCTATTAACTTTTGTGCTTCTACAGCAAATTCCATAGGCAACTGGTTCAACACCTCTTTCGCATAACCATTTACAATCAAGCCTACAGCCTTCTCCGAATCGATACCTCTTTGGTTCAGATAGAATACCTGATCCTCGCCGATTTTTGAAGTCGTCGCTTCGTGTTCCAGCTGCGCCGTCTTGCTTTTGTTTTCGATATAAGGAAAGGTATGTGCACCACAGCGATCACCGATTAACAAGGAGTCACATTGCGTGAAATTACGCGAATTATCTGCCTTCGAACCAATCTTCACAAGCCCTCTATAGCTATTGTGACTCATCCCCGCTGAAATCCCCTTAGAGATAATCTTAGATCTTGTATTTTTCCCCAGGTGGATCATTTTCGTTCCTGTATCCGCAACTTGTTTATTACGTGTCATTGCTACAGAGTAAAACTCTCCAACCGAATTGTCTCCCATCAATATCACTCCCGGATATTTCCATGTTATCGCAGACCCCGTCTCTACTTGCGTCCAAGATATCTTCGAATTGTCACCCTTGCAGATACCGCGCTTGGTAACGAAATTGTAAATACCACCGATACCATCCTTATCTCCCGGATACCAATTCTGCACGGTCGAGTATTTAATTTCCGCATCCTTCATCGCAATCAGTTCGACGACGGCAGCATGCAACTGATTCTCATCACGCATTGGAGCAGTACAACCTTCCAGATAAGATACATAAGCCCCCTCTTCTGCAATGATCAACGTACGTTCAAACTGTCCGGTATTCTCCGCATTGATACGGAAGTATGTCGATAATTCCATAGGACAGCGAACGCCTTTGGGAATATAAACAAACGATCCATCGGAAAATACGGCGGAATTTAACGCTGCGTAGATATTATCCGTTTGTGGAACGACGGTACCCAAATATTTCTTCACCAGCTCGGGATGTTCCTGCACCGCCTCACCGAATGAACAAAAGATAACCCCTTTTTCCTTTAATTGTTCACGAAAAGTTGTTTTCACAGACACAGAGTCGAATACCGCATCTACAGCGACAACCCCCGCTAGTATCTTTTGTTCATCCAATGGGATACCCAACTTCGCAAAAGTCGCCAACAGCTCTGGATCGACTTCGTCCATGCTACCCAATTGCTTTTTAGGTTTTGGTGCGGCATAGTAAGACACCCCTTGAAAATCTACGTCCGGGTGTTCAAAATTTTGCCATGTAGGCATCTTCAGCGTCAAAAAATGACGGAAAGCCTTTAGCCTCCATTCCAACAACCATTCGGGTTCATTTTTCTTGGATGATATTAAGCGTACAGTATCTTCATTCAAGCCCGTAGGAGCAATATCCATTTCAATATCAGTCGTAAAACCGTATTTATACTCCTCTTGCTCCAGCTCTTTTAGTAATTCATCGTCTTTGGTACTCATAGTATTTCCCCTCTCTCTTGGTTAAGTGATCCATAACCGTTTTAGGATTACAAAGTTAAGACTTAAAAACCAATTAAGCAGCATTTTTTGTCTCCATTGTGTCCTTATAACGTAATTAATATGATCGAAATCATCTTTTACTGAAATAAAAGACATTTCTATGATTAATTAGTACTGCAGACAGTTTCCTTCATTCCATCTTAGCATTTGAAATTTCCTATAGCAGATTTATTATCCCAAGGAAATGGCACATGATTGACCGTTTCAGGAAATATAACTATTATATTTGAGGATAGATTGAAAACAGCTAAAACACGTTTACACACTTCCCCGGATGGTGTCCTTTCAGAGAAAATACAAGGTAAGATCCGTTTACATAGATGCAAAAGCAATTTGTCCAGAGTTAAATCCGATTTGACTAAAGGTAAATGTCATCTGACTAAGGGCGAAAAGCAATTATAATTGCATAAAAAGGTAATTTTATCTAAGTTTATATTTGGAAGTAAAAAATCACAACCCGGCATGTCCTATCAACTCGACAAATTAGATCTTAAAATATTGCGCCTACTTCAGGAAAATGGTCGTATCACCAACCTGCAGTTGGCTACGAATATAGGCCTCTCCCCTGCCCCTACACTCGAGCGGGTTCGCAAATTAGAGAACTCAGGGTTTATAAAAAGCTACCATGCTTTTGTCGACGAAGAGAAGCTGGGGCTCGGAATTAAGTCATTCATTCAGATATCGTTAGATTTCCACACACACAATGCCATACCCGATTTTGTCGAAGCCGTAAAAGCTATTCCTGAAGTCACCGAATGCCATCATGTAACCGGAAATTGTGATTTCATCTTGAAAGTCTATGTGAAAGACATCAAGGCTTACGAGGCCGTTATTATGGAGAAAATTTCAAAAATTCCTTTTGTCAAAACTTTTCAAACCATGATGATTATGTCAACCTCAAAAAAAGAACCTATTGTGCCTTTAGAATATTAAGCTCAAAAATTTTACCGATGCCAGCGTCATACAACGATTTTGCGATAATATTAACTTGGCCAGACGCAACCATCCGAGGTGATGAACAGTGGATGATGTTTTTCAAAAAGATCGGCATAGTAAAAAATTTGAACTTCAGAGTAGGACATACGGGTGTCGTTATCGTCAACCACCACAGCGGCGAAATGCTTTTCTATGATTTCGGACGTTACATTACCCCTCGAGGCTTTGGGAGAGCGCGATCAAAGTTCTCCGACCCTTTACTGGAAATTAAAACCACAGCAAAGATCCAGAATAATAAAATTCAAAACTTAGAAGAAATAATAGCACACTTCGAAGCCCTAAAACCGTTTATGTATGGGGAAGGCAAACTGTTTTTCACGATTGTGGAAGGTATAAATTTCGAACAGGCCAAGCGATATGGTGATGACTGCGTCATCCAAGGGACCTATCCTTATGGCGCTGTAGCCCGCAACAATAATAATTGTTCGCGTTTCATTACGCGCATGCTATTACAGGCTTCCCAGAAATTTCATTTTTGGCACGGAATAAACCTTCCCGAAACCATTAAATCCAGCCCCATAAGTAATATTGTAAATGCGACGACGAAGCGAATGGTTTACTCCTATATCCCCCAAGAAGGGTTAAAACATTTTCGGATGAGCAGGTGGCAATCTTTGTATTTTCTGATCAAGCAACTTGGTGATAATGTCAAGCGTAAAAAAGCAAATTTGCTTCCTAACGATCAAATCATCGGTGCGGTACAGTTCAAGTCAAAGCCCATCAATGTACCAAAAGACGCAACATATTTAGGAGGCGTTGGTGATGGCGCCTGGTATACGGGATACTATGATGAAGATAACGAGCAGTTTACGATTAAACGTTTCACGAGCCAAGGCCGGTTGGAATATATTGTACAAGGCACAACTTCTGACCCTTTCAGTCCAAAAGAACCCTGGACGATAACCTATGATAGCCACCTACTTTTCACGCATGTTATGCAGCATGGGGTAAAAATAAAAATTGAGCATATGGCACAATTATCGCTCGATCAGTATCCTTATGAGCATATTAAAGAGTTATATGCTTAGGCCAACTTCCAATCGATCACTGACTTGCCTTTTTCGGTAAGGTATGCATTGGCTTTTGAAAAATGCTTACAACCAAAAAATCCTCTATGGGCGGACAATGGCGATGGATGGACAGCCTTAAGCACTAAATGCTTCTGACGATCGATCAACATATCTTTACGCTGCGCATAAGAACCCCACAGTAAAAAAACAACGCCGTCCCGTTCTGCCGAAATTTTTGCAATAATACTATCCGTAAATTCCTCCCAGCCTCTCTTTTGGTGGGAAGCAGCCTCATGCGCCCGCACGGTGAGTGTAGCATTCAACAGCAATACGCCTTGCAATGCCCACTTGGTCAAGTCTCCCGGGATTGGCACACGAAATCCGGGAATATCAGACGCGAGCTCGGCAAAAATATTTCTCAAGGACGGCGGGTGAGCGACACCTTCCGGCACTGAAAAAGACAGACCATGTGCTTGCCCTACATTATGATAGGGATCCTGCCCTAAGATTACCACTTTTATCTGATCGAAAGGAGTCAGACGAAAGGCATTAAAGACCAAGTCTTGCGGAGGGAAAACATGCCCTCTACTCCGTTCTTGTTGAACAAAAGCCGACAACCTCTTCATATAATCTTGGGCGAATAACGGTTTGAGGATGGGTAGCCAACTGTCATCATACTTTTTTTCCATACTCCCAAAAGTACAATTTTTACATTTTTATGCGGCAATTAAGTTGGATAACTTCTTTATTTAACGGATATTTGCTCTTCTAAAGAAAGAACAAACATGTCAAATATAGTCCGCATCATATTAAGTTCACTATTGCTCGTCAGCACAATTGCGTTATTCTGGTTTGGCCATTGGGGTTGGGGTATTTTAGGCATTTTCCTGACGATTTTAGCATGGGTCACCGTATTCTTCAACGAGAATATGTTGATTGCACAATGGTATTTCCGTAAACAAAATATTGCTAGTGCGGAAGGTTGGCTAAAGAAAATTAAAAATTACGAAAAGCAATTGATCTCGGCACAGCATGGTTACTACCACCTCTTGTTAGGCCTCATTGAATCACAACGTGCACCTATGCAATCCGAAAAGTTCTTTAAGAAAGCACTATCTTTAGGTTTACATATGGATCATAATGTCGCGTTAGCAAAACTAAGCTTGGCAGGTGTAGCAATGGCTAAACGCAATAAGCGTGAAGCGGAGAAGCTATTACAGGAAGCTAAAAGAGCTGATAAAAATAAACTTTTGGCCGATCAGATCAAAATGATGAAAGAGCAAATGGCCCTTATGGATAAACAGCAGTTTCGTTATTCAAGATAATAAAAAAGCAATCTTTCAGATTGCTTTTTTATTATCTATACAAATCAACGATCACCTCCAAAAACTTCCCCTCCTCTTCACTATCCTCAAAAGCCAATATGAGCTGTTTGGGTTTCCCCCATTGTTTCTTCCACGCTCCGGTTTTTATCTGAAGCGCAACGGGCTCATCCGGCTCTAGGAGATAGTTTAGATAATTTTGCCTATCTGATACAGCAACCTTTACCCGGCCCATCTGCATGGTTGCATATAAACTGGGGCGCCCCTCAGAACCAATAATCCCAGAGGCAAAGGTGTTCAGCTTAAATTCACGTGGATGTTTTTTATAGGATATCAAAAATAAATCGACCGTAACGGTATCACCCTTCTCGGATAGCATGACATCCTTTACATCGACTTGAATATCATCAATTACCAACGGAGAAACACTTTGCTGTCCAAGAGCGACCAGGCAAGACCCTATTCCTAAAAAAACAAAAAAAAGAATCCGTATCATTACCGTAATCTTTCCGCTGATTTAATCAATTTTTCATCTTTCCGTATGCCTCCGATAGCCATAGAAAGAAAGATAATAGCGACTGGCAAAAGGAAGAAGCCTACACCGATATTTGCCGCTCCAAACGATTGGGATATCAGAGATAGGGTATTATGTGAAGACGCAAATAGCCAAACCCCAAACAAACAAATCAGGATGATTTCAAGGAAAATCAATTTCAGTTGCAGCTTTCTATTTTTGTATTGAAAAATTGTGAAGAGAGGAAGGAAACCCAAGACAACTGTCGCAATCGTCTGCAACAGGTAATTCTCTTGTTTAACAGCCTCATTATTGACCGCAGCATAGGATCCGGTCACGTACAACTTTTTACCCAAGCCCACCAGGTCTGTATAATTCAGATAAGGGAATAAAAATAACCCTAAAAGAACGACCGCCGCTACTAATAACCAGATAGATTGTATTCGTTGTATCATTTTTTAAAATAATGGTGTAGACAAATATACTACAAACATCTAAATAGGCAATCACCAATAATTATTACCTTTGTTTCGTGGAAAGCAAAAATCGCTATTTTTTGGAGATCTCCTACGATGGGACGGCTTATCATGGATGGCAAGTTCAGCATAATGCCATCTCTGTTCAGGAAAAGCTCAACATAGCGTTGCAGACCTACCTGCGGCATGATGTGGAAACCATAGGCGCCGGTCGTACGGATACGGGTGTACATGCTAAGCAACTTTTTGTCCATTTTGACAGCAACCATCCGTTGTTGGAACATGACCCGGGGAAATGTATCCACTCCTTGAATGCATTATTACCATTTGACATTGCTATTCACCAAATTATTCCCGTTCATGCCGACGCGCATGCACGCTTTGATGCCTTGGAGCGATCCTACGAATACCAACTGCATTTTGAAAAAAATCCCTTTTTGGTAGACAGATCATACTTACTACGGGACAAACCCGACATCGTATTAATGAACGAGGCGGCGAAACATCTGTATGGTAGGCAAGACTTCAGCTGTTTTAGCAAATCCAATACACAGGTGTTTACCAACATCTGTACGATTAAAGAAGCGAAATGGGAAGATGGTAAACATGGCATGATTTTTCATATTACTGCAGATAGGTTTTTACGAAATATGGTTCGGGCTATTGTGGGCACGTTATTGGAGATTGGGCTGAAAGACCTCCCTATTTCTTATATCCGTGATGTAATAGCCAGTAAGGACAGAGCTAAGGCGGGCGTTTCTGTCCCCGCCTGTGGATTATATTTAACGAGGGTCAGCTATCCTTATATTCAATAATAGATCAACACTAGGTGAAGCAAGATAAAATTATAGGCAAGACATACGATAGCAGGTTACTAAGCCGACTTGCCAAATACATGCACCCTTACAAGCGTATATTTTGGATTTCTGTGCTATTGACAATCCTTCTCGCAGCTGTCGCTCCTGCACTTCCCATGCTCGTCGAGCATACGTTGGACAACTCTATTTTAGCAGGCCAATATGAGGAGCTGAATAAGATGCTTATGCTTATGCTCGCACTATTGGTGGCTCAGACGATTATCCGTTATTTTCACACGCTGACAACGAATACATTGGGGCAATCTGTTATCCGGGATATCCGTATCCAGGTATTCAATCATATTACCAATCTTCGCCTTAAATATTTTGATAATACACCGATTGGCCGATTGATTACCCGAACAATCTCCGATTTGGAAACCATCGCAAATATCTTTTCTGAAGGATTGATTCAGATCATCGGAGACTTACTACAACTGGTGGTTATATTGGGTGTCATGTTTTACACAGACTGGCGGCTAACCTTAGTTGTGCTGATACCGATGCCGTTGATGATCTGGTCTACTTACATCTTCAAGGAAGCTATGAAATCTGCATTTCAAGATGTCAGGCTGTGGGTATCCAACCTCAACACCTTTTTGCAAGAACATATTTCAGGCATGTCCGTTATCCAATATTTCGCACGGGAAAATCAGGAGTTCAAAAAATTTGAAACGATCAACAAAGAGCATCGTAATGCCCATATTCGCGCTAACTGGTATTTTTCGATCTTTTTCCCTGTCTTGGAAATTATTGTCGCCATTGCTACCGGCTTACTGGTCTGGTACGGCTCCAAACAGATTATGGCCGATGTGATTTCTCCGGGTGTTGTTGTGGCTTTTATCATGTACATCAACATGATATTTAGACCGATCCGCGAGCTGATTGACAAGTTCAACACCCTCCAAATGGGCATGGTATCTGCCGAACGTATATTTGAAGTATTGGATACAAACGAGTTCACCCCTAACCAGGGGAAACACAAGCCCCAGTTTGTCCGTGGAGAGATTGAATTTAAAAATGTATGGTTTGCCTATAACGACGAAACCATCCGCCGAGAGGCAGATAGCTCCATTGCCGATGGAAACGACCTTTTTACCAATGCGAAATGGGTACTCAAAGATGTGAGCTTTAAAGTTAAGGCGGGCGACACCTTGGCTTTAGTGGGAGCAACCGGTGCAGGGAAGTCTTCCATCATTAACATCCTCAGCCGCTTTTATGAAATTCAACAAGGTCAGATATTACTAGACAACGTAGATATACGGGAGTATGAGCTCGGGTCTCTACGGAAAAACATTTCAACAGTACTACAAGATGTATTTTTGTTCTCTGACACGATCTTTCAGAATATTACCTTAAATACCGCCAATATCACGATGGACCAAGTTATCGAAGCTTCCAAAAAAGTAGGTGCGTACGATTTCATTCAAAGGTTACCGGATGGTTTTCAACATCAAGTACAAGAGCGGGGAGCGACACTATCTTCAGGTCAGGCGCAATTGGTCTCTTTTATACGTGCATTGGTGCACGACCCTAAGATTTTAATTCTGGATGAGGCCACCTCTTCCATCGATACCGAAACCGAACAACTTATTCAATCGGCTATCAATAACATGATGGAAGGCCGTACGGCTATCGTCATCGCCCACAGACTCTCGACCATTCAAAAAGCAAACAAGATTATTGTACTGGACAAAGGAGAGGTCAAAGAAATAGGATCCCACCAACAATTGTTGGCTATGAATGGTTATTATAAAAAATTGTACGACCTTCAATTTAACTCGGTAAGTATTTAAAGAAAATCCCCTTGCCCATCAAAGCAAGAGGAATTTTCCATTATAAACGAAGAGAGAGAATCGTTTAACTTTTCAATTTGTGCCTAGACTACCTTTTTGTATTAGAGCGAAAGAGAAAAGGCGTCTAGGACTTATATTTTAATGAATCAATTGATATACTTGTCGCATATAATGCGCTTCGGATAAAGTATCTGTAAAATCTTGCCATTCGTCTTCCGTAAAAATGAAGACAATCTCGTAAACAGGGGTCGTCAACATCGTCCTGATATTCCCGTCTGGAAAAGCATAGAATTCTTCGACTCCTATCTTCTCCTTAACTTCATGAAGAAAAGACTCGTATTGATTGGCATTGAATGTCAATAGAAAGGAATTCTGCCAGATGTAGTGACTTTTACATGCTATGCAATAACTGACAGTTGTATTGCCTTTTGTACTCAGAATTACAGATTGACACATATTAAATTCCTTGTTAAAATCCTTTAAATTATTTTCCAAATAACACCGATCAGCCAACACTTTTTTTAGACAATTTCTTAAAAAATGTTCTAGACTTCAAAAACGTCAGTATTCCTACTACTCCAA
>JBEBWF010000094.1:0-9542 GCA_040392285.1 Sphingobacterium sp. | reverse complement strand
TGCCGTTCTGTCTTTAAAGTTTACGTTGTCTATTGTTTTCATCTATTTATTTTTTCTTTTTCATCTATTAGATGGATCCTTTGATAATTAAAATATTATCTAACTTTCGTCTTAAGCTGTCGGGGGATAAAAGCTCTCCAAGTTTAGCCCGTTGATTTCGTCTGTAAATATATAAAAAGACCTAGAATTTATCCTACTCTGCCTTTTTATATTTTAATATATTTCTACCTTATAGGGCATCCTAGCCTGAATGCCGGTATTTGTCAATATTTGCTTCATATCTAACCAATATCTGCTGTACTCCCCAATCTCATCTTTCAGTATCCAGCTTTTGATTTTATCTTTTGAATTAGAAAATAACGCCGTAAAGGGATCTTCCTTTTCTGGAAGTTCTACAACCTTATACGCTTTGATAGCTGCTTTTGTCCCTGCCGCGACGATTGCCTGTTGAAGACTACCTATTCTATCCACCAATCCTATTTCCACGGCTTGTTCACCTGTCCAAACACGTCCTTGTCCGATACTATCCACATGAGCTGTACTTATCCGACGTCCATTTGCCACCCTATCGACAAACGTAGCATAGACACGATTGACCTCCATTTGGATGATGGCTTTCTCTTCTGCCGTAAGCGGACGATCAGGATCTGCCATCAATGCCGAAAATTTACCGGTGCTCACCCCATCGACATGTATTCCCAATTTATCATTTAAAAGACCTTTGAAATTAGGTATAATGCCAAACACACCAATAGAACCTGTTAAAGTCATAGGGTCGGCAAAGATCGAATCTGCTGCTGCTGCGATATAATATCCTCCAGAAGCTGCATAATCTCCCATCGAGACGATAACTGGCTTTTCTTTTTTGGTCAACTCAACTTCTCGCCAAATAATATCAGAAGCTAAAGCAGATCCTCCCGGTGAATTGATCCGGAATACAACGGCTTTTACGTCCTTATCTTTACGTAGTTTCCGTAGCTCTCTGGATATCCTGTCGCCCCCAATATTATCAGGGCTTCCTTCACCATCGACAATATCACCATACGCATACAAAACAGCAATCTTATCTTTTGCCGAACTGGTTTCTTTTTTACCGGTATAAGATAGCAAAGAAACCAAAGGAATATCTTTATCTTCATCCAGGCTCAACAGCAATTTCAGCTCACTTAACAACTCATCCTTGTAGAGCTTTTTATCGATAAACCCATATTTCAGCGCATCATCGGCATTTCGTACTAAATACTCATCAGCGATATATACCAAACTGTCTTTATCCAAGCCACGTGCCTCCGCTATACCCAACAAAAAGCTATCGTAAATACTTTGAAGATACGAAGTCACTTGTTCTCTATTCGCAGGACTCATTTCATTGTACAAAAAGGGTTCCACAGCCGATTTATAGGTACCTACCTTGATTACTTGCATATCCACACCCAACTTGTCCAACGCATCCTTCAAAAACACAACCGAAGAACTAAGTCCCCTGAAATCTAAAGAACCCTGGGGATTTAAGTAGATATCATCTGCTACCGAAGATAAATAGTAAGCTTTTTGAGAATAGACATCACTATAGGCTACGATAAATTTCTTCGATTCCTTAAAATCCACTAAAGCATCCCGAATAGCTTTCAATGTTGCAAAACCAACGCCAACTGCGCTAGGATTAAGGTAGATTCCTTTAATATTATCATCCGTCTTTGCCGATTCGATCCGTGCAAGGATATCATTTAGGCCTATAGATCTTTTACCACCATATATCGGGATATTTAATTCTTCAAACGGATTATTCTCCGTTTTTTCTACGACCGCATGTTCTAAATTAATATATAACACCGCATTCGGTTTGACCGCAACGACCTTGGATGAAGTAGATTGTTGGATAAGTACACCAATAAAAAACAGTATTCCCAAAAATAGAATGACTGCAGCGATAAGTACACCGACAAAAGTCGCCAAAACTTGCTTTAAAAAACCCATCTTTATATTCTAAATAATATGCCTAAATTAAGGGAATTATTTGATTTTGTATGATATTTTATTCATAATTGCATAGAATGAATAAGGTTTATATTCTCCTGGGAGCCAATCTTGGAAATCCTATGAAACAGCTTACTGACGCCAAAAAATTGATTGGCAAGGAACTTGGAAAAATTACCATCGAGTCCTCCGTCTATGAATCTGAGGCATGGGGTATCGAAGATCAACCTGTATTCTTAAATCAGGTGTTGTTACTCGAGACTACGTTGAATGCTTTTGACGTATTACAGGGCTGTCTCCATATTGAGCAATCTTTAGGGCGTATTCGTAAAGAAAAATGGAGTGCACGTATGATCGATATTGATATTTTATACTTTAATGAGGAACACATTGAGTCGGAAAATCTAGCTGTCCCTCACCCCTATTTACACCTTCGTAAATTTACGCTTATCCCTCTCTGTGAAATCGCAGGAGACTATATACACCCCGTATTACAAAAAACAAACGATGAACTGTTGGCCGTTAATATCGACCCCCTTTCTGTAAAAAAGCACACCGCCTAATGAAATCATCATGCCCCACCAGCTAGCGGATCACAAACGAAAAGAAATATGCTCATGCTAAATAACTTATGCCAATGAAATATAGTTACATCAAAACAACGGTCATCAACAAATCCATGTTCAATAACACGGATTTGATCGGACAATTTTTAGAAATGTATATTACACAATGTCCGGTTGACTTCGACACCCTAGCAGAAAATGTCCATGCCAACGATTACCAAGGCATAGCAGATGCCGCCCACCATATAAAACCGACCATGGAATATGTGGGTGCAACGTCCTTACGTCTGGATTTTCAGGAATTAGAATCTTTAGCAAACACAGCAAACAACAGCACGGAGATCCGGGAAAAGTTCGATCTATTAAAGGTGAAATTCAATGAATTTATACAAGAATTAGTTCATTATCGAAATAGCCTCTGTTAGGCTAGCCTAGGTCGAACTTATACCCCACACCCTTTACAGTAGACACATAGTTGTCACCGATTTTCTCCCGCAGCTTTCGGATATGCACATCGATTGTCCGGTTAGTCACTACAACCGAATCTTCCCAAATAGCTTTCAGTATCTGGTCCCTGGTAAAAACTTTATTCGGTTTAGATGCCAGCAGGTAAAGCAGTTCAAACTCCTTTTTCGCTAACACTATTTTTTGATCACCCCGATATACCATAAAGGAATCCCTATCAACCACTAAATCAACAATCTCCAGTTTGTCCACGACTTCTTCCACCGAGTCCGAAGCATTGCGACGGAGGATAGCATTAATTCTTGACATTAAGGCCCTAGGTTTGATGGGCTTGGCAATATAATCATCGGCACCCACGTGAAAACCAGCAATCTCGGAATATTCTTCACTACGGGCTGTAAGAAATACCATAAAAGTCTGTTTGAACTCAGGCATGGAGCGCATAATGCGACAGGCCTCTATTCCGTCCATCACGGGCATCATGACATCCAATACAATAAGATCCGGGTGTACTTCCTTTGCCTTTTGGATAGCTTGCTTACCATTCGAAGCTGTAAACACATGATACCCTTCCTTCGTTAGATTATAAGAAATCAAATCCTGTATATCCTGCTCATCATCTACCACAAGTATTTTTTGCTTGGCGCTCATAGTTGTTTTTTTGCTAAATTATGTACTTTATGGTAAGATAAAGTTAATCAAATGTTATTAAATTGTTAACAGGTAAACATAATTTAACATGCTTCGCCGTCGCTCATCATTTAAAAAGCGATTGCAAAAATATCTTTAGCTCCTCACCTCGCAAATTTTTTGCAAGGATATTCCCCTCTGGATCTAACAATACCGAAGCAGGAATAGCTTTTATGCGATAATCTAGGACAAGATCTGAACTCCACGCTTTTAAATCCGAAATATTCGTCCACTCCAACTGATCGTCCTCCACAGCACGCATCCAAGAGCCAGGGTTGTCATCCAGCGATACCCCGAGTATATCAAATCCTTTGTCTTTATAAGTCCGAAATAGGTTAACAAGATTGGGGTTTTCCTTACGGCAGGGCACACACCAGGAAGCCCAAAAATCTACCAATGTATATTTACCTCTAAAATCGGATAGTTTGACCGCCCTATTATTTGGGGTATAACCGACAATCTCCGGAGCCGGTTGTCCCACTGCCAACCGCTTTAATTTTTCGATCTCTTCCTTGAATTGAGAAACCGTCCTGTTATCCGGAAATTGATCCTTAATCTGGTCCGCATAATGGATTAATTCTTGCTCCGCCAGTTCAGGATCTAATGTACGCATTGCATAAAAACCTGCCAAGTCTGGATGACCGTCAGCAAAAGCAACGACTTCGTTCGTATAAAACTGTAAAGCTTCTTTATATTTCAACAAATATGCTACCCTCAAATTGTCTACTTCTTGTTCTGACTTCCCTATCGTCTGTCTGATAAAATCACCTTGCAATGAATCTTCCGCCAATCTCCTCTTTTGTTCAATAGGCACAAAATCCTTGAGTGCCAAGGACAAATCGGATCCACTAACCGCGTAGTTTTCCGGGTTATTCATCAAATCTGTCGTAAAATGCAGCACCTCACCCGGCGAGACAATGACAGGATATCTATTTTTACCAATTTCAATAGAAATTAGCCTAGCTTGTGTAGCTTCCCGTTCGAATTTGAATTTATGCTGATCACTTAAATAGACCGAATCCAATTTTCGTTCTCCTTCATAAAAAGCCACAACCTTTACATTTCCGGGGTTAGTAATCTCTCCCTCGACAACAATTTTGTTTGAACTGTTGCAAGAAAGCAACGATACCCATGTAAGAAATACAACTATAAATGAAACGTTACGCATAAGATTAGCTTGTATTATTTAATAAACTCTCGAGCTCTGGCGATAGCCTTATTAAGTCCCGATACATCTTTTCCACCGGCAGTTGCAAAGAAAGGCTGTCCACCACCGCCACCCTGTATATCTTTAGCCAAGTCCCTGACGATAACCCCTGCATTCAATCCTCTTTCTTGCACTAAGTTTTCCGAAATTACGACGGTCAAACTCGGCTTGTTATCGATATTTGCGCCTAACACCAAGAAAAGGTTATTCATCATCCCTTTCAGCGCATATGCTAATGTTTTTACCGCGTCTGCGTGAGGTAAATCCACCACCGCGGCAAGGAAATTAACCCCATTTACCGTCTCAAACTTCTCTTCCAGATCCTTCTTCAGTGATAAGGATTTCTCTTTGATATAGCTTTCCACCTCTTTCTTCAGCACATTGTTTTCCTCGATCAGCTTACCCACCGCCGATATGAAGTCCTTCGGATTATTCAATAGTTCTTTAATATTTTGGAATAATTCAAAATGTTCCCGTATGACTGCTGCTGCTTTAGACCCTGTGATGGCCTCTATCCGTCTTACACCAGCGGCCACAGCCGATTCGGAAATAATCTTAAAGAAACCAATCTGACCTGTTGCTTTCACATGTGTACCTCCACAGAGTTCTTTAGAGAAGTTGTCCTCAAAAGTAATTACCCGCACATGATCCCCATACTTTTCACCAAAAAGAGCCGTTACGCCTGAATCGATAGCCTGTTGAAAAGGTACATTTCGCTCCTCTTTCAACACTATATTTGCTCGAATTTTTTCATTAACGATATCTTCTACGGCTTTGATCTCGTCATCAGTCATTTTTGAAAAATGTGAAATATCAAAGCGCAATAGATCCGGTGATACCAAAGAGCCTTTTTGATTCACATGCCCCCCTAACACTTGTTTCAAAGCAGCATGGAGTAAGTGTGTTGCCGAGTGATTATTTTCCGTGTCGATACGTTTACGAACGTCGACCTGCGCATTAAAAACAACATCCAACTGTGCAGGAAGCTGATTAACAAAATGTACAATGAGACCATTTTCTTTTTTGGTATCTGTAACGATAATTTTCTCCCCCGTTTCGGAAATCAACAGACCCGTATCGCCCACTTGACCACCACCTTCGGCATAAAAAGGTGTTACCGTCAATACCAATTGATACTGGTCTTTACCTTTGGCACTTATTTTACGATATTTGGCTATTTGAGTCTCCGCGGACAATGTTTCATACCCCACGAACTCCACCTCATCGTCGGCCCTGACCACGATCCAATCACCGGTATCTAGTGTGGTGGCTGCTCGCGAACGTTCCTTTTGAATGTTCAGGGCTTTTTGGAATCCATCCATATCCACGCTCAGCCCCTGTTCCCTTGCCAATAGCTCAGTCAAATCTATAGGAAAACCATAGGTATCGAAAAGCTCAAACGCAAAGTCGCCCCCAATGACCTTATTTCGTTCCACATAATTTTCAAAGCGTTGTATCCCAGTCGTCAATGTCCTCAGGAAGGACACCTCTTCCTCCAGAATAACCTTTTCCACAAAATCTTGTTGCTGGTATAATTCATCGAATACTCCCTTGAACTGATCGGCCAATATGGGAACTAACTCATGAAAAAATGGTTGTTTAAAATTTAAAAAGGTATAGGCATAGCGGACAGCCCTACGCAAGATGCGACGGATAACATACCCAGCCTTATTATTCGATGGCAACTGCCCATCTGCGATAGCAAAGCTTACGGCACGGATGTGATCAGACAGCACCCGCATAGCAATATCCGTCTTTTCGGCATCGCCGTATTTTACACCGGCCTTATCCGCTATAAAGGAAATCAAAGGTTGAAACACATCGGTATCGTAATTAGACGTCTTACCTTGTATAGCACGCACCAACCGCTCAAATCCCATCCCGGTATCTACATGTTTGGCAGGTAAGGGTTCCAATACCCCCGATTTGAGCCGATTAAATTGTATGAAGACCAGGTTCCATATCTCAATAACCTGTGGATGATCGGCATTAACAAGGTCTTGTCCCTTTACCAGATTTCGCTCATTATCCGAACGCATGTCATAATGTATCTCCGAACAGGGACCGCAGGGACCGCTATCCCCCATTTCCCAAAAATTATCCTTTTTGTTGCCCAATAATATTTTATCTTCAGCAACATAGGTTTTCCAAAAATCAAAAGCCTCGTGATCTCGTGACAAGCCTTCGGCAGAATCTCCTTCAAAGATGGTCACATAAAGCCGTTCTTTATCTAACTTATACACCTCGGTGAGGAGCTCCCATGCCCAAGCGATGGCCTCTCTTTTGAAATAATCACCAAAAGACCAGTTGCCCAACATTTCAAATAAGGTATGGTGGTAGGTGTCAATCCCAACTTCCTCCAGATCATTATGTTTTCCGGAGACCCGTAAACAGCGTTGTGTATCGGAAACACGTGGATATTTAATGGTTGCTTCACCCAGAAACAAGTCCTTAAACTGGTTCATCCCTGCATTCGTAAACATAAGCGTTGGGTCATTCTTGACCACAACAGGTGCAGAGTTAACGATATGATGTGATTTGTTTTTAAAAAAGTCTAAAAAGGCGGTGCGTATTTCTTTACTAGTCATCTTAATTCATGTGAAGGCACAAATCTACTTAAAATTGACTTCAATATATATATTTTATAAAACTGCAATCATTTTTGCTATATTTAATGTTAAAAGAGTAATACACTTTTCATTCATGACAAAAACACTACTAGTTCCTACAGATTTTTCAGAGAATGCATATTTTGCGAGCCAATATGCTTGTAAGCTTGCGTCAAAAAATAAATTGAATATCGAGCTGTTCCATTGCTATACGACGACCTCCACCGTATTTAACGAAGAAAATGATGTTTCGTCCATATTAAAAGCCGATATATTGATTTTGGAATGGAAAGAAAGGCTATTATCGGAGTTTCCCACACTACGCATTCATACCACCTGTGTAGCCGGTTTACTGACAGAAGCTATACCCCTGGTGACCGAACAGGACACGTATGTTTTTGTGGTGATGGGTACCACAGGAGCAGGTGAAGGAAAGTCCATCATATGGGGGAGCAATGCCAGTAGCATCGTTTCTAAATCCGCTATCCCTGTGCTTGCCATACCGAATGGATACGATAAGTTTCAGTTGGATAAGGTCGCCATGCTGACCAATTTTAAAGCAGAGGAGCTCGAGACCCTTACCAACTATATCAATACGGTGAGTACGATACCGCAATTGGATCTCATCCATATTTACAAAGGCATTCACAACAAAAACAAAATCGAGGCTTCACTACAGTCCTGGGCATTTAATATTAAACAGATCGATGAAATAGAAACTGTTGATACGCTATCGAGGCCCTTGGAGGAGCAAAATAGTGCATTAGATAGCATTCCGGAAGTTATCCAACAAGTTATCACAGAAAATGATTACGATATTATATTGGTTACAAAGACCCGAAAAAGCTTCTTTGAGCGATTATTTCATACCTCTGTTTCTAAACAGATCGCTTTACATTTAAATAGACCCGCATTCTTTGACAACAATTAATTCGATATGGCAAAAAAAATCCTTATTCCGGTAGATTTCTCCGAGCATTCCTACAAGGCTATTACCTACGCCTGTGAATTAAACAAACTCGTGTATCACGACTTTGACCTTGTCCATATTTTTACAGGACATAAAGATTCCACTGTCGAACCAAATTTCCTGGATCCGCAAGTAGGCGATGCTAAACGCGATATGCAAAATATCGTATCCAAATTGGTCGAAATGGATAGCGAGCTTAATGTCAATGTCCTTTTTAAGGAGGGAAACCTGTATACTGAAATTAAGAAGTTGTCCGCTACCCATGAATATGACGCTATTGTCATGGGGACTAAAGGTGCCGCTGGCTTAGATGCCGTCCTAGTGGGCTCCAATATGTATGATGTCTTTGAAAACACGAGCATCCCAGTATTGGCTGTACCGCTAACCTCCCGAAAATTCCGGCTTGATAAAGTAGGCCTCTTATGTAATTTTAAAGAAGGCGAAATTGACGTATTGAAACAAGCGATAAAGCTACTGGGTAAGGGTTTTGAGTTGGTATTGATCCATATTAACACGGATAGTAGGGATATAAAGGAGCTTGATAAACAATTCAAAGATTTCATCAATCGAATCATTAGGCAGACCAGTATTGACGATATTTCATACACCATTAAAAACCAAGCATTTTTCATTCAGTATAAGGAGAACATTTCGCAATCTATCCATTCTGTGATCGATGACGAACAAATCGATATGCTCTTAGTAACCAAAAGCAAAAAGGGCTTTTTGCGGAAAATCGTAGAAGAAAATGTCGTGCGAAAAATGGCACATGAGATCAAAATTCCGAAGTTCTTTGCGAAGCTTTAGGTTTCTATGGAACTGACCCAGGAAGGTCTGGCTGATCGGTCAAGTGTTTCCTTAACTACTTTACGAAAGTTTGAACAAAAAGGTTATATTTCTCTGGAATCCTTTTTAAAACTTTTGAAGGTTGTTGGCGGGATAGAAGATATTGCCGCTTATTGACATAAAAGTGCCGGAAAGCGTGAACACTCTTTCGCGTCCGGTGATCACTTGTTGAAAAAATGTGAACATATTTTAACAAAGCGTGAACACTCTTC
>JBEBWF010000093.1:0-9553 GCA_040392285.1 Sphingobacterium sp. | reverse complement strand
CGCTTTTGGACAACAAAATCTCAATTCACCCAAATGGACATTTAGAAACAAAACCTTGGGGGCAAAAAGAGTTTTCGTTACTTGATCCTGACAGCAATTTGCTGACCTTCGGACAGAACGTATAGCGTGATTTTCAATTTATTCTTTTGCGGGATATTTAGTACTTTGGTGAGCTATTGACTATTTGTAAAACCTAAAATTCTGTGTATTGAAAAACATATTATTTGTCTGTAGTAGAAATAAATGGCGAAGTCTAACGGCCGAGAAAATTTATAAGAACAGACGTGATTTTAATGTGAAATCGGCAGGAACAGAAAACTCTGCGCGGGTTAAGGTCAATTCAAAGCTACTTGCATGGGCTGACATAATCTTCGTAATGGAAAAACATCATAAAGAAAAATTGGTTCAAAACTTTCCAGAAGAGACAAAGGATATAAAAATAATCGTTCTGGAAATTCCAGATGTATATAAGTACATGGACAAGGAACTGATTGGAGAGATTGAGACTGGCATTGAAGGCTTTTTATAGTTAAAACCGGGTCACCTATCCCGTGACAAAGTTTGTGCTACACGCTCATAATTCCTATCATAGGGTGTGTAATTGTATCGAGCCTGTAGTCCAAATCCCGAATTCGAAGCTGCAAGCCTTAGCCGATATGGACGGCACTAAAAGGTCTGATGAAAACCGGCTTATCTTCTTTGTCCTTTTTTGTAATTTAGCCGTTGAGAAATTTTCTGCTATTCATAATTTCACGACAAAAGATGAATCAAAAACTTGTTTTTTTATTACTGTTATCAACATTCATAACTTTGAAAATATCTGCTCAAGAAAAGTTTCAAAGATATTTTGACGCGTGTAACCTATCGGGAAGTACAACCATATTTGATTACAAAAACCAAAAATGGTTTTATACGGATAGCACAGATGCTTTGGTGGAGACGCTTCCTGCATCGACATTCAAAATACTTAATTCGCTGATTGCTCTTGACACAAAAGCTGTCGCAGATGAAAATGAAATTTTAAAATGGGACGGAAAGGATCGTAAACTTTCAGGCGTATCCATGTCGGCTTGGAATAAAGACACAGACTTAAAAACAGCCTATAAGAATTCTACTATTTGGTTTTACGTAGAGTTAGCGAAGAAAATAGGAAGAAGAAAGTATAAAAAAGTATTTAAGAAAACGCAATACGGGAACCAAAATCTCAAAGAAAAAGGAATAGATTTTTGGAATTATGGCAACTTTGGTGTTTCCCCAAAAAATCAAGTGGAATTTCTGATAAAATTATACAAAAACCAATTGCCATTTTCGCAAGAAAGCATAGACGTGGTAAAAGAAATTATGATTTCAGAAAAAAACGATATGGGAACATTCCGTGATAAAACGGGTTGGACACAAAAAGATAATATAGACATCGGTTGGTGGATTGGTTACCTGACAACAGCAGATAATGTTTATTTTTTCGCAACCCGAATTACGCGCCCTACAGATTCTTTAAATCAAGATTTTTCTTCTTGCAGAAAAACGATAACAAAAGGGATTTTAAAAGAAATAATTGAAAATTGCGATTAACACTGATGAGGTACATTACCCTCATCTCTGAACAACATTCCTCGTTGTTTTAAAAGCGAGATTTGATCAGCTATGCTGTAAGCAGGTTTATTTGACATGGTTATATAAAAAAATGACCCACATGCAATTCTTATGGTATGCAAATGGGTACTGTTAGTACAACAGTACGTAATATAATTTTATTACACAACTTATCATCCGGAATAATACATCTGCTGATGGAGATTATACAGTTTATGATCTTTCGAAATACAGCTCCGGCAGAATGATTCTTACTTCCTGCGCTGCGTCTTCTTTCCTCCAGTAAACCATAAAATTAACTTTTGCACGTTTCAATATGTAGTTTTTGGTTTGCATATGTTCCATCCGTGCGAGGAATTGTTTGGAGAATTTTAAAACGGCATTCCCTTGGGCATCTGAGCATCCGTCACCGTTAACGATCAATGCATCTCCGCTTTGAAGTGGAGAAAGCAAATACTGCCGGCTGATGAAATAGTCCAGCCAAACGTCTTTTAAAGATAGATGTATCGCCAATTCTTTCGGTGGAAAATACGATGCTGTATCTTCAATCCGCTCTAAATTATTTGCGGTGAGGTGGTCAAGAATGTCTGTGTTCAAATGTATAGTCAGGTTTGTCTTAGCCCTGGTCATCGCAACATACAAAAGGCGTTTTTCTTTGTCGGTTGCGGAATTGAAGTTTTCAAGCATGAGAAACACATGATCAAACTCTTTTCCCTTGGCTTTGTGAATGGTCGAGACAAAAATCGTCTCGCCGTTTTCGTTGAAGAAATCTTCCAATCTGGATTCACGGACGAAAACTTCCAGATCGGATAAATATTTCCGCTTCGGATTGGTCGCCTCAAAATCCCGGATGATATTGCCTAAAATCTCCAACTTGGTACTGTGGCGATACTTATTAAAGACTTCGCGCTTTGCATTCAACCAAACATCATCGCTGATGGTGAAGACATCATCGCCTAAATTCAATGCGTCTACAAAGTACCGCACTTCGTCCAGATTGTACAGGCTAAAACCTTCGTTGGATTGGATAAGCTTGGCCTGTACCTTATTTTTTAAAAGCAGTCCCGTAATCTGCAAGGCTTCTTCATTTGTCTTCGTAAGTATACAGGTAGTCCCTGAAAGGTCGGTTGAAAGGATATCCTGAACCAATGGGGTAATGAGGTTAGCACTGTGATAACGTACAATCTTTATTCGTCCATAGTCGCTTTGCGTGGCCATTATCGGAGTTTGTTTAAGCCGATAGGAAATCCGTTTCACAAACTGATTTGAAAATTCGACCAGATTGCTTTTGCTTCGGTAATTTTCGACCAATTCGTGTTTGACAGCATGGTTGGCTCGAATAAACTGTTCGAGATATTTGGAACTGGCACCCCTAAATTCATAAATATTCTGGTCGTCATCACCAACGGCTATAACGCGCATTTCTTCGTTCTGCTCCATCAACGTACGGATCAATCCGAATTCGTCTTCATCCATATCCTGTGCTTCATCGATGACCAAAACAGTTTTGGTGATCCGGCTTGCTTCGACTTCGTTCTGCTTGATCTGGTGAATGGTCCTTTTCAGGATGTCGCCGGATTTTTCCAAACTACCGACTCGGCCCAACAGGTCAAAACAGTACGAGTGGAAGGTTTTTATTTCGATATAGTTGGCCGCATTGCCAATAAGCTTCAGCAGGCGCTTTTTAAATTCGGTTGCGGCTGCTCTTGAAAAAGTGATCATCAGCAACTGTTCGTGCTTCACGTCTTCCATCAGCAGCAGGGAAGCCAGCTTGTGTACCAAAACGCGTGTCTTGCCGCTCCCGGGACCGGCAGCCACGACAATGTGCTTAGTCTCGTTGTCGTTAATGATCTTTAATTGTGTCGGCGAAAGCTCTCCGAAAAGTTGCCGGAATTTGGCTGGCGTGATGTTTCGCTTAATTTCATTCTGCCTACTGCCTCTGAAATATTTATTCAGAAACGAGGAATAGTTCAACTGAAAATAATCTTCTACAAATTGTAATGCATCTTTGTAATCATCGATCATTTTCTTGGCATATTCGCCGACGATGTGAATCTGCTGTACCTTGCTTTCATAGAACTGATGCAGTTTTTGATAATCGTCTTTGGTATATTGTTTCTTATTATTTTGCTCAGTACGCTCAATGGTGAGGCGATTATATACGACCAAGAATCCGCCCTCGATTTTGACGGCTTCAATTCTGGACAGGTAAAATAGGGTGTCTTCGATATCATCGATGCTGACATCCTTTTTGAACATACTCATCTCAGCCTCATAGGCATCTTTTAGTGCATGAACAGAAAACTCGACCAATACTTCGTCTTTCAGGGCTTCATCTTCCGAAGCGTTTACCGTACTTTTTTCATAGAGAAAGGCAACAATGAATTTGGCTAAATCATGGCGTTTCTCCAGCTTTTCTTTCAGTAATTCTTTTGATTGCAGAGCGAGTACCGCTATATGGTTTCTGGACGCTAACGTTTCCCGTTTGATCCAATTTTTAATGGCCCAGAAATTGAAAATGGTTTTAATCTTGTTGGTGCTGATGTCGCTAAGTCCTTTTTCCTCTCCCTGCTCGTTCAGTTCTTTGAGGTGAAATACTTTTCCCTGTTCGTCTATGATAGGAAGTAAAAAGTTCTCTATCTTGCTAAAAGTATCCACGATATGGATCGATCGATTTTTGCTCTCCCCCTTCTTAATGTATGCCGTCAGATCTTTGGTGTCCGCCAAAATCTTCTCTTCACGCAGGAGATTGATAATGCTAAGGACTTCCTCCCTGACGATGCCCAAATGGTCGCTGATATAATCGACTCGTGATTCAGCGATCTCTTCATTGGATTGCTTTCTGCTTTTCGTCGAAAAGAGTTTCTTGATGATGCGGATACCCTGTTCCTTCTGCTTTTCGGAAAACCGCTCCGACAGGTTGATTTTAGCAATGGCTTCTTGTGCATTGTTGGAAAGAATACTATTGGCAAAGACCTGTGGCATATTCTGCCCGCGTTTCAGGTATCCTGCATCCTCCAATGCCGCGATGGCCGTAGTAACCCGTGTCTCGATCTCCGCAACATTATCGTCCCAACCTGCTTTTCGGGCAATCTCTAAAGCGGAATTGGAAACCGTCGAGCGGAATTTGGTTATTTCTTTTATCGCCTTCCAAATCTGTTGGATTTCCTTGATGGAAAGTTTAGTCTGATTTAAAAGAATGAAATGTTTACTCAAATCTTCCTCATCAAACAATACAAAACAATCGGCTGTAATCTTCTCATCACGTCCTGCCCTACCTGCTTCCTGCACATAATTTTCGAGCGAATCGGAAATCTCGTAATGAATGACCATGCCGACATCTTTCTTGTCTACGCCCATCCCAAAAGCCGAAGTAGCCACCATGATCTGTGTATCTCCATGGATAAACGAATCCTGGTTTTCGGACTTTTCCTGCTTATCCATTTTTCCGTGATATGGCTTTGCACGGAAACCGTCTTTGAACAGCCTTTGGGCAAGCAAATAGGCTTTTCGGGTTCTGGAGACATAGACAATCGTTGGGCAATCTTTACTTTCGATCAAATCACGAAGCGCCTGATATTTCTCTTCATCATCCTGTTTTTCGAAGACTTTGTACTGAAGATTGGTACGTGAGGCTTTGGATGTAAACAATTCAAGATCAAGCGACAGTTTCTCTCTGAAATAATCACGAATATCTTCAATGACTTTTTGTTTAGCAGTGGCCGTGAAACAGGAAACCGGGATTCCTTCTTCGAGGTTCTTCTTTTCCTGAATGGATTTGATAAAATCGCCGATATATAAATAATCTACTCTAAAATCCTGTCCCCAAGATGAAAAACAGTGGGCTTCGTCGATAACAAAACGTGCAATCTTTCTTCCCAAGACCAGGCGCTCGATTGCCTTCGAACGAAGGGATTCGGGTGATAGGTAAAGAAGGGATGCAGAGCCGTCTTGGACTCGTTCAAAAGATTTGGCTCGTTCAATCGGGTCGAGCAAACCATTGATGGTAACTGCATCCGTAATGCCGATTTTCTCCAGATTATCGACCTGATCTTTCATCAAGGACTGCAACGGTGAAATGACAATCGTCAGACCTTTGGACGTCTCCCCGCTCATCAGTGCCGGTACTTGAAAGGTGATGGATTTGCCTCCTCCTGTAGGAAAAACAGCGAGAATTGATTTGTTGGCAAGCGCAGCTTTGACTGCTTTCTCCTGCAGCGGCTCTCCACCATAACTTCGGTAGGTGTCAAAACCGAAAAATCGTTGGAGACCTTTATGGGCGTCTAAAAATTCGTTGCAATATGCACATCCGCTCACACAGGGTTTGTTTCTCAAACGTAACATAATCCGCTCCACTTCGGGATAATTTTTCAAGACCCAAGGTGGTGTTATGGAATGTACTCTTTTGTGTTGAATAAATGAATGGATGAGTGAAAGGCTGTAAGCCAATTCAATGGGGTTTTCGGTAATTATTCTTGCTAAATCTGCTTGTTCGCAAATCTCATTTTTGAATTTTTGGCGAATGAGTCCTTCCGTCTCTGCACCTGTAGTTACGTACGCCATCAAACGGAAAAACCCATAAAATTCTCTTTGATTGCCCAACAACGAGCAAAAAATTTGCTGCAGCGTTTGATCTAATTGCCGAAAGGCCGTAACCTCATCATAGAATAAATCCTTCGCTTTGATGGCATCATTCAACGGATTGTTAGCGTCTTCCGATTGGAGCTTATCATCTTTGAGTAATGCGTGGTATGGGTTGGTGGGAAAAAGCAAAGGTGAAAGAAACAGTGTATCAATAGCATTCACTGGGTTTATTCCGGCATCATGAAGGGTTTTGCCAATGTATTTTATATCGTGATTTAAGATATTGTGCCCACAGACGAACTGTGTGCCCTGAAGAAAGTGTGCAAACTCAGCTGCTGAAGGTTTATGGAACGAAGCTCCGTTATTCTTGACACTTCCAATGTCAAGAATTTTTCCGCTCTTCGGTTCAACTTCGGTATCTATGAATGCTATCGCGTTCATTTACGGCTACAACTTCTTATTTGAATTAGTCATTCAGTGCACGATTTTAGGACTCTTTAGGCATGTGTTTCCAGATTTTTCATCTCGTAAATTTCTCATACAGCTATTTAACAAAACTATTCCTCAAAAAAAACATAGATAAACTAAAGAATACGTATTGGCTTAGCTACTTCTACAAATTTTGATAATGGCCAATCGCTTAGCCTTAGTTGATCCCATACAGGAGTACACTTCTACAAGATACAAATAATTTGCATACACGTGAAAATTTGCAACAAATTAGCTCGATACGCGTTCTTACAATATCGAAGTTTTGAGGTGTAGGAAATTTAAAAAGAACTTATCAGGATATATTCGGATCATTTCATGGATAGAAAAGAAGAGCTTGAAAGAGTAATCTACAGGCTTTACACATAATGCTTCGAGAACTAAAACATACTTAATATGCTGACAGATATAAATCCGAAATTACCAATGAGAGACAAAACCGCAACAAAAGAATTTTACTTAAACAAATTGGGGTTTAGCGAAATTGCCGACTATGGGGATTATTTATTGATAAGAAAAGACAACATTGAAATTCACTTCTTTGAATTCAAAGACCTTGATCCAAAGGAAAATTATGGACAAGTTTATATCAGAACAAATGACATTGATAGACTATACCAAGCGCTTTTGGACAACAAAATCTCAATTCACCCAAATGGACATTTAGAAACAAAACCATGGGGGCAAAAAGAGTTTTCGCTACTTGACCCTGACAGCAATTTGCTAACCTTCGGACAAAACGTATAGCATGATTTTCAATTTATTGTATTGCGGGATATTTGGCCTATTAGTCTACTAATAATTATTTTTGAGCTACCGCAAATGTGATACGCACTATTACTCGATTGATAAGTTATGGAAACAAGCAGTAATACTTCCATCACGACACTTCCTGACGAGGTGTTGATGAGTAGGATTTATCTTTTTCGGGACCAGAAAGTTATGCTCGATAGAGATCTTGCGGAGTTGTATGGAGTAACCACAGGAAATCTAAACAAGGCGGTGAAACGGAATATTAAACGTTTCCCCGAGGATTTTATGTTTCAATTGGATGAAAGCGAATTCAAAAACTTGATATTCCAAAATGGAACATCAAGCTGGGGCGGAACACGTAAACCACCTTTTGCATTTACTGAACAAGGAGTTGCTATGTTATCGGGAATACTGAACAGTATATCGACAGATTGGAGGGAAAACTGGAGGCTCCCGTTCCGCAGGATAGAAAAAGGATTGGATATGAGTTTGGAGGAAAAGTACATGAGGAGAATTCTCGAAAAATATGACCTTGTTTATGATGGAAGTAGTTTATCCGTTTCGAATTACCGAAATACAAAGCAAATTTTAGAAGAATGCGCTAACTGGTATTGTGAGTATTGTGCGTGGGAAAATTGAGAAACTTTTAAGGAATTTGGTCCAAACTCAATTCTTTACATGCCGGACTGATGACTTCCTTTTCTTCAAATCGAGATAGAACCACAGTGTATTTGTTTGGCTCTATCTTGACAGCAGAGAGCATTAACGACATTGTTGGTTACACTTTGCAAGTAATTACTTTTTGGACATTTACTAAAGCAAGCTCGTAAGACAAAATGTAATAAATTCACTGTTATTTGCACTGGATAGCCACTTATTTTGGTATATAGTTTTTCTTTATTAACTTGCTGCATAACCTAACAAAAAATGATTACATCCATAACTGGAAATAAATTATCCTTTCAAATACGACTTGTTAGCCTAATATTACTGAGCTTAATTATATCTAAAACAGGACATTGCCAAGAAATCATTCACAACGAAATATCAAGCAAATACCACCACGTTGCAGGGACAAAAGTAAAATTGGTTATACCTAAGGATTTTAAAGCAGTAACTACTTTTAAAGGTTTACAGAATACAAATCAAACAGCAAGCATATCGGTATTGGAAAGTTCTACCCCTTATTCAATATACCTCGAGAGAGCGATCCCGGCAATCATCAAAAACAATACTACACAGATGGTAGAAAAAGCCAGCTATATAATCAATGGTATACCGGCCAAACTCTATAAAGGTACGAACAAAGCAAATAATGGAGTAATCTTAAATCGGATGTTTCTCGTATTCGGTACCGAAAACCAAACCATCGCATTAAACTGTCATTATGCCGTAGGAGATAGTGAAATTGAAGCGAGAATACTGGACGGAATCCTTTCAGTTATTTACTTTCCTGACGAAACAAACAATCCCTACTTGAATTTGGGCTATAGCATAGACGCATCAAACTCGAATTACAGTACCATTTCCTATTCTGGAAGTGCAATAACATATTCCAAACCTAAAAAAGAAAATATCAAGCCGAGTACATTTGTCATAATGAGGCGTACAATTCAAAAACCTGTTGAAGATTTTGAATCTTATATTTATGACCTGATCGATTTAGTAAATTTCAAGGCGACAAAAATAGTTTATTCTAAGTCAGTAACTATAGATGGTTTGAACGGTATAGAAATGCTAGCAGATCTAACAGGAAAAAACAGCGGTCAAAATACTCAAGGATATTTCATCTCTCTATTTGATTCGCAGTATACTTATTCTTTAGTCGGCTACTATTTAGACGCTAACGCGCCTGAAGAAATGAAGAAGATATTTTCTACGTTAAAGCGAGATTAACATGCACCAATTTTCTAAGATTTAGATTTACTGTGTATGTATAAAAAGAAGAAGAGTCGTTTGAATACTTCTATGCCGGTGGAAAACATCCTGTTGTGGGAAGGTAGAAATTTAGCAGACAGTGTCTGCTAAATTGACTACTGGCGAAGTAGAGGTCTAACCCCACTATATATTATCCTTTATGTATCCCTGAAAGTTATCCTGAAACTGCAGCCCGCTATCCAGCCTGTACTTGCTC
>JBEBWF010000092.1:0-10259 GCA_040392285.1 Sphingobacterium sp. | reverse complement strand
TATGAAGACAGCCTATATTTTTCCTGGTCAAGGGGCCCAATTCGTCGGAATGGGTGAAGACCTTTATAACCTGAATGAGGAGACGAAGTCCTTATTTGAAAGGGCAAACGACATCTTAGGATTTCGGATCACGGATATCATGTTCCAAGGTACGGGAGAAGACTTAAAACAAACGAAAGTAACCCAACCGGCTATATTTTTACACTCGGTTATCCTAGCCAAGGCTATGGGTGATAACTTCCAGCCTGCTATGGTTGCTGGCCACTCGCTAGGTGAGTTTTCCGCGTTGGTCGCTGCCGGTGCATTGTCCTTTGAAGATGGCCTTAAATTGGTATCCCAACGGGCCAATGCGATGCAAAAGGCTTGTGAGTTAGAGCCCTCTACTATGGCTGCTATCTTGGGATTGGACGACGAAGTAGTCGAACGGATTTGCGCCCAAGTCGAAGAGATCGTCGTGCCAGCAAATTACAATTGTCCAGGACAATTAGTTATCTCGGGTTCCATCGAAGGTATAGATAAGGCCTGTGCTTTGTTGACAGAGGCTGGTGCCAGAAGAGCATTGAAACTGAACGTGGGTGGAGCTTTCCACTCTCCGCTGATGGAACCTGCCAAGGTCGAATTGCAAGCAGCTATCGAAGCTACAGAGATTAAAGCTCCGGCATGCCCTATCTATCAAAATGTCGATGCCAAAGCTTACACCGATCCTGTACAAATCAAAGGCAATCTTATTGCTCAATTGACCGGTGCTGTTCGTTGGACACAGACCGTGCAACATATGCTGGCAGATGGCGCGGAGACTTTTATCGAAGTTGGCCCAGGGAATGTGCTTCAAGGATTGGTCAAGAAGGTCGATCGACAGGCGCTGACTTCGTCAGCTGAGGTACTGTAAAGAGGCAAAACAATATTAAATCGCGAAGCCTTCTATTTGATTAAGATAGAAGGCTTCGCGATTTAATATTAAGGCTTAAGCTGTTTCAATAGCCATTTCTCTATTTTTTCATACTGCTGCGGGAAAGTCCAGTGCCCTGTTTCCTGAACTAGGTAACACTCTTTAGGAGCTTTGATTTGATTGTAGGCAGCATAGTAGGACGTAGGAGGGCAAGTTTCGTCATTGTAGCCCCAAGTATAAAATCCAGGAACCTGAATGGAGCGGGCAAAATTGACCACATCATAATAGGCTGAAACATTAATTTTATCTTCTTTGGCCAAAAATGGACTGTTGTATTCATTAAACATATGTGGCCATCCGCCTGCACGTCCATGAAGGTAGCCTGTCAAATCGCAAAGTGCGGGATAGAGCGAGACCAGATGCTTCACCCGATTATCCAATGCAGCAGTTATAATGGCCAATGCACCTCCTTGGCTACCTCCCCATACCGCTAAATTCGCTCCATCAAACTGCGGTAAGGAGTACAGGTAATCGACAGCCCGGACACACCCTAGGTATACCCTTTTATAATAATATTTATCTCTGTCGTCTAGATTGGCAAAATTGTATCCCTTTAATGCCCCAAAACGGAGGCTTTCATACAACTCAGCTTCATAGGTTACCGGGACACCGTGAATTCCTATCTGCAAGGTAATTATTCCTTTTTCAGCAAGATTTACAATACCAGCATAGGGGCGCACACCGGCTCCGGGCACCTGTAGTACAGCCGGGTATTTACCCGCCTTTTTCGGTGTCGCCAAAATACCGTAAAGCCGAGCACCTGATTCGAAATGCTGTATATTCACTTGGTAAACATCGACTTTTTCTGTACAGCGCTCCGCTAACAAGGTCAACTTAGCATCCATGGGCACCTTGGCTGCAGTTTCTTTTGCTTTGTTCCAAAATTCCCAAAAATCTGCGGGTAACTTCTGCGTAGGTTGGATAGTCTCGGGTGCAAAAGCTGCTGTGGCAATACCACGGTATTCTTTCCCATTCACTGTCACCCGTGCCTCACAACGTAGAAACCCTGGTTCTTGGAGGGTGGCGGCTTCTCCTACTGCGGTGTAGGGAGATTTAACAACAATTGATCCTTTCTGGGATGCTTTCATCTTCTCCAGACCTATCGTATACCGCACTTCGATATTGTTTAGCGGCACCTGATGTTCGAGTACAGTAACGGAGAAAGCAGCCTGTTCACCCAATTGATAAGTCCAATCGGGTTTATTAGGAGTTACAACAACTTGAATAAGTTCAGTAGAGCGCGTTTGGGCCAATACCATATTGGAAAGGAACAACCCATAAAACACACTCAGAATAAAAGATAATCTTTTCATAATGTGATAATGATAACAATATTTGTTAGATGGCTAGGCAATTTAATACCGCTCTAAAATAAACATTTTTACACATTTTGCACCTAACAAATCGATGTCTTTTTTGATGCGTCGTTTCAAACCCTACCCGACTTTCTTTCGCTCGGAGCGAAAAAATGCCAGAAATTCCTTCTGAAGTTCTTCTCCTTTATCGGCATTATACCAACGTTGCAGTGCCTCCTTAAGCTCCTCGAACGTCTTTTGTTCTGCATTCATCTGTTGAAATAATTCCTGTGCAGATTGAGGACGGGGACCCCATATAAACAAATCCTCTCCTACTACATTTCGAATAATCAGCTTGGGGATGGATTTTCCACCATTTGTGAGATAGTCGCTAATAAGATATGGTTCGGCATCCCGCAATTGGATATCCAACTGAATATTTGAATTGAGTGCCGCCATCTTAACAATTTGGGGCACAGTATGTGCGGCATCCCCACACCAAGGCTCGGTAATCAAGAGCCATTGCTGGGGTTCAGCAATAGCCGCTATCTGTTGCTTTACTTCCTCCTGAACATCAAACCGCTTTAACCAGCGATTCATCCTGGACCAATTTAATTTCGTATAATTTAAATACTCGGGATCGGAATAAAGTGGATATTTTTCCGGCTCTGCTAAAACGGCTTCAAAGTAAGCCACATATTCTTCAAAGTTCATATTATTGCTTTTATGTGCAAAAATAGTCATATATTCAGCAAGAATAGTCATTAAAATGTTGCAATTCATTAACGTTTATTAATACTTCTTCTTCTACCTTTGAAAAAGCCATTGCCGCATATTAAATGAAAAGACAACTACTATTTATTTTCTTACTATTCGTCGTAAGCATGACTCATGGACAGTCTGATATTTCGGGGAGAGTGTTGGATAAATCCGACAAGAAGCCATTAACCAATGCTGCTGTCGTCCTATTAAATCCGGATTCTATTTTACAACATTTTACGCGGGTAGATGAAAACGGACGGTTTAGCCTAAAAAACATAGGTGAAGGGCAATATCTGATGCTTGTCAGTTACCCTAAATTCGAGCTGATATCCAAGCCCTTAAAAGTAGCTGATAAGGATGTCAAACTCGAGGATATAGAGGTCAGTTCCCAGATGAATCTCATTGAGGAAGTTGTGATCACGCAACGCATTCCTATCCGTATCAAAGGGGATACCATCGAATATGATGCAGCTAGCTTTGAAACCGAAAAGAATGCCAAGCTAGAAGATTTGTTACGGAGGCTACCGGGATTAACAGTCTCTGCCGATGGACAGATCACTGCCCACGGCAAATCGGTATCCAAGGTATATATCGACGGGGAGGAGTTTTTTGGATACGATCCCAAAATTGCTATTCGCAACATCCGAGCAGATGCAGTAGATAAGGTACAGGTATATGAACGAAAATCGGAAGAAGCTGAACTCACCGGTATTGATGATGGTGTCCGGCTGCAGACGGTGAACGTTGTATTGAAAGAAGAAGCGCGCAAAGGAGTATTCGGCAATGCGGAAGCATTATATGGTACTGAAAATCTATATGCGGGAAATTTATTCGCCGCAAAATTTAATTCAACCGAGCGGATAGGCATAACGGCCAACACCAACAATATGGGAGCATCTGGCAGAGAAGGTAGTCTGCGCATGAATAACCAGATCCGTGGGGAACCCCTCAACACGTCCATAGGTGCGAACTATGAAAACCGATTATTTCAAAAGAAGGTGAATGTCAATGCGAATTATAATTTCAATAATAATAGCATGCGAAATGAACGGGAAAGCTACAATAAAGAAATTATCTCGGACGATGCCTTGCAAGAAACCAAAAGGACCTCTAAGACACTAAGTGCCAACCAGTCGCATGGGGTACAATCTCAATTCAAAATTCGGATCGATTCTACACAGAATATGGACGTACGTCTTAGTGGCAATATCTCGACAAGGGAAAATGGCAGTTTTGTGGAAAGTATGACCAATGACGAAGGCCAGAATACTATCAACGAGTTTAGAAGCAACCAAAATAATATCGGGAATTCTACAAATAACAACATACGTGTGAACTATCGCAAGCGACTCAACAAAAAAGGGGCCTCGCTAAATGTGCATCTGAACAATTCCTATTCAAAATCAGATTCAGAGAATGATGTCTCTGAACGCACCGAATTCTTTCTAAAAGATAGCACCGTGCTTGTCAATCAAAAAAGACTGGGCGACGATCTATCCAATAATTTTTCCACACAATTGAGCTTTAATAATCGGTTGACGCAGAAGATTAATTACTCGCTTGGGTATAATTTTTCCAACTCCAACCAGAAAAACTATACTGACGCTTTCAATTCAGATGACACAGGGACAACATCACAAATCGACACGACCTATTCCCAACATCAAAATGATTTTTCGACCACCCAGGGCATCAATGCCAATATGTTCTTCAATTTCGAAACCATCAACATCAATATCTCCAATAGAACTTCCTATAAAAATCAAAATTTAGATGACTTCTATAGGGATATCGATCTGTCCAGAAGTTTTTGGGACAACAGCCTCAATATGGATGTAAATTATAAGATCTCTACGCGAAAAAACATCCGCGTATCCTATCAGAACAGTAATATCATTCCCACATTCGGACAGCTGCAACCTTTACAACCACAAACAAATGCGCTATTCATTCAGGAGGGAAACCCTGACCTACAGCGTGCCACCCGGAATTCATTTCGCACGAATTATAATACGATCAGCCTGTTAAAAGGAACCAGCTTGAATTTAAATGGCGATATCTCCTTTATCACTAATCCGATCATCAATAAGCGCGAAATCGATAACAATCGTATAACGACAAGTACATTTGTCAATATCCATGACCGATCAAGTTGGCAAGCGAGCGTAAATGGAGGTTTTAACAAACCTGTTTTCAATAAGCAGGTTCAATTCAATGTCCACTCGAATGTAACCTACAACAACGGTTTTAGCTACATCCGTTACAACAATGCGGCTAGCTACGAATTGAACAATCTACAAAACGCCAATGGAAGCGTCGGCATGGGCTTAAATGAACAAAATTCCAGTGGTTTCGATTTTGACGTGAATGCCAGGGTGGGTGTCAATAACCAACGGAACAGTTTACAGAAAGACCTAAATTACACCAACCTAACCGCAGGGGGCTCCGGTTATATCAAATACTTTCTGCCAAAACAATTTAATGTGACAACCAACATGGTATATTCTTTTGAGGGACCTACAAAATTCTACGACAAGAGTATTCATCAGTTTTATACCAATGTGGAGTTAAGCAAGAAGTTACTGAAGAACGAAAGTTTGGTAGCAAGTGTAAAAGCCTTTGATGTTTTCAATACATTCAATAATGTAAACAGAAACGTCTCCGAAACCAATTTTACCGAATCGACACAATTGATGCTGACACGATACATTATGTTTGGTTTGAAATGGGATTTTAACAAAAACTTAGGAAAGAAAAAAGATGAATAGATATATTTTACTGCTCGTAGCAATTGTCAGCATAGAGTTTTCCTATGCCCAACATGCCTATTTCGGCAGTCGGGGGAAAATATCCTTTGATCGTACGACATACACCCGTGCTCGTATGCGCGATATGATGTCCAATGCCAATCCTAATTCGAATCCCAATAGGGCTTTAAGAGGAGGGGATGTCAGTAATATGCCCGAGTCTACCACCCAAAAGATGGACATGTATTTTGATGAAAACCACAGTTTGATGATGAACGTGGAAAATGAGGACGCGAGCCCCGGTGGTCGCGGAAGCGGCGGAGCGGTACGGGTAGGGAGACAAGGGCGCGGTAATACCGGAAATACCCCTCGACCAAATATGCGCAATATTAATGCACAAAAAAACATCTATCAGGATTTGAAAAAATCCACATCAGAGATACAGCTAACCATCGACGAAAAGTATATTTTATCCGATTCGTTGTCTGCTATTACCTGGCGGTTTACGGATGAGTATCGCAATATTGCAGGATTAGAATGCAGAAGGGTCAATGGCGCTACAAAAGATTCATTATATCTTATCGCCTTTTACACGGACCAGATCCCTGTCTCCGCAGGCCCTGCACTCAGCCATGGGCTCCCCGGGATGATATTAGGCTTGGTTATCCCCGAAATGCATATTCAATATTGGGCTACAGAGGTCAGCTACACAAACGATCCGGTACCGAACGATTGGCGAGATAAAAAATCTAAGGTGATGACTTTGGATGACTTCTCCACTACCCTCGGCCATTTTTTCCGAAGAGGCGGCAATGCCAATGACAGTTTTAGACGGAGGATACTTGAACAGTTGATTTATTGACAAAAATGACACTTTGTCACAAAAACATGTCACAATTCAGACAATATGAGATACTTTTATAATTTAAAGGTGCAAACTTTTTATTGGCACAAGGGTTGTTAATAACTTGATGTATTTAGGAAAATTAAAAAGAAATAATTAAACAAGAGATATGTCAAAGATTATAGGAATCGACTTAGGGACTACCAATTCATGTGTTGCTGTAATGGAAGGTAACGAACCGGTAGTTATTGCGAACAACGAAGGTAAACGCACTACACCTTCTATTGTTGCTTTTGTAGATGGTGGCGAGCGGAAAGTTGGTGACCCAGCTAAACGTCAAGCTATTACAAATCCACACAAAACTATATATTCCATCAAACGCTTTATGGGAACTTCTTTTGATGAAGCACAAAAAGAAATTTCTCATATCCCTTACAAAATTGTTAAAGGGGACAACAATACACCGCGCGTAGAAATCGACGATCGTAAATATACTCCTCAAGAAATTTCTGCAATGATATTGCAGAAAATGAAAAAAACTGCAGAGGATTATTTAGGTCAGGAAGTAAGTCGTGCAGTGATCACTGTACCTGCATACTTCAATGACGCACAACGTCAGGCGACGAAAGAAGCAGGTGAAATTGCGGGACTTAAGGTCGAGCGTATTATCAATGAGCCTACGGCGGCTGCATTAGCTTATGGTCTTGACAAGTCTAACAAAGACATGAAAATCGTTGTGTTCGACTGTGGTGGAGGTACACACGACGTCTCGGTACTTGAATTAGGTGATGGTGTATTCGAAGTAAAATCTACAGATGGAGATACGCATTTGGGTGGTGACGACTTTGATAATGCGGTGATTAACTGGTTGGCTGAAGAATTCGCGAATGAAAATAACGGATTTGACTTGAAAAAAGATGCTATGGCACTTCAACGTTTGAAAGAAGCTGCCGAAAAAGCAAAAATCGAGTTGTCGAGCACATCGTCCACAGAGATCAACCTACCGTATATCACAGCAGATGCTACGGGTCCTAAGCACTTGGTGCGCACCTTATCACGTGCTAAGTTTGAAAGTTTGGTAGCCAATTTGGTAAAACGTACTATCGAACCTTGTCGCACAGCTTTAAAGAATGCTGGCTATAGCACTTCAGACATCGACGAAATCATTCTAGTAGGTGGTTCTACACGTATTCCTGCTATTGTGGATGCTGTGAAAGATTTCTTTGGTAAAGAACCATCAAAAGGGGTAAACCCGGATGAAGTTGTTGCTCTTGGTGCCGCTATCCAAGGTGGTGTATTGACGGGAGAGGTTAAAGATGTATTGTTGTTGGATGTAACTCCACTCTCATTGGGTATCGAAACAATGGGTGGTGTGATGACGAAATTGATTGAAGCAAATACCACTATCCCGACAAAAAAATCCGAGGTATTCTCTACTGCATCTGACAATCAACCTTCGGTAGAAATCCATGTGCTACAAGGTGAACGCCCGATGGCTTCTCAAAACCGTACATTGGGACGTTTCCAATTGACAGACATCCCTCCTGCTCCTCGTGGTATTCCACAAATTGAGGTTATTTTTGATATCGATGCAAATGGTATCATCAAAGTATCCGCGAAAGATAAAGCTACAGGTAAAGAGCAAAATATCCGTATTGAAGCTTCCTCTGGCTTGTCCGATGAAGAAATCCAAAAGATGAAGCAAGAGGCTGAAGCAAATGCAGAAGAAGATAAGAAAATCAAAGAAGAAGCGGACAAGTTGAATACTGCTGATGCGTTGATCTTTTCAACAGAGAAACAGTTGAAAGAGTATGGAGATAAAATATCCGCTGATAAAAAAGCACCAATAGAAGCGGGTCTTGAAAAGCTAAAAGCAGCACATCTTGCCAAAAACTTTACGGATATCGACGCAGCTTCTGCTGAATTGCAAAATGCATGGAATGCGGCATCCGAAGAGATGTATGCAGCTTCACAACAAGGGGAAGCACAGCCTCAAGGTGATGCAGATCCAGCAAACAATGCTGGAGGCGGTCAAGCTGGTGCAGATGATGTACAAGATGTAGACTTCGAAGAAGTGAAATAAAGTAACTTCTTATCATACACAAAAGGGCGTAGAAAAGTAAAATCTACGCCCTTTATATTTTCTAAAAACTCAGACTTTTATTATATCGTCCATAAAAGACGCATCGATATCAAGGTAGAATCTGTTTGGGCGTAATGAATAGCAGCTTCTAGCTTTAGATCAGCATTTACATATTCAATAACGATGTGGGGATCGATTCGGGAAAAAAAATGATCTAGCGCACCTCCACATAACTCCTTGTCGATAGTCATTGCCAGACTACAAAGAATTACAATTGCCAGAAGATAGCGAATTGTCCGAATAAAATAGTTGTAGCAACTCATATTTTGTTGGTTTATTTTCCTAATCAAATATAATATTAAAGCTGTTACAGCTATCTAAAAGATTTGTTACACAACCTCCTATAGGCCAATAACATAATCCGTCTGTTCGGTTGTTAAAAGAGCTTTTCGGGATACACGCCTTCAGCAACTAACCTCGAAATATTTTCCTGTACGATAGGCTTATCTTCTGCATAAGTGACGCCAAACCATTTGGACGAAGTCGGTATAACCTTAAAATCCGCGATGCCTTGCTTCACCATATAATCTGGCACAGAAGGAATGAAAAATTCCGCTTTAGGATTGTCGCTGTTTTCCGCTACAAATTTTGGAAACATAGACAAAGCGACCTCAAAAACTTTGGGTGTAAACCCCCAAAAATTCATCGATACCCTAGAGTCGGCAGGAAGCTCATATTGCGTCCCATTCTCTTCATACACGATTTTTTTAGTCCCGTTGGCATCCGTTGTATAATAAATATTGGTGCGTTCTGTCACTGATGCCATATTACCTTCGCTTGTCACTTCACATACCCCTCTAGATACATAGCCGTAATCCGACATGGTATTACCTACTTGAAACCCCATGAGCGACATATGATCATCTCGCACCTCATCTCTCAAAAAGTCTCCCATTTTCATAAAGGGTTCCGTTCCGTAGAAATCATCGGCATTAATAACACAAAACGGCTCATGTATCAGGTCTTTTGCACTCATTACCGCATGTGCAGTTCCCCAAGGCTTCGTCCGTTCAATTTCACGATCAACACCAAACTTTTTTAAATCAAAATCTTGAAAGGCATATTCTACTTGGATCTTCCCAGCCAGTTTTTTGTCAAAGATCTCTCGCATCACTGCTTCAAATTCCTCACGAATAATGAAGATAACTTTGCCAAAACCTGCATGAATGGCATCATAAATAGAGTAATCAATAATAGTCTCTCCATGAGGACCGAAGCCATCTACTTGTTTTAATGATCCATAACGGCTAGCCATCCCTGCGGCAAGAACTAATAATGTCGGTTTTCCCATAAAATCAAATCCAGTTAAATCTTTCCAAAATTATCTTACAAACCTACATAAATTCACTTTTATATGCAATATAATCACGTATGCATATAAAGGTGAACTTGTGTAGCTCTCCTCAGCCACGAAGAGCTCTTTATTATAGAGGAAATATAATATTTATCTTTTCTTAAAGAACGAATTTAAGAACCCTGTAGCTATCTTACCCAACAACTTTACGCCTTCACGAGCAAT
>JBEBWF010000091.1:0-10727 GCA_040392285.1 Sphingobacterium sp. | reverse complement strand
AGAAGTTTCAAGAGGCCATTGACTTATTGGTGTTGGGAGCGGGATTCTCTATAGGCAGCGGTGAAGAATTGGAAAATGTATTTAAGGCCCTTTTGGATGAAGAAAGAAGAAAAGAAGCTGGCGAAGCTGCAGCTAACTATGTGCAACAAAGAGCGGGAGCCACACAAATTATCTTGAAATATCTGGAGACGGAGGGATTACTAGAATGATTTTTGACATGCGATTTAAGTGATTATGAACAGTACAAAATGGATTCTTTTTGTAGGGTATATATGCTTTGCTACGCTTGCTCAGGGCCAGTTGTATTATTTCACCAATACGGATAGTACCTTGGTGGGGGTTCGCAATGCGAAAGGTGATACCATTATAGAGCCCTCGTTCCCCATACATGGTGGAGGGCATGGAAGAATAACAGAACCTACGGTTGAATTTAATCTGCTCCCGACAGGGATGAGTTTAGATTTTTCCCGGCCTGCTGCTCCTATTGGAGCAGTCTACGATCTTGACGGTCATTTTTTATACTATCCTCAAGAGTTTGATAACGGGCCGGACTATTGGGTAGAAGGGGTGCGAAGATATGTACATGAGGGCAAAATGGGGTTTGTGGACAGATTAGGATATAAGATTACCGAAGCAAATTGGGATTTTGTCATACCATTCAACTACGGTTATGCAATCGTGTATGATAGCCCGCTCAAAAAGGTGTATGAACAGGGTGGAGAACGTTGGCATATTGCCCCTAAACTAGATCGAGATACATTAAGCTTTCATTTAATCGACCGGAATGGTCATCGCGTCCATCCATTACAGACACAACAGCACGAGAAAGACTATTTTTTAAGGGGCAGTATTATCCATATCCCTTTCATTACAATGAAGAGGAGCAGATCATCGTAGACAGTGTGAACAAAGTCACAGCTTTAAGCCTGATTTATAGCATTCCCTTTTACCACTACAAAGAGAGAACTCTACAATTTGAAATCGTAGAACGCCCCAATCCATATTTTCCTTATTACGTCATAGCGGGTTATGACAATCAAGAGCTCATCAATAATAGTATTACAGTCAGAGATATACTTATTCATCAAGATACCCGAGAAATGTATATCAACAATTATGGGGAAATAATCCCTCTACAGCAGTGGATATTGACAGAATTGAAACGTGGACTAAAACGTGATCACTTGCCCGATTCTGTTATCAGACTGATCCGGGAAGAGATTTCGAGTGACCGCCTGAAATTTGCTTCCCCTCGTGATAAAATTAGATTTGCACGGTAATAAAATCTCTTTGACTTCGTGAGATCCTCATTGGATGCGAAGGAAATCGAAGCCACATAAATGATAATTGTGTTTACTGCTATGGAATCTGTTTTCATCGTTATGCAAATTAGTTCTACATGCTGGTAAACCACCCTTACACCCGTGGAACTCCCATTCGATCAAGCGTGGACGAATTTTTCATAACAGCGGATCGCGTCTATTCTCCTGAAATTTCCGACCGACCGAAGGTAACCCGGATTTGCATCCTTGCAAACCTCGTTTACATTCGTGCAGATTCCGTCTGCCTTTGTGCACATGCTATTTACATCGATGTATTTTGCTTTTACTGCTGTGTAAATTGAATCTGCACACGAGTGAAGTTTCTCACCATTTTTAAAAAAAAGATTTTATTCTGTTAAAAGTGTTGATTTTTGGCTTGTATCAATGTCTTTCCGAGTAATATGAGGCACAAATTTGGGACAAAAATATTTTCGGTGACCCCCGAAATATGTCTCAAATTTATACCATTTTTCCTATTTAGCCTTCTCATCTTTGTATCGTTAGCTAACAAACAGAGAGGTATAATTATTTTTTTAACATTAAAAACAGAATAAAAATGAAAAAACCAACAACAAATTTTAGAGAGCTGGATGTTGCACAATTGATCCAGTTTGCAGAAGAAATCGTCACTAAAATGGGACAACACGACGATATCTTTGTCACACCGACACCAGCTTTGGCGACATTGTCTGCCATCACACAGACTTACCGAGAAAGTGCTGCCGAAGCGGCCTTTAATGATCGCAGGGCTATCTCATTCCGGAACGAGCAGCGAAAGGAATTGGAATACGTCATTAGTGAGCTCGCGAAGTACGTAGATACTGTAGCAGGGGGCAATGAAACCACAATCCTTAGCGCCGGCTTTATTCCAAGCAAAGATCGGGTACTCGATAACTCATGGAATCCCAAGGCCGACCATCTACAGGTTTTCCCTGTCGGACTGGGTACATCCCGCATCAAGATGCGAGTGGCTCCGTGGAAAAAGGCCCGTTATTACCAGTATGAATACCGAAAAAAAGGTGTAGACGAGCCGTGGAACAGGCTGTTGAGCACCAAATCTACTGCGATAGTGGAAAACATGGAGCCTTTTCAGGAGTATGAGTTGCGTGCGACGTATCTCGGAAAAGATACAAATCCGAATTACAGTGATATTGTGAGTACGTACGCCTTGTAAAAGTATGGATAAGCGGGGGAAGAAAAAAAGAAACTTCCCCCCGCTTATAGTTGGATCTGTAAAGCCTTTTTTAAGATGAAGAAATGATGCTGATATAGCAGCGGTCAATTACGTGCAACAAAGAGCAGGAACTCCAAGATAGTTATGAAGTATTTGGGAACCGAAAAGCTGCTACAATAACGATGTGTAAACAGATGTTCCGTGTGCGTTAAACGCTGAATAACTCGCTGATAATATGATCGGCTATAATTTTCCCCTGTTTGCTCAAAACGAGCGATATGTCGTTCAAGACGAGTTGTCCGTTCGATAAAAACAGTTGAGCTTCTGCCAACAGTCTTTTTAATTCGTCATCTCCAAATTCCCGTTCGAAGTAGGACAGATTTATTCCCCACATGGTGCGCAAGGAAGTCATGATATATTCATTTGCTTTCTCTTCCGGGGACAGCGTCTCGGTCGCCTGAAACGAGCGGTTATGCTCTATGTCCGAAATATACTGTGCATTGTTGGCAATATTCCAACTACGTGAAGCGCCATTAAATGAATGTGCAGATGGACCTATACCCAAATAATGCTTCCCTTTCCAGTAATTGGTGTTGTGTTTGGCATACATCCCAGCTTTGGCAAAATTGGATATCTCGTAGTGTTCAAAGCCATTGTTGGTCAAGGTGTCCATGAGCATCATCATCTGCTTAGCACTCTGTTCATCGTTAATCGGAGGAGTTTTTCCTTGCCGTATAAAATGGTCCAAAGCAGTCTTGTTTTCAACCGTCATAGCATATGAAGAGATATGCGGCACTTGAAAATCGATAAGTTTCTGCATATTGGATGTCCATTTCTCGTCGCTCAATAAGGGGTAGCCATAGATCAGGTCGCAGGTAATGTTTTCAAAACCGGCATCTTGTACTCTTTTTACGGAGACCTCAGCTTCTTGCGCATGATGGGCACGATTCATCCATCTGAGATCTTCTTCATAGAAAGACTGTATACCTATACTAAAGCGGTTAATAGGCGTAGCACGTAGACCCCTTACTTTTTGGCTGTCAAGATCATCTGGATTCGCTTCCAAGGTGATTTCCGCGTCAGGAGTTATTTCGAAATGCGCGGCAACCTTGTCAATCAATTTTTCGATCTCATCCACTTGTAAAATGGATGGTGTCCCCCCTCCGAAGTAAATGCTTTGCACTTTCTTGTCATCGAGGTAACCTACGCGCAGATCAATTTCCTTATACAGAGCTGCAAGCATATCGTCCTTGTATTTTAACGATGTACTAAAGTGAAAATCACAATAATGACAGGCCTGCTTGCAGAAGGGGATGTGGAAGTAAATCATACGGACAACCTACAGCAGCTCCATTTTAAACAAGGTGGCGATATGACCTTTTACAACACTTTTGACTTCATCCATATCCAACTTTCTACCCAGTTCGCGCTCTAGGGACGTAACACCCTTATCGTCTATTCCACAGGGTACAATATTTCCAAAATAGTTAAGATCTACATTCACATTGAAGGCGAAGCCATGCATCGTCACCCAACGGGAAGCTCGTACCCCCATAGCACAGATCTTACGGGCCTTTTCGTTGTCCGCATCCAGCCATACACCCGTATATCCCGGATAACGGCCAGCTTCTATACCGTAATCTGCCAAAGTCAATATAATTACGTCTTCCAAGGTGCGGAGATACAGATGGATATCCGTAAAAAAATTATCCAGATCCAAGATCGGATAGCCTACAATCTGTCCCGGTCCATGGTAAGTGATGTCGCCACCACGGTTGATTTTGTAAAATGCGGCTTCCTGTTCTTTTAAACCATCGTCGTCCAATAGCAGGTATTCTTCGTGTCCACTTTTTCCCATCGTATAGACATGTGGATGCTCGGTAAATATTAGGAAGTTGGGAGTTGGTTCTGTCGTGTTGTTGATCCTGTTTGCATTTTTGATCGCTACAGTTTTTGCAAAAACCTCTTCCTGCCTATCCCAAGCTTCTTGGTAATCTACCAAGCCCCAATCGACGAATTTTACTTGTTTGTTCATTAAGTGAAAGTTACGAAGTTACCGTGTTATGAGGTTACGAAGTTATATAACCAACATAACTCTACAACCCTAATACAGCAAATTATTATACGGATACCGTGCGGTATGCAATTCCGATATGATATCGTAAAGCTTCTGTTTAAATTCCTCGATATTGGTTTTTTCTGTTGCCGAAAGAAATATTGCAGGATCCGAATTCCTGGCCATCCATGATTTTCTGAAATCCTCCAAGGTGACTTTTATCTCTTCGCCGTCCTCATCCCTTTCAACTGGTGGTTTGTAAGCATCGATTTTATTAAATACCGTAATGGTAGGCTTGTCCAAGGCATTGATGTCTTTCAACGTTTCATTTACCGCAAAGATGTGATCCTCAAAATTGGGGTGCGAAATGTCTACGACATGGATCAATACATCCGCTTCACGAACTTCATCCAGCGTTGACTTGAACGACTCTACCAAGTGGTGCGGTAATTTGCGGATAAATCCTACCGTATCGGAAAGTAAGAAGGGGAGGTTGTCGATAACCACCTTGCGTACTGTTGTGTCCAATGTTGCGAAGAGCTTGTTTTCGATCAGTACGTCCGATTTGGAAATCATATTTAAGATGGTCGATTTGCCTACATTGGTATAACCCACTAAAGCCACACGGATCATCTCGCCACGGTTTTTACGCTGCGTTTCATTTTGCTTGTCGATCACTTTTAAGCGTTCCTTTAACAACGATATTTTGTTAAGGATGATACGTCTATCAGTCTCGATCTGTGATTCCCCCGGGCCACGCATTCCGATACCCCCGCGTTGACGCTCCAAGTGAGTCCACATTCGGGTCAACCGCGGTAGCAGGTATTGCAGTTGGGCCAACTCCACCTGCGTCTTCGCTTGTGCAGTTTGTGCATGGTTGGCAAAGATATCCAAGATTAAGTTGGATCGATCCAAGACTTTACACTTCAGTTCGCGCTCAATATTCCGCAATTGTGAAGGGGATAACTCATCATCGAAGACGACCATATCGATTTCCTCGGCATCGATGTATTCTTTGATTTCTTCCAGCTTTCCACTGCCTACGAAGGTCGCATGCTCCGGCTTAGCCAGCTTTTGCGTAAAAATATGTTCCGTCTGCCCTCCGGCAGTTAGTACTAAAAACTCGAGTTCCTGCAAATAATCCTTTGCCATCTGATCCGATACATTAGGTGTAATTACAGAAACCAAAACAGCTGTTTCACGTTTTGGGGCGGTATCGTGTATTTTCGTTTTTGCCATTCAATATTAAATATAACTGTTGATGTATAGAGGCCATATCCCCCATTGACAATAACAGGAATACAAAGGTAAATGTTTTTTTACGAAATCTTGTCCCAGGAAATACTGGGAGAACGTTGGTTCAGGTAATTAAGCAGCAGCTCGTTTTGGGACAGGGCCAGGGTAGTATCCTCGGAAAATATCGTGATGACCGACTGCCGTGCTTCAGTCAAAAGTTGCTGATCCCTCGCAAGGTCAGCAATTTTTAAGTCTAGAACCCCGGACTGTTGGGTGCCGGATATATCCCCTGGACCGCGAAGTTGCAAATCTACTTCGGCGATTTCAAAGCCATCATTGGTCCGTACCATCGTACCCAGGCGGGTCCTTCCTTCTTTACTTAGCTTGTCTTTTGACATTAGAATGCAGAAAGATTGCTCCGCTCCACGTCCTACGCGTCCCCGTAACTGGTGAAGCTGCGACAGTCCAAACCTTTCCGCATTTTCGATGACCATCACGGAGGCATTGGGGACGTTTACACCGACCTCGATTACCGTTGTGGCCACCATAATTTGTGTCTCCCCTTTGACAAAACGTTGCATCTCAAAATCTTTGTCCTTCACGGGCATCTTTCCGTGCACAATAGATATTTTGTACTGCGGTAATGGAAATTCACGTTGTAAACTTTCCAATCCAGCCTCCAGATGCAATAGATCCATTTTCTCACTTTCTTTAATCAAAGGATAAACAATATAGACCTGTCTGCCCTTGGCGATTTCCTCCCGCATAAACCCAAAAACCCGCAAACGTTGGTTTTCAAAAAAGTGTACGGTCTTGATCGGCTTACGCCCTGCCGGAAGTTCGTCGATAACGGAGATATCCAAATCACCATACATGGTCATTGCCAAGGTGCGCGGGATAGGTGTAGCAGTCATGACCAGCATATGGGGTGGAATACGGTTTTTGCGCCAAAGCTTGGCGCGTTGCTCAACACCGAAGCGGTGTTGCTCATCGATAACGACAAAGCCGATGTTCTTGAATTGGACCTTGTCTTCGATCAGCGCATGTGTTCCGATCAGGATGTCCAACGTACCTTCTTCCAATTCCCGATGGATGATACGGCGCTCTTTGGTAGTCGTCGAACCGGTCAGCAGTTTGATCGTGCAGATATCCTCACCGAGCAGCTCTTTTAGACCTTGGTAGTGCTGTGTCGCCAATATTTCTGTCGGTGCCATCATACATGTCTGATAGCCATTGTCAATGGCAAGAAGCATGCTCATTAAGGCGACAACGGTCTTGCCTGAGCCTACATCGCCCTGAACAAGCCTGTTCATCTGTGCACCGGTGTTCGTATCCTGACGTATTTCTTTAATAACCCGTTTCTGGGCATTGGTCAATGGAAAGGGAAGTCGTTCGTTGAAGAAGGTATTGAATTTTTCGCCAACCTGGCTGAAGATATGTCCCTTATATTTCTGGGTATTGAGTTGTTTATTGCGGAGTAGTCGAAGTTGGATAAAAAACAGCTCCTCAAACTTTAGTCGACGGATAGCAGCATGTAGCTCCGCGTCATTTTGCGGGAAATGTATGGTCAGGAGTGCCTTATTATAGTCGATCAGACGATGTTTTTCTAAGACATAAGGAGGCAGGTTTTCCGCTAACGAACTGTAGACAGTTTCTAACGCTGTTTGCTGCAACTTTTGTAAACCTTTGCTATCCAGATTGAACTTTTTGAGCTTTTCAGTCGACGAATAGACAGGTTGCATGGTCATATTGCCAATCTTTTTGTCAGAAGTCTGGTAAAGCTCCATTTCGGGATGGGTCATTGACATCATGCCGTTAAATTCGGAAGGCTTACCATAAATAACATAGGCTGCTCCGACTGTCAAGCTTTTTTTGAGCCAGCTTACACTTTGAAACCACACAAGCTCCATGCTGCCTGTATCATCTTTAAATTGCCCAACTAAGCGCTTCGTTCTTTTTTCGCCCACTTCCTGCAAAGAAACTAATCTCCCGATGATTTGGGCACCGATCATATCAGGATTGACCTGTTGTATCTTGTGGAATTTCGTACGGTCGATATAGCGGAATGGGTAATGCTGCAAAAGATCGCCAATGGTAAAAACCTGTAGCTCTTTTTTAAGCACATCGGCTTTTTGCGGTCCTACACCTTTAAGGTATTCTATGGGCGTTATAAGCGATAAATTAGCCATTCCTAGGAACGGCTAATTTACGAAATATTGCTGAAAAGCCTAAAAAAAGAGCAAGCCCTCCATTCGTGAAGAGCTTGTTCATATCGGATTGTTGGATTGGATTAATTCAAAGCATTAATCAAGCTTATGAGGTTATTTTTTGTCGTTGTATCCAGATCGCTGCTACTGATAGCGATAGTGCCGTTAGCTACAATGGTAGCCTGTTTAATCGCGTAAACCACAGAACCATTACTTTCAGATACAAAAATTACGTGAAGGGTCATCCCGATAGGGACAAATCCATAGTGCTCCGAGAAAAATTTATCGGCCGTATCGTACGTATCCAATTGTGCTAAAACATTTGGCTCGTTCTCGTATGCTAAATATACCGCTGCGTTGTTATTGTCATAACCGTTGGGTACAGTAACTTTAATTTGTGTTTTATCTCTCGGATCATTATAAAAACGATCTACATTAGCCCATCCGAACTCATTTCCCCAGATATCATAACCTGCATTTTGCTCATTTGGACGAACATCTCCTTCTTTACCATCGGCGCCAGCTTCTTCCCACACCAGATTGCCGTCGTCATTGATCTGCCCGGTCCATAGGATCATGGCACCATCAAGATCTCCAGTATTTGCAGCAGGTACATGTACTTGAAAAGGGCAGCCTGGTTTCAATAGTTTGTCTCCTTTTTTGATTTCGATATTGTACTCGCCACCGGTAACCAAGGGAAGTAGATTACCGTCTCCATCTTTACCCATGACCGGTTTATTGGTAGCAACCATATTTCCGCGGTCATAGATTTCAATAAAGGATAGTGTTACATCCCCTTCGACAGGATTGTTATCTTCATCCACAAGACAATTCGTACTAATGGTGAGTTTTGTTCCTTTTTCGGAGGTGAAGGAAATACCCTCTTCGGCTTTAAATGTTTCGGTCTGTGTCAGATCTTTTAAGGCCTTTTCACGTAAGGCTTTGAAATTAGCGGACGATGCAGGGGCTAAACCTATTTCTGTGCCATCATTTTTACAAGAAGAGGCCAATACAGCTATGCAACATGCGATAGCGAATAATTTTGGTGTCAATGTCTTTTTCATGATAATTATGTTTTAAAGTTTTTAATCTGTTCTATCTTTATATCCAGCAGGGAGAAGGATTGTTACCCCCTTTGGTATAATTTTTTTGTTTTTCTGAATAATGTGGATTGTTGTCTATTCGAATAACCAACGCATTAATTTAGCGCATTGATCATACTGACTAAGTTGTTTTTTGTCGTCGTATTCAGATCGTCGCTGTTTATAGCTATAGTGGCATTTGCTGCGATGGTGACTTTCTTGATATGATATACCACGGAACCATTGCTTTCCGAAACGAAGATCACATGTAGATTCATGCCGATGGGAATAAATCCATAATGCTCTGTAAAGTAATTGTCTGCAGTATTGTACACATCCAGCTGAGCAAGTACATTCGGCTCCCCTTCATAGGCTAAGAATACCCCTGAGTTTTCATTGCTGTAGCCACTTGGAACGGTGACTTTAATTTGGGTTTTGGGTCTAGGATCACTATAAAAGCGGTCTACGTTTGTCCATCCAAACTCGCCTTCCCAAACATTGTATGATGTTCCTTTATCATCCGGGCCGACGTTGCCATTTCGTTGACCGGCATCTTCCCATACCAGATTGCCTTCTTCGTTGATTTCACCTTTCCAGAGGATCATTTCATCGTCTACGCCACCAGTCAGTGCGGTAGGAATGCTTACATGAAAGGTACATCTTGATTTTAAGCGCTTATTGTCTTGTTTGATTTCTAAATTATATTGCCCACCCGTAACCAGAGGTAATAAATTTCCTTCACCGTCTTTGCCCATGACAGGTTTATTGGTTGCTACCATATTTCCCCTGTCGTAGATTTCGATAAATGACAAGGTGACGTCGCCTGTCACGGTATTGTTTTCATCGTCCCGCAGACAGTCCGGACCGATCGTTAATAACGTACCTTTATCAGAGGTAAAGCTAATGCCCTCTTCAGCCTTAAAGGATGCTGTTTGGGTGAGGTCTTTCAGTGCCTGTGTCCTTAGTTCTTTGAATTTCGCCGGAGATGCAGGTGCGAGACCTAGATCTGAGGGGTCATTTTTACAAGAGAATGTAAATAATGCAGCGCAACATAGAATGGCGAATAGTTTTAAAGTAAATGTCTTTTTCATGATGATTAATATTTAAAGATTTTTAATGTGTTTATCTTTATATCATCACGATCAAAAAAATGTTACCCTATTCCGCCAAAAAAAGTGGTTGCCTTTATTTGATATTGAATTCCGAGTAAACCAATACCGGTTTTTCATCTACACAAGATACCTCAGCAGGAACCAATATCGCCCTACAGTCCGATATTATATCATATTTTTTATTGAAAGCAAGCTCGGCCTCGTTATATTTTTTGACAAGCTGAAGGAAAGCAACCGTGTCTATCGAGTGCGGATAGGCTATGTAGGTCTTCGGGCCGCCACAGGCTTTATTTCCAAGGGCGGTGAAGCTCCATTGCAAAGGGTCGGTACATATTGCAGTATCGACCTGTTCCATGATTTTTTTACGTAGATCGGCTAAACTTTCCTCGTCAACTGCGCGCGAGGTGGACTGACTTTTTTGACAGGATGCGAAGAGTATAGCGGCAAAAAATATAAATAAGCTAATTATTTTCATGATATCATCGTTCATAAGGGTTTCGTAAGGAACGTGTGGCGATCAAGGAACGCTACAAGCAGA
>JBEBWF010000090.1:0-11061 GCA_040392285.1 Sphingobacterium sp. | reverse complement strand
AATGAACAACTTTTTTCTGTTTTTCCTGAACTAAATCATAATGCACAACGGGTATACATACTATAAAACTAAAAAAGAAAGACAAAAAATAAAGGTGACTTGTCTCACATTCTGCAGTTCGAATAATGATTGTTATCACACCCCTCTTTCGGGAAAATTATAACACACTACATATCAATAAAATACACTTAAAAAACATCTATTTAAAAACGTTCTAAATTAATGCCTTTGACAGATTTTTGACAGAAGACCCGAGGTTTTACTCTACATTTGTCTCAATAGATTTTATGCTAGAATAGAAAGCGTTGAAGAATTTAAAAGTAATAGCATTTACACACAAGCATGTTGACCTAAAAGATTTAGGCAATTTGGTAATTTGTAACGAGGAGTTGGATTCCAGATTGATAAATCTAAAAAACAATCTTGACATTCCAGAGATATTCTATATTGCGACATGTAATCGTGTGGAATTTGTTTTTTATGGAGCACATGAGTTAACCGATGAGTTTATCGCCAGCTTCATGGACAAAATGAATTTTTGCGTCCCATCTGAGCGCCTTCAATGCTATTTGGGACAGGTAACGCGATATTCTGGTTTAGATGCCTTGCGTCATCTTTTCCGTATGTCATGCTCGCTTGAAAGTCTCGTAGTAGGTGAAAAAGAAATTCTAGCCCAAGTACGCAGAGCTTTTGAAAAGTGCCGCAAAGCGGGTTTTACTGGCGATTTTCTCCGCTTAATGATGGATCGTCTGGTGAAGACAGCTAAGGAAGTATATACGCATACTAACATTTCACGCAATCCTATTTCGGTTGTATCATTGGCCTACCGTAAGTTGAAAGAAGTTAAACTTCCCGAGAACCCGAGAATATTAGTCATTGGATCTGGAGAGACCAACCAAAATCTGGCAAAATATTTAAAAAAGCATAAGTTATCTAACTTTGTCATCTTCAACCGCACATTAGCAAATGCAAAAGCGTTCGCCGCAGAACTTAATGCCGAAGCTTATCCTTTGACTGAGTTAAAAAACTATAAAAAAGGATTTGATGTCATGATCACTTGTACAGGTGCACCCCATGCCATCATTGACCAGACTACCTACGACAGTCTATTAAATGGCGAGACAGATAAAAAAGTCATTGTCGATTTAGCTGTACCCAACGACGTAGCCCCCGAAGTCATAACCGACAATCCTATACATTATATTGAAGTATCCTGCCTGCAAGCTATAGCTGCCAAAAATATACAAGATCGCTATAGTGAGCTGGAACACGCAGAACGGATTATTGACTTCAATATTCAGGAGTTTCTTCCTACCATAAAACAAAGACGGGTAGAAGTTGCTATGCGTCAAGTACCAACGACAATCAAAGAGATCCGCCATACAGCTATCAATGAGGTTTTTGCCCATGATGTCAGCAACCTAGATCCTCAAGCACGTGAGGTATTGGAAAAAGTCATGAATTATATGGAGAAAAAATACATCAAAGTTCCCATGGTCATGGCAAAAGAGATTTTGGTAAAAAGCACAGAGCACGAAAACAACTAATATCCTTTCATTATATCCGAAATATACTTTATTCTGACATTTTAGGTCAATATTTTTAGGGTATTTGGCTAACTTTGCTGCGTTGTATACTTTCTTAACGTAAATCTTTAATAGTGAACAGAAAATTAACTATTGGTACCCGTGGAAGTGAACTTGCTCTATGGCAGGCCAATTTCGTCAAAGATAGGTTAGCACAGATCGGAATAGAAGCCGAACTAAAAATTATTAAAACCCAAGGTGATATCATTCAACATCTTCGACTGGACAAGTTAGAAGGCAAAGGTTTCTTTACAAAAGAACTCGAAGAAGAATTGCTGACTTCAAGAATAGACCTTGCTGTTCACTCCCATAAAGACTTACCGACCGTCAACCCTCCGGGGCTAATTATAGCGGCAGTATCCGAGCGGGAAGATCCTTCGGAGGTGATCATTATCCATAAAGATTGTGTTGACCTCAAAAAGCGACTTTCACTAAAACATAATGCAACCGTGGGTACCTCCTCCAACAGGAGAAAAGCACAGTTGCTTTCTATCAGGCCTGACCTTGAGTTTGATGATTTGCGAGGAAACCTCCAAACTCGCGTTCAAAAGCTACGCGATGAAAAATATGATGCCATTGTATTGGCCAAAGCAGGTATAACACGGATCAATATGGAGCTATCGGATTTCCATATCGAAGATATTGCACCCGTAGAAGTCATTCCCGCCCCTGCGCAAGGTGTTTTGGCGATACAGATCCGAGAAGCAGATCAAGAACTATATGAACTTTTACAAAAGCTAAATGATCGGGAAGTTGCAAAAACCATCGCTGTAGAACGTAAGGTGCTAAATATGTTCGATGCCGGTTGCCATGCGCCATTAGGCTGCTATTGCCGTAAGCGTGATGGAAAATACGAGGTATGGACTTCTATAGCCGAAGACAACGAAGATTTTCCGGATCGTGTATATATCCAATCGGAAACTATCGAAGGAATGGCCGAAACGATATTTTCAAAATTTAGGAAAGAGAGAAAACTACCTTCGACAGTTTTTATCACCAGAGACTTGGATGAAAACTCCTACCTAGCCCGAGCGCTGAAAAAACACAACATTGAAATTGAAGATCGTTCATTGATCAAGATATATCCAACCATCAATGTCTTGGACTCTTTTATTTTGAAAAGAGCAGATTGGATATTTTTTAACAGCAAAAATGCCATTGAACACTTCTTTAATCTTAAACCCTTTATATTAAAGAAAACAAAGATTGCAGTCTTAGGTCGAGGTTCTGAATCAACCTTAAGAAAATTCGGCCGCGTTGCGGACTTTTCTGGTGATGACTTAGGCATCAGTACGGACGAAATTGCACAAGAATTCGCCAAATTGGTAGATGGCCAAACCGTCTTGATCCCTCGTGCAAAAGGTTCACTACAAAGTATACAAAAAGCATTGACTGCGGATACCAAAGTCATTGATATGCCTATCTATGAAACTGTACTGGACGAAAAGGTGGATAAATCCAATGCCGAAGTCCTCATCTTTACTAGTCCAAGTAATGTAGAGGCCTATTTCAAGGAGAATTTGGCGGAGCCCGATCAGAAAATTATATGCATCGGCTACTCTACCGCAAAACTAATCGAGGAAATGGGATTGAAATACACACTACCTTTTTCTCCCGATGAAATGGGATTAGCCGAAGCTGTATTTGGATTGGAATACTAATTAAGGAAAAGGATGTAAAGATAAAAGACTGTACGCATCTTAATACCTAATACTTAATACTACATAAAATGTTACAACGTCCAAGAAGAAATAGAAAATCCGCTGTCATACGTGACATGATCCAGGAGACTTACTTATCATCTTCCAATCTGATTTTTCCGCTGTTCCTTATAGAAGGAGACAACAAAAAGACTGAAGTATCTTCTATGCCGGGCATCTACCGGTATTCGATAGACAATCTCCTTCGTGAAGTAGAGAGTTGTCTAAAATTAGGGTTAAAAGCTTTTGATCTATTCCCAGCCGTAGAAGAATCCTTGAAAGATAAGTATGCCACCGAAAGTTATCGGCCGGATACCCTTTACTTGCGAGCTATTGAAACTGTCAAGAAGAATTTCCCAGAAGCATGTATTATCACCGATGTAGCCATGGATCCCTACAGTTCAGACGGTCACGATGGCATTGTCGAAAAGGACGAAATCCTTAACGACGAAACATTGTATGTTCTCGGCAAAATGGCTTTAGCTCACGCGCAGTCCGGAGCTGATATCATCGCTCCCTCCGATATGATGGATGGACGAATTGGTTACATACGTAATATCTTGGATCAAGATGGCTTTACCAATGTATCACTCATGTCCTATACTGCGAAGTATGCATCAGCATTCTATGGCCCTTTTCGGGACGCTTTAGGTTCTGCCCCGAAAAAAGGAGATAAAAAGACATATCAGATGAACCCTGCAAATGCGAGGGAAGCTCTTATAGAAGCACAATTGGATGTTGAGGAGGGGGCTGACTTCCTTATGGTAAAACCTGGCCTCCCGTACTTAGACATCGTAAAGCTGCTACATGATAATTTTGACCTCCCCATAGCTGTGTACAATGTCTCCGGAGAATATGCTATGCTCAAAGCTGCCATAAAAAATGGTTGGCTAGGCGAACAAGCCATTATGGAGACCTTGATAAGCTTCCGGCGAGCTGGAGCAACATCTATTCTCACTTATCACGCCAAAGAAGTATTGGAAAAGGGTTGGTTAAAATAAATCGATTTGAATAATAATACTTGCTGTTCTCCTATTGAACAGCTTTTTTATGATAAATAATGATGGTATTCATTATCTTTTTAAAAAGTAAATAGATAACTTCGTATCATCACCTTAGTGTATAAACATGCAAATTCAAGATATTTCGAGAGAAAAATCTACTCAGTTATTTAAGAAAGCTATAGATTATTTCCCAGGAGGTGTAAACTCTCCTGTAAGAGCGTTCAAATCTGTATATGGCACGCCCTTATTCATCGACCGTGGAGACAAAGCTCATCTTTGGGATGCCGATGGCAATGAGTTCATCGATTACTGCTGTTCTTGGGGACCGTTGATCTTGGGACATAATAACCCGCAAATCCGCGAAGCCGTACAAGAACAGCTGGGAAAAGGCTTGAGCTTTGGAGCTCCTACCCACTTGGAAAACGAATTGGCTGATCTTATTTTGTCTAATAACAAATACATCGAAAAGATCCGTTTTGTAAGTTCGGGCACCGAAGCTGTTATGTCTGCTATCCGTTTGGCTAGGGGATATACAAAAAGAGACAAAATAGTTAAATTCGAAGGTTGTTACCATGGCCATTCAGACTCCTTATTGGTCAAAGCAGGCTCGGGTTTGGTCACTTTCGGTGAAACATCTTCCGCGGGTGTACCCAAAGCTTTTGCGGATGAAACTATTGTCATTGCTTTAAATGATACCGCAGCTATACAGCAGGTCTTTGAAGATTTCAAAGACCAAATTGCCGCCGTCATCATTGAAGGTATACCGGCTAATAACGGTTTGTTAATACAAGATCGGGAATACATCCATTTTCTTCGCAAAGTCACCAAGGACAATAGTGCATTATTGATTTTCGATGAGGTTATTACAGGTTTCCGTTTAGGTTTTGAGGGGGCTTCACACTATTACGGCATCCAACCAGATATCTTGACTTATGGCAAAATTATCGGAGGTGGTATGCCCGTAGGTGCCTATGGTGCTTCCAACGAAATCATGAGCCATATTTCACCAGATGGAGCCGTCTATCAAGCAGGTACGTTATCGGGCAACCCGATTGCCATGGCAGCGGGTATTGCTGCCCTACGCACGCTACTACAACCCGGCTTTTACGAAAATCTAGCCGACACGACAGCCACATTTGTTGAAAATATCCGCACGTTCATTATGGAGAATAGCCTTGAGGTCAAAGTATTTACAGTCGGCTCCATCTTTTGGTTGGCTTTTTCGTCGTTGGATAAAATACAACGGGCTGATCAAATAGCCCCCTTATCCATGGAAAGATATAAGGTGATGCACAGAGAGCTGCTCAATAGAGGGATTTATTTTGGACCTTCGGGCTACGAGGTAGGTTTTATCTCTGCCGCGCATACCGCTGACGATATCAATAAAACTCTAACTGCAATTAAAGAAGCCTTATTAATTGCGTGTTCATAAAACAAAATATTATTTTAATCGTTTATATTAATTGTAATTAACATAACAAACTCAATAAGCATGAAAAATTGGAAATCAACATTAGCAATTGTAGCATTATCGGCAACAATTGTTGCATGTAACAACACATCTAGACAAAATTCTGGAACACAAGATTCTACGGCAGTCAATGACGCTTCTGCCCAAGCTATAGCGGTCAATCCTTTGCCACACGCCAAAGAATTCCCGGGAGCAACTTTAAAAATTGCATCGATTACTTCCGAAAAAGTAGGAACGGACTCGGCGAAAATTACCGTAAAATACGATGTTCAAAATTTCAATTTAACTGAACAAACAGAGCACGAACACCATATGGCTAATTCACACGAAGGACAACACATTCATTTCATTCTGGACAACACACCTTATGCAGCGTTATACAAACCAGAACATAGCGTAACTGTGCCTGTAAATTCGGAGCATTATCTATTGTCTTTCCTATCGCGTTCTTTTCATGAATCGATCAAAACGGCAGATGCTTCAAAATTGGTCAAATTCAAGGTTAATGCCGATGGGAATGTGGAAGAACAAGCTGCTCCTACAGAGCCCTCTCTGTTCTACAGTAGACCAAAAGGAAGTTATAAAGGCGATGATGCCCAAACATTACTGTTAGACTTCTTCGTGAACAACACAACGCTAGCTGCTGATGGCAACAAAGTAAAAGCAGACATCAACGGCCAAGAGTTTATATTGGATCAGTGGGTTCCTTATGAAATATTGAATTTGCCAATGGGTGAAAATACGGTAAAACTTACTTTGGTGGACAGTGAAGGTAACACCTTAACAGGAGATAATGTTTCTGTGGAACGGAAAATTGATCTTTCAGCAGAATAGATACGCCTATTCTATCATAAAAAAGGCCTATTGAATAAGATCAATAGGCTTTTTTCTTGACCCCTATTGTCCATAATGGCAATATTTTTGTTAACGTTAAACTTTAATGTAGATATTATGTTCTATAAACAAAAGACACATTTAAATATACATATTATGAAAAAATTAATACTTGCCCTCTGCGTGACGACTGCGTCGTTGCTTACTTTGACTTCATGTACGAAAGAGTATATTACAAATTCTTTACCCGGAAGAAGTTACGTTTATGATATCCTATCCAATCAATGGTCTCGAATAGAGGATACAAACACTTTTGTTTATCAACAATCTATCCCCGATCTGGACAAAAGATATTTTGAGGATGGTCACGTAAGTGTCGCTATATCTTACGACGACAATAGCACAGTTTATGAAATAATTCCAGCTGTTATCGAAGACTATAGCTTCAGTGCTAATTATTCTGTGGGTAGAGTTACGATATATGCAGAAGACATTGGCACAGGGGGTACAGTCCAGTCTCCAAAAAACATGATAACAAAAATTGTCCTAACGGATGCTGAAATAGGTAATTAAAACAGAAAGAGATAAATAATCTCTTCTATTTTAAGCTACCATTATTTTAAATGATTATCAAAATGTATTTTTGTAGTAAAGACCAACCATGCTGATAAAGATCTATAATGACAACCCTTATCCAAAAGCCATCGAACAGGCGGTTGATATTCTTCGAAAAGGAGGGGTGATCATCTACCCTACCGATACCGTATACGGGATAGGCTGTGACATCACCAATCAGAAAGCGATAGAGCGTGTGTGTCAAATCCGGGGTCTTAAGCCAGAAAAGGCAAATTTGTCATTTATTTGCTACGATCTTACGGACATCTCCCAATACACTAAGCCATTCGACACTCCGGTATTCCGTGTTTTAAAAAAGGCCCTTCCGGGCCCTTTTACATTTATCTTCAATGCCAGTGGCCAGGTACCGAAATTGCTTAGCTCCAAAAAGAAAACCGTAGGTATACGTGTACCGGACAATAATATCATAAGGGAACTTGTCAGACAACTGGGCCACCCTATCGTAACAGCGTCAATTCATGATGATGACGAAATTATCGAATATTCGACAGATCCCGAACTTATCTACGAAAAATACCAGGATAAGGTTGATATGGTTATTGACGGGGGATATGGCGATAACGTTGCCTCAACAATAGTCGATGTGACCAATGGAGAGTTCGAAATTATTCGGGAAGGAAAAGGAGACTTGGATTTATACTTATAAGGTCATTTCAAGATTTCACCTTAGACAGCTGGAGTTTTTTGATATAGAATACATTAAATAGAACGACCGCGACAAGGATAAGTACATATGCTATGCACTGAACGATAGTGATGTTTTCCTTAAAATAAAAAACAGCGATCAAAAAACTAATAATAGGATTGAGATATAACAAGATACCTACAACTGAAGATTCTAGTCCTTTCAAGGCATAGGTATTTAAAAACAAGGGAACAATCGTAAAAAGGACAGCGATCAAAAACACATATATATAAAAGTCCTGTCCTAAGACGACACCTGGAGGCATGGCATAGATAAGGGGTAATAGTAGTATCGAACAAAGCGTAATATGAATTGTCAAAATAAAAAACTTATCAAAATTCTTAGTCCGCTTTTGTAGCACAAGATATATGGCATACGAAAGAGCTATTACGAAGCTGTACAGCATGTCTAAAAAAAAGCCATAAGACAACAATATACAACTGAATATACTAAGCGCAACCGCACTCCATTGCCCTTTGTTCAATTTTTCTTGGAGAAATATACTTGCCAGCACAGTAGTTAGAATAGGACAAATCAAATAAGCTAAAGAGGTGGCATTTACACTGACGTTGTTCATAACGTAGATGAATAGAAACCAGTTTAGTGCCAACATCACAGCACTAATGAATACATTTAATGCAATATCTCTTTTTGTTCTCCTAGAAAGCATTTGAAAACATTGTATATTTTCCTTGGTGCGCTGCCTACGGAAAACGACACTTACAGCGAAGATCACGAACCATGCAAATCCGATACGATATAACAATATATCAACCGATGGATAATGGCTCAATGGCTTTAATACGAGACTAAATATTCCCCAAATAAAAAAAGCAGATATGGCCGAAAAATAATATTGAAGCTTCATAAAATTTAAATAGATTGTTTGGACGCTAAAGAACAACCATCTCCTCAACAACGACCTGACCAACATGTTCGTTCACTCTGCCGACAATTTGGCGCTTCCTCATAAGCAATTCGTGTTTGACAACGGCTGATTCTACTTTTACGAATAGCTTTTTGTCCTTCACATAGATTTGTAAAGTTCGCTTAGCGATATAGGGGCCAATGATTTCGGGCCACGCATTGACAATAGAAGAAACATCAAATTTCTGGCGTAAACGATAAGCATCCAGCCATTTTTCGACGGCCTGCTTTATACTTATATCGTCTCTTGTCGGAATTCTATCAAACTCTTTTTTAGCCATTGGCTATGCCTCCCTTTATAGCAAATATACGGATTGGTCGAGCTATTTCTTCAAAAATATAGCGAATTCTATCGGAGTCCGTGTCGGTAACAAATATCTGACCAAATTCGTCATTCGAAACCATTTGCATCAGCATCTTGGTTCGCTTTGCATCCAACTTATCAAAAATATCATCGAGTAGAAGTAGGGGTTTGAATTTCTTATGTGTCGTCAGGAAAGAGTATTGTGCCAATTTCAAGGCAATCAAAAAAGACTTCTGTTGACCCTGAGAACCAAATTTTTTGAGTGGCATATTCTCGTGAATAGTAAACAGTAAATCGTCTTTATGAACACCTTGTGTGGTACGTTCCAGGACTCGATCTTTCGCTATACTTTCATCCAATAAGCGATCTAAACGCTGGTGATGTAAAGCGGATTCATAGACTAAAGAAACCTCTTCCGCTCCCTCGGACAAGAAGCGATAATGTCGTTGAAAAGAGGGGAGAAACTCTTCCATAAACTGCTTTCTCCGCTCGTATATTATCTCCCCTACTTCGCTAAGTTGTATATTCAACACTTCCAATAATCCAAGATCAAAAACACCCTTGTCTTTAATATTCTTCAGTAAGATATTACGCTGTAATAGCACCTTATTATACTGGATTAACGTGTCGAGATATTTATTATCTGTTTGCGAGATAACATTGTCTACAAACTTTCGACGTTCCTCACTACCCTCCGTAATAATAATATTATCGTTAGGTGATATCATGACCAATGGAAATTGGCCTATATGATCAGCAAGACGTAAATAATCTTTCTTATTTCGCTTGAACTGTTTTTTTTGATTTCTTTTGAGACTACAAAAAATATGGTCAGACCGATCGTCCCGTTCAAAATCACCTTGTACCATGAACCATTCTTCGCCACTTTTGATATGCTGCGAATCGATCGGATTAAAATAAGATTTGCATAAAGATAAATAATGGATAGCATCTAGTAAATTGGTCTTTCCTGCACCATTAGGACCGGTGAATGCATTAACTTCCGGCAAGAAATCCAACGTAGATTCAGAATAATTTTTAAAGTTTAATACCGTAAGCTGCTTCAACCACATAAGTAGAACAAAGATACGGTTTTAGATCGCAGAACCTTACTTTACCTCTTCAAACTCGACAAATTCTCCTGCAGTAGACGCTCCTTTTCTTTTCTCCTCTTGGGGGGGCATATATTCCACACGAACCTTTCCATCTGTTTGTCGAGAAGATTCATGCGATGTCCTATTATTGGAATTCGACTGGCCAAAAGGTTGGCCATAACCATAGGTATATTGGGTGTGTTGCGCTTTCTTCATCATCCGGTCGGTCAATTTTCGAATAGCAAAAGGCAAAAGTAATCGCATCGAAAACTTAAAAACGTAATAAAAAACAACCGTAAATAATATGAAATATAGTAACGTACTCATCTTTTCAAATTTATTTCCTCAAATATATCAAAAATCCTCCTAGCCTTAAGTCAAAAAAATGTCAGACTGGTATACCTTAACATATTTTAAGATTTCATCTGTTTTGCTTTCAAGATACTTTCGTACAAAGCTTCAGGTTTATGCGTACCGATAATATAAATCAGACCATCACGATCGGTCAACCATACGGCTTCTTTTCCCCCGGCATAAAATCGTATTTTCCCATTTTTATGGAGATTGTATACGGGATTATTAAAAATAAAACGACTATAATCTTTCTTTTCTACTTTCACGACAGCCGAAAGATCAATTTTAACGAGGCTTGTCGTCCACAGACCGCTCATCGTAATATTATTATTCGACACCACCGTTTGATAATGTAGCAAATACATCATGACGACCGAAACCAATATAATTGCCGAGCCGACAATAAAAAACAACTGCCGGGAAGCAAGATGGTCGAAATTAAGGTAATAGGCTATGAAACAAAACA
>JBEBWF010000089.1:0-11095 GCA_040392285.1 Sphingobacterium sp. | reverse complement strand
ACTTTTCGAACGTTTTCCCCATGTTGAAGATCTGGCAGCCAGCAATCCGGAAGAAGTTTTCACCTTTATACGTTCAGTAAGTTATCCAAATAATAAAGCCAAACATCTGGTGGGCATGGCTCAAAAGCTCATGCACGATTTCCATGGCGTAGTTCCCGAAAAAATAGAAGATCTTATTAAACTTCCCGGTGTAGGCCGTAAAACGGCCAATGTCATCTCTTCTGTCGTCTATCATCATCCGGCAATGGCTGTCGATACGCATGTGTTTCGGGTAAGCAATCGTCTCGGGCTGACCAGCAATGCGACTACTCCCTTAGCCGTTGAAAAGCAGTTGGTCAAATATTTGCCGGAGGAGACCATTGCGATAGCACACCATTGGTTGATCTTACATGGTCGATACATCTGTGTGGCCAGAAGACCAAAATGCGAAGAATGTCCGATCACGTACTTCTGCAAATACTTTGAAAAGCATTATCAGGCTAAAGTTATACACAACCCTTAGAAGTAAGCAAAATAGATCGCATTTTTATACAACAATTTAATAAGCTAATTTTTTTAGTAAATTATTTTGAATTTAAAATATATAATGTTATTTTTGACACAACAATACTAAATATATGAGCAATCCAGATAAATTAAAAGCGTTGCAGCTTACATTAGATAAACTCGAAAAATCATACGGTAAAGGTGCTATTATGAAGTTAGGCGATTCGGCTGTAGAGCCTATAGAATCTATATCGACAGGCTCCTTGGGCCTAGATATTGCCTTGGGCATAGGTGGTGTCCCTAAAGGCCGTGTTATCGAAATTTATGGTCCTGAATCATCGGGTAAAACTACCTTAGCCACGCACATTGTTGCTGAAGCACAAAAAAAGGGCGGTATAGCTGCCATCATCGATGCGGAGCATGCTTTTGATAAATATTATGCTCAAAAACTCGGTGTAGATGTAGAGAATCTACTTATCTCCCAACCCGACAATGGTGAGCAAGCCTTAGAAATTGCCGATAACCTGATACGTTCGGGAGCCATAGATGTCATCGTCATTGACTCTGTTGCAGCTTTGGTCCCCAAAGGGGAAATCGAAGGTGAGATGGGTGACTCAAAAATGGGCCTCCAAGCACGTTTGATGTCGCAGGCCTTACGTAAGTTAACTGGTACGATCTCAAAAACAAACTGTTGTTGTATCTTCATCAATCAGTTACGTGAAAAGATTGGGGTCATGTTTGGTAACCCTGAAACTACTACAGGTGGTAATGCCCTAAAATTCTATGCTTCTGTACGCTTGGATATCCGCCGTACGTCGCAAATCAAGGATGCCGATGAGGTATCCGGTAACCGTGTCAAAGTAAAGGTGGTTAAAAATAAAGTAGCTCCTCCATTCCGTATTGCCGAATTTGATATCATGTTTGGTGAGGGTATTTCCAAAGTAGGCGAAATCATTGATTTGGGTGTAGAGTACAATATTGTTAAAAAATCCGGATCATGGTTTAGCTACGGCGAGACTAAGTTGGGCCAGGGGCGCGATGCTGTAAAAAACTTATTGTTAGACAACCCTGATCTCATGGATGAGTTGGAAGTTAAAATCCGAGCTGCGGTCACCGGTGAAGCTGTAAATCCGGAAGCCTAGACCGTGACAGATATTTTGTTTTCATGATGTTTTGTTTAGACAAGCTGTTCTATTATTTTTAGAGCAGCTTGTTTTTTTAAAATACTTGTGTCCGTTCACTTACAAAAAGCTATTATCTTTGTCCTAGAAAAATGGTACAATCCATTCTTTTATGATCAGATTAGCGCAAGTACATAAGATTTTTGAGAAGCGGGACAAAAAAGTTCATGCTTTGAAAGGAATAGATCTGACGGTAGAAAAGGGAGATATATTTGGCATCATTGGCTATTCCGGTTCGGGGAAAAGCACACTGATACGTACCATGAACCTCCTCGAGCGACCTACATCAGGCACTGTATATCTCAACGGCATAAATATCACAGCCTTTACCGAGAAACAATTGATCACCTACCGACGAAAAATGGGAATGATCTTTCAACAGTTCAACCTACTCTCCTCCGCTACCGTTTTTGAAAATATCGCTTTCCCTCTTCAGTTGAGCAAAATGGACAATAAGGAGATACACAACAAGGTTAACAAGCTTCTGTCACTTGTCGACCTAGTCGATAAAAAAGAGGAATATCCCGCCAATCTATCCGGTGGTCAGAAACAACGTGTTGCCATTGCCCGCGCATTAGCATCAGATCCCGAAATTCTCTTATGTGATGAAGCCACCAGCGCCTTAGATCCACAAACGACAAGGTCTATCCTATCTTTATTAAAAAGAATAAACCGTGAACTGCATATTACGATTGTCTTGATTACGCATGAAATGGAAGTCGTGAAATCTATCTGCAACAACGTAGCGGTGATATCGGATGGCCAAATCGTAGAGCAAAATTCCGTCGAACAGTTGTTTTCGCAACCAGCAACATCTGTTGCGCGAGAGTTGTTAAACCCTTCATTACACATCGAATAATCTAAAACATGTCCGAATATACATTTTGGTTATTAGCCAATGGCACTTGGGAAACCTTATTTATGACTTTTACATCTGGTTTTTTCAGTTTTTTGTTGGGTTTACCCCTGGGAATTTTACTTTTTCTCTCCCGGGAACACCAATTGCTTCACAACAACAAATTAAATGGTATCCTTGCATTTTTTGTCAATGTCTTCCGCTCTATACCATTTATTATACTCATTGTATGGATGATACCCTTTACACGTATGGTTGTGGGAACATCCATTGGCATCAACGCAGCAATCGTTCCATTAAGTATAGGTGCAGCTCCTTTTGTTGCGCGCCTCGTCGAGAACAGCTTATTAGAGATTCCCTATGGCTTGATTGAAGCCGCCCGATCTATGGGTGCTACAACCTTACAAATTGTTCGTAAAGTACTCATTCCCGAAGCCCTCCCATCATTAATCAACAATGCTTCGTTAACCCTCATCACCTTGGTCGGCTACTCCGCAATGGGCGGCGCTGTAGGAGCAGGAGGATTAGGTCACATCGGTTATCAATACGGCTATATTGGTTATGATGCCCTTATCATGAATACTGTACTCATTCTTTTAATTGTGATTGTTTTCGGCATCCAATTTATTGGAGACCGGATTTCAAAACATGTTGACCATCGGAAATAGTAAATTTATTCGTATCATTATAACTCCATGAACATGAACACCATACTTCATAAGCTTACAGGGATATTGACTTCAGTAGTGTTTTTTTATTCTTGCGGTCCATCGGCTTCTTCAGATACCCTACGCGTAGGCGTACAAGCGGGACCTGAATATCAATTGGCAGAAACTGCACAAAAAGTTGCTAAGGAACAATTTGATCTTGATGTAAAATTGATCTCTTTCAACGATTATGTCATGCCGAATGAGGCTTTACATCAGCAGGATATTGATGTAAATGTCTTCCAAACCCGTCCGTACCTTGAAGAACAATCAAAAAACAGAGGCTATGATTTTATTATTGTAGGGAATACGTTCGTCTACCCGATGGCAGGTTATTCGAAGAAAATAAAAAGTATAGAAGAGCTGAAAAACGGAGATACGGTTGTCATACCCAACGATCCCAGTAATCTGGGCAGAGCCCTACTCTTGTTACAGGAAGCTGGTCTGATTAAATTAGATGAAAACGTAGGCTTACTGCCAACAGCTCGAAGCATCAAAGAAAATAAACTAAACCTTCGCATATTGGAGTTAGAAGCACCTCAACTACCACGAACATTGGACGATAAGCAGGTTACAGTTGCCATTATCAACAATAATTTCGCAGCCAGCAATAATTTGATCGCCAAAAGGGATGGCATTTTTATGGAAAACGAGCAATCCCCTTACGTCAATATTATCGTTTGTAGAACGGACAATCAGGAAGATCCGAAAATCAAGAAATTTGTACAAGCCTACCAATCCGCAGAAGTTGAAGCTACTGCCGAAAAAGCATTTAATGGTGGTGCTATTAAGGGCTGGTAAAGTTCTCCTCCTTGGACAACATATTAACGCTTTGGCCTTTTAGAAAGATCTTCCACCAGCTTAGCCGCTCTATAGCCAAACTCCGCCCCAAAACCATTAATGACTAACCCTTTGACAGCATATTTATCGGAGGAAACAGCAAAAACTATACTTTCATCCCCCGGATCTGTCATGCCTTCAAAGCGATATATTTCATCAATCATAAATTCGTCATGCGACAGCTCCAGAGAACGACTTTGACAAATCAAACACTCTTCTTCATCATTGATCAAAAAGTCTTCAGTATACCCACGTTTTTGTAAATCGTTTACCGCTTCACTCAGGGTATCATAGCTGTACTTATTTTGTCCATTTTCCATCATCACGTTATATATAAGTTTATGTATTCGTTACCTTTTCAACTCTCGAAACATCGTCGGATTTACTCAATGAAAGCCGAACTATACTATCTTCTATAGCGATCAGGTCATGAGGGACATGCCCTTCCAACGCAATCAACTTGCCCTTATCCAGTTCGTGACGTTCCCCTCCTGCACCAAAACTGATGACACCACTTACGACCGCAACAACAATAGGGAATTTAGTTTTATGCTCCTTCATTTCCTGACCTTTTCGGAAAACTATCCGGATTTCCTTGCTATGCGCATTGTCCATCATAACTTTTACCGCAGGTCTGTCTTCGGCATATTCTACATTTTCATAAAGTGACGCGATTTCTATCATGGTCTATTTTTTTTGATACCTTTTTTTATAAAACTCTTCTAATTGGCAGCTATTGATTCACTGGAACGGCCCTTCAAAGAACGATCAAACAAGCCTGTTCCCAACGTGATAAGACACACTACTTTTAGAACCTCTAAAGCCACGTAATAGAAGTGCATATTGGAAGGGGGCACATGACCTCCCTCAATAAAAAGTCCAGCTCGCACATCCAATATGGGCAACATCCATAAAGTTTGTAGGGACAATATAACAAATAATATGCCCATTAAAATCTTCAGCTTTAATATTTCTTTCTTTAATGGAAAAAAACAAAATATACAGCAAAGAAACAAAACCCATTCTACCTTATTAAGGGCGCCAAAAACCAAACGCCCTATACCCAAGCCTATAGGAATGGTAACACCAGGAGCTTGAAACTTAAGCCAAGCTTCCATAAAACTGATCGCACACACGAATCCTACCCATATAAAAATCAGTGGAACGGCTACGTTTTTTTTCATCATGTTTTTATTAGAATATATTGATCTGAGAAACTGCTATACCGAATTAGCGCAGCGCTCATTTGCAATCCCGTACATCGTCATACAAATATAAAAATAAAAGACAAAAAAGTATTCTATTAAACTGTGTAGTTAGTATATCCGATCGCTCGACGAACGTAAAAAAGATGTTTCAATCGCTCTAATTCACTACACATTACCTAATTTCGGGCAACCAATCATTTCAAACATGACATTAGATAGACGATTTTTTTTAAAGAGTGTGGGCTTATTGAGCTTGGCAGCATCAACCCAGAAGGTATCCGCACATGTTGGGAATATTCAAGAACAGGAATTTACATTCGCTTCACCTCCCTACCTTCAAAATTTCACTGCTAATCATGTGACGATTTGTACGGTTTTTACGAAACCATGTTTAGCCTGGATAGAGATTACAGGAGCCGATGAGGATATAAAACAAACGATCTATCAGGTCGAAGATGGTATGCGAAATGCAAATGCCACACTTTTCAAGTTTAAGGTTCCACATCTTAGACAAAACTTTCAATACCGTATCGTAGCGAAGGAAGTCACTCGCTTCGACCCTTACAAAATCGAATACGGTTCGACGATAAAGTCTTCGATAGTAAACACACAGTTGCCATTCGCTACAAAAGACAAGGATTATCATGTATTAATCCTCAATGACATTCATGAAAACTCCAAAAGCTATAAACTCCTGTATGATAAAAGTAGTCTCCCGACAAAAGATTTGGTGATTTTAAATGGCGATTCCTTTCATTATACGACCAAACCCCAGGACCTCACCCAAAAACTCCTACAACCTGTCGCAGACCTTTTTGCCTCGCAGACTCCATTTATCATGGTGCGGGGAAACCACGAAACAAGAGGATCGTTTGCAAGGACCTTTAAAACCTATTTTGACTATCCTCAAAACAAGTTTTATCAAGCCTTCTCTTTAGGGTCGACATTTTGGATCATATTAGATGGAGGTGAAGATAAACCAGACACACACGAAGTCTATGGTAATACAACAGAATACGATAATTACCGGTTGGAACAACGAGAATGGTTGGCCCAAGTATTACAGTCTAAAGAAAGAAAAAAAGCAAAACGTACCGTCGTAGTCACACATATACCATTCTTCCATTCGGATGATTGGCATGGTACCCTACATAACCGAGCCTGTTTCCACGATCTTCTTCAAAAACATAAAGTTAGCGCCGTAATTTCCGGACATACCCACCGATATGGCTTTTATCCACCTGATAAAGACCACAACTATCCCATCATCATCAGTGGTGGACCGAAAGAAGGAAAAAGAGCTTGGGTAGAAATCACATCTTCCAGCAAAAAATTAAATTTAGCACTCAAAACGGAAAATGGCGAGGTGGTGAATAGTCTAGAGGTCGGATAAAATAATCCGCTACAAGTCAACACTTTAACAAAAAGATTATTTTTCGACCCCTACCAATATCCGATTATGGGATAGTATAGTGTATGGAGGAAAAAGAAATCTTGTCTCTAATTGAAAAACTGCAATTAAAGACCATCACTTCGGAAGAATTAAAAAGACTGCAGCACTTCTTTCACAAGTCTAGTGGCAACAAAGCATTTCTTCAATTGATGCGCGAGAAATTCGAAGAGATTTCTGATTCTTCGGAAACTTTAACAAGCTATAAAAACGAGCAGGTAATTAAATCGCGGTTAGCCCAGTATATTGGAAACGATCAACATGTCCCTAAGAAACGAATAAGTCTCTATTATTGGGCGACTGCCATAGTAGCGGTATGTGCTATCGTAGGTTTTATCTTTTTCACCAACAATAGCATGGAGACTCCGCATCAAGAATTAGAATGGACAACAGTCAGCACCGATTATGGAGAACGTAAAAAAATAACGCTCAGCGATGGTACCGCCATATTACTGAATGGTAATACGACCTTAGCTTACCCCAAACAAGTGCTCGATAATATGCGGTTAGTAAAACTCAAGGGGGAAGCCTTTTTTGATGTAGCAAAAAACAAAAAGAAACCGTTTCTTATTATTTCTAAAGACTTTACCACGCAGGTTGTCGGAACATCCTTTAATATCGATTCCGACATCGGAAAGGTTGTTGAGGTAAATACAGGGAAAGTGAATGTCTTCGCCATGCAGGAAGAGAAAGCAATCGAACTGGTCAGCGAAAACTATACAAAAAGCGAAAATATACTATCGCTCATAGAGAAAGTATCGAATACCCATGTATTCTTGTTAAACGGACAAAAAGCCCAACTCAACGCACAGAATATTTGGGAAGTAGCCACTTATCACTATAAAAACTGGTTTGATAACGAGTTGGTACATCTGAACGAACCGCTTTATCAGGTCATTAAAAAAGCACATCGGAACTATGGCGACTCCATAGCTATACCGCCTAATCTAGCCAATAAGAATATCACCATAACCTTCAAAAACAGGAAGAAAGAGCAAGTTTTAAACACACTAGCAGAATTATGTAATGGAAAACTAACCTACAACGAGATGACAAAGACTTGGAAAATCACAAAAAATTAATCGATTAAAAAAACCAGAAATGCTAGGCATTTCTGGAATTTAGTACACGATGCGATCAGAGCGCCTGAGAAACAAACTGATCGACATCTAGGTCATTAACAAAGTATTAACCTTTATTAATTATTGCAAAGATGCAAAAAAAAAGACATAGTTATCGAATTCCTAACCTCATTCAGATTATGCGTATCTCATTTATGCTCTGGTGCCTTCTCTTTACTGCTGGTATAGTACTGGCCAGTACTAAAAGCTATGGCCAAAAAGAACTGGATAAAACAATCAATGTGAATTTTCGGAACATCAGCCTGAAAGATGCGCTAGAACAACTCCAAACCAAATACCTTATTCCCCTAGCTTACAGCAATGAGGATAATTCCTTAACCTCCAAAATAAACTATTCCGCACGTAAACAAGCGAAGTATGTGTTGCAAGATATCCTCGAATCTCAAAACATGACCTATGAAATCCGTCATGATTTTGTGCGGCTGATTAGAAAACCTTCTGCTCCTAAGATAAATGCTGTTGTACAACAGCGGGAAATTACAGGAAGTGTAAGCAATACAGATGGTGAAGTATTAGCCGGTGTCTCTGTCAGTCTGAAAGAAAAACCGACCATTGGAACTACAACAGATATCAATGGTAAATTTATACTAGCTGTACCTTCTTCGGGCACTTTAGTTTTTCAAATGGTAGGCTATAAAACTATAGAGGCACCCATTACCAACCAACGGTCTTTAAATATTATTCTAGAAATAACCGAAGCTGGATTAGATGAGGTCGTAGTTGTAGGTTTTGGTACGCAACGTAAGATCAGTCTCGTCGGTGCACAATCTACTGTGGAAGCAAAAAACCTACAAGTACCTGTAGCCAATTTAACCAATGCATTAGCAGGACGCATCTCGGGGGTTGTATCTGTACAACGTACAGGCGAGCCTGGATTTGACGATGCGGGGATTTGGATACGGGGTATATCAACCTTCAGTCAAGGATTGAGTGAACCTTTAGTTTTGGTTGACGGTACTCCCCGAAAAATGTCCAATGTTGATCCAGAAGATATCGAGAGTTTTACAGTACTTAAAGATGCTGCTGCAACAGCGGTATATGGTGTCCGCGGAGCAAATGGTGTTGTCATCATAAAAACAAAAGGCGGTACTCCGGGTAAACCAAAATTCAGTTTCAGGTATTACGAAGGATTGACCGCCCTCACAACAAGACCCGAATTTGCAGATGGTATAACCTACATGCGCATGTCTAATGAAGCTTTGACCAATAGAGGTGCAGTAGAGAGGTATAGTGAAGAGGCAATCGCTAAAACAGCGAGTGGTGAAGATCCATATCTCTATCCAAATGTGAATTGGATGGATGCTGTATACAGAGATTTCGGACGACAACGTCGTGGTAATCTCAATGTCAATGGTGGATCGGATAGGGTAACCTATTATGTAGGCACAAGTTACTTTGACGAGAAAGGTCTTTACCAAGAAGACCCAGCTGTTAACTATAATCAACAAGTAGGTTACAAAAGGTACAATATGACCTCCAATATCAATATACAGGCATCCAATCTCACCAAAATTGAACTTGGCATACAAGGATATCTGGCCAATGCCAATTATCCAGGCTCAGGCCAAAGAGATATATTTGAAGATATATGGATGGTCACACCAGTACTGCATCCAAAAGTATTTGAAAACGGCACTGTACCGGATCAACGCGCAGGATCATTGGTCAACCCCTATGCACAGGTGACACAAACGGGTTATGCCAATCAATGGCGTAACCAATTGTTTTCTAACCTGCGGGCTACCCAAGAATTGCCGTTTATCACGAAAGGATTGTCCGCAACCGCCATGTTCTCTTTCGACGTATATAACTATACCAGCATGCGCCGCACCAAACGTCCTGACAGCTTTTTAGCTATAGGCAGGGACGCCAACGGCGAAATGCAATATGAACAAACCTTTGCGGGCGAACGCTTTTTAAGTTTTAGCAGCCCAAATCAAGGAGAGCGTACGATTTATATCGAAAGTGCGTTAAACTACAAACGCATATTTGGAAATCACAATACTTCCGGCATGCTCTTATTCAACAAAAGTGACCGGGTCGATACACAAGCAGGAAATTTAGAAGAGTCGCTTCCTTACCGCTATATGGGTTTATCGGGAAGAGCGACATACAGTTTCAAAGACAGGTATTTCACGGAGGTAAACTTCGGCTACAATGGTGCTGAAAATTTCGCTCCTGAAAATCGCTATGGCTTTTTCCCTTCGTTCGGTATAGCATGGGCCTTGAGTGAAGAGCCTTTTATGGAAAATATCAAAAATACATTCTCACTCGTCAAACTCCGTTTCTCGCACGGCAAAGTGGGTAACAGCAAGATCATGATCGGTGATGAGGAGAAAAGATTTGCTTATCTGTCCAAAATCACGTCGGCCACAGGCTATAGCTTTGGCAAAGGCCGGAGCAACAATTTTGGAGGCTATAACGTCGATGAATACGCGGTCAGTGTGACCTGGGAGACAGCGGTCAAAAGCAATCTGGGTATAGATATTCAAACGGTCAATAATGAACTAAACCTACAGCTCGACTTCTTCAAAGAGAGGAGATCCGGTATCTTCCTTGAACGCGGTAGTGTTCCCAGCTATGTAGGCCTACAAACTCAGCCTACCGGAAACCTCGGTATTATCGATAATAAAGGCTTTGACGCATCACTGACCTGGAATAAGAAGTTTAACGATTTCTTCGTTCAACTGCGTGGAAACGTAACATGGAACCGCAACAAAATTATCGAAGACGATCAACCTGAGCCGTTATATCCTTGGCTAGATAAACGCGGCATGAAAGTTGGCCGGCGTCTTGGACTTATTGCATTAGGGTTATTCGAATCAGAAGAAGAAATTGCAAACGGTCCACTACACCCGGGGACTGTGAAACCGGGGGACATCAAGTTTCAAGACACCAACGGTGATGGTAAGATCGACAGCTTTGATGAGATGCCGATAGGATACGGAACTATTCCGGAATGGGTTTATGGGCTTGGACTATCTTTCAGCTACAAAAGCTTCTCGATCTCCTCGCTTTTCCAAGGCGTAGGCAATGTGGATATTATGATGGCTGGCGAGGGCGTACACCCTTTCTCTGTGTCCTTGAGCAGAGGTAATCTACTCAGCAACATCGAAGACCGTTGGACTATCGACAATCCACGACAAGATGTCTTTTATCCCAGGCTATCGGACGGCTCTCCAAATGGTAACTATGCGAATAGCTCCTGGTGGCTTAAAAACGGCA
>JBEBWF010000088.1:0-11165 GCA_040392285.1 Sphingobacterium sp. | reverse complement strand
GTTGGCTGGGATTAATCGCATAAGTATTCCCGGTCCTCGTATATGCAATTTTGCTGTAATGAAGAATTAGGTTTCCATTATTTGCTTTAACTACTTGCGGGTTGGCATAGGTATCGGAAGATCCCTCCCCTGCTACCACCAGAATATTATCTTCCCATGTCGTACCTCCATCTACCGATCGCCGAAGGACAACATCGGTATTGCCGATGGCCTTGGTATGTTGATCTACACGTTGATAGGCATTCTGGTATTCACCTCTTCCTTCCGCAAACAATAGTACATCTCCATTATTGGAAGTAGACAATGCAGGTCTTTGCACAAGGTTATATCCAAACTCCTTATGATAAAAAGCATAGTCTACCGTATACATATCCGACGATTCCACATAAAAATCATGTATGGTCATAAAATTTCGCCACGGTCGGATAGTCGGCGTGTAATAAAACAATTGTTGGCTAGGGAGCTGAAACTTGAAGCACAACACGCCATTGACCTTAAGGTAGAAAAGGTTATCGACGATAACAGCCTCGAACTCTGCTGGAATACCGGGTGTAACGACCTCATTGACTGTCGGCCATCCAGCCGCAGAACTGACCGTGATCGTCCGTTCATACAAATCCATAAAAAATTGAGGAGCAACATTGGAAGATCCATCAAACCCAAAAACAAACTCCTTTCCATTTTCCCAACTAGTGCCCAAAACTAGACCAGCAGCAGTACCGTTAAAAGTACCTATCGTTGCCTTGAAATACATATATAATGTTTTCCCTTTGCCTACCGGCAAAAAATATTTGGATACAGCCCAATTATTTCTGTAGCTATTTTCCCTACCGCCTACATGATCATTATTGTTCACAGGGTAGTGGTTTCTATGCTGTATTACCTTCACTCCATCGGGCTCTTCTACCCAGGACAGGGTATCGCCTTGAGCAGCATAGTAGTCGGTAAATCCTTTAAACAATACGCGGTCATGAAAAGGCTTTCCTTCTTTTACCAGCCACATTCCAGCCTCTTTGTTTACATCAAATGGAAAAGGCAATTCATCCGGCAATATTGTGTCTTCTTCAAAAGGTCCCGGAAAATCCCAATGTTGTTGCTTGTAACATCCAGCAATCAGAAGACAGAGACAGCACACCCACAAACCTAATGATATACGTTTCATACTTTATACGTTTTTATGTTAATCTACGTTTTATTTAACCCTATTCAACTGGCAGATACCAATTGTTTTCATCCGATAATTTTTGATAAACTTCATCTTTCAGCTGACCGCTATACTTTGCAGCAACCTTTTCCGCTAAGATATTATGACCTGTCAACTTGGACCACAACATCAGGTCGTACCAACGTCTGCCTTCAAATGCAAATTCCCTCGCACGCTCAGTAAAGATGATATTGAGCATCAATTCCTTATTTGTATAATCAATATCTGTAGGTAACCAAGCAGTCAACCCACGGGCCGTCCGTACCATATTGATGAAATTAAATGCAGAAGCATAGTTGTCGAGATGTAAGTCTGCTAAAGCCTTCAAAAGCCAAGCATCAGCCGAACGGTATATCTGCCAACTCGCGATACTCTTGTACGCCGGTCTTCGGGATGAAACATTGTCCAGTCCAATATACTTCCAAATCACGGTATCTTGGCCAAAAACCTTAAAGCTGAAACTCGTACGGGTATCACTGCCCTCATAGGCGAAAATAGTGTTGACTACCTGCGATACCGGCTTCAGATAATACTTACCTCCTTCAGACGCCACATTTGAAGTAAACTCTTGTAGTCTGTTCGTCTCAAAACTATTGTCAAACCGATAACCTAATAGAAACATGCTATGCTGTGCAGCATAACTTCCCGTAAACTGGTTTGGCCAGGCGCCTGCTGTTCCTAAAGAATGGTTATTGTTAACGATCGGTGAATTGCAGAAAGCGGATGCAGTCTGGTACTCGCCCAACCATATCGCTACCTCGGCAGCAAACGTAGCAGCGGTAGGCTGAGACACACGTCCATATCGTTCCTCGGATGGCAAGTTGGTCTTGTTCCACTGGAAATTCAGAGGCAACATCCCTAACACGGTAAGGGCATCATTGTAAACCATTCGCCAAACCTCTTGCTTGTCTGTTGGAAAATCTAGCAAGCCCTTCAATTCATCTGCACTGAGTTCCGATGTTTTCCGGTCAACGGTTTTCCCCTGTTCATCGATATATGAAATATCTTCCGCATAATCCGCGCGAATGAGTGGGAAAGTTTCAAATGTCCGCAAGAGATAGTAATAACAGATCGAACGAAGCAACAAGGCCTCTGCATAATAGGCATTTGCACTTCTCTGCAACAGTTTGTCATCCCGTTTCAAAACGTCATAAACCCGCTCCATCTGTCGGTTGCAACGTGCTATAGTCTGATAAATATTACTATAATCAGCGTATGGATTTTGCACGCTTACATTATTGATCACAAACTCGTTGACATAAGGCGCGGGCTCCAATTGTCCGGTTGTTACCATATCTGCACGCGCATCTCCCCAAAGCAAAAACTTGTGTACATCCTTACTCAAAGGTACATACATCCCAAGAGCCGACGCATTAAGATCTTCTTGACTACCATAGAAATCGTCTTCAACCACCGCATGATAGGGTTCCACCTCGAAGAACGCTGAACAAGAATTCAACACGCTCACCACCATCAGGTAAACCAAAATATTTAAAGATATAATTTTTCTTTTCATAAAGTTATTTTTTACGATAGACAAACACTTAGAAAGAAGCTTTAAAACCCACCTTATATGTCTTTCCTAATGGTAGTGCACCGAAATCGATATTACGCAACATCGGACTATTCAGGCTATTTACTTCCGGATCAAAACCACTATAAGAAGTGACAGTGAGAAGGTTGTCAGCACTCGCGTACACTCGGATACGTTTGAAGAATCTTTGTGTTGCACCATCCATGATATCATAATGTACCGTCAGGTTCTTAAGCTTCAGATAACTGCCGTCCTCTACCCACAAGGAAGAAGCTTCCCCATTGCCTGATGGATCACCGATAACAGCACGACTCAACCCTGTTCCGGGATCATTTTCTGATTTCCACCGACCCAATACCTCCGGATCCTGATTGGCATAATCCTTCATCAAATGCATCTGCTGAGCAAAACTATTGTAAATATCTGCTCCCTGCGAAAAATTCACCAATGCCGATAACCCCCATTTTTTATAAGAAAAATCTGTATATATATGGCCAAAAAAACGAGGTAAGGGAGAGCCCAACACCTGGCGGTCCAAAGCATTGATTTTGCCATCCTTATTGATATCTTCAATAATATAATCTCCCGCAAAGTAAGGTGTCCCATCCGATTTATTCAGATTTACATCGGCAGCACTCTCAAATACGCCCAGTACTTTATAGCCATAAAAAGAACCCAAAGCATATCCCTCTTTAGCAACTCCACTATACATGCCTATGGATTGTTCGACATCTCCGTTGGGTAAGGAGAGCACTTTATTTTTTAATGTAGAAACAGAGGCTGATACATTCCAATTCACATCTTTCCCGCTCAATAATTGTCCAGTTAACCCTACTTCCAAACCTCTATTGGCGATTGTTCCTGCATTCTCAAAAAATCCGTCCACCCCCAATTCCTTGACCACCGCTTTGTGTGTGATCAGATCATGTGTACGTTTATAGTAATAACCAACATTGAAATTGAACCGTTTGCCAAAAGGTTGTATCGCAGTTTGGACTTCATAAGTATCTGTAATCTCAGGTCTCAAGTTAGGGTTCGCGATATTGCCCAAATAGACAGCGCCAAATCCAAAGTAATTGACAGGGTAATATTGATTATAATGATAGAAACCTCTCACCTCATGATTTCCTGTACGATCATAGCCAAGGGCTACGTTCAGTATATTTTCAGCTTTTTCTCCTACGACATAGAATGTGGTCCGTATACCTGGATAAATATTCCACCGAGCGTCTGAACCGAAATTTGATGAACCTTGCAGGTTGACAAATGCAGTGAGATCCAACCTGTTGTTCCAAGCCAATGCACCTTTTGCCACAAATGTCATCAGGTTCGATCTGAATCTCGTATTGGAGGCACTATCTACCGTACCTTGCTCTAATGTTTCGAAATCATCCGTACCGGCATTGATCTTACGGCCATACATAGATTTCTCTTCATAGGTCTCCACCGCAGCTTGTACCGATCCTTCATAGCTGGTTGTCGCATTTATTTTTCCTGTCTTTGCTAACCTTGCGTTCCAGTTGAGGTAGAACTCGCTGGAGTTCCTCTTCGAATTCTGACGCAATCTGTATGTATCCGCAACGATACCCAGCGCAGGGCGGTATTGTCTTTCAGACATATTGAAATAAGAAACCGACAGGTCTGACGAAAGGAGCCATTGCTCTGCGAACGTCCAATGTACGCCCATCACACCGTCAATCCTATTGAAACGGTTTTGGTTTTCCAGGTTTTCTACCAAGGCAACCGGGTTGCTAAAACCTAAGGTATCTACACCGGCCAATATCTGGCTTTGTTCACCACTTTCATTGATATAATGTGTGTGTAAAAAAGGTGCCTTTGCACTGGCGACGTACAGTGGATGTATCGCATAATTATTGCCGAACTCTTTATAATTCCCACTCGTATTGGTATACGACAGGTTATTGTATATCTTGATATTAGCTGCCAAGTCGTAGTCCAGGTTAAAACGTAGACCTATACGTTCAAAATTTGTATTCTTAACCGTACCCTCTTTATTCGTATAGCCGACACCAAACAGGTAATTTGCATCACCATCCCCACCTTTTAGCTTGACGTGATAGTCCTGAAACACACCATCCTGCCGAATAAGGTCTAGCCAATCCGTATTACGGTTGTATGCTGGATGAGTATTCGAAAAAATTGGATGTTGGTCCATTTGTTCCGGGGCCATCCCTTCTTCAGCAAACCGTGACCATAAATAAGCTTTCATGCCTTGCGCATCAAAGCGCGGGACGTTATAGTTCGCGATGTTGACACCATAATTCGCACTGAAATCTACTTTCGTACCACCAAACTCACCTCGCTCGGTCTTGATATCCAAGATACCATTAGCTCCCCTCCCCCCTGCATTTGGCAGCGTTACACCTGATGTATGAACACCTATATGAGCAATATCATAAGGATTGAGAAACCCCAACCTGTCCGGCTCATAGGTCGATAGAAATGTTGGATTCGAGCCGCTGTACCGTAACGGAATCCCATCGATATAGATCAGTGGACTACTGGTCAGATTGATACTATTGACGCCTCTCAACATCAACACAGGACTTGCGCCTAGATTTCCACTTTCCATGACAGAAACATTTGGCAAAGCGTACATCTTTCCGGCAACAGAAATGGACGATGGATTGAGATCAACAATCTTCGCACTGTCCGGTGAAGACAATATAGTCTCATTTGTCTGGGCATGCATATAATTATTGACGGACAAGCCTAAAAAAAGTGATGTTAAAATATACTTCATCTTATTCATGAATAAGCTTATAAATTTTTTAGTTAATCGGTATTAATTCAAGAATATCCATCAAAAGGTCACAACAATAATTTGGGTCTCTATTGGATCCGAAATCAAGGAATACGAAATACAGTTTGACATCCGATCGTTCGGTAACTTCGATGTCTCCACAGTAATTAAATTTAAAATAGTTGTATTCCTCAAAATCCCCATCCTGAACGGCAAAATTTATCAGGTCCTTTACAATTTGATCGTTATAAATTGTCATGAACTTACCCCTCATAGCTGCCTGACGTTGAGTCATTCTAATCCTATACTTACCTGCAGGAACATCCGGGACTGTCATCCAAAAGTAATCCCCGGCTTGCTTCGCATTAAAACGAGTGATTCCCAGCTCTTTATTCTGGTGATAACTCTGCGTACCGACATCCCGCTGTATAAGTGCCGGGGCAATGGTAAATACATTCTGAGCACCGTACGAACTTCCGGGAGGATACAGGTTGAGTCGTATGCGCGATGGAACCGCAGGTGTAATCAAAAGTAGTTCGTCGAGCGTGTGGTAAATGCCATTTCTTCCAACTTTATCAACGCCAAACATAGGATCCTGGTTGAACTTAAATTTAGCATTCACTTGGTATTGCCCATAGGTGTCCACTGAAAAGGTCAAGGCTTCTTTATCATACAGCGGATAGAAACGCTGCGCAGTCAGGATGTTGAGATAATATCCCGAATCAGGAATAATGTGATATGCCGCCCAATCCTCTAAATCCTCAATCTCGTTTCTGTCAAATTCACTTTTAAGTAGTGCATCATCGCTTTCTATTAACACGGTGACGATACTGTCTTTGAGATACCGCAATAAGTCTGTTTCCTCAAAAATAGATAACATTGTATTATACTTACCACTCTTGACAAGCATATCATACAGGGACTCTGTCGGCGGCATTAATACAGCGTCGATCACATCCACATATCCATTATTAAAGTTGAGATTACTTTCCACGATTGTTGCCACATTATTCAGCCGGATAGCTTCATACGATCTACTGATATCCGCTATCAGATAGGTCTCATTGAAAGTGGTGTACGATGGCAGTGGACCGTGGATGAAAACATTCGTATTAATTTTTTTATCCAATATGTGGTACCGAAAGAATTGTAACCAATATTCCGGAGAGGCATCACTGATTTTCTTGATAGGTTTACCTTCGACTACGAGACTCTCGAAGAGCTTCTGAAATGCCTGATTAGTTGGTGCAAACACGGTGTAGGTACCTGCCGTTTTCAGCAGGTTGCGCTGCCCCACGTAATTTGTTAATTCCTTAAAAATACGCAGATCTTCGCGCCCTTCCAGGTAGTCCATGATCTGTATCTCGTCGTTGGAGTCGTATCGAGCTTCCGAAAAAGGTTCCTTACACCCGAATATCAATGATAGCACACAATATGACACGAACATCCAAATTGTGCTTCTTTTATACTTCGCCATGTCTTTACTATTTTATTTATTTTTATAATAATCTTTCTGGATCAATGATAAGTTGACCTCTACCTCCGTTTCGTGGTACGGCAAAAACCACCCCTCTTGGTTGAGCAATCTTGCCTTGACTACCTGATATTGTATATTTACAGGATTATTTTCAGCAGACTTTTCGATCAGCACATCCTGAAAGCCCGGCCTACGTGCCACCCGTACAGCCGCAAACCACTCCTTACCTTCAAAACCCAGTTCAAATTCGCGCTCCATCAATAAATAACGCATGAATTCTGTACCGATTCCCATCGCACCGGGCAACAGCTCAGGGATATCTGTGTGGTAACGGATCAGGTTGATCCTTTGTTCGGCTTCCTCATATCGTTCGAGCATAGCCAAAGCCTCGGCCTCCATAAAAAGGATCTCTCTATACCGATAGAATATATAGTTGACCGTACGGCTGCCGACCGGTCTGTAACTCGCTACGTAAGGAGACTGACCGACCATCTTATAGACTTCATATCCACTTCCACCCGGATAAGAAACAGGAGAAAGCCTAAAAGCTGCTAAATTTTTCAAACGTACGGTATCCGCACTCCAATTTACCAGATCTTCAGCCCGTGGAGGATACAATTCCGTTGCATTAATTTGAATATTGGTGGGATTGGCCAAATACTTTACCCCTGTACTAACAGCTCCTGAGAAGTGCCCGAACCAACCGTATACTGGTGACGAGAACCCCGACTGCAGATACTGATATTCGAATATGCTTTCTTTTGAATTGCCTGGCGCAAAGATCGAGAACCAATCTAAAGGCTCAAGCATATTATTTCGGTATACCGCATCCAAACCTTCACATAGATCCAAGCAACCCACATAGTCGTTTCGCCACAGTTTCACGTCGGCCCAGATTGCTCGTACCGCATTCTTAGTAATACGTCCATAGCGTTCGTTTACATTTTCAAAATCTGTCGCTACCGCAGACAACGCTCGTTTGAGATCATCCTCAATGAAATTTAACACCTCTGTTTCCGAACTTGCAGCTGTGTTGAATGTTTGTGTATCCGATTCATAAGGTTCGTCAATAATCGGTACTTCCTTAAAGGCTCGTACGAGATAGAAGTAATTCAATGCCCGTAAGGCATAAGCCTCTCCTATCATCCTATTCAATTCACTTTCCTTAAATGTCGGATCGCGTTGCAAGGTTAAAGGAGCATTCTTAATGAAGGAGTTGATCCAGGTAATCGCCGAATATACCGAAGTCCATCTGACTAATCCGTTTCGCGGATTGATATCATGGACAATGAACTGTCGATAATCTCCCGTAAACGCGTCTCCTGTACCAGGAGTATATAGACTAGACCGCAAGTCGCCCCATACCTGAAAAGTATTGAGATTATTGTGTAATGCGGAATACATCCCATTGCGAGAGGACAGCACCTGTTCGCGGTTCTGCCAATATTCGTCATGTACCAAATTGTCGGGCACATCTACTGCAAGAAACTTGTCACAGCTTATATAGCTTAAAGAAGACAATATTACTAAATATGTTAAAACTCGAATCATATCGTATTTTATTAAAAGCCTTATAGATTAAATCTTATCCCTGCAGTATATTGCTTTGGCGGAGCCGTATAACTGTTATCTATACCGAATAAATAAACACTACCTGTAATAGGTACTTCAGGGTCCACCCCCCGATAATCCGTCCATGTCAACAGGTTATAACCTGTCACGAAAAAGCTCAGTTGCTTTATTCCCCATCTTTTTAACAGGTCATTGGCATTATAGGTAAAAGAAATGGATTTCAGACGTATATACGAGCCATCTTCTACCCATCTGGTAGATGCAATCCTGTTCCATTCACTACTGGGTGCAGCCCTCGGCATATCAGTTACATCACCTTGTTTTCGCCATCTGGATAAGATCGATTGGGCTTGATTTTTGGAGTCCGACATTTCTTCCATAATAATACGGGTGCCATTTATGACGTCATTACCAAGCTGATATTGAAAATTGAAGGCTAAGGTATATTCGTTATAACTCAAAGTATTATTCCAGCCTCCGAAAAAAGAAGGATTGGCGTCACCGATCTGTACCCTGTCCAATTGGTTAATCACGCCATCACTATTGATATCCGCATAGATCATATCTCCGCCCTGAAACTTTTGTCCCGTCACCGAACTGTAGCGCATAACCTTCGGATTGAGCCCATCGGCCTCCATAATTAGTTGTCCATTTTCATCTCTCAGAAACGCATCTTCATCTCGTGCATACACGCCTAAGGCTTTGTATCCATAGAACGCTCCTATAACATCGCCTTCCTGTAACTTGGAGGTGAAACCATTCCGGGTAGCAGAAAATGATGCTTCATCAAAATTGTCCGGAAGCTTCAATAACTTATTCTTATTGAATGCGATGTTGAAGAAAGAACGTAACCGAGGTTTATTCCGTCCGCCACGCAAAATATCTGCCGTAATACCGATCTCTATACCGGAGTTCTCTACGGTACCAAAATTGACATACTGATTGGCATAACCTAAGGTACTAGACAAATTTTCCCGCAAAAGCAGATCATTGGTCGTCCGTTTATAAATATCAAACTGACCTGTCACCCGATCCTTGAACAATCCCCAGTCTAAGCCCAGGTTATATTCTGTCGTCCGCTCTTCCTGGATATTTTCATACGCAAATTTGGATGGATATATATAAGTTTCCCCGAGATATCCGAGCGAAGTACTATAAGCGATATCGTAAATATTATCTATCTTAGGTAGATTACCCGTGATACCAAAGGCAAAACGAGGCTTAAGGGTAGATATCCATGTTACATTCCGTATCCCTACTTCCCTGGTCATATCCCACGCAGCACCTATTGCCGGAAATATGGAGTAAGGGTTATCATTACCATAGCGCGAGTCTCCCTCTGTCTTACCTGTAACAGTCAGAAAATACCGATCAAGCAAAGCATAATGTCCCTGTATAAACATACCCAGATACCTTTGATCAGAGGTTCCTCCTGTGATTCCGGATACCCTCGCGGATGCATCTGCTGCGCGCAGATGTGGAGAACTACCATTGAAGTACCTAATCTCCATATTGTTACTCTTATCCATGCTTAGATTGACTACGCCGGTGAAGGTCAACCTGTGATTATCCTTCTGCAGTGCATTCCATATTAACCGATTGGTATTGTTCATAAGGATTTCATAACCATCGGTCTGCATACCTGCATTGTAGAATGTTTCACCAGGGATAGCATTTGTCGCATAGGCCGGCAGGAAATATTCGTCGGCCGCTTCCCTAAAATCCGTGGAGACCTGTGTACGGAATTCCAGATTATTCAGGATCTTGTAGGTAACGCTTGTAGAAGCCATAAGCCTGTTGGCCTTAGACAAAAATAACGAATGGTCTATCAGGGCCAGCGGATTGTATCTGGAATAAAAGGATACTCCAGCATTGCGGTCTACAAAATACCCCATACCATTTTCCGAATACATGGGAAAATAAGCCGGCATTTGACGAGCTACCCGCAAGGGGTTCATTTCATTATCCGTGTTTATATTATAAGGATGCTTTGTACCTCTTTTATCAGTCAACGAATTGGTATAGGTCAAGTCTGCAGATACCGACAGTTTATCAGACACCCGATAATTCAGGTTAAATCTGGTATTGAACCGATCGTATCCCGTACCTTTAGTCGTACCATATTGATTAGTATATCCCAGACCCCAATAATAGTTGACGCGGTCTCCGCCCCCACTCAAGGATGTATTATATTGTTGATACACACCGGTGCGGCTGATAGCCTTCATCCAGTCGGTGTCATTGTTAAATATCCAGGCATCATCCCGGGACATATCGCCACGAAGCTCTGGCAATGCGGTTCCATTATCATTACCTCCTGTCCAACGCTCAATTGAATATATCCGGTGTTCATCTCCCCCTAGCATGGGTATAAACCGCGGCACTTCCGACAAGGTAAACCTACTGTTGAAGTTGAAGACTGGCTTTCCTTTCTTACCCCGTTTAGTACGGATGACAATGACTCCGTTAGCTCCTTTTGACCCATAAAGGGCTGTTGCGGAAGCATCTTTCAGGATGTCTATAGCGGCGATATCTGCCGGATCCAAATCTCCAATAGGACTAAAACCGAAGTCTGAAATACTCTGGACAGAATAATTATTGCCAATGACCTCGG
>JBEBWF010000087.1:0-11236 GCA_040392285.1 Sphingobacterium sp. | reverse complement strand
AATTTCTTAAAAAATGTTCTAGACTTCAAAAACGTCAGTATTCCTACTACTCCAATAATGAGCCATAACAAGTCGATAACAAATATATCCGTTTGCCTATGGGCCATCGTATTCCACATCCAGTTGTTCGACATGATGCCATTCGCTACAGGCACGCAAAATGCCAACAAGCTACCCAACAACAGGGTCTCTCGATTGGTTCGGTTGATATTTCTCCGAACGATATAATACAACGCTAAAGCCAACCAACTATAGAAATAAACGGAATAGATAAAACGCTGGTCGACATCGGGACTCACTTTGATCGCGATAAACGTAAAAGCTGTAACAGGCAACATGGTCAGACAAATCGCCATAAAGACGTTGGCTACCCAAAAATTAAACTTTCTTTTCCGTGGGAGTACGTTATTCTTATCTCGAGCGACTAACCAAATAAGAATCCCTGATGTAATCACCAAACACCCCATTATCCCTAATATAAAATAAATCGTTTTAACCGGATACCCCCCAAAATCTCCGAAATGCAGCCTGTAAAGTAGGCTCCGTACGTTATCTACATAAGAGGCTTCGGTTAAAGGTGATTTTTCCTCGAGAATCTTTTGATCATGTACACGAATATGGAGTACGCCAGAACCCGCAAAGCTTTTATTAAACAGAGGCTCAAGTTCGAGCATAACATGCATATTCGAATCGCCATAGTTTTTCACTTGAATACGGCGCATCTCACTATCTGGCCATTTTTGTTGGGCCAGATCGATATAAGCAGCCAATTTCACATCTCGCTCCAGAGGTTTATAGAGATATTCTTGCTTTGTCGCCCGTGAATAGCCCAGATCCTGATACATCTTTTCAGTATCTCCGTCATAGAGAAGCTTCCCGAAAGGAATAGCAAGAACTGAATTGATAATTAAAAATATACCTGTGACAGCATACAGGAACTGGAAGGGAAAGCCTATAACACCCAATGCCGTATGCATATCTGTCCATACTGTCTTCCACTTGTTGAAAGGCCGAAAGACAAAGAAGTTCGTCACGATCTTATCCCAATGCAACAGAAGTCCTGTAATCAATGCAAACAAAAACAAGAACGATGTGAGTCCGGCAATAAAATAGCCGAATGGTGCAATCCCCACTCGGATCGGCACTTCATTGAGCTGAGCTAAGAAATGTAGACGATATAGAAACTCGCCCATATCGTAGTTCGTCGAGTAGTCTCCGGCACTTCTTTTGACAAAATCGTAGCTGAAATATTTGGCATCACCTCCTCGGCCACGTCGTCTTCCCTTCTTCTCTCCTTCTTTTTCCAGTTTTAATTTGGCCAGATTCTCCTTATTCAAAATACTATCGTTCGGAGCACTGATATTCACATAAGCACCAGTGCCCGAACGTTGGATATAAAAAGTGATGTCCCTTCCCTGTAAATTGTAGTCTGTACCTATCGAATCCAGCAGCTTGTCATATTCCGAATGATCTGCTGAATAGGTTACATAAGACGTATTCTTCTGCCAGGCAGAAATCTCCTGTTTGAAAAAAGAAAATGAACCCGTAAAGAAGATAACGTACAGCAATGCACAAATCACAATGCCGCTGATGGTGTGTGTATGAAAGAAGATATTGTAATTCCTGATATTCATTTTAGTGTTTATCACAATTTCAAAAGATAGGGTAAGGCAAAGAGCAGGGTCAACAGGATATACAATCCCCAAATTTTCCATCCACTCTTCGCCAAAAAGGCAAACAACAAGAGTACCGCCCACAGGATATATCCCGTAAAGGCTGCCGTAATAACGACATTCTTCTTCTCAAAAATAAAGGTGAGCAGAATGTGAAAGGACAGCATGACCGCATACCCGCCGATAAAACCTGCCGTAATCTTTAAAAACCGTTGAAACGGGCTACTCAAATATTTCTTATTTGCTGGCATCGTACGATCTGATAAAATTTAGAAAACAACGCATTCAAGGACTAAACCAAGAGCCAATACCAGGACAAGGTGTTGCCACCGCAAATACTTGTAGGGGTTCAATAACACCACTACACTCAGCATCGCCATGATGTAGGCAAATAGGGCAAAAAAGCCTGATCCAAGCCCTTGATCCCAAAGGACTATCGCCATCGTCACACACCATATCCCTATACTCACGCTACGAATCAAACTTTTCTGCCGACTAAAATCTTCCAACCATTTCGGCCTGCTACCGAACTTTACCCTTTCACTCGAATTGTAAAAGAGGAAGGATGCAAAGAGGATAGCAAACAATAGGATCGTGTACATATATATAGCTATTCTAAAATTTATAGGTAATTCCAATACGCATATTCCGTCTAGCCTCTACGATATAGGTATAATAGTCTACCCAACCGTTTAGCTTATCAGCGTCACTAACCTTAGTCGTCGAACCCGAAGTTAACAATGCCCTATTATCCAAAAGATTGTTCACCATTAACGAGATGCTATATTGACCTCGTTGATAACCGATACCGGCGTCTGTTCTGACATAATTTTTAAAATTAGCCTCCTTCGTCGATCCAACAGCACGATCAAACATGGTCTGTACACTACCTATGATACCGAATCCGGTGAGTACTCCGTCTTGTACATGATAATTAAGCCACGCATTCGCCGTATGCTTTGCGGTATTGGGTGTAATATTTCCTATAGCTGACTCATCGGTGGATTTAGATATCTTGGAGTCCGTTAACGCATAATTCATGTTCACATTTAAACCTCGGACTAACTCTCCGGCAATGTCCAATTCAAGCCCTTGTGTTTTAGCTTCTCCCTCCTGCTTCTGAAAATATTGCGAACTGCCACCAGGTCGTGGATGATCATAATCGGTAACGAGTTGGTTTTGTCTCCTAATCACGTATCCACTTACCGTAGAAATCCATTTTCCGTCGAACCATTCTCGCTTCAGCCCGAGCTCCATATTATTACCTCGGATAGGTTTGAAAACAGTACCTTCCCAATCGGTTCCAGCGACCGGCACGAACGATTGATCGTACAATCCATAGGCACTTGTGGCCTTGTCGATTGAATAGCTCAAACCCGCTCTCGGACTCAACACGTTGTCTCTCAAATCTGCTGCACTGGTTTTTCCCACCGTTTGCGCATTTGTAAAGCGGAGACCTAGTGAGAGGCGAAGTCTATCTTCCAAAAAAGCCAGCTCGTCATGCGCATAAAAGGACATATAAGAAACAGAAGATACATAATTGCTGCCACCCGCCCGGACTTTCGTACTTTGTGAACGATCTATAACAGGGAAGGCCGAACCGGGAATGCCATATACGGGTTCATATACGTTAAGTTCTAAAGGAAGGGGATTAAGCAATGTTCTAAAGTCGCCCCAAAACTTTTTATTCCCAAAATCACCTCCAACAAGAATTCGATGCCTGACACTACCCGTTCTTTCTTCTCCATGAAAAGAAAACTGACCAAACTTGTTTTCTCCCGCTTCGTCTCCGATACTCCAGTAACGTGGCATGTCTCCATTAGCCTTCATATAACTCGCCCAAGTGCTATTTGCTTCCATAGCAAAATTGAAATACGCCAATTGTGCATGCAATTTCCATTTGGGATTCAACTGGTGATCCAAATAAAGATAGGTACTATGATCCCTCAGTTTCCCCGGTTCGAAAGACGGGTCTCCATAGAAGAAGTCGTTGTCGATATCAGGATCAGCGAACTGCTTAGGTGAAAAGACATAGTTTCCATTAGCTAAGTAGCTAGAGCCTTGAAAAGTGTATTCTAACGTAATAGCCGTAGCACTGTCTACCTGATAGGTTAATACAGGAGCTACCGCCACCCGATTGTTAAAATTGTATTTAGTATGGTAGTCTTTTTGTTGTGCAGCTACATTCAGCCGATACAATAATTTACCATCCCGATTGAGTTTACCGTCAAGATCCAACGCACCACGATATGTACTAAAGCTACCTACGTTAAACGTGGCCGATCCCTTTTGTCTTCCCGAAGGCTTTTTTGTTACCACATTATAAAAACCACCAGGCTCACCACCTGCAAGCATAAAACCCGCAGGTCCTTTGACAAATTCAATCCGCTCGATCATCGAAACATCCTCCGCAGTAGGACCCCATGACGCTTCTATATTCATTCCATTTCGGAAAGCCGGAATCTTAGAGCCACGCATACGAATGTTAGCATATTGGCTATCCCAATGGCCTTGGCGAGTCGCCCCGCTGATATTACGGGTAATGCCGTCTACTATATCGAATACCTGCTGATCGGCCATCAAATCGGCCGATATAATTTGAATATTCTGAGGCAATTCTAACACCGGCGTGCTCAGGCGTAAGGACCCGGATATGCTATCCAGCTTATAATTCTGATAATATTTACCATATACCGCGACCTCATCGATCGCTTGCTTACGCTCCTTTATAAAGAGGGAGGACAAATGTAAATCAGCATCCTGCACGTTGATATCAAAGACACCTTTATGTACATCTATAGCTGACACCTCTAGTTTATGATTGCCCGATCGAACGCCCTGCAAAATAAAATAGCCATTCTGATCGGTTGCACCGCGATTAGGTTGGTTTAATAATCTCACCGATACCCCTGGAACAGGCTTTTGATATTCATTCAAAACATAACCATCGACAGAAAAAGTAGATTGTGCAATGGCGATACTTGACCAACAAGCAAGTATACTTAAGAATAAGGCTGTAGAAATTTTCTTCATTTTTAAGCTTCTTTTTAATAGGTTAATTTAGAAATCGCGGTAACATTTTGTATCCCGACGAAACGAGCACCTTTTGTAGCGGTAGCTGTGGCCACATCAACATTATACACATAGAAGTTTCCTTCATCATTCTTGAAAACATAATAAGCTGTATTACCTCCATTATCTACAAAGGTTTTATTATCGTAAGGCATTTGAGCATGGTCTGGCACACCACTCACTTCCGTTACTTCTTCGTTGATGACATCTACAATAGCCAGATTAACAATACCTCCCTGTACCCCACCTGTTTGGCTAGTTTGATAGAAAGTCATTAAAAACTTTCCGTCTTTCAAATAAGTTCCTCGTGCGATTTTCTTGCCGGTTTTTTCTTCCACATTGAAGAAATACGATTCGTCGATCTCATCTGTAGATGCATTGATTTTGATAATTGCTGAAGGGTTTTTCGCGATGTGTTCTGTATTATCTGCTGACGTCGACCATGCATACACATCACCGTTGCTAATCTGTTGAATCCCGTGCATACCAAACCAATTTCCGATAGGGCCAATACGATCTTCAACGATAAGCTTCTTATATTCTAGAGTAGCTTTGTCAAAGACAGCAATCCATGCATTGTCAATATATTTGGTGACTTGTCCCGCTACACCTGGTGTAGATACCAGAGGCATATATAATTTATTGCCAACCTCCATAATACCGTTATAGTTAGCAATCTCTTCATTACCGATCATTTTTATACTAAACGACTTCCTTGCTAAAACCTTAATATTTTCTGCATCAAATTTGTAAAGGGTCGCTTCGGGACTTGCAACACCACCCGAAAGTGATACCCCGACGTAAGCGTTATTGTCAATAGGTGTATAAGCTCCTGTAAACTCCGTATTTACTTTATTACCGTAAGGTGCGAGATTACCTTCTCCATTCAACTTAAAAGCTTGGGTAGGACCATAATTCGCATACGTAATACCAAATAAAATATTGTTCTGCACCAAGAAAGAGTAAGCACTAGTCTCTACCCCATTGTTCTTAATGGAAATTTCGCCTCCGGATAGATCTTCTGCTGTAACGATATAATTGGCAGCTTCTCCTGCCGTCCCTTCTGAATTAACCACAAACACATATTTTGATCCATGTCCTGTATCTCCCGGACCGGGATTGCCATCTTTATTACATGACGTTATAAAAAGCATACTCATTCCTAGAATGGTAAGCCATGAAAACGGTTTTACGTTCATTGTATGTTACTTATTTTAAAATATATCTAAATTTTACACTGAAATTTCTACTGGGTTTTTGCAACATATAGTTGTCATAGAGAAGAGCATCGGTAAGGTTTCGCCCATCTATACCAATATTGTATTTACCTTGAGCAAATGAATAGGTCACATAGACATCATGGGAAAGCTGTTGTGGAATAATCTCTTTTCCTAATAGTCCTGCCGACGGCCATTTTAAGAAATACTCGTGAACAAAGAACAGGTTATACCCAATATCCAGTCTGGATTGGGGAAGTAGCACATTATGCCATGTATATGCGAGGTCTGCATTCCCAAAAAGATAGGGAATATTGGGAAGTCGGTCCTTATAAAAAATGCTTACATCTGTTTTGCTGATTTCATATTTTGTTTGATTACGTAGGTTTTGATACGTAACATTTGCCCCTACAGAAAGCTTTCTATCATAAGAATAACGGGCTTCAACATCAAATCCCAGATTACTTACATCCCGCTGGTTTTGTGCCGTTTGTCTTATGGTATTATCATTGTTTGTAGCGGACAAAACAAATCGAATGTAATCCTTCGCATAGCGGTAAATAGCATTCCCATTGATTAAAAAAGCATTTTTTTCACCCAGTGAAAACGCATAGGAAGCTCCTATATTCAGATTATCAGAGCTTTCGGGCTTAAGTGCCGGATTGGCATCCAAATTCTCGACATTTCCGAAGAGTTCATTGAGTTCGGGTACGCGATATGTTTTTTCATAGGAAAATTTCAATTGGGTATTTGTACTGAAATGGTATGTACTCGCTAATCCATAACCAAAGAAGTTACGGTCTTGTTCCCGCGTGCTGTATACATTATTATCCACCTCATATGCTTTTACATACTGATAATAGTATTTGAAAAAGATATTATTATCGAGGTTCTTTATCGATGTATTGCCCAAGCCTATACCCAAAATATTTTTCTGGGTTATTTTAGGTTGACTATAGAAAGGATTATCTGGTTGTAACTCATTTTCACCTTTTCTATTTGATGACGTAAACGTGTTGTTAAGGAAAAGAGCGTTACTCGCATTAATCGTATAATTAATGTTCAAAGCCGCATTGCCATTATTGTTACGGTAGACATAAAATTCTTTCGTCCGCTCCCCTCCTGGATCCCAACTATTATTGCCTTTAGGAATGCTTTCGCCATACCAATTAAACCTTCTGTAGACGGTATCTATACTACGTTCCTCTCCAAAATTAAAACTCCCTCGTAGTGCTACATCCAATCCTTTTAACCCTACATCGGATACTTTATATTGAAAAGTTGGTTGAATGACCGCTCCATCCCGAAAGCGGGCACCATAGACCTCGTCCATTCGATTGCCTGTCTGGATATCCGCATGGTTATTACCCCAATTAAAGCCAAACAAAAGTTGGTCCGCCCAGCGCTTATTGCCCACGCCCACATTTAAGTTGAGCATTTGATTTTGATAGGCATCATGGAACCGACTTACCCGATCCGGAACAGTTACTCCCGAATTCATGTCAGGTACAACATCGACTTGGACGCGATAATTATTATCGGAATAATTCTTATAGGCATTCACTTCCAATGTAAATCCGTTCTCCCGTACTATTCCCGCGTTTACATTCACACGGTGGGTATTGAACGACCCATAAGAATAAGAAGCATCAAGATAACTCATCGGATTCGTATTCTTAACCAAATTAATGGCTCCCCCCAAGGCATCACCACCCAACCATACGGGTACTACACCTTTATACACTTCGATGTGATCGATATAATTAATAGGGATGTTATTCAGTTGAAAAGATGAACCATAGTTGTCTATAGGTAGCCCATCTAAAAAAACCTTGACCTGATTACCCGAGAAGCCATTTAAAGAAAGCGCCGCACGTGATCCCATCCCCCCGGACTCCCTAATTTTTACCCCCGAAACTCTATTGAGTAACTGACCGACATCCATCGAAGAATTATGAAGTTTTCGTGCATCTACTGCCGTGACATTGAAAGCCTCCTTATTTATTTCATCTACCTTAGTCAGACCTAAGACTTCTATCGTCTCCAACACCTTACCATCATCTTCCATAACAAATTCAAGTGACTTCAGTAAATCCCGTGACGAAACGGTCTGCCTTACAGTCTTCTTGCCAATCCGGGAAACTTCTATCGTCGTTGAATTCGTTTTTGTAACCTCAATAGAAAAGAAACCATTTTTATCTGTTACCGTCTTACTATTATTAACCTTTACGGAGACTCCTTCTATGCCCGAACGAGCTACGTCCACTACTGTACCTCTTAACTTAATAACTGTTTCCTGAGCTCGAATAGTCGTTATTACACAAACAACCATCATCGTAATTAGCAGGATTCTAAAATATTGCATTCTTTATTTTTATTTACAGTATCGGTGATCAATATTACTTAGATGCTATCGATCAATTGTCATTTGCCGCTTGGGCCGTATAAGTGTATCGAGAAGATTGCCGTCTTCCTAATAAGATACACTGTTGTTTATTATTGTACTTGAACGAATGTTGTAGCTCCTTGCCAAGTCCTTTTGAAAGGCTTTTCATGCCAAACACCTTCTTTCTTTTCCACATGAGAAGCTTCTACGACATAGTTACCCTTCCAGATTGCTGGAAAACTAATTTTGCCGGCAGTATTGGTTTTGAACACCTTTGTCCATCCTTCTCCACTCATTACGCTGACCTCAGCATCTGCCAGGGGCTGTCCATTTTGGATCACTACCGCATCTACTACCCCGTCTTTCGAGTAGATAGTGGGAGGTACCTGTACATACAAGGAGAGATCAAGAGGCTGTAAGGTTCCTTCTCCTACAGCGACTAATGCAGTCGATGAAAATTCATATTTTGTTGTACCACCCAAATCCTTGGCGGCATGTGCGATCGTTAAAGTATATACTCCTTCTTCCGTTGGAACGAACGATGATGCGATATAATCAGCTGCTGGATTTTTTTGTAATTGTATTTTCTCTTGGTTCGGGGTAGTTAACCAGATGGTGAATTCCTTGACATCGGAATACCATTTATCGACCGGATCAATCTCTTGGGAAGCGTATTCCCCATAATAAACTTTTACTTCGTGGGCTTGGCCTTTTGTTCCTAAAGAATTGGTTTCGATCCACAAAGCATGTGCGAAAATAGCTTTGCTGCACAGGGTGAACAAGATCAGAAACGTGGTGTATACTATTGTTTTCATAACATGTTGAGTTGTTGTTTAACATGACAATCACTTCAACTGATTATGAAAGGGTTCAAATATGACAAAAAATCGAACGAATGGATATTTAACCAATCCTGATTTTTTACTATCTTGCAGCTCCTTCCATATTTTACAGTATCGGGAGAAATCAGCCCAGCTTGCTGAGCTGATTACACTAATATCAGTTGCCGCTGATATTAGGTTGGTGCGTCATGCGAAGATTGCCGTCTTCAGCATGGCGCTCTTTGCTTTTTGTAAGATACTAAATAATAACTCTTATTTAGACTCATTAAAAACAAAGGCAAATATAAAGCGAAATATCTTTTTCGCAATATTTATTTTACATTTTTTTACAAAAGCGTATATTTCAAAAAATAAATTATCGATTTTATTGCAGTCTGCAGTTCCATTCTACCGGTATATACTCTTCTTTCGTCTACACGATTATCGCTGCAGTATCCCTGTTAACCGATTTTCAGCAGTATCTGCTGTATCCGATGAAGGAGAATTGTGGCAAGGAGCTAAATATTCATATGTAACTAATTTGTATCTTAAAGGCCATATGGAATATCCAGATTATTATCATTTGGGTCTGTGTTTTGCAATCATGGATATTTCATATGGACTTAACATAAGGTTGTTATCTTTGACACAGATTGGATTTTTAGATTATTGTCTCTACCTTTATTAGGAAATCTAAATTGTCCCGGGAAATAACTGGATATCATGATAGTGTGCTCAACAGAAATATTGGTACAAATCAAACAGGGGAATAAAGCAGCATTTAAGGTGCTGTATGATACCTATGCACCGTTGATCTTCGACTTGGGCTATAAGATTATGAAAGATACTGCCGTGGCGGAGGAAATTGTTCAGGACTGTTTTGTAAAGATATGGGCTAACCGCGAGCAGATACGTATAGAACAGGATATCTGGCCTTGGATCTATGTTTCGGCCAAACACCTTTGTTATAATCAGCTACGTCGTGCACGTGTCGTACAGCAATACCTGGTACAAGTGCAAGACATGATCGCAAATGATGTGCAGCAGAAGGTGGAAGCACGAGAACTGGAGAACCACTTAGCATTGTCGATCGAAAACCTCCCCGAGCAACAGAAAAAGGCTTTGCGCCTGAGCCGAGAAGAAGGTTATAGCCATCAGCAGATTGCACACGAAATGGGTATCTCACCCAATACCGTTAAAAACCATATTACACAAGCCCTGAAAAGCTTACGCAAGACCCTCGCCCGAGCAGATTATAATTATTTGCTATTATTAGGCTATACCGCCACCAGTTATTTATTTAAGTGGATCACTAAGCAGGGATAAATACAGCCCCCTTTCTTCGACCTCTCATATCTATTGTCTAATGTCTAAATACTAATATCTAGTGTCTAACATCTCTTGTCTCATATCTCATATCTAAATACTAGTAATCTAAATACTTTTTTTCAATCCAACTAGTCGTACCGTCTTACTTAGGTGTACAGTATATAGATAAGCGAAAAAAAATTGGACACGACAAGATTTCGAATTCTTTTTGACAAGTACTTGCAAGGCACACTGGACGAACAGGAGCAACAGGAGTTTAATGCCTATATGCCACTATTGGATGAACCCACCTTTTCCGAGGTCGTCGATGAACTCGTGCAACTTCGGGAAAACAGAACATTTGGACAAGAGGAGGTTTTTCAACATATACTGGATCGTATAGAAGCTGGGCAGCCCACTGCAAGCAGCAAGATCAGATCATTAAAGGCTACTCTTATCCGAATAGGGAGTATTGCAGCTGTATTTCTCCTGACGGGCTTGTTGGGCTTTATGGCGTACAGGCTTTTTAACGGCGGACAGCATAGCAATACGATGGCGTCTATATCTACACCTACTTTATCGACAGATATCGAGCTACCGCAAGAAAACGCGTTGATTACCCTAGCGGATGGTAAGCAGATGTCGTTGGACGAAATAAACGAGGATATCGTCCACTATAAAGGCCTGGAGATTATGCGTCTTGCCGATGGAACAATCGCCATGAAACAGGATCAGGATGCTGATTTCTTCAAGGCAGAT
>JBEBWF010000086.1:0-11814 GCA_040392285.1 Sphingobacterium sp. | reverse complement strand
AGCCCCCTTGCGGAGCGAGCACAAAGGTAGAAAATTAAAAATAAAAACAAAAGAATGAGAAGGGTTAAATCACACTTTTTAGCATAACTCGTTAACAGTTTGAAAGATAAATTTAAAAGACAATAATATATTACCGTTTAAATACCCAAAATTTTTGTAAAGTAAAATTAAAACCTAGAGAAACCACGAGCTCAACTATCAATTTAGAAAGGATAAAATGCCAATTCCACACATCAACAAAAAAATGAATACCTAGCGATTTCAAAGCGATACTACCCACCACTACCAAAATAAACTTCCACAGTTGGCTCTCTATAGATTTCCCCGTGTTGTTAAAAGACCAATACCGATTGATGGTGAAATTGACTACTGCTCCAAGACTGCCACTTATTACATTAGAAAAAGGTGCTGATATCGCCAACACCTTATAACAAAACGAGTAAATTCCAAGATCGGACAACCCGCCAACAAATGCTGACAATTGGGCTCTTAAAAACTCTTTCAGCTTAAATGACATCTCACTTTATATCTTCGACAGACTGTTGCTTCGCTAATTTCTCCTCCTTATCCTTCGTATCTCCTAATACCAGTAGCTTTTTCGTATCCACGATATTGATAAAGAATAATATAACACATATCCCCAGCACACTATAGTCGATGGTACCTTTCACCACAACCTCTAACAGAAGCACCAAACAAATAACTACCCGTATCTCGGTCGGCCCCATCAATCCAGCATCTATCGTATATTTATCGGTAATTCTATAGCGTAGCTGAGAGATGATCATCGCCCATCCATATAAAGCCACCAATGCAAAACCTAAATATTTAAAATCGCCCACAGTATAGAAAATATACCCCAGTCCAATAAATACTGTGCTTACCCAATCCATCACAATGTCCAATGCAAAGCCGTACCACTTACGTGATTTATTGCGATAATAGGCTATACGTCCGTCCAACGAATCTCCAAACCATTGCACAAAAAAACCGGGTATAGCCAACAACAGCAAATCTCTGTTTACATATTCTGCCAACAGAAAACTACCCAGAATCATCAGCGACCCGAAAAGACCTATTGCGGTAAGCCCGTCGGAAGATATCCAATTGGGAACTTTTGGCACCAAATAAGAAATCAATTTTTGTTCTGGCACACTCAATATATTTGTACGCTTTCTGTCTAGAAATAATTTTTTATTAATCTGCTGTCTGCTCATCACTCAAAATTTAAAGCCAATTATTCTCTTTGTACCACAATAATGTTTCTTTCAATCCTCTTTCTAAGTTATACGAAGGATTAAAGCCTAATATATTCCGAGCTTTGGAGATATCACATCCCCAATTTTCAGCAGTCAATTCTTTCAATCGCTCGGGATAAATAACAGGCGTTTTCAAAGAATTTCTATATAGTCTATGTGAGACATTTGCTATCGCCTCCACTAATCTATAGGATACATGCATACGCCACATTTTCTTCTGAAAGATCTGTCGAAATATTTCGGACATTTCATATCTTGAATACACCTCCCCGTCCGTGATATTATAAAACTGTAATCCTTCCTGAGGCTGTATACAACCTTGCAACAGGACGTGTACAAGATCTCTTACATAGATAAAACTCAACCTCTGTGGTTTGCCTCCTATATAAAGATCCAGCCCTTTATTCATCGTTTTAAAAACAAGAAATATATCTTTCTCGCGCGGCCCATATACCGCCGTAGGCCTAAATACAGAAATTGCTTGCTCGCCAAACTTTTCACGAATCATCTCTTCAGATGCTTGTTTGCTTCTGCCATATACTGTCACTGGCTGATAAGGGAACGTCTCATCCAGTAGTGTGGATCCATGATACGTTGTAGGGCCCAAGGCAGCCAAGCTACTCACATAAGACACCCTTTCTAAAGGCATTTGTGCACTAAAAGCTGCGTGCAATATACATTCCGTATGACCAACATTCACTTGCAGCATGGTCTTTTCGTCCTTTGCCTTCGTCAAAGCTGCCGCATGCACGATATAATGGTATTGTTCCTGCTCAAATAAGGCCCGCAACCCCGCTGTATCAGCCAGATCAAGGTAGACAAACTTATCTACATATGGTCTAATAGCATGAACATTACTTGTAGCTCTAATTGCAGCATGCACTTCTAAACCCATATCCTTCGCTGCCATGACAAGATGATATCCTATAAAGCCGCTAGCTCCAGTAATGAATATTTTTTTCATCTGTATATAATCTGTCTTTTAATGGTGATGAAGCTATCAGGCTCTCATGCTGCCTTCGGCGGTTTTAATGGCAAGAAGTTATCATGCGCATACTTTTCACGCTTGTGTCTATTCTCAATAGTATTCAAGAACTCCCTGACTTCATCGAATGGCTTGATTGCTACTTGTGAATGGTATGTGAATGGTATGCTTAGGATGGTTTCATGATATCGCTTTTTCAAAAAGCCGATAACGCTTATAGAAATCTCCATTTATTTGCTCTATAGCGTGGTTCATCATATAATTATCATCCAGCATCCAAGAACATTCTCCCCCTTCAATACCTGTAGCCATCGCATTCCTAATAATATGACCATACAGACAGGCCTCGATTCCGAGCTTTCGATAATTTTCAAGTACGCCCAACATTAACACACGCAAGGTTTTAATTTTTTTCTTACCAAACAACAGTTTAAAAATACCTGTAGGTAGCAAACGTCCTCTCTTAATTTTTATCAACACCTCATTTATATTAGGAATACCTACTGCAAAACCGACGATCTCATCACCTTTCTCCGCTATAATACAATACTTGGGGTCGACAATCATCTTGAGGTCTTTTGCCACAAAATTAAACTCGTCATCTGTCATCGGCACAAAACCTAAATTTTTGTCCCATGCCTTATTGTAAACTGTTTTTATCTTAGCAGCCTCATTCTTAAAATCCTTTAAATTGATTAACCGAAGTGCAATTCCACTACGTTTGAGACGTTCTTCTAATTTATCCAGCAAAAGAACTGCGCGTTGATTGGCTAAAGATGTGTTTACCAAATAAGCGCGCAAGTCAACCTTTTTTTCAAAACCAAAATTCACAATAAGATCCAAATAATATGGATAATTGTAAGTCATCATAGCCATCGGTGGCCTATCGAAACCCTCAACCAACAATCCGCAAGTATCGTTCGTACTCAGGTTTATCGGACCTACAATATTATTTCCACCCTTTTCTTTTACCCAAGCAGTCGCCACCTCAAATAGCTTATTAGCGACTTTCTGGTCATCAATACAATCAAAAAAACCAAACTGTCCCTCCTGAACCTGGTTAAAAGCATTATGATTTACATTCCAAATAGCCGCTATACGCCCCACGATCTGACCTTCATCATACGCCAAAAAAAGTTGTACAGAAGAATGCTTATAAAAAGGATGTTTCGAAGGGTTTAAGAGGTCTTCTTGCCCCAAAAACAGCTCCGGAACATAATTAGGATCATTCTTATACAAATCATGCGGAAAATCGATAAACTGTGCTCTCTGCTTCTTTGTTTCTACGGGTATGATCGTAATCATGTTCTTAAAATTTATAGGTTAACTAACTGCTCTTTCTATTTCTAAGGATTTAAATACTTTGGTCATCTTTTCCACAGCTTCTTCTATTTGTGCAAAAGAATGGGTTGCCATCAACGAAAACCGTATCAACGATTCTTCTGCTGGAACAGCCGGAGCGACTACTGGATTCACGAAAACCCCGTACTCTTGAAGCATTTTTGTCACGATATACGTTTTTTCGTTGTTACGTACAAAAATAGGGAGGATTGGGCTTTCCGTAGCTCCTAAATCAAATCCACTTTCCAATAATAGTTTCTTCGCATAGTTTGTATTCGCCCATAACCGCTCGATATGTTGTGGTTCGGTTCGGATAATCTCCAAAGCTTTTAATGTGGAGGCTACAGATGCCGGTGTCATACTCGCACTAAACATCAAAGAGCGTGCTCGATGCTTCAAGAACTCAATCGTATCCTTATCCGCAGCCACGAAACCTCCCAATGAAGCCAAGGACTTACTAAATGTTCCCATAATAAGGTCAACCTTCTCTGTAAGTCCAAAATGACTAGCAGTACCAGCACCATGCTCTCCAATAACACCTAGACTATGTGCATCATCACACAAAATTGCGGCGTCAAACTCCTCAGCTACTTGCACCAATTCGGGAAGATTAACAATATCTCCCTCCATTGAAAATATACCATCGGTAGCAATTAACTTAAAGCTATCCTCCGGAAGCCGCATCATTTTCGCCCGCAAATCGTCCATATCATTATGGGCATACTTAATTACTTTAGAAAAAGACAAACGACTACCGTCAATGATAGAAGCATGATCCCGCTCATCCAATAAGATATAATCATTGCGACCCGTAAGACAGGACAAAGGTCCCAAATTAGACTGAAAACCTGTACTGAACAGTACCGAGGCTTCTTTACCTACATAATCTGCCAACTGTTCCTCTAATTCTACATGAATGTCCAACGTCCCATTCAAAAATCTAGAACCGGCGCAGCCTGTACCGTACTTTGTTAAAGCCTTTTGCGAAGCTTCTATAATTCGTGGATCCGTTGTTAATCCCAAATAGGAATTCGAACCAAACATCAAAACACGCTTTCCGTCGATCTGTACCTCCGTATCCTGCTTGGATTGAATGGGTCTAAAATATGCGTACAAATCGCTGGCCTTGATTGGCTCAAGTTCTTTTTCTAAGAACCTAGACGTTATTTCGCTTAACTTTCCCTTGCTCATACAGGTATTTCTTATTTGTTATAAAAATACTTCATACTTTTTGACTTTAAACCGACAAACGTCAAAACAAAAAACAACTCAATTTTACGCAGACTATCAAACCTATTCTAGGAAAATGTCCATGTATGCCTAATCTTTTGTCAATTCCAAGATGTTTTGTCCTTTAAAATCGTGCAAACATACAAAATCTTCAACTTATTTGGCGTATTAGAAAATACATATAAATCTCATAAAGTTAAATTATTGTAAATAAAACTGCAATAGTAGATCAACTTTAAAAGTAGGACATAATCTTAAAATGATTAACTTTGTTTTAACAAATATAGTTTATATGGCGTTGGCTAAGCAAATTAATATAAAAAACAAGCGAGCATCTTTTGAATACCATCTTTTAGATAAATATATAGCCGGAATCCAACTGTTGGGTACTGAAATAAAATCCATTCGTGAAGGAAAAGCCAACATTAATGACAGCTTTTGTGCCTTTTTTGAAGATGGATTATATATTCGTAATATGCATATAGCCGAATATTCTTTTGGTTCCTTTTACAACCACGAAGCAAAACGAGATCGAAAGTTATTATTAACTAAAAAAGAACTTAAGAAACTCAAAGAAAAAGGAGAAGAAAAAGGATTTACCATAGTCCCGTTGAAGATCTTTATCAGCGAACGTGGTTTTGCAAAAATAGAAATTGCTTTAGCACAGGGTAAAAAGGACTTTGATAAACGTGAAACGATAAAAGAAAGGGAATCTAAGCGCGAACTGGATAGAATCATGAAGGGTTAGCCAGCAACACTCCATCTTAGAGTCCCCCCACATCTATACCGATTCCCTTTAGCAACATAGACGCATTGAAGACTGTACATTTTCCTTCTTTAAGCTTATAATCAAATAACATTTTGCCATCGGTCACTTGAATATCAAAATGAAAATTCTTAATAACAGCATCATATTCATCTTCCAAAGAGGCTAATTGTAAATCATGCGTAGCGACCATCCCTTTGCCATTCATCTCGATCAGTTTTTTGATTATCGCTTTAGATCCCAAATACTTGTCGACCGAATTTGTCCCCCGCAACATCTCGTCTATCAAGAAATAGCTATCATCTGTCACCTCTATTGTTCCTAAGATAAACCTCATTCTATCGATCTCCGCCTTAAACGTCGAAGTGCTTTCACTGAGATCATCCTTAATGCGCATATATGTCACTAGACGATATACTGGCAGGTGCAATTTAGCAGCATAAACCACAGCACCTGCATAAGCTAATACTGCATTGAGTCCTACCGTCCGTAAAAATGTACTCTTACCCGCCATATTGGACCCTGTGACCAATGCTATCTGGTGATGTCCGGCATCATAGTCATTTGCTACAGCTTTTTCTTCTGTGATCAACGGATGACTGAGCTGTTCGGCATATATTCGCTGTGAAGACACATTATCCAACAACACTGGCCTGGTCCAAGTCGGATGATTGCGCTGTAAGGTAGCCAAACTGAGCAATGCCTCTACCTCAGCCATAATATCGAAACTTTCGATAACATTATCACCGTAATCCTTCTTCCAACCCATTATGGCAAGCACCTGTCTGAAATCCCAAAGAAACACCATATTCAATACTGCACCCACCAAAAGGTTATTACGTGCGTCCAGCTTATCAATTAATATCCCTAGATTTTTGAATGCCCCCGACAACAGATCCTCCTTCTGGGTATACAGTCCTTTCTGCAAAGACACATTCAGTTCACTGCTAAATTCTTCACGCTCTACCATCTTTATAGCGTCTGAATAAGCAATCAAGGTATTTCCAATCTTATCTATACGATTGGAAAAAAAACTCACTTTACCCGCTAATCCCATAGTCCATAACAGATGTAACACACATAAGACAGCTATATATGACCAAATGGGATAAAAGAAAATAGAAACCAACAAGGAAGCCAACACGACTAACGGTGCTATTGGCACATAGAAGCGCATAAATGCATTTCCAAATTTTAAACTATCCTTCTCCAAGTAACTGGATAAAAACAACTTTATATTGGTCTTCTGCTTCAGATTGAAAAGGAGCTTGGATTGAAATTCTTGACACCAGTCAACCTTTCTTGACAATTCATCGGCCGCTATCTGTCTTTTTTCTACAATTTCCTTCGAAGAGGAAGAAAGAAACCACTTTGCCAATCGCTCTACTCCGTCCATAGTGGCTGATCGATTGACCTTTCCAAACAAAGAAAACGGTCCAAAAACATCCAAGTCTGACACATAGGGATGCTTCGGATCATCAAATTGGACTCCATCTTCATACATATTAACACGTCCTTCCAGCAGATCAACCTCATTCTGGTTCACTTTGAGAAAGGATTGCTTCGCATATAGTTTCTTTTCCAAATCACTTTGCCTTCTTACCAATGCAACAAAACCCAATATAATTGCAAACACGACACCGATCAAGATCCAGACATTATTCCACTGAAATACCTGAAAGAGCAAGGCACCACCCACAATAATGGTAACAAGGCGAAATATGCTATTCGTATTTATTTGTTTTTCTAACGTTGAAATATCCCTTTCTGTAATCTGGATATTATTGTTGTAAATATCTTTCATAGTAATCGCTAGTTATAGCACGAAGTAATTAAGGGCAGCAAAGAAAGAATTACCAAGCCTTATCCCCCACCAAAGGAACAAATCGGAAAGTATCTAATTCTATCCGCTCAAATTCATTTTCCCCAACTCGAAGAATAGTCACCATTTTTTGGAGTTTTTCATCTCCAACGGGAATGACCAACAACCCACCTAACTTCAACTGACGAAGCATAATTTCCGGTACAAAAGGGGCTCCTGCAGTAACAATTATCTTATCATACGGCGCATGATCGGGAATACCTTTGGATCCGTCGCCTAAGAAAAAATGCGGTTTATACCCCATATAAGGAAGCACCATAATTGTACGCTTGTATAGTGTTTCCTGCCTTTCAATTGTAAATACTTCCGCACCCAATTCGAGCAAAATACAAGTCTGATAACCCGATCCTGTCCCTATCTCCAATATGCGATCACCCTTCTTCACGTGTAAAAGCTCCGATTGATAAGCAACTGTATATGGTTGGGAGATCGTCTGTCCGTCTCCTATAGGAAATGCAATATCGCGATAAGCTTGGTTCCAGAAAGTCTCGTCAAAGAAAAAATGACGCGGAACTTTCCCTATGGCTTTCAAGACATTTTTATCTTGGATACCACGCTTTTCCAGATGGTGAACCAATTGCTTTCTTGCTCCTTTTTCTCTGTAATTATCGACAAATTTGTATGCCATTATTCTCCAAAAATACCATTGTTAATGCAGATTTGCATAGACTAAATGCAAAATGTTTAGGGCCAGCCGCTTTATGACAACAAGTAGCAATACCAACGGAACCCTATGCCAGCGAACTTCTGCACAGCTTTCAAGTGCTGATTGTTAAAAAAATCAAAAATTAAACCGCCTCTATCGCTAAAAAGGAGAAAAAATTATTACTTTGCACTAAACATTGAATCTATCGTAAGAAATCATGCGAAATTTCGCTATGAACCAGAATTGATGGTATATCGTACGCTACGTTCGATACATTTATCTCACCTAATTTTTATTTTGAACATGAAAAAAATCATCTTACTACTCGCTGTTATCAGCTTCTATTTTACAAACACATCTGCTCAGCAGGCAGCCGACGACGGTATTTTAAAAGTATTAGCTATAGGAAATAGCTTTTCAGACGATGCTGTTGAGCATTTTCTTTATGATCTTGCGAAAGCTGATAACAAAAAAATTATTATCGGGAATATGTATATAGGAGGTGCACCAGTATCACTTCATGTTAAAAATGCAGACAGCAACAAAAAAGCTTATTCTTACCGGAAAATAAATCTTGACGGCGAAAAAAACATCACCAAAGAAGTCAGCTTAGCGGAAGCTTTAAAGGATGAAGCCTGGGATTTCATCAGTTTACAACAAGCCAGTCCTCTCTCTGGGAAATACGATGTCATTATGAAAGATCTACCCAAATTGATTTCGTATGTACAATCACTTGCTCCAAATGCAAAATTGATTTATCATCAAACCTGGGCATATCAACAGGATTCCAAACATAAAGGTTTTGCAAATTACGACACGAATCAAATGACGATGTACAAAAGCATCATGGATGCCACAAAACGCATCAACAAATCTAAAGCTTTTGAATTCATAGTACCTGCAGGAACATCAATTCAGAATGCACGGACATCCAGTATTGGTGACTATTATACGCGAGATGGCTTTCACTTACAACTAACTTACGGCCGGTTCACCGCCGCCTGTGCCTGGTATGAGAAGTTGTTCAATGCGGATGTTCGCCAAAACCCTTGCCGCCCGGAAAAAGTATCGGAATTAGAAGCGAAAATTGCGAAGGACGCGGCTCATAAAGCTGTAAAAAAACCCTTTAAGATTTCTAAAGTCAAATTGTAAAACTGCAAATTTGTTAAATTACCAACTGTGTAGCGACGAATTGAAGATCACGTGCTGAAAATACAGATCAATACGGATCCACGTCGATCTGTACGTACACCCCGGCATTTTTCTTATCCAGTTCGAACAAAGCCAATGCCGTTCTGATCAGATCCTTTACTTTAGCGATATTGATATGAACACGTTCGACCTTCAATGTGATGGTCTGTATATAGTAATTACGCACACGACTCACTAGTGGGGGCTCTGGCCCTAACACTCTATCCCCCAACTGTTCGCGCAAAACATTGGCCAACTTTTGAGCAGCATCCTGGGTCTTCTGCTGGTCGTTGTGTTTCACATCCAAACGGATAAGCCGCACAAAGGGTGGATAATGGAAGTTCTTCCGCTCGGTAATTTCCTTCAAGAACATCCCTTCATAGTCGTGATGGAGCACCTGCTCGATCACCCTATGTTGAGGTGAATACGTTTGGATAATGACCTTTCCTTCCTGATCACGTCTACCTGCCCTACCCGACACCTGCTCAAATAAAGAGAACGCACGTTCATAAGCTCGAAAGTCCGGAAAATTAATAATTCCGTCAGCATTGATCACACCAATCAAGCTCACTCGCCCAAAATCAAGCCCTTTTGCCACCATTTGTGTGCCAATCAACACATCAAATTCATGATCGTCAAAAGCTGCTATAATCTTTTCGAATCCATATTTGCCTTTTGTCGAATCCAAATCCAATCGACCTATCCGTACGTCGGGCATCAGTAATTCCAAGTCCTCCTCAATCCGTTCTGTCCCATAGCCTTTACTCTCCAAATGAGGCATCCCACAAGCCGGACACACCTGGATCGGATTTTCATTATGTCCACAGTAGTGGCAATGTAACATGTCCGAAGTCTTGTGATAGGTCATGCTCACATCGCAATTGACACATTTGGCTACATAGCCACAGGTACTACATTGCAGAAAGGTCGTATGTCCTCTTCTATTCTGAAATAAGATCACCTGCTCTTTAGCTGCGATAGCTCGCGCAATATGTTCCAAAAGCGTCACACTAAAAAAATTACGCATCTCATCCTTACGACTCGCTTCCGCGATATTGACAATCTCCATCTGTGGCAACTGAGCATTGCCATAACGTTGTGACAGTTGCACAAGCCCATATTTATCAGCCTTGGCATTGTAATAGCTCTCTACCGAAGGTGTGGCCGATCCCAATAATACTTTTGCTTGGTGCAGATGAGCCAAATAGATTGCGGTATCCCTGGCATGGTAGCGCGGCGCTGGATCATATTGCTTATACGAACTCTCATGTTCCTCATCAACGATGACCAAGCCCAAATTCTCAAAGGGCAAAAATACTGAAGAACGCGCGCCAATAACGATTTTAAATTCGTTCTTCAAAACCCTATGCCACACCTCTGCCCTTTCATTATCATTGAATTTGGAATGATACACCCCCAATTGATTACCAAAATGTAGCTTTAGTCGTTCCGTAATTTGTGTTGTCAATGCAATTTCAGGCAACAGATAAAGTACGGTTTCTCCCCGGGCGAGCGCTTCTTCAATCAGACGTATATAAATTTGTGTTTTACCCGATGCTGTCACCCCATGCAACAAAACCACATCCTTATTTTGGAAATATTCTTGAATCTGTGACAATGCTAAAAGTTGGCAGTCATTCAATACAAAATCCTTTTCGACTAAAACATCCATTCCAGCAAAACGGCTAACTGCTTTCTCCCTAACCTCAAACACGCCCCTATCTATCAATGCGCTTACCGCCCCTGCACCGCAACCCGATGCTTCCATTACCGCTTGACGACTAATGTCCTGTTGTTGTTTCCTGAGCTGAATAAAAGCCAGCAAGGCATCTTGCTGTTTTGGCGCTCTATTCAGACTGTCCAATACCAAACGAAGCCCCTCCGAATCGGCATATTCACTAGCCAATACCAGAAAAGCTTTGATCTTCGGCTTGTATCTTTTCTTGATTTCTTCGGAGATCAGGATAAATCCCTTTTCGAAAAGAGACTTCAGTAGTGGAAAAACAGTCTTTTGCCCCAATATCTTAGCAACGTCACTAATACGAAGTTCACCTGCTATATCCAATGCCTCTAAGATCAAAAAAGCTTTATCGGACAAAGTTGATCGATCCAAGTCCGCACTACTTACAGCAATGATCTTCGTTTCAGAAGCCATCTTCAAGGCTGCCGGTAACGCAGCCTGCATCACTTCTCCCAGATGACACATATAATATGCCGACATCCAGTCCCATAAAAGAAACTGCTTACTGTTGACTATGGGATGATCATCCACCACATCCAAAATATACTTTGCTTCGTATTTTTCAGGTGCTAATGTCGATATGGATTTGATAATAGCCGCATAGATTTTATTCTTCCCAAATTGCACAATGACGCGTGACCCCGTTAGAATACGATCAGACATATCAAAAGGAACCCTATAGGTGTAAGTCTTCGCAATAGACAACGGCAATATTACTTCGACAAATAGCGTTTCTCTATCTATAAAAAGTTCGGGATCAGACATACACAAAT
>JBEBWF010000085.1:0-12386 GCA_040392285.1 Sphingobacterium sp. | reverse complement strand
ATATATCTGCGCGGAATCATCGCCATTCGTTGCATGTACTTCTACCTGTAATTTATCGGTAGTTATGGGTTCTGCTAGTACATGTACCTGCTGGCGTTGGTAATTTCCTTCTATTTCAATGATCTTCTCCCATTTTCCGGCAATCCAGGCAGATATGCTATAATCCCGGACACATTGCGGATCTCTGTAAAAAGGAGCATAGGCATGCAGTTCGCGCAACAAATGTCCTGCAAATATCAATTGCACTTTGTCAATACGTTTCGGTTCGTTCCAGGTTAATCCTATCCATTGTGGAAGAGGTTGTATAGGGTCAGACTTCCATAAGTTTGTGAACGCCGCCGGCCTAGTCACCCCATTGATCACGTTCTCCGGTTCATAGCAGGCCTGAGGAGTATTGACCTTAAAGCTCAAGGTATGCCCGCTACCAAACCGACGCATCTTATTCGACCCAATCTGATAACTAGCCATGTGCCCGGTAACAATTTTTCCCGCAAGCAACCATTCCACATGTTCATTGGGGAGTACATCCAAGCGAACAAATTTACCTACTTCTAAAGTATCAACATTGATATTGAAATCCACCCATTGCTTCGTACCGGGCGGCACTTCTACAGCAGAAGATGCCAATACTCGCAAATCGGTAATCCGATAATCCCAAACATGCGCTACTGCTAGCAACTTAGCTTGTAGCCTCTGGGTAGAATCGCTTGTATTTGTTACACATATGGATATGCTTTTTAGGAAACTATCTCCTACAGCAATTAACTGTCCCTTTCTCGTCCTTAAAACAGTGTCTGTATATTGAGGCTGGTCCTTCCATATATTTAACCCATGGTGGGCTCCCTTGCTTTCCGGACCAGCTCCATATTCTTTCGCACTGCTGCTTGCATTGATCTTTGCCTGGCGTGCCAAATCCCTAGGATCAATATTCTTATAGTTTGGTAAAAAACATCCATCGCGAAGTAACTGTTGTTGAATAGCGGTGATATCTGTTTCTGTTAAACTGCTGATGGATCCCTGATTTAAAACGGCATGTGCGGAAGCTGTTCCTGCTGCCTGTCCGAGTAAAGCAGTTGTTGACATTACCCGTACTGTTCCAAGTGCAGCATGTGTTACACTGACATTGCGTCCAGCCATCATTAAATTATCAACATCTTTCGCAATAAGGCATCGCAGTGGTATTCCGTATGGTCCAGCGTAGCTTTTTACCGCATAGTCTGTAAACGTGTTGTAGTTCTCTCCACTTGCAGGTTCGCTATCATCGGCTAATAATCCACCGGGGGTATGTAGATCGATAAACCAACCACCAAATGCAATCTCATCGTCAAAAACAGTACAATTCTGCGGGTCATGTTCCGTCATCAGGTACTGACCCATAATCCGTCTACTTTCTCGTTTCCCTGGTATCTGACCAATCCAATCAAGAGCATAATTTTTAGTGACTTCTTTCATTTTCGGATCTCTATTCTTCATCCAATCCCATACCCCTAGGGCATGCCTGGTCAACTCATGTCTGACCTCTTCATTCTGATGGATAGTATGGTAAGGAACACCTATTTCGAGCCACCAATAACCGCCACGCTCATCTTTAGGAGGACGGCCATTCTGGTAGAAAAAACTGGCATCTTCATATCGAATGGCCCACTCAGGAGCTTCAAAAGGTACTGGATAATCCATCCGCTTTGTCTTAAAGTGTATGGAACTTCCCATGACATCATCACTCCCATGCTCCGGAGCATGAGGTTCATCAAACTCCGCGCGGCTTTCACTGCCCATTCGCCACTCACAACCCGCCTGAAAAGCCAACACACCATCTCCGCTACAATCAATAAAGATGTCTCCTTCTATCATTAACTCGACTTCCGAATTTTGTGTAAAGGTCTTAATAGCACAAATGTTCCGTTTGTCCGCCATGATAACCTCTTGAAAATCTGTGTTTAAATAAAGGGTAAGGTTTTCTGTTTTTTGAACCATATCATATTGTACCATATCCCATACCGAATTGGTCCAACCATTTTCAAAAATCTCTTCATGATTCAACGCCCGTTCTTTGATCAGCAGTTCAGAAATCACCCCAGTTTCTCTCGCATAGGCATGGAAAGCAGCAGCTCCGTGTGGCGTAACTCTAATTTCCGACGAACTATTTCCTCCTAACACCGGACGGTTGTGTAACAGGCAGGTTGCCACCCCACTTCTAGCAGCGGCAATAGCGGCACATAAACCGGCCAGACCTCCTCCTACAACAACTACTTCAAACTTCTTCTTCTCTTTTTTCATTATAAAATACTGATTTCGCTATTTAATTCTTTTTAATGACCATAGTATAAAACCACCGATAACAGACAATGCAACGCCAAATCCGATGACCAATCCTGTTTTATCTCCGGCTGTAAAGGCTAATGCATACATCAATAAGGACAAAGCGCCAATACTGTAGGCGAGCAATCTCGCGGGATAGGCTTCTACCGTAGTGCGCACGAGTTGTTGATCTATTTCTTCTTGCACAGCAATTTTGTTAAGCTTCACAAATCCCTGTGCCGGCTGTTTACTACGAGATTCAAATAAGACAAGGACAATAAGAGGAACGATAACACCTATACCGACCTCCGCTACTAGTGAGTTTTCCGAAATCCATGCTAATATAGTTACGTCTGAAGTCTGTGGCATTCCGATTTTTATGATGAATGCCGCTAGAAAGCTAAATCCAGTAGCGTACCATACCGCTTTCTGCGTTATTTTACCAAAAATCAGTCCCCATATCGTAGGCAATACCATAGGGACGACCAAAAGCGAGGTTATTGTTAAGATGACTTCTTCGGCACCACCGATATAGGGGATAGCAACCGCTCCTCCGATTATAATTGCACCAATCAAAAATGAACTGATACGGCCGACAAGCAACAATTCTCTTTCACTGGCCAAAGGTTTAAATAGCGCTTTATAACAATCATTGGTGATTGCCCCTGCATATACATTCACTTCCCCATCAATATAACTTGCGGCCGCCGAAAACATTGCTGCCAACAATAAGCCCATCATTCCACTAGGTAACACGGCAGCACAGGCTAAAAAGTAGGCTTGTTCGGGATTAGCTGTAGGATCCTCCACACGATAAATCATCGCCGGAAGCATCCATATCACAGGACTTATCAAATAAAGGGTTCCGAGTAAATAAGCTGTTTTTTTAGCCTCTTTAGCATTTTTTACTGCAAGAAAGCGTTGAACAAACACCCATTCTCCTCCAAATTTAAAGGTATGTACGACGACCCATCCCACTAGAAACCAATAAGTAAACTTTCCGCTCGATAGATTCAAAAAGCCCTCGGGGACTGCCTCGATAAACTTTTTGACACCCCCTATCTGTTCAAAGCTTAGGGGTACAACAAAAAGTACCGAAACCATTAAAACGACAAATTGTACCGAATCAATAATAAGAACCGCCCATAATCCGCCACTGACTGCATATACCAACATCAATAGCCCCGAAACAATACAAGCATATGTAATCGATAAGTTTCCAGTAACCGGATCACGCAGTATATTAGTCTCTGATAAAGGAACCAATGCACAAAATAGTGTAGCGAATGAATACAATGCCACACTCATGGCTACAAGTTTCAATAACATACCTACCCATGTATAAAATTGAACAACCTCGCCACCAAAGCGAATGTTTATAAATTCTCCTATCGTCGTGACGCCTAACTTAGCCCACTTTCCTGCCAAAAACTTACCTACAATAAATGAGCTAACCCCCAATGACATTAGAATACTGATCGAAACAACGCCATGCTTAAATGCAATCCCTCCCCATACTACAAATGTACCGGCAGAAAAAGCACTCATAAATGCTGATATACCGGAAAGCCACCAAGGCGATTGCCTACTTACGGCAAACATATCTGCTGTGTTCTTATTCCATCTACTTAGAATACTACCAATAAACAACATCCCACTGGCATAGACAACAAGAACAAAGTAATCGAGAGAAGTCATAAAAGTCGTTACATTATACCATGATAAAAAACAAATATCGCTACCGAAACTTTAAAATATAGATACTAATATAGATAGTTTATACAATTGGTGATCTATAATATTTTTGCTAATATATCTATTATACAACTGATTCCAGCAATTCATATCGCATAAAAAATCATTTTTTATATCTTAAACGTTTGCGATACTATTTGCGATATTTGTTTTATTATATTATTTTTTTTCGTTAATTAGCAAACTATATAGAATAAAAATAACTGGTTATGCCAAGAGTAAAATGTCCAAAATGCGGTAAAGTTGAGACCATCTTAAAATCAGGATTTGTCAGAGGTTTACAACGTTATTATTGCAAGGAATGCATCTATCATTTCACCTTAATCAAAAAGGGTAGATATCGCAATTCAGCGTTTGACAAAAAACGACAGACTACTATTATTGACATTGCCAAAGCGGTAGGCGTATCGGCATCCACTGTTTCGAGGGCATTAAAGGACCATGAAGATATCGGGATCAGAACAAAAGCTTTGGTTAAACAAGCAGCCGTAGAGCTCGATTATCAGCCCAACCTGTTAGCACAAAGTTTCAACCGAAGGGAAACTCATGTTATAGGAGTTGTCGTTCCGGACATTGAAAATCCTTTTTTTGCTTCGGTATTAAGCGGTATTCAACACACTGCGTCTGCCTCTGGTTACAAGGTAATGATCTACCAATCCAACGAATCCCATAAAACCGAGGCAGCCAACATACAAACCATTATGAACAATTGGATAGACGGCTTATTGATCTGTCATTCTAAAGAGACCCAGACTTTTGAACACCTTAAATTGCAAATGAAGAAAGGAATACCTATTATACATTTTGATCGAATTTGTGAAGAAACGAAAACATCGAAGGTACTTTTAGATAATGTTATAGGATCTGAAAAGATTGTTACACACCTCTTGAATGAAGGGTGTCGAAGAATTGCGGTCATTGCAGGCCCCCAGCATCTATATATAACGAGAAAAAGATTAGAAGGGTACAAACAAGCATTAAAAAAAGCCAATATTGAATTGGACGAAAAATGGATCTCTTATACTGATTTTACTAAACCGGCTATCCACAGTGCAATTGACAACTGGCTCATGGAAAAAACCAGACCAGAAGCTATTTTTTGCATTTCAGACAACAGCGCGATCCTGACCATGATGTATTTAAAACATTTGAACATAAAAATTCCTGAGGACATCTGCGTCGCAGGTTTTGGAAACGATTATACGGGAACAATTATTGAACCCGCTCTTACCACCTATAATCCTCGCCCCTTTAAAGTAGGAGAAACAGCGGCAAAATTATTCTTCGAGCAGGTTATAGGTGGTGATAATTTCCATATTAAAACAATAACCATTGAAGGAGAACTGATTATCCGATCTTCTTCATTAAAAAGGTCGTACGGTCGCTCTGATGGGAAAGAATGATCGATCAGAGACCGCTCTCTAAACATTTATATCTTTCGGATGGATTCCGAAAAACTCTTTAAATGCAGTAGTAAAATTAGAAGGCTTTTGATAACCAACCATTTGAGCTACTTCCTTCAGCAAAAGGTTTTGCTGTGTCACCAACTGATAGGCCTTTTGCATACGTAACTTCTGTGTATACGCATATATAGTATTGTCGTAAAAAGTTTTAAAATATTGAACTTATTCTACGTAACATGCGTACAAAGTGATTTGCTTTTGTCTTAAAGTGAAAAGCGTTTGTTCCTACAACAATTCCTTTTATTCCAAAAGCGATAGACTTTGAGCCGCTGTTTTTACACTTTCTCACTAACAGTTTACAGTTTGTAACGATGTTAACCCTCATTTTGACGGACGCAATAGACATTGGCTTCAATTCAATAGACATTGTCATCAACGCGATACACAAGCTCACGCCCGGTATACACGACACCGTCAATTGACATTACTTTAAAGTAAAATAATTACCCAATATTACAATTCGTTATTTCGTTTCAAGCATATTACGTAGCAATTATACAATGTAAGTGCTATCCGCTCTAATGTATATTGTGTTCATAAGCCATGTAAGAGCTATTTATAATCATGACAAACCCGTTTGTTGTCAAAGCAATACAGCGGCTTATGCCCACACTTGTGTTTGGTATAAAGAATAACCTCCGTGTCTCATCAGCAGGTCACTTCGATACCATGAGTTTTGCTTTTGTCATCATGTAGGATCTGTTTCGTACAAATACAATTGTGTGGCGTACAAAAGCAATTGTGTGGCCCAGAGAAGCGATTGCATGTATGTTTTCCACTTAAAGAGAAAGTGTATACGCAAACAATTTTCTTTTGGCTAAAAGAAGAAAAACGCTATTTTTATAACTTTAAGCCGACTATAGTCGAGTTGAAACTTCAGAAACTTTACCACAGGTGACCAAATTTTATAAAATCTTATGAAATATATACGCGCTAAAGCCAATTTTTTTCGATATGCGGATGAAAAGCTGATTGTTGCTGCTGCACGGATTATCCAATGCATGAAGGAGTCAGATATTTTTACACAACCGGCACCTCCCCTGTCGGAACTGGAAGATGCCTATGCGGACTATTACCATAAAGTAATTGACGCTAAAGGGAGAGACAGGGAAAAAGCTGCATTAAAGCGAGAAAGCAAACGGAGGTTGTCCGATATACTTCAGAAAATGGTTTTCTATGTCAATATGGTAAGTGACGGCGATCTGTCCAAATTATACCGTTCGGGATTTCCTGTACTCGCGAAAAAAAATACGGGTATGATCCCCGACACCCCCACAGGTGCGTTTGTCAAAGATGGCCAAAGAAGTGGCGAGGTCGCGTTTGGATTTAAGCCGGTAGGGCGGGATATGCTGTATGACTATTGCTTTGCCACAAAAATGGACCGTCGCGGTTCGCCGCGCTGGGGAGAAATACGTACAACCACCCGCTCTTTTACGGCATACCAAGACGGATTTGTGCCCGGCCAATACATTTATTTTCGGGTCAGGGCGAGGAATAAACACGGGCACAGCCGTTGGACTGATCCGGTGAGATGGTTGGTGAGGTAGTTGTGCTTCCTATTTTTGGCTAATTATGATTTAAGAAAAATATTTCCAGAGCATCGTAACGATAAAACATACTACAAGTCCATAAATTACGGGCAGTAAGGTTGCCACAGCCGTCCATTTACGGCTTCCTGTTTCCTTATAGATCGTATATATAGTTGTACTGCACGGATTGTGGAGCAAACTGAACAACATCAGGTTAACTGCCGTGAGCGTGGTCCATCCACCAGTTTGTAATAAGGAAGCAACCTCCGATTCCGATCCCTCGAACATCACTCCGGCTCCGGCACCTAAAGTTGCGCTTCCTATTGTCAGAGTGGTAAGCATAAGTATCGTTGGGATAACAATCTCATTGGCTGGTATGGCCACAATATAAGCTAACAGTATTACACCATTCAACCCGATAAACAACCCAATAGGGTCTAAACCATGAATGGTCCACAATGCAATGCTCTGGTCACCGATATAGATATTGGAAATGAACCATATTATTGCTCCTGCCGGTGCTGCAAAGATAACGGCCCTCCACAATACAATCAATGTACGGTCAGTGAGCGATGTATAAAGTGTCTGTAAAAATTTTGGAGGTCTGTAAGGGGGAAGTTCCAAAGTAAAAAAAGAAGACTCACCTTTTAGCAGCGTCTTGGACAAGAGCCAGGAGGTGAAAAATGTAAAAGCAATGCCCAGAATGGCAATGCCGATTACGGCCAACATGGAAACAGTTCCTGCCCATCCATTGGGCGCTAACGCCCCAAGAAATATCGTCGCGATCAGTATCTGTGTCGGCCACCTTCCGTTGCAAAGGGAGAAGTTATTGGTGATAATGGCAATCAGCCTCTCGCGGGGACTGTTAATGATCCGGGTGGCCACTACACCCGCTGCATTGCAACCAAATCCCATGCTCATGGTTAGTGCCTGCTTGCCATGTGCTCCTGCTTTCTTAAAAATCCTATCAAGGTTAAAAGCCACTCTGGGCAGGTAACCAAAATCTTCCAGGAGCGTAAACAACGGAAAAAATATGGCCATCGGGGGTAACATCACGGATACTACCCATGCGGTTGCCAAATATACGCCATCGATAAGAAATCCGCTCAACCACCACGGAAAGTGTAGGTTAACCGCTCCGTTCTTAAGAAATGGATATACATTATCCAGCAATAGCGTAGCCAGTAATTGGGAGGGATAATTTGCACCTACGATAGTCAACCAAAGTATCAGGCCTAATAGTAAAAACATGATGGGAAAGCCCCACATCCGGTGTGTGACGATGTTGTCAATGACGCGGTCTAACCGAAAAGAGCGTTGCGATTGATCGGAAGATACCGAACCCTTTATGATCTTGGCTGCTTTGGCATAAATGGCTTCCACAAGATCATTCCTGTAGTCATCTCCTAATTCCTTTCCATAACCGGCAGCCCGCACAAGAATGGTCCCCATAGTTTCCGAATCAATGGCCGGGGAAAGTGCTCCCTGCTGTAATGCGGCCGCGATCGTAGCGTCACCTTCAATCAGCCGTATGGCCAGCCAGTTTGTATTCGGCAATTCCGGATCGAGATTAGATAATGCCGTAGCTATCTCTTCGATTGCTTTTCCTGTTTTTTCAGGAACATGAAGCGAGGAGCGCTTTCGGGGCTGAACAGCGCCAGTTACCATGTGTTGAATTGCCGACAATAATTCCGGAATACCCTCTTTTGTCCTTGCACTGGTAGCGATAACCGGGATACCCAAATCCCTGGAAAGGGTGCGCACATCTATTTCAATATGATGTCTACGGGCTTCATCCATCAGATTCAGGCACAATATGGCTTTATCGGTAATTTCGAGAATCTGTAGCACTAGGCTAAGGTTTCGTTGTAGTCGGCTGGCATCCACTACCACAACGACAACATCGGGTTTGCCAAACAATACAAAATCCCTGGCGACTTCTTCATCGTCAGAAGTTGACAGAAGCGAGTAGGTTCCGGGAAGATCCACGATCTTAAATTTGCTGTTTCTATAAGAGAAGCTACCCTCGGCACGGGTAACCGTTTTACCCGGCCAGTTTCCTGTATGTTGCCTAAGGCCGGTCAAGGCATTGAAAACGGTACTTTTACCCGTATTGGGATTTCCGGCGAGTGCTACCGTGTAATCGTAATTGCCCGCAAATACACCCAGTCTTTTTAACTCGGTATTCGGATTGCGTTCACAGACTTCACATGCGGAATATGTTTTCATACGCTATTCTTTAATTTCGATCAATACATTCAGTGCATCTTCTTTCCTAAGGGAGATCAGTGTATCATGGATGCCATAGGCGACGGGATCGTTTAGCGGACTTATATTCTGCACGCTTATTTCGGCTCCCTTGACAAAACCAAGGTCGAGCAAGCGCTGTCTTATTTCGCCTTTACATTCCGATACGATGCCCGTAATAACAGCTACTTGTCCTTTCCTTAACAATCCCAAATGTTGACGTAAGTTCATAGCCCTTTTTAAAATCCCTATCCAGTTTTAGATATACAAAAGTATAAAATTAGATTAGACTAACAATATATTTTTAATAAACTAACAAAAAAAAGATTACAGATAACATCTTATGTCATCCATGGTATGTCTATCGGGAGTTAAAGCCAGACATGTTTGGAAATGTCAGCTATCTTCTTTTAGGCTGCACAAGCAGTTTGTCACAGACCTTACTGCTGAACACTTCCATTCTATCTACGTACGAAACTGTCATGCTTTCATCAAAGGGTTCTATGGATTCAATGGTAATAACCGATCCCAATATCAATTCACGAACGTTCAGGAATCGTAGAAGTTCTTCGGAGGAAGGGGCTACCGCCATAAATATTACTCGCTCACCCGCTTTACAATCGCTTAGTTTGGTATAATTCTCGGAAACTATTTTTCCATTGGCATCCGGGATCGGTGAGCCGTGCGGATCTACTTTCGGATACGCCAGGAGTTCATCCATTTTCTCGAAAAATATGGGAGACTGTATGTGTTCTATCTGTTCTGCAATATGATGCACCTCTTCCCAGCCAAACCCCATTTTTTCAACAAGGTACATTTCGGTCAGGCGGTGCTTACGTATAATCAGGGCCGCTTCTTTCTTTCCTTTCTCGGTAAGCTTGAGCGGCTTGTAGCTTTCATACAGAACAAAGCCTTTCTCGGCCATACGCTTCATCATACTGTTAACAGTTGGCATTTTAATATCCAACTGCTTGCTTACATCATTTACGGTGGCCTCTCCTTTTGCATGGGTCAAAGCGAACAATGCCTTCAGGTAATTTTCTTCTGTATGTGAGATCATCGGGCAAATTTACAAATATTAGTCTTGTCTAACACGCAAGCTAGCTCATTTATTTATTAAGGAAAGACCGTTGGAACTTTCTACACTTTACAATTCCATTTTTCCACCACTAAACAAATGGAAGACTTTCATAAATATGCGCTTAAACATCAGTCCACGTTTCGTAGTAATTTGATTTTCGGGTTTGTTTCTTTCTTCTGCACTTTCGCCTTTAGATTTTGCAATAGCTGCTCTTGTCGTTTGAAAATTGGCTTTCTTTTCTTCTGTCAGACTATTGGTAAACAATTCGCACAATGCTTCAGCGTCCAACATTGCCAAGCTGATACCTTGTCCACCGGGACCATAAGGGTGAGCCGCATCGCCTATCAAAAAGAGTCTGTTGCTATACCATTTACTCGGCACACTGCCGTTGTAAACAGGTTGATGATATAATATTGTTTTTGGGCTGGTTTTACATTCTTGAAAAACTTGTTGCAAATAAGGTGCCCAATTCATTGCTCTTTTTGTCATCTGTTCATACACTTCTTTATCGGTTATGGCTTTTGCTTCCGCTTCTGTCATATGTATGTGTGCCCATAAGAAATTATTTTTATAGGTGTCGTTTGGACTTATTTTGCCAATAGAACCAAGACCGATACTACCACTAATGCTGTTAAATAAAGACATTTCTACCTTTTCATTACTTGGATAAATGAAACCAAGCCCCAAGTAACCTGCATATCGCTTATCAGAATTGCTTTCCGGATTTAGCAACCTTCTTACTTTAGATCCAACACCGTCTGCACCTACCAAATATTTGCCTTGAATGGTTTGTCCATCATTTGAAACGGCAACTACACTATCAGCGTTTTCAATTACATTGTCCAATGTAAAATTATAAATGACCTTTATACCTAATTCATTTATACGTTCACGAAGTTTTTCAAAAACAGCCAATCGGGTTACTATAATCGCAGGACTTGCACCTTGTTCATTTTTTACATCAAAACTTATGTGCCTTTTACCAAAATACATCTTTAGTTTTTCTGTCTTTTCGCCTATGTTGCGAATGCCCATGTTTTCAAGGGCGCTAACCCCTTTAGCCGAAATCCTTACGCCACTTGTAGCTCCTCCAAAACTCTCTCTTGCTTCAAGTATTATACAGGCTGCATTTTTTTCTGAAAGTTGAATTGCCAAACTCAAGCCAGCAATACCTGCGCCGACAATTATTACTTGCTCTTTATTATCTGCTCTTGGTGTCATATAAATTTGTGTTTAAAATTACAGCACAAAATTACTTTGACGGCAAGAGCGAAAATTGTATAAATCGGTCGTTTTTGTTTTGTTTCAACTCTTTTGGCGAAACGCCGGAAAGTTTTTTTACTTCTTTGATAAAATGAGATTGGTCGGCAAAGTTTTGTTGCGGAAACAATTTGCCCTCTTTGATGTGCTGAAACGAAGCACGGAAGCGAAGAATGTTACAATATGCTTTGAGTGAAAGCCCGAACTGCTGATTAAAGTAACGGTTGATCTGTCGGCTACTCCAAAATACTTTTTCGGAAAGTTCCTGAACGGTCAACGCACCATTTGACGAATAAATAAGTTCAAACAATTTTCGTTTTCGTTCGTCAATTTCCTTTGGTATAAGCGATTGAATTTTTTGCGTGGCCTTTTCACAAAACAAGTCAAAGTCGTTTAGGTCGTCCACACTAAAGTTCCAAAAGTCGTTTGACAAATGTTTTACGTTGTCTAACAAATTGGCAACTGTGTTTTGAAAAACATATTCTGTTGCAAGTGGTCTGAAACTTATAGCAAATGTCTGTCGTTTTGGTGTAACAGTAGCCTGTCCGTGTTGCGTTTCAATTCCTAAAAGTATAACGTGAAAAGGTTCAGTTGCCGATTGTGTGAAAAACAAATCAATTCGTCCGTCTGGCAAAACAACAACCTCTATATCGCTGTCGGATTGGTTTTGCAAAAGCCAAAAACTTTCAACAAAGTCCGCAAGCGATCTGTCGGGTTTGATACGTTTATATTTTAAGCCATTGTCCATTTTGT
>JBEBWF010000084.1:0-12421 GCA_040392285.1 Sphingobacterium sp. | reverse complement strand
ACACGGTTTGAATAATCCGGCAATAAGGATATTGCAGATAAATTAGTTAAGCCCAAACCATAACCTGCATTAATCAAAAAACCATTCGACAATTTATAACCCACAAGGAAATTAATACCTGCATCAAAACGCTTCATTTCTTTATCCTCACCAGAAAAATCTATATCTTTTGAAATAGATCCATTAGGACTATCAAATACTCCGCCGCCAACATCTCCAACGTCTATACCAGACCATTTCAATTTATTTTTCCCGCTTATGGCATATCCAACATAAGGGCCTGATCCGACGAATACAGAACCCGAATGGCCTGTCGATATATAATAAACAGCGTTTATTGGAATATCTATCGACATTATATTTCGAGATTCGGATGCCGAACTCTCCTCCATATCAACTTCCATTTTGAACCCTTTACCTTGTAACGAAACACCTGACTGAATGGATAAATTTGGAGCTACAGATAGATCTACGTACCCTGTCACATAAACAGAAGGCTTCATCTTTATATTATCGCCTATTATATTATTCTCTTTATAAGTATACTTCGCTAAATTTAAACCTGCTTTGACACCGTAGTGTACTTGTGCCTGTATACTTACAATTAAAAATAGTGTTATGCTTAATAAAGGTAATTTCTTTTTCATACGATCTGGGGTTATTTTGATTTAATAAATAAAAGTCATAAAAAACATCTGTTATCGTAAAATCAATATAAATATTTCTGTACTATCAATTGTTGTTTATATTATTTTAACGTTAGAACTGCAAACCAACACCAAATGATAACACACGGTTTGAATATTTTGTGGGTAGTTTTATTTTACGTTGTGCAGATAGATTGGTCAAACCTAAGCCATAACCTGCATTAATCAAAAGACCATTCGACAATTTATAACCCACAAGGAAATTAATACCTGCATCAAAACGTTTCATCTCCTTATCATCTCCAGAAAAATCTATATCTCTCGAACTAGTTCCATTGGAACTATCAAATACTCCGCCGCCAACATCTCCAATGTCTATACCAGACCATTTCATTTTACTTCTCCCGTTGATAGCATATCCGACATAAGGGCCGGCTCCTACGAATACGGAACCCGAAGAACCTGTCGGTATATAATAAACAGCATTTAGTGGGATTTCGATTGACAATATATTTCGAGAGTTTGATATTGACTCTGGAACTTCCTCCAGACGCGAAACCGCTCTAGATCCTTTTCCTTGTAGTGAGACTCCCGGTTGGATGGAAAAGTTTCGAGCAATAGATAAATCCGCATATCCTGTCACATAAAAAGATGGACTCACCTTTATCGTATTAACCGACATAATAGATAAATTATCCTCATAGGCATACTTCCCTAAATTTACACCTGCTTTGACACCATAATGAACCTGTGCCTGCACGTTTGCCATCAACAAAAGCACTATACTTAATAAAAGTAATTTCTTTTTCATAACATCTGGTTTATTCTAATTTAATAAGTAAAAGTCCGTAAAACATCTGATAACGCAAAAGAAAGCAGAAAGCATTTCTGCTCCTTTTTTGTGTTTTAATAGATTTCCTACTAAATGTCCTTAATTCGTCGCTCGGAGAATAGAGAAAACTGTTTGAAAAGAGCAACATAGAAGAATAGAATAGATAATGCAGAGTACCTTGGATAACTTTTCAAAATACACCTTTGTAACTTAGACTTATTGAAGACTTACCGTTTTGCGATTGGTATGATTATAATCAGGCTTTTCATTATCATATTATCCGAAACTTGGGCCTACTGGATTTTTTATCCAAGTCCTAACCTTTCATTTAAAAACTTTTTTGCAAATTATAAATTAAAATAAGTAGCTTTACTTTTAAAGGCACTTAACATATCCAAGAACCTAATACAGAATTATGTCGTTGCTTTGGTGATTATGAGATCGATGTGTATAGTGTGCTACCGGACTTAAAAGAGCAATTAAAAGATAAAGTTGACGATATTCATGAGTTAATGGAAAACTTATTTGTTAGTAGATAGAAATTAAGCAAGAAAGACCATTAAAAATGTCCAATTATACTAAATTCGAAGATCATGAACTCCTTGCCTTAATAAAGTGCAACAATGAAAGTGCATTTACAGAGATCTATAACCGATATTGGGAAGATCTATACCGGTCAGCTTTCCATTTTTTAAAAGACCGGGACGCATGCATGGATGTGCTGCAAGAAGTTTTTATTTGGATCTGGAACCATCGCACACAGTTACAAGTTACCTCGCTCAAGAGTTATTTGTATGGCGCAGTTAAATATAAGATTGCGAATTGCATACGTGACGGCAAAACACGCGACAATTTATATAGCCTAGCAAATAATATCATTCCTGAAATTTCTTTTGTTGACTCCTCATTAGAAGTAGCAGAATTGAAATCAATTATTGAACAGTTTACTGAAGGCCTACCAGATCGATGTAAGGAGGTTTTCCATTTAAGCAGAAGCCAATATCTCAATAATAAAGAAATAGCAAGTAAGCTCAATATCTCTGAAAAAACTGTTGAAAATCAATTGACCATTGCTTTAAAGCGGCTACGCTTAAAACTTGGAAGGGATTATTAAATATCCAGTTAATTAGCAGCATTTAAAATTCTAAAAAATATTTTCAAGTCCTTTGGGGGTAAAGTTCTTTTGATGTGCCTTATCATTAGAACGCATAAATATGAAGGACAACGAACTCTTAATCTTAGCTCAGAAAATCAGTGATGGAAGTGCAACAGACGAAGAAATTGCATTATATAATCATATTATCCATACGCTAGATCGTAAAAATCCGGATTGGAATGAGGGAGAGATGGGTGACAAGATTACCATAAAGGAGGAGCTATTATCAAGAATTCAAAGTCAGATGCACCCTCCTACTCAATCGAAACGCTTTAGAAAAAGGTATTGGATTGCTTCAACGGCAGCTGCGATATTGATTGCAATGAGTACAGCCTTATATGTATACCATACGTCGACACAAAAAGTAGCTGAAACAACGACACAATTTGCATCAGATATTCAACCAGGCGGCAACAAAGCGGTTTTGACACTAGCAGATGGTTCGCGAATTGTGCTGGATAGTATCGGTGAAGGTGAAGTTATTCAATATCATGGAACCAAGTTTATTAAAACTGCTGATGGACAATTAATCTGTGAAAGTTTAAATAATCCTAAAGAAAACTTAAAAAGCCTTTACCATGCCTTCAATACCATCGAAACACCAATGGGTGGGCAATATCAGGTTATCTTATCCGATGGCACCAAAGTTTGGCTGAATGCGGCTTCATCTATTAAGTACCCAGTAGCTTTTAGCGGGAACGAACGGCGGGTAGAGTTGACAGGAGAAGCCTATTTTGAGGTGGCGAAGAACAAGAGTATGCCGTTTAAGGTCATCGTTGATCGACAAGAAATCGTCGTTTTAGGAACACATTTTAATGTAAATGCCTATCGTGACGAAGCGAGTATTAAAACTACGCTTATAGAAGGTAGTGTACAAGTAGGGCTTCGGAACACGAATACAACCCATGTGTTAAAGCCAGGACAACAGTCCGAATTGAGCGGAGATATCTTCAAAATTCATAAAGTTGATGTGGAAGAAGCTATTGATTGGAAGAATGGATACTTCATTTTTAATAATATGGAAGTGAGAACTGCCATGCGGAAAATTGCCAAATGGTATGATATTGAAATTGCCTATCAAGGTAATTTTGACGAAATCTATTTCGGAGGTTCCGTGTCGCGTTCAAATCCGCTATTGAAAACACTGGAAATACTTGAAGCCACTGGTAATATGCATTTTAAAGTAGAAGGAAGGAGGATTACAATTATGCCATAATATACTCATAATATGTAATCCTTAAAATACCTCAGTATGCTGTAACACACTGAGGCAGATGTGGATTAATAACATGTTGTCAATCTTGGAAAATTAACTGATTTGTTATCTAGCTTTTACAGCTATAAAACCCTACACCCAAATGTATGAAATTTTAACGTATAAATTTTATAATATACTTCGCGTAAAAAATAAAGTTTTACTCAGCATGAAAATATCCCTCATTCTATTGTTAACATTTTTATCGCAGGTAAATGCGGGCACTTTTGCACAAGGGATAACCTTATCAGAAAAAAATGCATCGCTGGAGACGGTTTTGAAAAAGATCAAAAATAAAACCGGATATGATGTATTCTTTATCTATAAGGATATAAAAACAGCAAAGCCCGTCACCATTGATCTTAAGGAGGCTACCTTAGAAGAAGCTCTTATGACGTCTTTTAAAGATCAACCATTAACCTATACCATTGAGTCAAATACCATTATTGTAAAGAAGAAAATCCTAAAGGAGAAAAGAGAGCTGTCTGTTCAAATCAATGTCTCCGGTAAGGTTGTTGATTCAAATGGTGATCCGATACAAGGTGTTTCCATTAAAGTAAAAGGGACAAATTTAGGAACAGTAACCGATGAGAAAGGTAATTATTCCATTATCATACCAACAATGAATCAAGGTCTTGTTTTTTCTTTTATCGGCTTTGAAACACAAGAGTTAAGTGCACGCAGTGGAGGTACATTAAATGTAACTTTACTACAATCTGCAGCGAGCTTGGAAGACGTGGTTGTCGTTGGTTACGGAACACAAAAGAAAATCAACGTAACGGGTTCTGTCAGTTCTGTAAACATGGCAGATATGCGAACTTCAGTTCCAAATCTGTCCAATGCATTGGCTGGAAAAGTTGCTGGTATAGTATCTGTCCAAGGCAGTGGAGAACCGGGGTATGATAATTCCGTGTTTACCATTCGTGGAATCGGAACATTTACAGGAAATGTATCTCCACTTATTATTGTAGACGGTGTTCAACGCGACGACGTCAACAGTACATATGGTGGCGCTTTTAATAATATTGATCCAGAGAATATTGCCAGTATATCGCTCCTGAAAGACGCTTCTTCAACAGCGATGTATGGTGCAAAAGGTGCAAATGGTGTGCTGATTATCACCACCAAAAGAGGCGTGGCAGGTAGACCGAAAATTTCGATGAAGGTAGAAAGCGGCATGACGGGGTTTACAAAAACTCCAGAGATGTTGGATGGGGTAAAATACATGCAGTTATTGAATGAGGCAAGAACAAACATGGGACTTGCTCCGAATTATTCAGATGAACTCATTCAGAAGACGATCAGTGGTTTAGACCCTTATAGATATCCGAATGTAAACTGGATCGAGGAAGTCTATAAAGATTATTCCTCGCTTACCAATGCTAATTTGAATATCAATGGTGGTAGTGAAGCTGTTCGTTACTATGTTGCTGCTTCTTTTTATAACCAAGGAGGGCCTTATAAAGTATCCAATCTGAACGGCTTCAATCCCAATCTGAATTTTAAACGCTATGATTTTAAAAGTAATATTGATGTAGATATTACCAAAAGCACGTTGTTGCAATTAAATCTTGGTGCAATGTTGGTAGATGCCCGATATCCAGCTATTTCATCATTACAACTGTGGTACCTATCTTTTGCAACAACACCCATCGCCTTCCCTACCCGCTATCCCGATGGCAAGTGGGCTGGCCCGGTCACGGATGGTGGAAATAACCCATTGAATGAGGTTCAAAATAATGGATACACGGACGAGTTTCGTCCAGCTGTACAGTCGGTATTTACAATCAAGCAAAAATTAGACGCACTTACAGAGGGGCTATCGGCTTATACCCGATTCTCTTTCGATAGCTATGGTAACTTCAATAATAGAAGAAGTGGCGTAGGCGATTTGTGGCAAGCGACTGGTCGGGACGCCAACGGAGAGCTCATCTATAATCAAACCCGATTAGGTGAACAGTTTTTAGGGTACAGCCAGAGTTCAACCGGTGAGCGGGTGATGTATCTCGAAGGAAATGTAAATTATGATAGAACATTCGGAAACCATCAGGTAGGCGGTATGTTCTTATATAATATGCGAAACCGTTTGGTAAGTACGGCCGGTGATGTGATTGGGTCTATCCCTTTTCGCAATCAGAGCTTAGCAGGAAGATTGACCTACGGCTATGAAGATAAATACCTATTAGAACTTAATGCAGGTTATACAGGTTCGGAGAATTTTGAGAAAGGACAAAAGTTTGGTTTTTTCCCTTCCGTTTCCGGAGGCTGGGTGATCTCGAACGAAGATTTTTTCAAACCCCTGTCAAATACGTTTAGCCTTTTGAAAATTAGAGGATCTTACGGCGTGGTCGGTAACGATAATATCGGCGGAGCTGGGGGAAGATTTCCCTATCTCACCCAAATTGGAGCGGGCAACAGCACAGGCTTTGGCTTAAACGGCACTTGGTATAGCGGACAAAGAGAACAGGTGTTTGGTGTTCAGGATTTAACTTGGGAAAAAGCTTATAAAAGTGGTGTTGGATTAGAGATTGGATTATTCCATAAACTAAATCTTATACTCGATGGATTTCAAGAGAGACGGGAAAACATCCTGATTGAACGTCAATCCATCTCTTCTATAGCGGGTTATAGCGGTTCAGCAGTTTTTGCCAACATAGGTGAAATGAATAATCAAGGTATCGATGCTAGTCTGGAGTACAACGATCAAATCGGGCAAGTAGGTTTACGATTGTTCGGAAATGTCACGTATAATAAAAACAAGATCGTATTTCAAGATGAGCCTAACCGAAGGTACGCTTACCAACGTTCAACAGGCCATCGCTTCGGAGAGTTCACCGGGTATATTGCCGATGGTTTTTTTGTCGATATAGATGATATTGATTCACGTCCAGAGCAAAAGTTTAATACCGTACAACCAGGCGATATACGCTACATCAATTTAAATCCAGAAGATGATAATGTCATCGATGCTTATGATTACACCTATCTGGGCAAATCATGGTTTCCTTCCTGGCTATATGGTGTAGGCTTTTCCACGACGTATAAGAAATTTGATCTTTCATTGTTTTTTCAGGGAACTGCAGACGTCGGATTAATGGCTAACGGTGCTTCGATTGGTAACAGTGGTTGGGGAGCACTTGGTGTCGGCGTATTACCCTTTTCTGGTATTGGACAATACCCGAACAATACGCTTGCGAATGTTGAAGACCGGTGGACAGAAGAAAACCCACGACAAGATGCCTATTATCCGCGTTTATCTCTTGCTAGCCTTTCTGACAATAATTATCTGGGAAGTACCCATTGGTTAAAGGATGGCTCCTACATTCGATTAAAGCAAGCATCTCTTGGTTATACATTTTCTTCTGAAAGATTAAAGAAAGCCGGATTCTCTGTTCTTTACTTATACCTATCGGGCCAGAATTTGTTGACGTTCAGCAAATTTAAATTGTGGGATCCCGAACTAGGCTCCAATGGAGCGAAGTATCCGATCACCAGAATGGCAACTTTCGGTATAAGAGCACAGTTTTAATAAACCTTAATCTTAAGAACAATGAAAATATTTCAAAATATAATTTATTTGAGCACGGTAACTGTATGTTGTTTGTTAAGTAGCAGCTGCAATTATTTGGATAAAAAGCCGGATAATCTCCTCACGTCGGAGATGTTGTGGGAAACACGAGCAAATGCCGAATCTTACCTCTATCAGATCTATGGATATGTTCAAACACCGGCTGATGATTATACGGTATTAGGGGCAAGTGATGAAACATCCTGTAGTATACAGACTGTGGATGTTCGGAAAATGATTTCAGGCAATTGGAATCCACAAAGTGGCTATTGGCAATATTACTGGAATAACAACTATGCCGGAATCAGACAGTCTTTTGTCTTCGAAGAGAATATCGCAAAGATGCCTGAGAACATTATAAGTCAGGATTTGAAGGATCAATATGTTGCAGAAGTACGCTTTTTGCGGGCTTGGTTTTACTGGAAGTTATTGAGACAATATGGCCCATTTGTTAAACTGACAGGAACATTAAGTCTCAATGACAACTATAATCAATATCCGCGCACGCCTTTCGACGAATGTGTGGCGTATATTAATGAATTAATGGATCAGGCTGCTGCAGTTTTGCCACCCGTATGGAACTCTTCTGCAAATTTTGGAAGACCTACGAAAGGTGCATGCTATGCTGTAAAATCACAAGTGGCTCTACTGGCCGCAAGTCCGTTATGGAATGGTAATTCCCGTTTTGCTGACTTTAAAAACTATGATGGGACACCGCTCGCTCCACTGCAATACAGCAGTAACAAATGGCGAGATGCCGCAGATGCTGCTAAAGCCGTTATCGATCTGCCGGGTACAAACTATAAGTTATTTACCAATCTGGACGAGGGTGATGCGGTATTTGATCCCTATTTGTCCGTTAGAAATGTTTTTCTGACGAACTGGAATAGTGAGATTATTTTCTCCACCAATATGTCAGATACCTGGCAATGGGGATTTGAAAAGCGAGCTGCCCCCCATCCCGCAGGATTTAACATGCAAAATGCGACACAGAATATTGTGGATGCCTATTATATGCGAAATGGCAAATCCATTGACGACGATCCTGCTTATACCGAAATAGGGTTTGCCTCTATAAATGACCCTGCACAATGGGGTATATCGAGGGATGGCGTAAACAGAGGATATATCGTCGGCAACTCCAACATGTATGTGGATAGAGAACCTCGGTTTTATGCACATATACTCTATAATGGTAAACCTGTTTTACCAGCGCCAACGCAAGATGATCGAAATTTCTTTTCATCGAATGCCAATATAGATGGCAGAGGTCGAGCTGAATTCTATTATTCAGGAAAATCGGGTGTAGGCGTTAATAATAATGGCGATATCACAGGTTATAGCGTTCAGAAAAATATAAGTCCAGCATCCAATATCAGATCAGATGCAGTGCCTTATCGTCCCTATATTCACATTCGTTTAGCCGAGATTTATCTCAATTATGCGGAGGCTTTAAATGAAATCGAACCGAACAATACTGACATCCTAAAATATGTAAACCTCGTTCGCGAACGCGCGGGAATTCCTAATTTAGAAGATGCGTATCCTGCTGTAGTGGGTAATCAGGACGAATTGCGAAAGTGGATTTTACGTGAAAGACAAGTAGAACTCGCCTTTGAAGGTGACCGCTATTTCACCTTAATCAGGAGATTGATGATGGGTAACCCGAATATTCAGACTATTTATCGGATGAATACTATCGAAGACGATAATGGGCAAGGTTTTGCCTTTACAAACTTCAACAAAAGAATTTTACTGCAAAATCGTTTCTGGGATGATAAAATGTATTTATTCCCTATCTATCAGGACGATCGCGATAAAAACACTTCTTTGGTACCCAATCCGGGCTGGTAATGCAGTTTGGTTTAAGTATATACATTCACGGTTGTAAATGATAAAAATGAAGAATAACGTAATATATCATATACATTCTTATTAAATTTTAGTTTATGCAACACATAAAAACATACGTTCTTTCTTTGCTCATGCTGCTTGCCGTACTGACAAGTTGTAAAAAAGAGAACACAGGCTATACAAACGATCCTTCCGCCCCGATAGTCATTGACGATTTTTTTCCCAAACAAGGCAGTGGAGGAACGGAAATTTTAATAAACGGAAGTAATTTTTCAAGCGATACGTCTACTATATCGGTTACGCTAAACGGTATTCCGCTGAAAATAATTGGAGCTAACGGTTCACAAATCATGGTGGTCGTGCCTAAAAAGCTCGGCACAGGTAAATTGGAAGTATCCATTGGAAACAACACAGGTATATCGACGCAATCTTTTGCTTACACGTATACACGCACAGTCAGCACACTAGCGGGCAATGGTACTGCCGGTTTTGCCAATGGACAAGGGACAGACGCCATGTTTAATTTCGTTGGTGAAGGGTGGTACCGCAGCATGGGGCTCGCCGTAGATGATGATTTGAATGTATATGTCGCCGATCCCGGTAATCACTGTATCCGAAAAATTGACCCACAGGGCAATGTTACCACTTTTGCCGGAAACCCTAATGCCTGGGGTCATTTAGATGGCAATGGTACACAAGCGCAATTTGAGGGACCTTACGGTCTGGCCATCGACGAACAGGGAAACTTATTTGTCGCTGATCCTATAGGTGCAAACATCAGAAAAATAACACCCAATGGTGATGTGACGACGCTTGCTGGGGGCGGTGCCTGGAGCATAGCGGTGGACAATGCAGGTAATGCCTATTATGGTAACCCAGATGCGTGGGCTATCTACAGAATTACACCAGAATTAACTGTCGAGCCGATTATCACCGGAATCAACTATCCCGGAGGGATAGCCGTAGATCAAGCAGGTAATATATATGCCGTAGCGAGCGGCGATCATGTAATCAAAAAATATGCTGCTAATACCTGGGCAGAAAGTACTATTGCCGGGCAACCGGGTGTAGCAGGATATGTAAACGGTGTTGGTTCTGCGGCACAGTTTTCTGCTCCCTGGGGGCTAGCGATCGATGAAAATGATAATCTATATGTAGCCGGCAATGGAACTTGGGATGGTGGATTAAATCCCGACCAAAGTATCCGATTTATAGAAACGGCTACGGGAAATGTAAGCACTTTCGCCGGAAGTGGATCTGCAGGTTACGTTAATGCTATTGGCGAGTCTGCAGCTTTTAGCGGACCGGGGGGTGTTTGTGTGGATAAGAACGGGACTGTCTACGTACTGGATAAGCGAAATAATGCTGTCCGCAAGATCGTCTCCGAATAAGTTTTTTACAGTACATGACGAGAAAACACTTGCCGTCATTGCGCGATTATTTTTGTCATGTACTGTGATTTTTTTATTAAAATAAACAGCATAAAATGATGATAAACGGAACACTTCTTACTGCAAAAAAGATTTTCTATACATGCTTGATGTTGACATTATGCACCAATCAATTGGCTTGTGCAAAGAAAGTTGGACCAAATCCTGAACCACCTGATACGAATAAAACGTCTACATTCTATGTCTCCGCTACTGGCAGTGATAGCGGTAAGGGAGATAAAGAAGCTCCCTTCCGTACCATAGGCATTGCGCTAGCGAAAGCAACCCCAGGTGATACCGTATTTGTAAGAGGTGGAATTTATCATGAAAAAATTCTCTTCCCTAAATCAGGCCGATTAGATAAGTATATCACTTTGAAAGCCTATGCGGGAGAAAAACCTATTATTGATGGTACCGGCCTGCCTATATCAGGGAAGGAAGCACTGGTTACTATCCGTAAGGTAAACTATATACATTTTGAAGGTTTTGATGTGTGTAATTATAAAACCTCCGTCCCGGGTGTAGATATCAATGGAATCGTACTCGACCAGGGTTCAAGTAACATTAATATCATCAAGAACAAAGTATATCATATTGAAAACAATGCAAGCCCTGAAAACGGAAGAAGTGGGCATGGCATAGAAGTGATCGGAAATACCGATGTACCTATGCGTAATATTTTGATTGAAGGGAATGAAATTCATGATTGCAATACTGGATATAGTGAAAACCTGACCATTAATGGATATGTAGATGGATTTACGATACGGGGAAACAAAGTCTATAACGGTGAAAACATTGGCATTGTAGCAGCGGGTGGTTATGCAGCGAATTCAAATCCGGCTTATAATTATGTCCGTAATGGGTTAATTACGGAGAATGAAGTCTTTGCGATTGATGGAACTACCGGGCCTATTCCTGCTTATGCGGATATTAATGGTGCCATTGGTATTTATGTCGATGGGGCACGGCGTATTACCGTGGAAAGAAACAAGGTTTATAACAGTGGCAGAGGCATCGGAATTGTAAGCGAAACCGATAATTTTCCTACACAGGATTGTATTGTCCGTAACAATGTCGTTTACGATAATGACTTGACGGGTATTTACCTGGGCGGCTATATCGATTATACCGGTGGAGGTACACGCAGTTGTTATGTGGTCAACAATACCTTATATCATAACAATCGGGTTAAAGGGTATTTTGACGAAGTGGAAGGCGAAATCCGGCTCACACAAAATTGCTTTGATAATATCATTAAGAATAACATCATCTATGCACGTCCCAATAGTGTTTTTGTGCATAAGTACAATACAAGTGGTTCGGGGAATAGCATAGACAACAATCTCTACTATAGTGAAGGTACCACCAAATGGATATGGGAGGGTATTGAATTCGCTTCATTTGAGGACTGGAAAACTGCCCTTAGTGGAGATGCTTCATCTACAAATGGCTTAGACCCCTTATTTGTGAATAAAACAAGTTATAATCTACATGTCGGAGCTTCTTCACCAGCAAAGAATACAGGTGTGGTCATCTCCGCTGATATCAACGGTGCAGTTGACAAAGATGGGAATCCGCGTATTGTGGATAATAAAATCGATAAAGGGGCTTATCAGCTTCAATAAGGTTTTCGGTTTATTTTTTGAGAAAGGTTATTTTAAAAGTTGTTCAATAAT
>JBEBWF010000083.1:0-12510 GCA_040392285.1 Sphingobacterium sp. | reverse complement strand
AAATATATCAAAATATTAAATAACCGGAAATAATTTGGATTCTATTTCCCGGGGAAATTGTCGCAATTTTTCAAAGAAAGCTTTATTCTGTACATTTTCTTCCAGTAAAGATGAAATATAGACCTTCGAACGTCCTAAACGTAGTTCATAATACCCGATTAACAACCCATTATTTTTCTGTACAGCTTTGACTTCCTTTAAACTCCATGCCTCATCATGAAGACTAAAATTCATATACTCTTCACCTTTCGACCGCACCTTGATCGCGTTCGAGTTGCGATGAAAGAAGATCTGATATTTCTTCGTGGCATTAATGTGATTGATCAGAATAAAGTACTGTCCGATCAGATAGAGACTAATAGGTATCAGAATAAGAGCGATCTTAAATTTAGCAGCTATCACCAAGACAAGAATAAGTAACACGAAGCCAATTCCGACCGAAAAAAGGGTTTGTTTGACCACTTTCTTTAAGGTCGCATTATCCAGCCTGAGCTCCAGCCATTCCGAGGTTTGGAGATAAGTTTGTGGACGCCCCCCTATAAAGCCTAATCTTCTGATGATGAAGAAAATCAGAACAGCAAGTAAAGCCCCTATAAATATAACTTTGAACACGACCGATTAATATTGTTCGTTTTCATTGGGATAGTCCTGTGACTTGACATCAGCAACGTACTGTGCCGTTGCTTTCGTGATGTCCTCAAACAGATTGAGGTATTGACGCAGAAACTTAGGTTTAAAATCCTTGGTCATACCCAGCATGTCATTGACGACCAATACCTGTCCATCACAACCATTTCCCGCACCTATTCCAATAGTAGGGATATGCAGACTTTCACTAACTTCTTTGGCCAGGTGTGCCGGAATCTTCTCCAATACTATTGCAAAACACCCTGCTCGTTGCAAGGCCAAAGCATCTGATTTTAATTTTTCTGCTTCCGCATCTTCTTTGGCGCGGACGCCAAAATCCCCGAATTGATAGATCGATTGAGGTGTCAACCCAAGATGGCCGCAAACCGGAATTCCCGCACGGACAATTTTCTGTATGTTATCGATAATTTCTATGCCGCCTTCTACCTTGATAGCATGTGTACCCGATTCTTTCATCATACGTACCGCTGCCTCATAAGCCTTTTCAGACGAACCCTGGTATTCGCCAAAAGGAAGGTCGGCTATGACCATCGCTCTTTTTGCCGCACGGGCAACAGATGCCGCATGGTAAATCATGTTGTCCAACGTGATCGGTAAAGTTGTTTCGTATCCCGCAAATACATTGGCTGCCGAGTCGCCCACAAGGATCACATCAATTCCACCTTCGTCTAGCGCCCGGGCCGTCGAAAAATCGTACCCAGTCAATACACTTATTTTTTCGCCACGAACCTTCATATCCTTAATCGTAGAGGTAGTGACACGCTTGATTATCTTATGTACCGACATAATTTCATGTTTGTTTCACTGCAAAAGTAGGAATAATATAAGTATTGCCTTCATAGGAATGTAAAAAGGTTTGGCTCAATCTATAAATTGTTTTGCTATTTTTGCAACATGATTCAAAACGAAGTCCGCACATTCAAGTTTCCTAAGTTTCCTGATCTGATTATTTATGAGGATGATAACTTGATTGTCATTAATAAGCCTCCTTTCATTGCTTCATTGGATCAACGAGAAGGAGGAGAGCTCAATATCCTTCGATTAGCTAAAAAATACTATGCGGATGCACAAGTTTGCCATCGTTTAGATAAAGAAACTTCAGGGATACTGTTGATTGCCAAAAATCCGGAAATGTACCGTTTGGTCTCCATCGAGTTTGAAAAACGACGGGTAAATAAAATATACCACGCCATAATAGGAGGCACCCATGTATTCGAAGATTTGAAAGTGGATCTACCTATATTGAACCAAGGCAGTAAAAATGTCAGTATAGACCGCGCCAACGGTAAACGGGCAGAGACGATTTTTAATAGTATCCGCTACTTCAACCATTATACCTTGGTAGAATGTAAGCCGATTACAGGTAGAATGCACCAGATACGTATCCACTTAGCTACACAACGTGCCGCAATTGTGGGTGACGAGATGTACAACGGCAAACCGGTCTATTTATCGCAAATTAAAAAACGAGGCTTCACCTTATCTAAAGGAGAAGAAGAAACGCCTATTATAAAGCGTTTTGCGCTCCATGCCAGAACAATATCATTTACCATCGACGGTAAAGATTATGCTTTCGAAGCGGAATATCCTAAAGATTTTGCTACCTTACTGAAACAATTGGAAAAATTTGATAGCTAAAAACTATGTGTAAAAACAGAAACAAACTCGCAAGCCTATTTATCGTAGCTGCATTTACTTTAGCAGCCTGCAGCTCTAACAATACAAATAAGGGTACCGACAAGGACTCCGTCGGAAGCGACACCGTGAACAATCAATCAACGACGGTAGAGCAACCAGCGGAAGCAATTGTTTCTGCTTCCTTCAAAGACGAGCAAGGAACTGCGGTAAATACGCAAGATTTAAAAGGCAAGGTTGTCTTCATGAACTTCTGGGCGACTTGGTGCCCGCCATGCCGTAAAGAGATGCCATCTATTCAGACCTTGTACAATAAGTTTAAGGACAACGAAGATATTATTTTCCTTATTATTGAGATAGAAAACGATAGCGAAGGAACCAAACGCTTTCTGGCAGACGGTAACCTGACTTTACCTATTTTCTACCCAGAGGGTGATATTCCCAAGGAATGGTTAGGTGGAGCTATTCCGACGACGGTAATTTTGGATAAAAGTGGTAAAATAGCCGCCAAACAAGAAGGTATGTACGATTTCGCTGCAAAATCAGTGGAAGATTTTATCCAAAATCTGATTAGCCAGTAAAACGAAGAATGACTAGACAAGAATTAATAGAACAGATCAAGGCGAAAAAATCCTTTTTGTGTGTAGGTCTGGATACGGATATAACGAAGATACCTGAACATCTGCTCGGGGAAGAGGACCCCATATTTACATTCAATAAGGCCATTATAGAAGCTACCGAAGATCTCTGTGTGGCCTATAAACCGAATATCGCTTTTTATGAAAGCTACGGAGTCAAAGGTTGGCAAGCCCTACAAAAGACATGGCAAGCTCTGCCGCAGTCTTGTTTTAGTATCGCTGATGCCAAAAGAGGGGATATTGGCAATACTTCCAAGATGTATGCCCAAGCATTCTTCGATCAAACCCTATCCGGTATGAGCTTTGATTCCATTACGATAGCACCTTACATGGGTAAAGACTCCGTTACCCCATTCTTGGATTTTGAAGGCAAATGGGCTATTGTCTTGGCATTAACCTCCAATGAAGGAAGCAAAGATTTTCAGAATTTCACCAATACCCATGGCAGACAATTGTTCGAAGAAGTACTGGAGAAGGTCAATACATGGGGAACTCCTGATAACCTGATGTATGTCGTTGGCGCTACCCGAGGGGAAGCTTTTAGCAAGATACGTGAACATGCACCCGATCATTTTCTATTGGTTCCGGGTGTAGGGGCTCAGGGGGGATCACTACAGGAAGTGTGCAAATACGGCATGAACAAAGATTGTGGCCTCTTGGTCAATAGTACGCGTGGTATTATCTATGCCTCAAAAGAGAAAGATTTTGCAGAGAAGGCTAGGGTAGAAGCACTTAAACTCCAGCAGGAGATGGAAAAGGAATTGCTAAAGGCTGAGATTATATAACATTGCCTTTAAAAATCTTTAACACGCTGACTTAACTAATATATCCTTTGACATATTGTCGCGTAATCTCATTTTTTGGGTTAAACAGTACATCTTCTGTTTTGCCGAATTCTAAGATTTCACCATTGTATACGAATAAAATATAATCCGAAACACGTCGCGCCTGGCGCAGGATATGTGTTACTAAAACAATGGTATAATCTTTTTTGAGTTCAACCAATAGATTTTCGATGGTCTGTGTGGATATCGGATCCAGTGCAGACGTACTTTCGTCGCCTAATATAATCTCAGGCTGTACAGCAAGACCACGAGCCAGGCAAAGGCGCTGTTGCTGACCGATAGACAAACCTGTAGCCGAACTGTCCAGACGGTCTTTGACCTCTTCCCAGAGACCGACATTCTTGAGTTGAGTCTCCACAATTTTCGAAAGCACTTTTTTATTACGCTCCCCATGTATACGAGGACCGTAAGCTATATTGTCAAAAATGGACATAGGCAATGGAAATGGTCGTTGTGAAAGCAATCCCATTTTTTTTCGGATATGGGTCACCTCGGCATCCTTTGCATAAATATCTTCTCCATTGACTAATACCGAACCAGACACCTCCACTTCCTTACTGTCATCCATCAGCCTGTTAAGCGTTTTGAGCAACGTAGTTTTTCCACAGCCCGAAGGGCCTATAATCGATGTAATAGAGTTATTTGGAATATCCAGATTGATATTCTTCAGAATATGCTTCCCTTCGATATGTACATTCAAATCCTGAATTTGTATATGTGGAGCAGCAGGAAGGATTATATCTTGTGTTTCTTTTGTTTCGATGCTAGGATGTGTGTGCATATAACGATAAATAAGATAATGAATGTTAGTATCAACGCCGAAGCATAGGCCCGGCCTTGTACTTCCGGTATAGGACTACTTAACTGAAAAAATATGGCGAGGGGCAGCGTAGCTGCCGGTTCGTCGATGTATTTGGGTAGATTGTCGCTGAAGCCCGTGGTCAACAAGACTCCCGCTACATCTCCAATAGCCCGGCCAAAGGCTAATAATAATGCCGTAAAAATTCCGGGTTTAATATATTTCAACAATACTTTTGCTGTTTCCCACTTTGTCGCCCCCAATGATGTAGTAACATTTCTTAAGTCGATAGGGATCGTTTTCAACAATTCATCTATGGTACGTACCACAATAGGAATGGTCAACAAGGTAATGGTAATGATACCGCCAAGTAGGGAAGCCCGAATACCCAACCACACCATGATACTGAAGGCGATCGCACCATATACAATGGAGGGGATGCCGAATAAGACGTCGAACAACAATTTAGCAGACTTGGCGAAGAAAGATCGGCTCTTGACATATACATTTAAGTAGATAGCTATCGGAATACCGATAATACTTGCCAGAACCGTAGAAACACTAGCCAGATACAAGGACCCTAATATTGCATTCAGAATGCCGCCACTCTTACCAATATAAAAACCACCTTGGGGTACCTGACTGATCATTTCCCAGCTCAGATGTGGTAATCCCTTATATAATATGATACCGATGATAAGAAATAGCGATCCGGTAATACTTATGCCGGACAGTTGCATACAAACTTTTGCCACTCTTTCTTTTCGTAATCTTCTGCTAACGTTAGACATTATGCTTTTTTCTCTATGCTGTTCAATATGACCCGTGATATTAAGTTAAATCCGAAAATGATGACAAATAACAATAATGCCGAGAACATCAATGCCGAATCATACAAGGGGATGGACATCATTTCACCGAAGTTATTTGCAATCAATGCCGGAATAGGATAACCCGCATCGAAAAGACTTTTTGGTACCTGAGGAATATTACCACACACCATCAGAACCGCAATAGTTTCACCAAATGCTCGGGATATCGCCAATACAATAGCAGCCAATATTCCGGGCTTTGCCTTTTTTAAGATAACCTTCTGTATAGTCTCCCACTTGGTGGCACCCAGTGACAAAGAAGCCGATTTCAAATCCTGCGGAATGGTATGTAATACTTCCACCATGATACTGATCATAATGGGGAAGATCATGACCGCCAATACAATTCCCCCCGCAAAAACAGAATAACCCGTTACTGCCAAACCAAATACAGGAGCGATCCACTGACCAACCATGGGTACGACGAATAGCACACCCCATACGCCATAAAGCACCGGAGGAATAGCCGCCAATACATTCATCAAAGGAAGGACCATATTGCGTAACCGTTCTGAGGCATATTCAACGAGATATACCGAGGCCAGGATACACAGTGGAACAGCTATACATAAAGAAATCATCGTTACCCAGATCGTTCCCATAATAAAAGGCAAAAAACCAAAATTTCCCTTGAGAGGAGACCATATGCTTTCCGTTAGTATCTCCCAGATATTTTGATTTTCCAGTAAAGGGAGTGATTTTGCCCCGAGACCAAAAACAATCAGTAAGACCACAGATAACGACAGTATTAATAATAGAGCGGAAACCCTGTTTACTATTAAATCCTTCAGCAATCTTATGTTCTTCATACGATTAGTTTAGTTTTAGGAGTTCTGTAGCTTTTTGTTCTTCATTTAAAGGAACATACCCATTTTCCAACAAATAGCCCTGTTGCTCTTTCTCCAAGACAAAGCGGATAAATGCTTTGATCAACTGGCTATCATTATCGTTGCGGATAACAAACGATAATTCACGGGAGGGGGGACTAGGGTACTTATGTGTAGCGATTGCCTCGGTAAGGTCATCTAAGGTGTCGTAAAACCGTTCTTCGGCATCAATCCGGCCATTTTCATTCAGATCAATCGGAACAGCAGCAATATTGACGGTTGTTCGTAATGTCTTGAGATCGTACACATAATTGATATTATTGAAGCCTATGGCATAGGTGTCGTCCTTAATAGCTTGAGCATGACCAGGGTCTCCAAATATCCCTACACCCTTCAAACTTTCCTGGTTTTCACCAAAGTATTTCGCCCAAGTTTCTGCCGCACCCGCTGCATCCGAGCGGATATATACCCCGATTGCATGATTCGAAAACCTGGAATCAATATCTTTCCATGTCGAATAGCTTTGCTTCACGAAAATTGCGGACAGTTCATCACGCGTTAATCCCATTTGTTGAATAAGATCGGCATTGGGGTGATTAGGATTAAAAGTAGCCAATACAGCATCTCGCGCTACAAAGATAGGCAAAGCGCCTTTTTCTATTTCCGGAGCATGCAGATCCCTGGAAACAAGACCTATATCGACCATGTTTGTTAATACATCAGCGATACCCTTTCCGGCACCTCCTGCGGAAATATTAAACCGTACATTCGGATGCACTTTTTTGAAATCTTCACTCCACAGGATCACAATAGGGTATAAAGCAAATGCACCAGAAATGGAAATACTACCTGTGAATCCATTTACAGGGTCATATTTTTCCTTTACTTTTGGCGCACAGCTACACGCTAAATATATAATTAATACACTTATATTTAATGACTTACCAACCCTCATCTGTCATTATGTAATCATATTCTTTAAGAAATTCCTACAAATATATACTAATTTGGTAGATTATATAGGATTAATTGAAAATAATTTTTTACATTTGTCCTGTTATTTCATGCGAAAAAGGAGATAACACATGTGAAGTGAACTATTAATTATTTGACATTAAAGTACAACAAAATTAAGTATGCTAAGCTTTCGAACAGAATTGGAAAATCCGGTTGTCCCACAGGAAATTATTGATTTAGAAAAAACCATCCGTGCCTATCGGGAAGGCAAGATCGTTGAAGATAAATTTAAATCATTAAGATTAGCGCGAGGTATCTATGGTCAACGCCAACCGGGAGTGCAGATGGTACGTATCAAAATACCTTTTGGTAAGCTAACCTTTAAACAGCTGCTTAAGATAGCGGATGTATCGGATGAATATGCATCTTCTAATCTACATTTTACGACACGTCAAGATATCCAGGTACATTATGTAAGTCTAGACAGGACACCTGAGCTTTGGGCTAAATTATCTGAGGATGATATCACCATTCGGGAGGCTTGTAGTAATACGGTCAGAAACGTGACTGCTTCCTGTACCGCTGGTATAGACCCCAAAGAGCCTTTTGACGTTTCTCCTTATGCACATGGTTTCTTTAAATATTTTTTAGGAAATCCGGTTAGCATGGAACTGGGAAGAAAATTCAAATTTGGTTTTTCTTCCAGTGAGGAAGATACTGCTTTTTCATTTATTCACGATATAGGCTTTATACCAAAGGTGAAATATGAAAATGGAGAAGAAGTAAGAGGGTTTAAGGTCGTGTTAGGGGGTAGCTTGGGTGCTCAACCTTATATCGGACAGTCGGTATCCGAGTTTATGCATGAGGATTTAATCATTCCTTTCTCTGAATCGGTTGTACGCGTATTTGGTATATATGGCGAACGTTCGAACAGAAATAAAGCCCGTTTAAAATTCTTATTGAATAAAGTTGGCTTCGATGAGTTTGTAAAAATGGCCGCTGAAGAGCAGATCGCTAATAAGGTGAAAACCTATAAAATTGATCGGGATACGGTCGAGGAACCTGTTATTCCTGATCCGGTATTCACGCAGGTAGAGATACCGGCGGAACGGCAATTGGCGTATGAGCTATGGCTGTCCACAAACATTTTTGCACAAAAGCAAGAAGGTTACCATGGCGTCTTTATCAAAGCTAAGACCGGAGATATGTCTACAGATACGGCTCGGAAGCTTATTGCCTCTGTAAGGCATATTATCGCCGATGATATGCGTGTGACTATTAATCAGGGCTTGTTGCTTAAATATGTCAGAACAGAGAACCTAGCCGAACTATTCTTGGCATTGGATGCATTAGGATTGACGGAACCAGGACATGACAGTATCGCTGACGTGACCACCTGCCCGGGAACAGACACTTGTAATCTGGGTATATCCAACTCGATGGAACTGTCCAGGGTACTGGAATCTGTTATCTATCAGGAGTACGCGGATTTCGTTCACAATAAAGAAATTAAAATAAAGATCAGCGGTTGTATGAACAGCTGTGGCCAGCACGGCATCGCTCATATCGGTTTTCACGGTAGTTCGATGAAGGTGAATGGAAAGATCATGCCTACGGTGCAGGTCTTGTTAGGTGGAGGAGCTGTTGGTAATGGTGAGGGTCGTGCAGCAGATAAAGTGATCAAAGTGCCTTCTAAAAGAGCTCCGGACGTGTTGCGCACGATATTGAATGATTATCGTTCCAAAGCAAACGATTACCAGAGTTTCCTACATTATTATGACGAGTTAGGTAAGGACTACTTCTATCAGCTATTAAAGCCTATTGCCGATCAAAGTACCGTAGTTGACGAAGACTTTATTGACTGGGGACAAGATGAGGAGTTTATACGTGCTATTGGTGTCGGAGAATGTGCCGGCGTCATCATCGATCTTGTAGCCGCATTGCTAGCAGATTCAGAGGAAAAATTGCATTATGCTGATCTATCTATACAAAATCAAGCTTATGCAGATGCTATCTACCATACATACAGTTCTTTCATCAATGGAGCGAAAGCATTATTGCTGGATAAACAAGTGCACAGTAGTACACAAATCGGAATTATTAAAGATTTTGACACTTATTTTGTAGAAACAGGAGAATTTAGTTTGCCACAAAGCTTTGCTGATTTAGTACTCCAGATGAGTAAAAATGAGCCTACCGAAAGTTTTGCCAAAGCCTATTATGCGCAGGCACAGCAATTTTTACAACAAACTAAAATCGAAAGAGAAGCTGTATTAGCTAAATAAACATGCAAGAAAAAAACAAACATATTGAACCAAAAGTAACGTTAGTCGGTGCGGGGCCGGGAGATCCGGATTTGATTACCCTAAAAGGTATAAAAGCTATTCAGGACGCAGATGTTATTCTTTATGACGCTTTAGTCAATGAAGATATCTTGGAATATGCCAAACCTTCCTGTACAAAGATATATGTTGGAAAAAGAGCCGAAAGATTATCGACTTCGCAAGATTACATCAACAAGCTTATGGTTGATTATGCGTTGACTCACGGTCATGTTGTTCGACTAAAAGGAGGAGATCCTTTCGTTTTTGGTCGCGGGGGAGAAGAATTGGATTATATTCGCCCATTCAATATTCCGACAGCGGTCGTGCCGGGCATTTCGTCTTCAGTAGGACTGACGGGGCTACAGCAAATCCCATTAACCTACCGAGGTATCAGTGAAAGCTTCTGGGTGATCACGGGCTCTACTTCCGATGGGAGACTGTCGGATGATCTATACAAAGCTGTACAGACCAATGCTACAGTTGTTGTGTTGATGGGCTACTCGAAACTACAGCAGATCATCGCCTTATATCAGGAAAACGGTCGTGGTAAGTTGCCTATTGCATTGATTCAAAACGGATCTTTACCCAGCGAGCGTATCGCCGTAGGTACAATAGATACCATCCTGCACGAAGTACACAAAAACTTATTGGGGGTGCCGGCAATTATTGTTTTAGGAGAAGTGGTTAGCAAGCATCAATCATTCCATAAATTACGTCAGGAAATACAGTCGCTCGAATCTTAATGAACACCTTATTTCCCATATATGTCAAGATGGATCAAATTCGGACGCTATTGGTTGGAGCTGGTCCAGTGGGATTGGAAAAGCTGCAAGCCGTCTTTCGCAATTCCCCACAAGCTCATGTACATATCGTTGCTGAAAGGGTAGAAGAAGACGTTAAGGCATTCATCGCCGATAAGAACACAGTCTCCTTAAGCCAACGACGCTTTGAGGATGAAGATCTGGACAATATCGGTTTGGTTATTATTGCGACGAACAATGAAGTGTTAAACGAAAAAATTCGACAACTGACCGCGGAGAAAAATATATTACTTAATGTGGCGGACAAACCAGCTTTGTGTGATTTCTATTTAGGCTCGGTTGTGCAGAAAGGAAATTTAAAGATTGGTATTTCAACAAACGGTAAGTCACCTACGATGGCCAAGCGGTTGAAAGAGTTTCTCAACAATATATTGCCCGAAGAAATCGATGAAACCTTGGTTCTGATGCAGCAGATGCGTGACCAGCTAAAGGGTGATTTCCAGGAGAAAATTAAGGTGCTTAATGCACATACACAAGAATTAGTCGATAAGAATAGGTTATGATAGCGCGTTTAAAAAATGAATTAGCAGCGTTAGATGCTCGTCAGATTATTCAATATATCTCAGATAGGTATGGAGATAAGGTTATCTTCTCCACTTCATTTGGTATTGAAGACCAGGTGATTACGCATATGCTTGCAGAAAGCCAAGCCAAAACTTCCATTTTCACGTTGGAGACAGGACGCCTGTTTCCCGAGACGTATTACGTATGGAACAGAACCTTAGAAAAATATAAGTTACCGATAAAAGCCTATTACCCTGATACAGCAGCTGTAGAGCGTTTAGTCACTGAGAAGGGGCCATCCAGCTTTTACGAAAGTGTAGAAAACCGCAAAGAGTGCTGTTATATTCGGAAAATAGAACCCCTTAAACGAGCTATTCAAGGTTTTGAGATTTGGATTACCGGTATACGAGCTGAACAATCGGCCAATAGGGAAGATATGGATTTTATAGAATGGGATGAGGCTAATCACATTATTAAAGTTCACCCTTTGTTTCACTGGACACTATCTGAAGTAGAAGACTTCTTGAAACAAAATAATGTTCCTTACAATCCCTTGCACGACAAAGGCTTCCCAAGTATAGGATGTCAGCCTTGTACGCGAGCTATTCAACCAGGAGAAGATTTCCGTGCCGGCAGATGGTGGTGGGAAGATAGAAGTAAAAAAGAGTGTGGATTACACGCAACAAGTTAAAACTATATCACTTACGTAACTTTCATAACTTATTAAAAATTAAGAATTAAGAATGGATTATTTAGATCATTTAGAAGCAGAAGCCATTTATATACTCCGTGAAGTTGCCGGGCAATTTGAAAATCCGGCACTGTTATTTTCCGGAGGGAAGGACAGTATTACTCTGGTTCATTTAGCAAAAAAAGCATTCCGACCAGGTAAGTTTCCTTTCCCGCTTGTACATATAGATACCGGCCATAATTTCCCGGAAACTATTGCTTTTCGTGATTGGTTAATCGAACAAATAGGAGAAAAGTTGATCGTAGGATCGGTGCAGGATAGCATAGATGAAGGGAAGGTCATCGAGCAAAAGGGGAAAAATGCAAGTAGAAATCCACTACAGACTGTTACGCTATTAGATACAATAGAAAAAAATGGTTTTGATGCTTGTATCGGAGGAGCCCGTCGTGATGAGGAAAAAGCACGGGCAAAGGAACGTATTTTCTCCGTGAGAGATGAATTTGGGCAATGGGATCCAAAGCGCCAAAGACCAGAGCTATGGAACATATTCAATGGTCGGATTCACAAAGGGGAGAACGTACGTGTGTTTCCTATTTCAAATTGGACCGAACTAGATGTCTGGAATTATATTAAGCGGGAAAATATTGAACTTCCTTCTATCTATTTTAGTCACGAAAGAGACGTCGTCTTACGTAATGGACAATGGATGGCAGCGGATGCTTGTTTGAATATCGATGAAGACGACATTGTAGAACATAAGTCCGTACGTTTTAGGACAGTAGGAGACATGACCTGTACTGCTGCAGTAGGATCTAAAGCTGTAGAATTGGACGATATTATTGAAGAAATAAAAGCTTCAACAGTCAGTGAAAGAGGAGCCCGTATGGACGATAAGGTTTCTGAAGCTGCGATGGAAGAAAGAAAGAAACAAGGATATTTTTAAGAAGTA
>JBEBWF010000082.1:0-12543 GCA_040392285.1 Sphingobacterium sp. | reverse complement strand
ATCACTGGTATCAGTTTATAATCGAATTTTTAATCTGACGCAAGTCATAAATTAGGATAAAGAAATGGCACACAAAAAAGGTGCGGGTAGTTCGAAGAACGGCCGCGAGTCACACAGTAAGAGGTTAGGGGTCAAAATTTTTGGTGGTCAAAGAGCTATCGCTGGCAACATTATTGTTCGTCAACGTGGCACGAAGCACAACCCTGACGCAAATGTAGGTATTGGTAGAGATCATACTTTATTTGCTTTGATCGATGGTACGGTTATATTCCGTAAAAAAGCAAATAATAAATCTTATGTTTCGGTACTTCCTGCCGAGGAAAACTAAAGATTTATTATATCTTATAAAAAAGCCGCTAAGTTTTCTTGGCGGCTTTTGTTGTTTTATGCAGAATATGTTTAAAATCTATTTTTAAACATATTCGTTATAGCATTGTTTTATTTTTAATAAGACGAGTATATAACACCTTAGCACAAAGCATGAAGTACCGACGGAAGAGGATCATTGGAGTTATCGTAGTGGTTCTCATAATACTGCTGGGAATAGGCGTGTATTATAGCTGGAACTGGAAATCAACCGTTAAAACAAGACTGACGGAAACGATCGCAAAATCCACGAATGGACTGTATGCGCTAAAATACGATGACATCGATCTCAATATTCTGGCTGGCAACTTGACATTAAAAAATGCGGAACTTATTCCCGATTCCGCAGTTTACCGTACATTGGTGGCTGCTGAAGAAGCGCCTAATAACCGCTTTCATGTTAAGTTGTCTTTGTTGAAGATAACACGTCTAAGTATTTGGAATATCCTAGTAGCCAAAAAAATCAATATCAAACATATTTCTTTCGATACGGCTGTCGTTCATGTCATTCATGAGCAGCATCTCTATAATGACAGCCTCCATACTCGTGAATCCAAGACTTTATATGACAAGATTAAAGATGTCTTTAAGACAGTGAAGGTCGGCAAAGTGACGATTGATAACATCAATTTTAAGTTATCAACAATAGAAAAAGGAAAAGCTAAGAAAATCGAGCTAGATAGCATCCGAGTCGCAATTTCCGATTTTTTGCTGGATTCAACTTCTATTCGTGACACCACGCGCTTATTTTATGCAAAGGAGATTGAAGTAGATGTTCCGCGTTTTGAATATGAAATTCCAAATAGTGTTTATAAAATAAAGTTCGATCATCTTACGCTTAACACCAAGAGCCAAAATGCACTAATTACTAAGGTGGAACTTGCTCCGCGAATTAGTAAACTTGAATATTTTAAGAGAGATAAGAAGAATAAAGCGATGATTGTTTTAAAGTGGGATACCGTAAAGCTGGCCGGTTTGCGTTTTAATGAAATAATCGCAAATCAATTAGTCTATTCACAGTATGCTTATATCAAGAACGGTTCGGCGTCATTTCATAAAGACAAGCGCTATCAGAAGGATAATATCTCTAAAATCGGCCAAGCACCCCATCAAGCTATTCTGAAATTGGACCAGCGCATCCAGTGTGATACCGTTTTTGTGGAAAATGTAGATATTTCCTACCATCAATATAGCGCCAAGTTCGATCAGGAAGGTACAATTACCTTTCAACAAGCAAAAGGTAACATCACGAATGTCACGAATGATAGTGCTCAACTTGCAAAAGATAAATTTATGCAGGCTGATCTACGGGCTAAGGTGATGGGAACTGGGGTGTTGCAAACGCAATTTGGTTTTGATATGTTGAGCAAAATTGGTAGTTATACTTATAGAGGGACATTAGGTAAAATGCAGGCTCCAGCTTTTAATAAAATTCTAACGCCTCTGCTCAACTTGGAATTTGGATCAGGAAATATACATGGCGTGAGTTTCAATATGCAAGGTACGGATTATAAAAATTGGGGAGAATTCCGTTTTGATTACGATGATCTCAAGATAAATTTATTCTATGCGCCTGGTAGTAAGGGCAAAAGAACCAAAAAAGGTGTGCTCTCCTTTGTGGTTAACGAGGTGCTGATCGATGACCGTAATCCTTCCGCCAACGGAAAGTATCGTATAGGGCAGGTGGATTACACACGGGTTCCGGAATATTCTTTCTTTAAAACGATTTGGAAAAGCTTATTCGAAGGCATACAGCAATGTGTTGGTATGAGCAAAAGCATAGGAGGTATGTTGAAAGGCGAGGAATAGGCGAAAGAGTTAGCAAGAAATCGTTTAAAATAAACCCATAAAAAAAAGGTTTTCAAACGGGGAGAATGAAAACCTTTACTAACCAATTATAAACCTAAATTATGATGATACAAATATAGTGTATTTTTTACACTAAGTATAATAAATTTTAAAATAAAATAGAATAAGACATAAGCATGACATAACAAAAAAGAGTAGTGTACTCGGTTGGAAAAGAGCAGAAGTGACAGGTAAATTGTATAATTTGGGAAAACGTAAATTTTGTTATATTAGTAGACCAAATTAGGAATTATGAAGATTTACCTGTTATCCGTTGCATTTGTTTTAATTTACATTCCTTCTTTCAGCCAATTAATACTAACTCCTGATGGTATGAGAGATGAACAAGATACTACCCAGTCATATGTGGTATTTGAGTTTCCGGGGGGAAATCAGTCCGACCTTTTTCAACGAACTTTAGCGGAAGTAAATAAATGGTCGAGAATTGAAAAACATGTAGAGGTAATTGTGGTGGACAAAGCTTCCATTTTAATATCAGGTGAAACGGAACCTACAAGAATATCGGGATATCATGTGTATTTAAAATATGTTGTTTCTTTGGATTTTAAGGATAACAGGATGAAATATTCCGTTCATGACATCACGTTTGACGCCAAAGGAAGTGCAGGCGAGGTGTTCAAAGTTAAGGCAAGCTACAAAAGAGGCAATTTTAAAAGTAGTATATATTCTCTTGAGGGTGATTTGATAAGTGAGGAGGGGAAAAGGTATACAGAAGGGGTATTCAATGGGATAGCAAATCGTATTATTACGAATTTTCAAGAGTGGGATAAGTGGTAGTTCCTTGAGTCAACCGAGGAGTTTATTCCTGATTAGATTTAAGAGGCTAATTGTAAAATCGATATTGACAATCTCTACCTTTTTCGTTATAATTTTAATTTATTAACTTTGTTAATGGAAAATTCCAAAAATCTATCTGCTAGGTACCTGTGATTATCAATAAGATACTAAAAGGTATAAAAATAACTAGCCTTATATGTAGTATTTCTACTTTGTTATGTTTAGTGTTAAGTTATTTTGTATGGCAGAATATTCTGCAGTCGGCATGTATAATAATGCTTTCAATTACATATTTAGTAATGATAATTTCAACAGCTATTGTAGGTAACTATTATAGAAAAAGCGACAATATGATTTCACACAAAGAGTACCTTTTAACGATGTTATCTTTAGGGCTAATAATTTTATTCGGATTTATATATGGTCTAGGAAAACATGATGATGCTCTTTCATTTATTTGGTTAATTACAGTAGCTCATTATGCGATAAATGGTGTTGTCTTTTCACTTATCACCGATATTCCATTGAAAATGACATACGGAGGATGGAAAACTAGGAGGTATAAATGATATCAGGTTACGAACTTCGTGTAATATTTGAAATCTAGCGATACTCTGATAATAAGGTTAGTATCAACAGGATTATATCATTAGAGTTTAACACCACATGTTTTACATGTATTCCACATCGGCTTCATGGATTTATTAATAAGTAGGTGGCTATTCACTTTAGGATATTCAAAATGTTAAGATATATCATCGCCAATCTTCTTTTGAACGACGTCTAAGTATAATCTAAATCTTTGATTTAGATATCCATGTAGGCAAAACAATGGCCGTGTTGAGATGGGGGGTATAACTATTAAACCATTGAATGAAGCATATCCATCGGAATTCATGCATACCGTAACAATACAATCGCTGTATTTGGTAACAGATGTGCATACAGTTAGGGTCTAATAATTCAACATCATACAACTATAAAGTTATGTCTAAAGCAAAGTTAAGTAAACAAGAAATAATTGAGAGTATATCTTCTTTCGCAACCAGTGGGGCGCATCATATAAGATCACTCATACGTGCTATAGATGATAGGTTGAGAAATACAGCTGAAAATAAAGAGGGTAATTACCCGGAACAAGTGATACAAGACGCCTATATCACCTGGTATCTTTTTGAGCTCTTGGAAAAAGAGCTTCCGGATAGTATTTTCCAAAATATTGACAGCCTGGTGTATGACTTAAAAAAATAAATCACTAAATTAGTTTGATGATTGAAATGAACTTGATGAACTATAAGGAGTTTGATTTCGTCTGTAAACATTGCGGCTGGCAAGGTAAAGGATCAGAACTTTCTCTTGGAGAGTTTTCGGAGGTTCATTGTATACAAGACTTTGATTGCCCATCTTGTTATGAACATATCGGCTATGCACAAGCTCCCTTGATCGAAGATATAAAGAGAGAGGAACGATTAAAGTATCTAAGAGAAAATCCGCCTCCACCACGTGTATTTACAAAATATCCTCGAAAGCTGAAAAAGAAAATGAAAAAATAGACTAAACATTATTTACCGTACAAAAACCGTACAATTTCAATAAAAAATAAAAGGCAACTATCTGTAAATTAGATGGTTGCCTTTTGTGTCTGTGGAGCATATCGGATTCGAACCGATCACCTCTTCACTGCCAGCGAAGCGCTCTAGCCAAATGAGCTAATGCCCCAGTTGGAAAGTTCGCTAAGATAATAATTTCTTTTATTTATTTGCTAATGCAAGAGTATATTTTCCATCGAGTATTTTGTTTTTTAGCAGCGATGAAGCTTAATTGAGCTGTTTTGATTTCTGCGTTGCGTAGAAGTTTAGGCCGGTTTACACCACACGCTATAACAGAAAAAAAAGTAAAAGAAAAGTTCTCATAAAACTTTAGGGTTAATAATTGCCGATAATCTATCGTGAATATAAGGATTTATTCGATCGATTGAAGTAGCTGGCTTTCATAGAGCGTCGCATATTCCCCATTTTGTGCTAAAAGTTGATCGTGTGTTCCTTGTTCTATTATTTTGCCATTGTCCAATACGATGATGTGATCAGCATTTTTTATTGTTGAGATACGATGGGCAATGAAGATTGAGGTTTTGTTTCTCATAATACGAGCGAGATTACGGAGTATTTGTTCTTCTGTCTTCGTGTCTACTGCAGATAGACAATCATCAAATATCAATATTTTTGGATCTTTGATCAGCGCTCGAGCTATAGAGACCCGTTGTTTTTGCCCCCCAGACAGGGTAACTCCTCGTTCGCCGATATGCGTCTGAAAGCCATGTTCAAAAGCTGCAATATTGTCGTAAACTACGGCATCTTTAGCAGCCTGTTCGATTTTGTCTATGTCCACGTCGTCCAGTCCAAAGGCTATATTGTTAGCAATAGTGTCCGAAAACAAGAAAACTTGTTGTGGAACAAATCCCATCTGCTGTCTTAATGCACCGAAATTGTAATCTTTTAGTGGGATTTGATCGATATGAATGCTGCCTTCGTCTACATCGTACGCTCGGAGTAACAGGTTTGCCAGTGTCGTTTTACCAGAACCTGTTTTGCCAATAATGGCCAGTGTACTTCCTTTAGGCACATGAATGCTGACATTGTCGAGTGCTTTGATACCTGTCTCTGGATAGGTGAAAGATACACGGGAAAGGTTGATGTCCCCTTCAACGTGATGGGTAATAGTTCCGTTGTGGATTTGTGACTTTGTTTTCAAAAACTCGTTGATCCGCTTTTGGGAGGCAGCGGCACGTTGTATCAAGGAGGTAACCCAAGCTAAGGCCATCGCAGGAAAGGTAAGCTGGCTAACATAGATAATAAATTCTGCAATGTTACCAGCAGTTATAGTGCCTTTGTTTACTTCGATACCACCAATATAGACTGTAATAATTGTACTAAATCCGATTAAAAAGATAATCAAAGGAAAAAAGATCGCTTGAACGCGTACCAAATCTAGTGAAGTATCCCGATAATGATTGCTTTCATGAGCGAATTCCCCCATTTTTTCTTGTTCTCTCGCATACGTTTTGATAACGCGTATTCCAGAAAAAGTTTCCTGAACGAAAGATGATAATTTGGAAAGTTGAGCTTGGATTCGTGTACTTCGTTTATTGATAATCTTATTAATGAAAAGAATAATGACGGCGATAATCGGAATAGGTAGTAAGGAGTAGGTTGCTAACCTAGGGTTGACATCGTACATCGCATAAATAACCAACAGCGAAAGAGCTACCGTATTGATTGCATACATGATAGCAGGACCAAGGTAATTGCGCACCTGATTGACATCTTCCGTTGCCCTGTTCATGAGGTCGCCCGTATTATTTTTCCGGAAAAATGAAAAGTCCAGTTCCTGATAATGGTTATAGATTTCGTTTTTAAGATCGTATTCGATGTGTCGCGAGATGAGGATAATCGATTGTCTCATAAGAAAGAGAAACAATCCACGAATCAGTGCAAGCAGGAGAACGATGGCGCCGAAAAACAAAAGACTGCTGCCAAAAACATTATAAATAAGATCTTGGCGTTCAAATCCATCGTAAAGTCTATACAGATCAATATTCTCTTTCACTAAATCAAAAGCTTCGCGAATTACTTTTGCAGGGAGAATAGCGAAATAATTAGATATGATGACGAAGATTACGCCAGGGATCAATCGCCACTTGTACTTGTAGAAATACTTATTGAGATACGCAAGTTCTTTCATGTGTTGTAGACAAAGGTACTGCTTTCCACTGAAATATCTTAGTTTTCCTGATGTGGAATGCTATTAAAATTGTGTCAAAAACAGTTTTTCATTTGTGTCAAAATTCTGGCTTTTCTGTAGCAAGCCGCAAGTTATTTTATTATTTCACACAGGGATTGATTTTATTTACTATTTTTGTACATCTATTTTTGGGGGCTTATTTGGGTAGAAATGAATATACAAGGTTCTTCTATTTTTCAATTGATGGGTGCTGAGCGGCATCAGAATTTGTTTTTCTGTAATGATCCTGAAATAGGGTTAAAGGCTATCGTAGCTATTCATGATACGACCTTAGGGCCAGCGATTGGAGGAGTGCGGATGTTGCCCTATGAAACAGAAAACGAAGCTATTGAAGATGCGCTTAGACTATCTAAAGCCATTACCTATAAGGCTTCGCTCGCCGGACTAAATTTAGGTGGGGGTTGTGCTATTATTATCGGCAACAATAGAACCGAAAAGACCGAAGTATTGATGCGTCGTTTCGGTAAATTTGTTGAGGGTCTCAATGGGAACTTTATAGCCTCCATAGATGTAGGTACTACACAGAAAGATCTGGAATATATCCACTCCGAAACAGATTACGTGGCCGGACTACCGGAGTTTATGCACGGGGGAGGTGATACGACCATATTTGCAGCTCGTGGTGTTTTCTATGGTATAAAGGCTGCTATCAAAGAGGTTTATGGCGATGATTCCCTCGCGGGGCGTAAGGTCGCTGTACAAGGCGTAGGAAGTGTCGGCGCACAGCTGGTGGCCATGTTGCGGACAGAGAATGCGCGTGTCTATGTGTCGGATATGACGGAAGAGCGTAAATTGAAGGTAGCATCCCAATATAAAGCAGAACCTATTCAATATTCGACGAGCTATGAGCTGGATGTGGATGTGTATGCACCCTGCGCGTTAGGCGGAACTGTCAATCCAGATACTGTGCCCAAAATGAATTGTAAGATTATCGCTGGATCCGCTAATAACCAACTGAAAGAAGAAGCAAAAACAATACAGTTATTGAAAGAAAACAATATTTTATATACACCTGATTTTTTAATTAATTCAGGCGCGCTTATCAGCTGCTACTCGGAGTTAGAAGGGTATGGCAATGAGCGTACAGAAGCATTGATACGGAATATATACAGCGCGACAAGACACGTTTTGAAAACATCGAGGGAAGAAGATATATCGACTTTCGACGCAGCAAAGCAGTTGGCCGAACAACGTATCATGGATATGAAAAAAATCAGAAGATAAATTACGTTCTTATAGTATACAATCGTTCTTTAAAAAAATATGTTAAATAGAAGGCACCTTCGTGTGAAGGTTATGCAGACGCTTTATGCGTACAGTTTATCCGAGGATAAGCAGATTAAGGACTTTGAAAAGGCACTTTTGAAAAGTGTGGAAGAAGTCAATGAAATGTATATTTGGACACTTAACCTACTAGATGAGGTCGCCGAATACGTTGTGCTGGATGCGGAAAGTAGGGCAGCGAAATTTTTACCGACGGAGAAGGATAAAATACTGACCACAAAGCTGAATACAAATACGTTCATCGAGTCGTTACGCCAAAATAGGACGTATCTAGAATTGGTGAAAAAGTATAAAGTATCTTGGGCATTTGATCCGGAGATTGTCCGTTCTATATTTGCTCAGCTTAAGGAATCAGAAATCTACTTAGATTACCTTGTGGGCACAGATCGGGATATCCATACGGAAAAGGAAATCATAAAGTATATCTTTAAAAAGATTGTCTTAAAAACGACAGAGATCGAGGAGGTTTTTGAGGAGAAGTTTATCACCTGGCCTGTAGACAAGGAGGTTTTACAAGCGATGATAGCCAAGACGTTTAAGAACTTTAGCTCAGAGAACCCTTCTTTGAATAAATTGGCGAATTTAACTCCGAATTGGGAAGAAGACAAAGAGTTTATTGAAGAGCTGTTGAAGAAAACTATTCGCAATAGCCAAGAGTATCAAGCGTTGATAGCTGATAAAACAAAAAATTGGGAAGCAGATCGTATCGCTCTTATGGATACGTTATTGATGCAAATGGCGCTAAGTGAGTTAATAGACTTTCCTTCTATTCCGATCAAAGTAACAATGAATGAATATATTGAGCTGTCGAAGACCTTTAGTACCGCGAAAAGTAACACTTTTATTAACGGTATATTAGATAAGATTTTGGGTGATTTAACACAACAAGGTCGTATAAATAAAACAGGTAGAGGATTAAAAAATTGACGATGAAACTAAAAAATATTTTCTTGGGCTGTGCTCTCATGATCGTATTCATATCTTGTAATAATGCTACCCAGAAGAATAGCGATGACGCTACCGAAGCTATCGGATTGGACTCTACGGCTATAGCAGGAGAAGATCTTGGCAAAATTGAATTTGGGGAAACAGTTTTTGATTTTGGTACAGTGAAAGAAGGTGAGATCGTAGAGCATATTTTCCAATTTACAAATACGGGAGAAGCTCCGGTAATTTTGTCCCAGGTAAGTGCTTCGTGTGGTTGTACGACGCCAAACTATACGAAAGATCCTGTTTTACCGGGTAAAGAAGGTGAGATTAAGGTTAGCTTTGATAGTAAGGGACAGGTTGGGAAGCAGCAAAAGATCATTACGGTGAGCTCCAATGCGACCAATAAAGTGACTACCGTACAAATTAAAGGCGTTGTAGAGAAATAGGTGGTTTTTATTTTAACTTTTTAATTTTTAATTTACATAAATATGATGTTGACAATTCTATTACAGGCTTCCCCAGGTGGCGGCATGATGAGTTTCTTGCCCCTAATCTTGATTGTTGTGGTGTTTTATTTTTTCATGATCCGTCCGCAAATGAAGAAACAAAAAGATCACAAAAAATATATCGAAGAGTTAACTGTAAACTCAAAAATTGTGACTACGGCTGGTATTCATGGTCGTATTGTTGAGGTGAATGACACCACTTTTTTGGTTGACGTTGGGTCAGGAGTCAAAATGCGTTTCGATAAATCAGCTGTTGCTTTGGATGCTTCACGTGCAGCCAACAATGATACGAAAAAAGCATAGCCTTTGGCTTGAGAGGTAACGATACTAGTCACTTCGTCATTGAAGTGACTTTTTTGTTGACCTGTTAATTATCCTTTTCCTTAACACCCCTATAAATACGTAGCTATTTATTACTTTTGTGAGGATGAAGTACAGGAGATTCAATAAGGTCCAGCGGCGGAAGATTTCGATATTTCTTCGATGTCTTATGATTTCTCTTATGGCGTGGATGCTTATTGCGATTTCCAATAAATATACTTTTGTCGTCAAATCGAGTATCGAATATGTTAATATTCCTGAGGAAAAGGCTTTCCACCCCTTACAATCGGATACGGTACATGTATCCTTGAAAATGAGTGGCTGGAATGTTTTGCTTGCCAAAATGAAGCCTTCCGTAACCAAGGTCCAAGTAGATCTGAGCACGTTGGCAAACCGTAGTTTTATTGTTTTCTCCAATCAGTTAGGTTTTATCAACAGACAATTTCCCACGGAAAGACAGGTTGTACGAATTTCACCGGACACCTTGTATTTTGATTTTTCACGGCAGACTCAGCGTAAGGTGGAGGTACGTGTCCCGACGAATATTTCTTTTAAAAGACAGTATGGTGTCATAGGCGAGACCCAAACGAACCCAAAACATGTCACCGTCACGGGTCCCTATGAAGATGTCAGTAACATCGATTTTTTGGAGACGGACACGGTTTATGGAACGGAGGTACATACGGATATCCGCACGGTGGCGAATGTCAATAGAAAGCAACGTACCAATATCACGATCCATCCGGCAGTGGCGGAGGTTACTATCCCCGTTGGAGAGTTGACGGAGAAGCAGATTGAAGTACCTTTACATGTATTACATAGTAGTCAATACACTTCTGTGCGAATAATTCCTTCCAAAGTAACTATTACCGCCTTGGTATCATTAAAGGATTATGCAAAATGGACAGCGCGTGATTTTGAAGCCATAGTAGATTTGGATAACTGGACAAAAAATCAAGTAAAGAGCTTGCCTGTTCGGCTTACTAAGTTTCCCGAATTTTGTGAAATCGTTCGGATAGAACCTCAAAATGTTGATTTTTTTGTCAGAAAATAAGATATTATGTCGATTAAGGTAGGGATAACAGGCGGAATAGGCACCGGGAAAAGTTTTGTAAGCAAGATTTTTAAAACCTTGGGTGTTCCTTTTTATGATGCTGATCTGGAGGCCAAGCTGGTCATGGTCAAAAATAAAAATGTACGACAAGCATTGATCAAATCTTTTGGTTCGGAAACGTATCTGGAAGACGGCACGGTGAATAGGAAATATTTATCGGGTATTGTGTTCCGCGATTCTGAAAAATTAGCCTTACTCAATAGTATTGTCCATCCTGCCGTTATTCAAGAGAGCGTTGATTGGTCTAATAGACAGACTGCGCCCTATATCCTCAAGGAAGCTGCTTTGTTGTATGAGAGTGGTTCGTACAAAAATTTGGATTATACCATATTGGTCACTGCCCCGGAAGAGTTGAGGATACAGCGTGTCATACAGCGAGATGGGGTAGAGCGGGAAGAGGTTTTACGACGTATGGGCAGACAGATGTCAGAAGAGGATAAGCTTCAATATGCGGACTTTCTCATACATAACGATGGAGTACTGCCCTTATTACCCCAAGTATTGGCAATCCATAATAATTTAATCCACGTTTAATGGGGAGTATCTTAGCTGATTTTTTGGTAGAAACTGCGCAGGGGTATTATTGTCGATATGGTGACTTTTATGTAGATCCCTTATTGCCTGTAGAAAATGCCGTGATTTCTCATGCGCATGGCGACCACGCCCGGCCGGGGCATCAGTCTATCTTTGCAACCGATGCTACGATTGCTTTTATGCAAGATCGGTTTTCCAAACAACCTATGAAAGCTTATAAGCCTATTGCATATCATAGTCCATTTTTTATAGGGCCCGTGGAAGTGACATTCATTCCGGCAGGTCATATTTTGGGGTCGGCGCAGATTCGAATGCAGTATCAGGAGGTTTCTTATCTATACACCGGAGATATCAAAGATCAGGAGGATCCGACCTGTGAAGCTCTGGAGACGGTGAAGACTGATGTACTCATCACGGAAACTACTTTTGCTGATCCTGCTGTTGTTCATCCCGATCCTATAGCGGAAATAAGAAAGCTGTCTTCGACTTCTCTTCCTATCATGTTAGCATGCTATGGCTTAGGCAAAGCACAGCGTATAACGTATTTGATCAATCAATATTGTCCCGAAAAGACGGTTTATGTACATCACAATATCTTGCGGATGCATAGGATATATGATCGCCTCGGTCTTGTTCCGTTAAGGTATGAAGTCTATCATCGCAAAGCCATGAAGGAGGGAGAAAATAGGATCTATTTGGTGCCGCCAATCACGTTTAACAATTATTCCCGTGCGACAAATGTGCTTCGCGTCTTTGCCTCTGGCTGGAAGAGGTTACAACGTCATAATGATATGGAGCTCTATATATCAGATCACGTCGATTGGGCAGGTATATTGCGGTTTATTGATACATCCAAGCCACGGGAGATTTGGACAGTACATGGGAATGGGCATTTGTTGGCAAAACATTTACATGGACAGATTGCTGTTCGGGAATTACTGAAAGTTAAGCATTAAAAAAGCCTCTCGTTTGAAGCAAGAGGCTTGTGGTGGTGCCAGCTGGATTCGAACCAGCGACACAAGGATTTTCAGTCCTTTGCTC
>JBEBWF010000081.1:0-13371 GCA_040392285.1 Sphingobacterium sp. | reverse complement strand
GAATAACAGCTAATTCTTTTGGTGCCTTATTTACAAAAATATCTGCCATTTTTTATACGCATTAAAGCTACTTTCGGTAGATCAATAGCCTGACGTCACCCTCGATAATCTCACACAAGTGCACAATATAGTTATATTCTTCCATTTCTTCCAAAAGGTGTAGGGGTACCCGCTTATGGTTGATGTGGAGTATGTTTTCGGAACGGAGTAGGGGCAAGGCATTTAAGATGGCCTCCATGGGTTGTGGCATCGGGAGTTCGCGTACGTCTAGGCGAATAACATCGTTATTGTCATAGCTGTCGAGTATGTCCTGAAATTCGCTAGGATTTAAGGTTGAAATTTTGGAGGGGGACTTGGGTTTGGATGCAACCGTTTGTCCTCCTTTCTGAAAATACGTATGGTACTCCTGTTCGTTTATAGAGTCAACGAATGTCTGCGCACCCTTGTTCTCCAATAACTTGATCAGTGGATAAGGGATGAATGTATTGATAATGCACAAGATATCTCCGGGCGACAATTGCCGATAGCTTTGGTTGATCTCTTTCAGTGGGTCGTGACCATCTTCGATTGCTTTTCGCACATCCAGTGTGGTATAGGTGATGGATTCCGATAGCCAAGCCGGCCTTACGGCGGCCGCTGCTTGGCTGGCATCTCGTTCTTTGGTGAATACAAATCCTAAAGGTTCTAACACACGTTTGAAGTCATCTATAGAACAACCCCCAATGGAGGCGACCTCGGCTATAGTGACCCGTGAAGCCATAATCCGCCGCAACAAGGGGTTTTTCAGCTTCTGCAAAGGTTTTGCTAAAGAAGCAATAGCTTCGATACTGTCTGCATTGGCACGGATCAGTGTTGATATTTTGGTGTGTTGATCTATAGCAGTCATAATCGTACCGTTTTCTACGCTTGATATAAAGCGATTGCTTTAGGGAAAAGCACATTGTTTTCTAAATGAATGTGTTGAAACAAATCGTTTTCAAACTCTTTGATCTTCTCAAACAGATAGGTATAAGAATTGCATGCATTCGCTGGAAGTTTATAGTCTTGTGTCAATGCCCGGAATTGGCGTAGCTCCTCGCCCGCATTTTCGTGCTCCTCTTCCATGGAGAAAATGGTATGCTTGACGGCTGCTGTATCGGTTTGTGTACCGGATACGAGCTGTTTGACTACCGGGAAAAGCTTTTCCTCTTCGGTTTGCAAATGATTATAGAGATCAGCCATAAAGGTGTGCATACCTTCTGCGAGTGCCAGGAGCTCATGATGCTCGAAGCCATGGCGTGAAGCCACCTTATCCGCTAGCTGTTCGATAATAGGACCATGTTCACGCACATATTTGTGGTGGACATTATAGATATAGTCGGAGAGGAAAGCAAGGTCCCAGCTGTCGAAATCATGCGTTGCAGAGCCTGATGTCTGTCCGGCCTGTGCTAACTGGTCTTTAAGCTCTTGTTCACTCATGCCTACTGTTTCGGCGGCTTGTTTAAGTGTCTTTTTTCCACCGCAGCAAAAATCTATACCGAGCTTTTTAAATACATCTGCTTTACGGATATCTTTTGCAGCAATAGATCCTACGGTATCTTCATTCACGTCAGCAGATTTTGCTATACGGACACGCCACCATTCAGGCCCCGATTCCAGGTATTCCCAAGTGAAAATGTTGCCACGCTCGCCCAAGAGCTGGTAATAGAGCGGTTTTGGATCATGATCGTTGAGAATTTCAAATTCTTCTCCTGCGGAGAGCGCATCGAAATGTTCAAAGATGGTCGGGTGTTTCAATCGAGGTTCGATTAGCGTTACATTTAATTGAGCTGTTTTTATCATGGCTGCATGTTTTGATATATGTATAAAATGTGATGTCCGGACTTTCCCAGTCGGTACTATACAAATTTATAAGGTATAGAAAAATCGTTTTATGCGTGTAGTCATAAGGGGGGGAGGGGGCTGTCAGAATGGTGTCACGATATGCGAAGATTACAAATCTTTCTTTTTAAAATACCGGAGTGAAAACCAAAGGGGCAATATCATCCATAGGATCATGACGATACTACTTATCGCCATTCCCCCACCAGTACCAAAGAAATTTTTAAATAGAGCACCTGTATATCCCATCAATGCCGAAAGATCGACTTCTAACAGAATGAGAATGCGGCTGAGGTCGATTGGATTGAGCATGGAGACGGCTATCAGGGCGTTTTCGATCGGATAGTCTGCGAATTGAAACAAGAGAAACAAAACCAATGCGTCAAAAAGTAAGGCAAAGTATAGCCACAGTAGAATAACTAGCCCAATGCCCTTTGCTTTGTCTCTAATCCGAACAGCAGCCAAAAGTGCAATAGAAACAAAAATAATGGATAATGCGGAGCCACATAGGATCAGCATAAGCCCGGAGGTGCCGTAGGCATAAATGAGTACAGGGATGCCGATCCCGATGACAAATGCCAGGGTCATCGCTCCGGCTAAACCAATAAATATACTCAACCAAATGGTTTGTCGACGTAGTGGTTGACTGACCAAAAGTTCGATAAATTCGATGCTATTGTAGAGGTATATGGTCGAAAAGATCATACTGATCAACGGGACGAGAAAGAGAATAATATTCAATAAGCTCACAATACCTTTGTCCGGGTGTTCTTCTATACTAAATATGCTGAAGGAGAGGATGAGCAAAGCAAAAGTATATAGGAGGATCGATTTGCTTTTTAGGATATCAGCGATGACATATTTGACGATTTTGTTCATGCGTACGGTGCAGTTAATAAGTGTGGATCGGACATCACTTTGGCAATGGCTTTGGACAGTTGTGTCGTGCCGGTTTGTTGTTTGAGTTCCTCGATGGAAGTATGAAATAGTGGTTTTCCATCCTGCATGTAGATAACCTGGGAAACAAGGTCATCCAGATCGCTCAGTACATGGGAAGTAATAATGACCAGCTTGTTTTTTTGTTTCTCTTTTCTGATTTTCTCTTTTAAGAGTTCAGCCGACAAGGGGTCAAGTCCTGCTGTGGGTTCGTCAAGGATAAGGGCCTGTGGGTTGAACAGAAAGGCTAAGCATGCACTGACTTTTTGCCTCGTTCCACCGGACAATGTCCGCATTCTTTTGTCTAGAATCTGATCTAGCGAAAAAGAATGAAAGAGATCGGTATCCAATGCCTCTTCGGGTATTTTTCGGATATCTTTCATCATGTCCAATACTTGACCGATGGTCATGTTTTCGGGATACCGGCCGATTTGAGGCATGTAACCGATCTCATTTCGATATTGCCATTGCTTGGCAATATCTGCTTCATTAAATAGAATCTTTCCTTGCTGTGGCACGACCATATCCAGGATGGATTTGATCAGTGTCGTCTTGCCACTGCCATTGGGTCCAATGAGGGCAATACACTCGCCTCCTTTTAGCTCAAGGGAGACATTGTCCAGAACTTGTACCTTTCCAAATCGTTTGGATACATGACGAATGATAATCATAAGGCTATAGCTTTCATTAAAGGATTGTCATCTTTCAGATCCTCAGGTGTGAGGCTGGGGATAATTCTTTCGCTGCGATCAAACAGCGTGACCATAAAACTTCGGAAGAGTAACATGGCAGCTGGATATTTCTCGACAATCATGGAAAAGAGACTGACTGGACGATAGGGGATATCTCCTTTTCCATCTTTGTCCAGATCATAGCCTTCATATTTCTCCCAGTAATTGCCATCGAATGTATTGGACATTTTGCCACCATTTGTTGCCATGTCGAATGTGTTCTGGATAAAATTGTTTCTTGTCACGGTATTATCCGTGCAGCTGGTCATCAGTTTTATGGCCCAGCCATTGTTAACAAAATTGTTTTCCAATACCTGTACCCGGTTACTACCTTCCATGAAAATGGCGGTGGTATTACGGACAAAGGTATTGTGTTGGATATGGCTGTCCGTAATGTCCTTTAACAACAGTCCATAGGCCGCATCGCCCCAATTCTCTTCAAAAATGTTGTGCTCCATCCGTACATGTTTGGTATACATGACCGCTACACCGGCTCCGTTGGCGCTAAAGGTATTGTAATAATAGCCATTGTCATGCGAAAACATGAAATGGAGGCCATAGCGTAGATTGTTGGCGGATAGATTACGTTCTACCTGTGTATGCGTCACAAATTCCAGGTAGATGCCATCACGGTGTCCGATGATCTCATTATCTACGATGGTGAGGCTATCACTCTTCCAGGCGTGGATACCGTTTCCAATAAAGTGTTCGGCTTTTCCGTAAGCTTTTAGACGATTGTTTTTGATGAGACAGCTTTTTGAACCTTGGGAATAGATGCCGAAGAAATTGTCATCCAAAATATTGTCTTGGATAATGATATTTCTGGTGTTGTATATCTTAATACCGGCAATATCTGTCATCGATGATTGGCCAGAGTTCTTGATCGTAAAACCTTGAATGGTCACACCCGGTGCCCGAATGGAGATGGGCTCATATTTTTTTTGGCCGTCGATAATAGGTTGGTCAAGACCTATTAAAGTTAGACTCTTTGTGATATTGATGTTTCCTTCTTTATAGAGCCCGCTGTGAACGATTATTGTATCTCCCTGAGTTGCCTTTGAAATCGCCTCACTAATGGATTGATAGGTGTGATGTTTGCCGACTTCAATCGTCTTGGCATTACCCATACTGACGATCACAAACAACCAGACGGATATGCTCCCTATAGAAAGCAGCGTATTTTTCATCAGCATATAATTTGCTAAACCTTTATTTCCAAAGATCATCCCAAGTTAGGGTTGTTCCACCTATTTCGTTTAAAGTTTCTTCCAAGGCTGCCTTGTTAGAAAAGCCAGCAATATTTCCACGCATAGGGCTTTTTAAAGCTTCATTTTTCAAGTAAAGCATGTCTTTTGCGGGCAGGAGTTTTTTGGTTTTGAAATCGGGAATATAGAAGTCCGCGACATCTTCGGGTTTTACTTGATTTTCTTTCACAAAGGCAATCATACATTGTACATCATCGAAGTTGTAAGCCCTTCCTTTTTTTGTCACGAGTTGTGTGCCAAATCGCGCATCACTAACCGTCATTTTGCAATAAGCACATTGGTCTTTGCCATATTGAATAGGTTTAGGTCCCGCCGTGCTGGTACAGGCTTGTAAGCCGACAAGAAGGAATAAGACAATAGTAGTCAAGATTAGTATGTTCGTTTTCATGTTGTGCGGATTTTGGTTTTTTTTCCGAGTTGTAATTCTCTGCCTGTACAATAAGCCAACAATAAGCCAACAGCGACAAAGATCCACCCACCGATATCAGGGATAGAGAAAGCACCGAAGTTGAGTAATTTTTTATAACCGATAAGTGGAGGCTGGTAAGCCATCCCGGGGACCTTAATGGGAGCTGTAGGGTCTAGGTTGTGGCCATAGTTGTATTCCCATATATAAAAATCCACCATAGCCACAATCCCAAACAATACAAAAGCGAAAAACAAGACATATATGAGCTTCCGTTTGCCTTTCCAGGCAACTCCTAAGAATGCTAAAGCAAAGAATCCAATGATATAAGGTAGTACCGTGAATTCGATGAAATCATCGGCATGAAGAGTTTTCATGCCGATGTAGTGATTCAGCCCATTGATAATATCCACTTGCCCCGCAAGCTTATTGCTGTAGATCTTTAATTCCAACCCTTCCGGATATTGTGCAGCATCTAGCTCAATGCGCCAAATAGGAAGGAAGATGACAGATAATAAGGCAATACTACATAGAAGGAGTATGATGCGGTTGCTGGATGAGATAAGGCTTGAGTTTTTCACGATATTTTCTTTTTAAATTATCATTCGGAGGCTTTTTCTCCGGTATAATAGGTAATAGGGACATTACTTCCTTTCGGTGAAACCCTTGCATAGCCAGACATCTCTTGGTGTAATGCCGAACAGAAGTCGGTACAATAGTACGGAAAGATACCTACACGATCGGGTACCCATTTTAGGGTAGTTGTCTCGCCGGGCATTACGAGCAATTCAGCATTTCTGGCCCCTTTGATGGCAAATCCATGTGGCATATCCCAGTCTTGCTCGATGTTGGTGACATGGAAATATACTTCGTCTCCGAGTTGTATTCCCTCGATGACGTCAGGCGTCAGGTGTGAACGGATTGCGGTCATATATACCCGTACAATATTACCTTGACGTTCCACCCTTGCTTCGCCTTCACCATTGGTTTTATGCGGGTGTTTGTTGGCATTGATGTCGTATATTTTTACGGATTTTTCCATCAGCATATCAGCAGGGATGGCCTGTGCATAGTGCGGCTCACCTATTGTAGGGAAGTCGAGTAAAAGCTCCATTTTATCACCACTGATGTCAAACAGTTGTGCACTGTGGCAAAGCTCTGGTCCTGTTGGCAGGAAGCGGTCCTTAGTAATCTTGTTGAAAGCCACTAAATATTTGCCATAGGGATTTTTGGAGTTTCCGCCAGCTACCATTAAGTGACCGACAGAATAAAATGTAGGCTGTCTATCCAAAATTTCCAAGGTCTTGACATTCCATTTCACGACTTCGGAAGAGACAAAGAACGAGGTGTATGCATTTCCTTTATCATCAAATTCTGTGTGTAGAGGGCCTAAACCTGGTTTTTGTACTTCGCCATGTAATGCAGACTCATATTTCACTACAGGGATACCATCGTAACGCTCACCTTCGAAATCTTTATTTGCGATAGCTTTTTGTAACTTCTCAAAGCTGAATACAGGGATGAGTGCCGCTAGCTTTCCACTACCCACGATATACTCTCCTGTAGGATTTACATCGGTTCCATGAGGAGATTTAGGGCAAGGAATAAGATATACCAAATCATCGAATTCTGTCACATCCAGCACAGTAACCTCAGTTTTTATTTCAGAAGTAGCGGTGTGGCTGTGCTCGTCCCATTTATTATGTGCATATCGGACAGCTTGTTTTTTTCCTTTGCCCGCTTTGAAATATTCCTCCGCTTTCTTCCAGTTGATCGCCATAATAAAATCCTTGTCGTTTTTAGACGCGTTGACTTCCAACAGCGTATGTTCCTGCTCGGAGTTATAGCAGCTCATAAAGAGCCATCCGTTAGATGCGCCTTTCCCTGCACTAGACAGGTCGAAGTTCACGCCAGGGGTTTTTAGCTGAAAAGCGATATTAAACTCACCAGTTTCCTTGTCTACGCTGACAAAACTGACGTGGCCTTTAAAGTTCTCCTTGTACGAGTTGATCGGTACATCACCTCCCGGACCGTCTGGCGGTACACTAAAGCGGGTAGCTGCAATGACATATTCCGAGTTTTCGGTTGTAAAGGGTGAACAGTGGTTACCACCTGTATTAGGAATCTCAATAATTTCATCCGTACGGAAGGTTTGCAGATTTATACGGGCCAGACGTGGTGTGTTATTGGAGTTCGCAAACATCCATTTGCCATCTGGCATGCCATTCGTAAAAGAGGATTCAATGTGGTGAAGATCATCCCAAGGCACGAAACCATGGGAGGTTTCCAGCATAGGTTTTGTCTCTTCACTAAATCCCCAGCCTTTTTCAGGATCGACCGAGAAGACCGGAATGACGCGGAACAGACGTCCACTAGGAAGGCCGTAGACGCTCATCTGACCGCTGAAGCCTCCGGAGACAAAGGTATAGAACTCATCGTACTGCCCTGGAGGGATATAAGTTCTTTGTGCAGCATCGCCTGTCACGGTACTACCGGCTCCTTTAGGCTTGCATGCATGAAATGATGTAGATGCGAGCACTAGGGCCATGATCCACATAAGGTTTAGTCTTAAATTCATGAGATAAATCGTTTAAGGGTTTTTATTGCGTTGTGTATTAGTTAACACCATCATTCTGACGCATGAATTCCAAGATACGACGGGCATCATCGTCGGAGAGATTTTGATTTGGCATCCGAACCAAACAGAGCTCTAACTGTGCCTGTAATTCGGGATCTTTATCAATCATCGGATCAGGATTTGTGATGAAATTCATAATCCATTCCGGGCGATGCTTTTTGGAAACGCCAGCCCATCCCGGCCCTACGAGTTTTTCATCAGTATATTTATGACAGCTGGCACACTTTAGATCAGCTATTTTCTTTCCTTCTCCAGCCATGGCGACATTTAGCTGATCGTCCAGTTCGACATGATCAAATTTCCCTTGACCACGTGTAGGATCGTAGCTGTCAACGGAACGGGATTCTTCAGGCGTCGAGGTTGCGGAGTTACTGTTTTGTTGGTTGTTGTTGGAGCAGGCATAAATGAATAAGCCTATTGCAAAAAAAACGATTAACTTTTTCATCTTTATATAATTTGTTTATTGATATTTTATTTGTTTTTAGCGGCATCAATGAGATCGCTACGTTAAGTTTTTAATAGTGATGAAGCTATCAGATTTTTCATGTCACACAGTAACGTGAAAAATCATGATGGTTTCATAATGGTCTTGTTTTATTGTTGTCTCTCTGCTGTATTTAATTAACCTGTTACAAAGGTATTTTTAAGTCATGCTGTTATTTATGCGTCTAATCATAAAACAGATATATATACATTTTGTTTTATTGTATATTATTGGTTGTCAATTATTTGTAGTTTAATGATACTCGTCATGTGGAATAGTGACAGGGGTCAGCTTAGTTTTTGGAGAAAAAGGTAACTTTATAGGGTGGTAACTAAACAATCGCAGGTATGAAAATTCCAGTAGACTTACTTTTAGAGAGAGGGGCTACCTATCGCAAGGTAGATTCGGGAGATTTTATTTTTAATGAGGGTTCGCCGGCTTCGTTCTATTATCAACTGACTTCGGGTCGTGTACGATGGTGTAATATTATGGATGACGGCAGGGAAGTATTACATAAGGTTGTCTATCCCGGAGAAAGTTTTGGAGATTTTCCCCTTTTTGATGGGGGTACTTATGCGGCAAGCGCTATCGCGGATTCGCCGTGTACGATGTTGCGTTTATCGGTTTCTACGTTTCGGGATTTGTTACGTCAATACCCTGAAATACATTTTAAGTTTACCGAATCTTTAGTTGCTGATCTTCGTTTTAAGTTTATGCTAACGAATCTGCTACCTAGCCATAGCCCAGAGGAAATTATCGGACATTTGATTCAGTACTTCAATCAGCAAGGCAAATTAATTTGCCAAGATTGCAATCGGCTGATGATGACCAGGCAACAGCTGGCCAATATGACGGGTATGCGTGTAGAGACAATTATCCGTACGATTAAACAGATGGAAAAAGAAGATAAGTTAAGTATTGTCAAAGGGAAGGTATTTATCCCCTCAGATGGAATACCGATAAATTAGCGTATATGACACGGTTTTTAGATAGTCTTACGATAAGACGATGGATGATCATCGGTGTTATCAACCTACTGCTGGTCGCTGCATTTGGGATGCTGATGCGACTGAAGGTGCTGATGCCCTTACCTTTCATCGATCAGAAGCATATCATGCATGCACATTCCCATTTCGCCTTTTCGGGGTGGCTATCGCATATATTGATGGTCTTGTTTGTATTGGTCACGCTGCATAAGAAAGGTAGCGATAGACTACCGAAAAAATACCAATTGACCATACTGGGTAATCTTATCGCCTCCTATGGCATGTTGATCACCTTTGCTTATCAAGGCTATGGGGGGTATTCTATCTTTTTTTCGACCTTATCTATCTTGCTGTCTTATGTCTTTGCCTATGTCGCTTGGCGGGATATCCGGACGTCCACTCTTGACTCTACTGTACGGAGTTGGTTTAAATCAGCACTCTTTTTTTTGGTTATCTCTTCTTTAGGAACCTTCTATCTGGTGTATTTGGTGACACAAGGAAATATAGATGCTAGGCAACAACTCGCTGCAGTCTATTTTTTTCTACATTTTCAGTACAATGGTTGGTTTTTCTTCATGTGTATGGGATTAGCTTGCCATTGGTTGGCACAACACGATGTTCTGTTGTCTCTGGGGAAATGGGTATTTCGTGTTTTTTCATGGGCTTGCATTCCTAGTTATTTGTTGTCCATTTTATGGTATAACTTACCCGTTTGGCTGTACGTCTTATTGGTGATTGTTGTCATCCTTCAGCTGTCAGCTTGGGTACTTTGGGTAAAAGCTATCCGACAACAGCTGAAAAAGATCAAAGGATTTATACGGACACCCATTGTAGCTTGGTTATTTTTTGCAGTCTTAGTCGCCGCAAGTATCAAATTTCTACTGCAAACACTGTCCGTAATTCCTTCACTTAGTAGTCTCGCTTATAGCTTCCGCCCTGTGGTCGTTGGATACCTTCATCTGGTGTTATTGGGTATCATCACATTTTTTGTTCTTGCATTTATCTTGCAAACACACGTCTTTTCTATTACCCGTATGGTAAAAATAGCGGTGATATCTTTTATCATCGGCGTAGTGTTAAATGAAGCCTTGCTCATGCTGCAAGGTGTTGGGGGAATTGTAGGTGTTTTTGTTCCCCATATTCCAATAGCATTGGGTGTTGCCGCGGCAATCATGTTAATAGCACTGATAGGGCTTGTGAAGTCTATCGTTAACAATCGTGCTGTAACGTGATCTCAGACAACAACCTCTTTGCCTTGTTTTTTCCAGTCTGCAAAACTCCCTAAATAGGTCACAATATTTGTGAAACCATTTTTTTTCAAGAAAGAGGCAGCAATAGTCGCGCGGTCCCCCGACTGACAGGAGATAATAAGCTTTTTATCTTTTAAGTCTACGGGTAACTTCTTCTTTAAGTCACCAATAAAGTAAGAAATACTGCCGGGGATGTGGGCAGATTTATATTCGGCAGCGGAGCGGACATCTAAAAGTACGACACCTTCCTGATTCTTCATTTGTTCGACTTGATCCGCATCGACGACTTGTGATGGAATTAACGTTTGTCCGTGAAGATCCGTTACAAAAGCGAGGATGTTATCCATGCCGATACGCATCAGTTTTCGGGTGATTTCTTCCTGTTGCCCTTCCTCCGCTATGATGACCAGCCTTTCATCGTAGTCCAACATCCATCCAGCCCAATTGGCTAAGCTATTGTTGTTTTGAATATTTATAGCAAAAGGGAGATGTCCTTTGGCGAATACGGTTTTAGATCGTGTATCGAGTATGGTAACATCTTTTTCACGAAGTGCGTCCTCCGCCGACATAGTTGGGTGTTGCGGAACTTCCGTCAATAAAGCTCGATCTACCTTATTGAGTTTCTTCATCATGGCGAAGTAGCTTGGCGTATCGGGTTGGCCGGTTAATAGGTAGTCACGGAATCCCTCATAATCATTTTCGAACTGGAATGCCCAATTCCGGATTTTCTCATATCCGACAGTGCTATTTGGTACTGCACCGATGGACTTGCCGCAAGCCGACCCGGCACCATGTCCTGGCCACACCTGTACAAAATCCGGCAAGGCGGTGAATTTGGCTAAGGAATGGAACAGCTGGTTTGCGCCGACCTCCTTTGAACCTACTAAGCCTGCTGTTTCCTCTAAGAGGTCAGGTCTGCCGACATCGCCTACCAGGACGAAGTCTCCGGTGAAGACCATGACAGGCTCGTCGCTTGCTGGATGATCACGGAGTAAAAGGCTGATGCTTTCGGGCGTATGTCCGGGTGTGTGAAGGACTTCCAGCGTGAGAAAGCCAACGTGTAGTATATCTCCGTCCTTTAAACCTTGATGAGGGAATTCATACTGCCAAGCCTCACCTCCCTCGTCGGACAAGTATAGATCGGCTCCTGTCACCTGACTGAGCTCGCGGGAACCTGCTAGGAAGTCGGCGTGTATGTGTGTTTCGGCAATGTGCGTTATTTGCAGACGGTGTTGCTTTGCGATCGCTAAATAGGTGTCGATATCACGCTTGGCATCGATGATGATCGCTTTATTTTGTGCTTGACAGCCGATCAGATAACTCGCCTGAGCTAGGGTATTATCATATATCTGTTGAAAAAACATATACGGTATTTTGATTCTAAAACTTATGGAGCACTAGTCGATAATGAGTAAGTGCGTCTATGGAGTGACTTTTAATGTGGCAAACGGTGTCTGATCAGTCCATAAATATACGTGCCCAAAAGAGCAAAGACAATGACGATAGCTATAGAAAAAACACCAGCACCCAATAGGACAAAAAGAGGTCCCGGACAGGCGCCGACGAGAGCCCAGCCCAATCCAAACAATGCTCCGCCAACGAGGTTTCGTGTAATGGACTTACTTTTTTCTTCTATAACGATTCTTTTGCCGTCTACATCTTTGGCTTGCTTCCGTTTAATCCATTGTATGCCGGCAATTCCGATAACCAGGGCTGTACCGATGAAGCCATACATATGAAAGGATTTAAAGGTGAACATTTCGTAGATCCTGAACCAGGAAGCGGCTTCGGCTTTATACATAGCCATACCGAATAGGATACCCAAGAGAATATACAATAAATTTCGCATGATATTAAAAAATTAGTGGGAATAGAACATGAACCATAAACAAGCCACCAATGAAAAAGCCAATGACAGCAACTAATGAAGGCCATTGAAGGTTGCTAAGTCCGGAAATGGCGTGACCGGATGTACATCCTCCCGCATATCTCGTGCCGAAACCGATTAATAAACCGCCAATAGCCAGTAGACCAACATTTTTTAAAGATAATGTGTCGAATAGTTCCACGGGGTAGTAGTGCTGTCCGGCACTTTCAAATCCGTATTCTTTTAATTGCGATACAGCACTATCGGCAATGTTGGGCACCTGATCGTAGGAGAGGTGGTAGGCTGAAAGATACCCCCCAATGACAGAGCCCAATAGAAACAGTAAATTCCAACGTTGTGTTTTCCAGTCGAATTTAAAATATTCACAGCTCTTTCCTGCGCCTAAAACGGCGCACAAGTTTTCAAAGTTGGAAGAGAATCCAAATTTCTTGCCCAAAATAATTAAGGCAAGCATGACAAAGGCGACGATAGCACCGCCGACATACCATGGCCAAGGGTTAAAAATTATTTCCATATTTAAAGCGATTATCGTAGTAAATACCTGTAGTTGTAAGATACTAAGTTACGCTTTTTCATGGATTAAAGGTAGAGGTTCAGTGAATCAAAAAAGGATCTGCAACACTGCAAATCCTTTTTTGATTCTTGTTTGAAGGGTAGACTTACTTTGCTTCTGTAGCAAGTTTGTTTAATATTTCATCGTTCTTTACTATTTGACTACCTTTCGGCATCTTTGAACGTGACCCTAATTCCACATTGCGGGCTGCTTTCAAAAATTGAACTTCAAGACGTGAAGTAGTCTTATTCCTTCTATCTTTTCTTTTTAAACGTGTAACTCCCATTTTATTTTAATATTTTATTTTATCACTTTTAACCAAACGAGGTCGGAAGCGGATTCGAACCGCTGTAGGAGGTTTTGCAGACCTCTGC
>JBEBWF010000080.1:0-13518 GCA_040392285.1 Sphingobacterium sp. | reverse complement strand
CCCTACAGAGCAGATCATACACCTAAGAATTCTTTCTGTTTATCTTTAAGTGTTTTTAATATTCCATTGTCGACCTGCCGTATAGATTTGTTAGTATACATATCTCGAACAGTTCGATTAATAAACTTTATAACCCATGGAACGGGTAAATGAAGCCGCTCTTCAACACCTTAGGAACCGCGTGAGTTGGAAATGGAACAATACGGGAAATATCGTATACCTAAAATATTACGTAACATATTAAGGTGTAGTTACCATTTCATTTCTTGTATCAAACCAGGGATTAAGAATCAATTTTATAATACAGCTTCAAATTTCTATTTTTGGAGTTTACATGAAGCCACTTATCATTAATCTGGATTCCCAAATTAATGATGCAACAATATTCAAATAACATAGTTTACTATTTGCTTAATTCACTAACTTATACCGTTTTTAATCCTTAATTGCATCATGATACTATAATTTCGCTTAATTTGCAATTGCATTTTTATTAAAATAAGCACACCAAGATGTCGTTTAACGATAATGATAAACTACTAATTGAGAGAATACAAGATAAAGATGAACACGCTTTTGAACTATTCTACAATAAATATAGTGGCAAAGTTTACAACTTTGTATTATCTATAACATACGATCACAATCTATCTGAAGACATAACTCAAAGTTGCTTTCTGACAGTATGGGAAAAAGCAAAATACATTGATGGGGATAAAAATGTAAAAAATTACGTATTTACCATCGCGCGAAATCTTGCTTTTAAAGCGATACAAAAACAAATACTAACACACGAATTTACGGAGGCCGACGATCGGGAGTTTGATGATTACATCATCGAAAAGCTGAATGTTAAATATTTGGAAACGCATATAAACAATTTGCTAGAGACTTTACCTGCTGTCGCTCAGAAAATATATCTACTAAGAAAAGAAAAAGGCTTGTCTTCAAAAGAAATTGCAGACAACTTAAGTCTATCGGAACGATCAGTGGAAGCACATCTTTACCGAACGCTAAAACACCTACGAACAAATCTAAAAGATTATTTCATCTTACTGATCATTAGCGCAAGCATCTAATATGTTAAATTATGTTAAAACCACCCCTGCCTTGAGTATTTTTTCTCCAATACAGATATAAAAGATAGTGAGCATGGATGACAAATATTACATCGAATTAATAGACAAGTTTCGCTTGGGCTTAACCACCAAAGAAGAAACTGAACAGCTAAAGGCATGGATTATCAATCCTGAGGCTAAAAGAATCTGCTATTCTCATTATCAAAAAAAATGGGAAGAAGCTTCTCCATTGATCGACAAACAAAAGCAAGTATCGATGCTAAAACAGATAATGAGCAAAATAGATACAAACGAAGAACTTACCAGTAATTCAAAGAAGAGATTATTGTGGACACGCCTGTGGTATAGTACAGCCGCCGCTTCTGTTGTATTACTCATAGCTTTGGGAGGTTTCTTCTGGATGAAAAACCACAACAATTCAGCTTTCGGGAAGGGCATGGTTACTATTGCTGCCGATAACGGACAAAAATCTAATGTTATGCTCGCTGATGGGACAAGGGTTTATATAAATTCTGACTCCAAGATATCGTACGACGAATCTTATAATAAAAAAGAAAGAATTATAACACTCGAAGGAGAAGCCTATTTTGAAGTAGCTAAAGATGCTCAAAAGGCATTTGTGGTAAAGGCGAATGGAATAAATGTCGAAGCGCTGGGTACTAGCTTCAATGTGAAGGCCTATGCTCAAGACAAGTCGGTGTCGGTCATACTGATTGAAGGGAAAGTCAAGGTCAATGATAGTAACAGCGAAGAAATTCTTAATCCATACGAACGTATTGACTATAAATTAAGCAATAAAAATTTCATCAAATCCGAACTACACCCTAATTCCAATCATTTACTTTGGCGAAGTAAGGAGCTAATGTTCCAAGGCGAATCGCTAGAAGAAATTTGCCGGACGTTGCACCGTATCTATAATATAAACTTCGTTTTCAAAACAGAAGCTGCAAAAAAATATACGTATAGAGGCATTATAAAAAACAGCAGTTTAGACAATGTCATGGAATTCATAACCCGAACAGCGCCAATCAAATATAGTGTATTATCTGACAGCACGATCGTAATAGAATAAAACAATTTTTACTAACTAATATTAAATGTAGACCTCATGAAGAAAACTTAACATAATAAAAAAATACGGAATCATCCCTGAGAAAGCTGATCCCGTAAACTTTTGTAATTAAATCATTTGGAAGAATTGTGCAAACATAGATTCAGTTGTTAATGAATTAGCACTGGTATTTCTATGCATTTTCTCCAAAACGTAAAGTTAATAAAAAACTAACACCAATCTAAATACATGAAAAATAATCAAATCATTCGATTTATTTGTATCATCTCTTTCATGCTGCTTTTCTGTGGAAATATTTTCGCTCAGATAACCTTATCAGTCGAAAATAAGTCAATTAAGCAGATCATTCCAGAAATAGAAAAGCAAAGTGGATACACCCTGTTTTATAGCAATGCGTTGTCTGGGTTGAATATGGTCAAGAATATTTCCGTGGATAATAAATCGATTACAGAAACCTTAGATCTGTTATTCCAAGCTACAGACATTGCTTACCAGATGAAAGAAAACAAGCAGATATTACTTGTGCATAAGTCAACACAAAGCCAAGCCCAGCAACAAGGAAATAATCAACAGAAGCACAAAGTATCGGGAATAGTCAACGATAATTCCAACGCACCCGTCGTTGGAGCGAGTATTCTCATCAAAGGCACAACCGTAGGCACATTTACCAATCTTAACGGTGAATTCAGCCTGAATACAGCAAAAGGACAAGTACTTCAAATATCTTATATTGGCTTTACCACGCAAGAAATAGTGGTAAAAGATAATCGTTCTCTATCTATCACTCTTGTTGAAAATGACAGAATACTGGATGACGTAGTCGTGGTAGGATACAGTACACGATCACGAGAGAAGTTGATAAGCTCAGTAGGCACAATAAGTAACGCCGAACTGGCTAAAACTACCACTCCTAATCTGGAAAATGCTCTTACAGGACGTGTCTCGGGAGTATTTTCCCGCCAATCGAGCGGAGAGCCGGGATCTGATGCCGCTAATCTACAGATTCGAGGCTTTGGTGCTGCACTAGTCGTCGTAGATGGTATTCCCGGGAGAAATTATAGTCAGCTCGACCCGTCAGAAATTGAATCTATTTCTGTATTAAAAGATGCATCGGCTGCCGCAGTGTATGGTATGCAGGGTGCAAACGGTGTGATATTGGTAACAACAAAACGAGGAACAAAACAGAAAAAAACAAGTATCGATATCAACACACGTTTTGGCCTACAGATTCCGCATAACTACCCCGAGGTTGCTAATGCCACAACATGGCAAGCATTAGTGAATGAGTATAATGCAAATATGAAGTTGATAAACAACAGAAATGCATTGATCACAAATAATGAATTGGCAATCCGAGATTTTCCAAACGAAACAAACTGGTATGATGAAATGATAAAAAATGCGCCAATCTCGCAGTCAAATATAAATTTGTCTGGCGGATCGGACAGAATTGCCTATTTCTTTTCTACAGGTTTTCTGCACCAAGATGGTATATGGTCACCAAATTCAACCTCGAAAAAACGTGTAAATTTACGAAGTAATCTGGATGTAGATGTGACGAACGACCTAAGCCTTTCCGTGGGTGTGGGAGCTTTTCTCGACAACTTAAACTATCCGGGGCGTAGCGCCGCTGAAATAGCACGAAGCTTAAAAAACACAGCACCTAATATACCCTTACACTGGGGAGAATATCCTGACTACTACGCATATGGTGGAGAAGGAACCGACAACCCTATGGCATTGGCAGACGAGGCTACATCCGGATACACGAAGTACAGCACAAAAAACCTGAATGTAGACTTTGCGATTAAGTACAATGTTCCATTCGTTGAAGGTCTTTCGCTAAAAGCTAATTTGGGCTATACCAGTGAAGACATATGGAGCAAAAACTGGTACAAAAATATCGTTTACGCAGGCTACAGAGCCGACGCAAACGAGTATTATCAGAGTGCCTCTGCTTCTAACACCAATAAAGCTAGCCTTTCACTCAGCGATGGGAACAATTGGAACTTGACCGGACAAGGATTTATTAGCTACTTAAATTCCTTTGGAAAACATAACTTAAACTCTGGTTTGGTTTTTGAGATCTCTCAAGCTCAAAATAAGTCGACCATAACATCCAGAGGAGAGTTCCCTTCTACCATATTAGATATGTTAGAAGGCGGACTAAATAACAAGCAAGTATCTAATAGCGAGTCGCTAAGGGAGTATCGTTCAGCTTCTGTTATTGGTCGTTTCTCTTACGATTACGCCTCTAAATATTTCGTTGATTTTAACGCCAGGTACGATGGTGCACAATATTTTGCAGACAAATGGGGTTTATTTCCATCAGCAGCGATAGGATGGATGGTGACAAGAGAGGAGTTCATGGGTTCCTTAAAACCTATTATCAATGAATTCAAGATTAGAGCATCATGGGGTCAGCTTGGTGATTTATCTGCCGCCAAAGGCTACTATGATTCGTTCGAGCAATATTATTTCCAGAGCGGATACAGATATCCGGGAGAGATCATCAATTTTGGCGACCGTACCATATATGGACTGACTCCTACGGTGAACGCCAATATAGCGTTCACATGGTCCAAGTCGACCATGGTTAACCTAGGAATTGACTTTAAATTATGGAACGGACTATTAGGAGGCTCGGCCGAAGTATTCCGTCGCAACCGTTCAGGTCTTCCCGCTCAAAAAGCGAACGACAACGCGGGAGCTTTGGCAACATGGTATAATCTGAACAATGATAATACGCGCGGATTTGAAATATCGCTGAACCATAACAATAAGATACAAGAGCTTGATTATTTTGTTGGAGGAAATATCTCTTGGTCTCGAACTCAAAACGGGCACCTAGAGCACGGACAATTTACAAGTGGGTATCAGCAATGGAAATGGTACAACGGAAATCAATGGAATAACGTAAGGTGGGGGTTGAATCAGATCGGGCAATATCAATCCTATGAAGATATTGCTCATGCTCCTATGCACAATAATTCAAATAACAATGCTGTAATACTGCCGGGGGACCTTAAATATGAAGACTGGAATGGCGATGGCTATATAGACGAATACGATATGCGTCCTATTGGTCGTACCTCCTATCCCGAACTGGTCTTTGGGATCAATATGGGAGCTTCATGGAAAAGATTTGACATCAACCTGTTTTGGCAAGGTGGAGCACTGTCTAATTTTCAGATTAGTGCATTTGACATGGATGCGTTCGAAGAAGGAAAAACATTCCGAAATGCGTGGAATTATTTTGGTGATCGCTGGCATAAAGCTGATTATACTGATCCTAATTCTGGATGGGCTCCAGGATACTTCCCCGCTATTAGAGATATGAACGCCCAAACTATCAACCGCCAACCTTCAAACTATTGGATGTGGAGTGGCAATTATATCAGGTTGAAAAATGTAGAATTGGGGTACACTTTCCCAAAAAAAATAACAGGAACAGGCATAAAACAGTTGAGAATTTATGGGAATCTCTACAACTTCCTGACGTTTTCATCGCAGAAATATTTCGATCCGGAACAAGCTGAAACAATCTTGTCATTTGCCTCATATCCTCAGATAAAATCATTTAACGCAGGTGTTAATCTAAAATTTTAACGTCATGAAAATAAAATTGACAATAGTGTTGTGTATAGCTTTCACTTGTTTTGGATGCAGTGACTGGCTAGACATTGATTCAAAAATCATTATTACGGATGAAGATATTAAAAAATATCCTGAGTTAGCGGAAGCTCAATTTTTGTCCAATTATGCCGAGCTGCGTAAGTGCATTCATTCTATCGGTGATGGAGCAATGGCGTATAGACAACATCATTTAGAATCCTTTACAGACGATGGAGCAAGTAATATAGACTGGGAGGCAGGGGTAATGCGTAATAACTCTCCCGGGTTGGTTTTTGGGGGCATATTTTCACAGAGCAACGGAGAAAGTTTCGCTGCCGTGTGGAATTATAAACAGATCAATATCATAAACAAGTTTATCGATGCCTATAGTAGTTCTACAGACGAAAGAATATTGAATATGGTTGGTGAAGCCTTGTTTATTCGCGCATACTTATATTTCGAAATGGTAAAACGCTATGGAGGAGTTCCTCTATTCGCAGGACCATTAGATGGAGTTTCTGTAATAAATAATAGGGCAACAGAAGAAGAATCATGGCGATTTATTCAAAACAGCCTAGATTCTGCTATACTACTCTTGCCTGATGTTCAACCCATCGTAGCCGAAGATAAAGACAGAGCAAACAGATATACAGCATTGGCTCTGAAATCCAGAGCAATGTTATATGCAGGTACTATTGCAAAATATGGTAATGTAATAAATAACAGTTTACAAGGGATACCTCAAAGTAAAGCAAAAGAATACTTGTTGGAAGCTGCTGATGCTGCCGATCAGATCATAAGTCACAGTAACAATAAGTACAAACTGAGTTCAGAATTCGGTGACTTGTTTAATGGGAAGGACGAAGATAATAATGAAATTATATTTCGTTTTAGCAATACTGCTAAGTCCGGCACACAGGTGTTCATCGATTATTGGAATCAATCGTATCGTATAAAGAAAGCTGGATATACTGCATTTATGGTACCGTCTCTGGATATCGTTGAGCAGTTTGAAACTTTGGATGGAACCATAATACCATTGGAATATGGAGTGGCAAAGAACAATCTGGAGGATTTCTTTGCCAATAGAGACAAAAGGCTAGCAGCTAGTGTTATTTATCCTGGTGGCGAATTCTTGGGAGAGCGCTTTAACATCTATAAAAAAACAGTAGTTAAGGAAGCTGGTGGAGCAACCAGCGAATATTTCTACAACAATCAACAAGAATGGGCAGATGCCGGAAAAGTTCCTGAACATGAGCAGTATATGAAAAGCGGATTTGATGGTATCTTCTTCAACAACTCCGGTGCAGGAACAACAAATTTTGGTTTTTTTCTAAAGAAAACACTTTATGGAGTAAAACGGCAAGAAGATTATCTGAACCATGAAAATGATCAGGATGCTGTGATACTGCGATACGGAGAAGTCATACTAAATTTTGCAGAAGCAGCTATAGAATTAGCAGATTTGGGTGAACCTCAATATGTGACATCAGCTCAGACCGAATTTGACCAATTGCGTGCTATCCATGGAGGTTTGCCACCGAAATCACTTACCATAGCATCTATTCGTCATGAGCGTCGAATCGATTTACTATACGAAGGATTCCGCTATTGGGACCTTAAACGCTGGCGAATAGGAACTCAGATGCACAACAAGACATTGAAGGCTTTGTATCCTATATTGAATATTGATGAAACAGCCTCTCCTACGCAAGTATTTTACACGTTGGAAGTGGCAGACGCACCAGCCTTAGCCACACGCGTCAAATGGTTCGAAGAAAGGGATTATTATAGCCCTATTCCTACCAGTCAAAATCCGGGAATAACACAAAATATCGGTTGGGAGTAGTTTTATAAACTTAAATGATTAATGATGAAAATGAATTATATATATAATAGCATTAGATTGCTATGCCTTTTATCTGTTTTCAGTTTTTCCAGTTGCAAATTGGACGACCGCATGGATGATCTAACAGGAGGCTATGAGGGCATCCTTATCGATAAATTGACGGGCGACACTGTTTCGACTGAATATTATGGTGCAAAGATTAAATTGTTGGATATGGAATATGGAGACGTCGCCCAACCCTTGGTCTATAATATTTTACCTTCGGGTGAATATAAAAATACGAAAGTCTACCCTTCCAATTATAAGGTATGGGCAGAAGGGCCATTCTATCAGCAAGACACCATATTTGGAGATATAAAGAAGATGAAGAAAATGAATCTGACAGTAACTCCGAACATCAGTTTGAAGATAGAAAAAATAGAGCTTAAGTTTGGGATAGCTGCTGAGGTGACATACTCTTATGAAGCTCATAATCCTCATTCTACAAGTACTGACATTGGAATAGTTTATGGAACTGATATTTATCCAGGCTTCCGTACCGCAATGAATGAAACAGAATCGGCAAAAACTTATAAACGAATAACAACGGAGTTAGCTGCAAAAACGGGAATATTTACAGAAACCGTTTATCTTGAACCAAATACAGTGTACTACTTTAGGGCCTTGGGTAAAACAAACAATAGTGGAGATTATTGGAATTACTCGAAACAATATGTGCTCTCAGCGTCCGACGTAGATATAAGTGGAATAGCTGTAGAAATGAAACAAGGCGTAACTAGTGCTACATCTGCTGTTTTACAATGGACATTCCCAGAATCCATCGTGGACAAGATAAAAGTATCATATACGGACAGGGATGGAAGTGAAGTTACTGATTTATTTGCTCCGAATAGCAGTTCTTATATTGCCAATCTTCCTCAACACGCTACCACGACAGTCAGCGTAGAATTATTAACTAAAAACGGGGAAAGCAGTGGAGTAAAAACAATACATGTAACGACTAACCAGCTGTCCGACTATTATGTGATGGCTACACAATTAGGTAGACCCGAAAATATTCCGTTGTTTAATGACAGAGCTTTCAAAATGTCGCTATCCAAGAGTTATGCAGAAATAATGGCTCCGATTATGGATCCCGGATGGACCACGAGTCCTTTTCGGGTAGAGTTCATCGATTGGTGGAACAGTTGGGCGGATCCAACCAACATGCCTAAAAACCAAGATATAGAAAACTATGCAACATTTATTTTGTATGGCGAGGTTAAGTCACTGATCGATTTGCTTCCGTTTACAAATTTAGAAAAACTTACGATAAGGAGAGGAGAAGACTTGTTCGACACTGGACTGGTCATTGATCCTAAGGTAGATCTTACCGTATTGAAGAAACTTAAAAAGTTGAATACAATAGAACTAGGTGCAGGTGTTCCATTGACTCAATCTCATTTTACAGATGCAGGCCTAACGAATCTGACTATAATCAAACATTAATCGAATAAAGACTATACACATGAAATTTAATCATATTGCAATCATAGCACTCTGCTCTTTGCTGATATTTTTCGGTAATAGCTGTAAGGATGACAGTGCTATTGATGGTGACTTTAAGACAAAAGCAAAAAATATTGGCTACATAGAGACTAACAAGACAATGTATAAGATAGGAGAGGATGTATCTTGTTCGTTTACCATCAATAACCCCACAAACAATGCCATACTGGAAATTAAGGAAGTTCGACTTACTGTAAAGAATTTAACGGACAAAACAGACCAACTACGAATCGTAGGGGATCCTAAAACTGTGGCTGAAAATGTAATTGTTCAACCGGGAAATTTTAAAACAGTAGACGTCAATGCTTTCTTTTCTATAAATGCGAATATTCCCGTAAAAACAGCATGCGGCATATTTGTTGAATTTATTTTCGAAGACGGAAGCAAAACTTCTGAATTTGGCACTTTCTTTCGTGTGGTAGACGATAACACCTTGTACACCTACAAGATAGATGTGGATGACTATCAAGGGCTTCCTATCTATAAATTGACTGGAGGAATGAGTGCTGAATTCGGGGTGGAGAAAGCGTTGACTTCATTAGGAAAAGGCATATCGCATACGTGGTTTACTGAGAATAACAACGGACCATATCCTGTATGGGCTAGTGTCGATTTCCTACAATTATCACTTCAGAAGACCGTCGCTATGTACAATTCCGTTCTGGGAGGTGATAAAGTGAAACTGAAAACAGTAGTGCTAGGTACAGGAGTTCCTTCTATTCCCTACATCTCCACAACGATGCATGCGGCTTACTTACCTATTCATTTCTTGGCATCAGTGAATAGCGTGGCAGAGGTAGAAGCTATTATGGACCACTCCAATAAGCATGTATGTGCCAGTTATGCTACTTTGGGTTACGATGGATCTATGCCCGACCCCGCTGTAGCATGGATAAAATTACTTGATTTGCCGGAGGAGTATCGAAAATTTATAGAAGATCACCAAGTAGAAGAAATTATTCTTTGGGGAGTAGAAGAAAATGTATTGGGCGAAACCTGGGCGAAAAAAGTGATAAGGGACAGTCCTTCGGGGGAATTTGGTGCGGGTTCTATTTATATGCAATATACAGGTCATGGCTCAGAAGTTGATGTACAGAATCTGAAGAAGAGAATCAATGATTACGACCTGACAGCGCTGGAGGCCGAAACCCATATACCCGATTGGGAAAGTGGCTTAGCCAACAATCAAACGAACAAAATAATTTCTAGCATCAAAAGTAAAACCTCCGTTGAAGTCTATAGAGTCACCGCTTTTGGCGATATGATACATATCTACGATGTAGCATCCTACCTCTCATTGTCATATCTGAAAAAAAATGGAAGTATTTTGGATAAGATTACTATAGACGCCGTTATATTGAACGAATATCTTACCTCTAATCCTCAATTCGAAATAACTGTTGGACGAATACCTCTTTTATACTGGCAGTTTGTGCCAGCTCAGTTGACGATAGATCGTATATTTAATGGGTATCTGGCTAATACGATTACTAGTTATTATCCTGGTATAACGCTTGACGTACTTAAAACGAGAGAGTTTTATCTCAACTCGAATTATGGAAAAAATGAATTAGAATCCCTTCTTCAAAACTACGGTGTTACAGGAAATATTGGCATACGTGAAACATCTCACGATGTCTGGACTGGTAATGGTAATTCCTTCTGCGAAGTATATGCTTGGGTTATTGTCAATATAATAGGGGTAGAACAATATAAGCAGAAACATATACAGAGCACTTCTCTTACTATTGAAGAGCTCGAATCTATTTGTAGCAATATTGGCACCAATGCTCAAGGTATACACTTTGTAAAATATTAAACTTCATACAACAAAACATCGTCCTTCCCCTAATAATATAGGGGAAGAGGAATGCTTTATATCCTAAAATACGTCCCATGAAACGAAACATTATTATAATATTAACCCTGATACTCTGTAAATCAACTAATATTTTCGCATTTGATGTCAAAACAGATAAGTTCACTTATAGGGCAAATGATACCATCTCTTTTTCTGTAGAATGCAACACTCCTAATTTAAAAATACAATTACGAGACCTCTCCATAAAAGGAGAGCCTATCATAGTAGAGATAGAAATAAAGCAGCAGTGGGTTGTACCTGCTGATGTACCTTGTCATGCTATCGGTATTTATCTGAAAGATGAAGAAACGGGCCAAAGCACTTATTCGAGCTATTTTCGCATTGTAGATGACACCATGATTACCACCTACGAAATAGAAAAAATGCAACATAAAGGGCTTGATATTTTTACCCTCAATGGGGGAATGAGTGCGGAATATGCTGTTCAGAAATCATTATCAGATTTGTGTGGTGCTATAAGTCATACATGGAAAATAGGGCCGGGAGGAGGACCTAATCCTGTGTGGGGAACTCCCGATTTTTTAGTGTCATCCATAAAAGAAACAATTTCTCTTTACAATGAAAATTTAGGAGAACATACACCTATAGAAACAGTTATCATTTCAACAGGTATCCCTGTTATTCCATATTTATCGGCAACATTAGATGCCGTTGTTCTTCCCCTGCATTTTTTGGCATCTGTCAATTCGATAAAAGAAATAGAATCGATTTTAAATTATTCCGGGATAAACGGATATCCTTCTTACGCGACATTAGGCTACGATGCATCTATGGACGACGTGGGAGTAGCATGGGTAAAAATGCTTGATTTACCGAAAGAATATATCGAATTTATAAACAATCATCAGGTGAAAAACGTAATAATCGCAGGTATAGGCCAAGAGGTATATAGTGAATCATTTTGTCGTAAATTAAAAAAATCGGGGAAACAAAACGAAGAATATGCAAATGGATCGCTGTATATTCTATATACACAAAGTGGCTCTGCATTCGATATCAATTCCCTATCTTCACATCTTAGGGATTATGACGAAAATAAATTGGAAGAAGGGAAGTTTCTAGCGGATTGGGAAAGTGGAATTATTGATAGTCAAATAGAGACGTTCTCAGAAACTATAAACAAGAACACTAAAGCGAAACCTTACTCACTAATAGCTTCTTCAGATATGGCACATATGTATAATCTAGCTGTCGATCTCTCTTTAGCCTATTTAAAAAAGAACAATATTGAGGTGGATGGTGTCGTGCTTAACGAATATCTGATATCACATCCGAAATATGAGCTGTCAAAGGGAAGGCTACCTTTATTGTATTGGCAGTTTACCCCGGCTTCAACGACGATAAACACGCTTGATAATTACATTACAACGGCGACTGCAAATTGTTTTCCGAAGATTAGATTAAAAGAGAAGAATATCCACATTAATGCGCGGATTGGGAAGTATGATTTAGAAAACGAGTTGAAAAGCAGAAGCTATTCCAATACCACAAAACGTCTGGACAATGTAGAGGAAATATGGGATATGACGGATGGTATTAATGCGCCGTGCGAATTTATTGTCCATGATATTTTATGCTCGGAAGTGACCGCATACAAGGAACATATAAGGACTCATGCTAGTTTGACAATAGGAGATCTGGACAATTTGATGAAACAGGTACCTGAGATTATTTTAAAATCAAAATGAATCTTGTTGTGACCCCTATATACTTGCCCTTTTTTAGCAAAAAAGCATCAGTCACACACGATTGATGCTTTTTTTTGTAGCCCCGAGCAGAATCGAACTGCTATCAAATGTTTAGGAAACATCTATTCTATCCGTTGAACTACGGGGCCATTTGTCAAATTTAACGCTTTTAAATATTCCTTGCCAACACCTGACTTATAATATTTCTCTAACCTTCTCGCTTCTAGTCGGCCTGAAGCCTCTCTAATAAAAATCAATTCCCAAGGAATATAAGCTTTTGTCGATTTGGTGTGTCCATTAGCGTGTTCTTTCAACCGCCTATCCAAATCTGCAGTCATACCTACGTAGATACGACCATCCTTCCTACTTCTAATTGCATAAACTAAATACTTCTTCACAACATCTATTCCCTGCCTGCCGGCAGGCAGGTATCCGTTGAACTACGGGGCCATTTGTCAAATTTAACGCTTTTAAATATTCCTTACCAACACCTGACTTATAATATTTCTCTAACCTTCTCGCTTCTAGTCGGCCTGAAGCCTCTCTAATAAAAATCAATTCCCAAGGAATATAAGCTTTTGTCGATTTGGTGTGTCCATTAGCGTGTTCTTTCAACCGCCTATCCAAATCTGCAGTCATACCTACGTAGATACGACCATCCTTCCTACTTCTAATTGCATAAACTAAATACTTCTTCACAACATCTATTCCCTGCCTGCCGGCAGGCAGGTATCCGTTGAACTACGGGGCCGATCGGAATCAGACAGCAAATGTATTATTCTGTT
>JBEBWF010000079.1:0-14135 GCA_040392285.1 Sphingobacterium sp. | reverse complement strand
AACTGCTTTTCTAATTTCTCGACTAAAACAGATTTTGGTACAGCACCGATTTGTTTGTCTACTATTTCGCCGTTTTTGAAGAAAAGTAAAGCTGGAATGTTACGAATTCCGTATTTCACGGAAATATCGGAGTTATGATCGACATTTACCTTGCCGACAACTGCTTTACCTTCATATTCATTCGCGATCTCATCTACAATGGGACTTACCATACGACAAGGACCACACCATTCGGCCCAAAAGTCAATTAAGACGGGTTTATCGGACTTTAAAACAACCTCATCAAAGTTGCTATCTGTAATTTCTAATGCCATAATTAATATCCTCTCTTGTAAAAATATTCACAAATATAAGGAAAACCTGCTAAACGAAATCCGAATACCTGTACGATATTATCTATGGTCTATCAATTTAATCTATATTTAATGCCTTCCAATTCTTCGAGGCCAGCCAACAACTCATTTGTTAATTTAATTTTAGTCGCTTTTGCTGGCATTTCTACGGAGAATTCGTCTTGTATGTCCACTATTTTGAATTTTAAAGCGCAATTGGCTTGTTCACCTTCTACTTGAGTGGAATGAATCAATTTGTCGATGTGGGTTATAATCTCTTCATCTAGTCTATGAAGGGCAATTTGTATGGTAAAGCTTTTTGCTAATTTATCACGTAGTTCTGACAAAAGCTGGATATTTTTAAGCTCAAACCCCCAATTCCCCACTTGCTTGAATCGCTCTTGAACAATCCCTTTGATCTGTACAAAATAACCCTCCTGAAGATAGCCTTTGAACTTGACATAGTCTTCGCCAAAGACGACTATCTCATACGATTCGGAATAATCTTCAATAATGAACGAACCGAATGGCTTTCCCGATTTGGATACCTTATGAGCGGCGGTTGCGATGATTCCTCCGACTACGATTTCTTTATTCTTAATCCGATTGAAGTCGATTAATACATCTTCCTCCACTTCAGATGCTTTTACTTTATTAATTAACTGTAGGTCTGACACGCGGTTCTGGCAGAAATGTTCGATCTCAAATTTATAATTATTTAAGGGGTGGCTGGTCAGGTAAATTCCAATGACCTCCTTCTCATATTTCAATTTCTCGATTAGTCCCCAAGGAGGGCACGGCGTCAGTAGCGGCTCGGGCAAAGCCACTGAAGCCCCCCCGCCAAATAAGCTTCCTTGAGCAGATTGTTCATTTTCTTTGAATCGTTGTCCAAACTTAATTGCTTTTTCGATCCCTGTGGATCCATCGCCATCTCTAAAAAAATACTGTGCTCGATGGGTGTCCTTGAAACTATCAAATCCACCGGCATATGCTAAACTCTCCAAGGATTTTTTGTTAGCAGCACGTAGATCGACCCTTTTTGCAAAATCAAAAATAGACTTATAGGGTTCCTGTGTTCTTGTCTGTACAATAGTGTCTACGGCTCCCGCACCTACACCTTTCACAGCCCCGATGCCAAAGCGAATAGCACCATTTTCATTTACGGTAAATTTATAATGCGATTCGTTTACATCAGGTCCCAACACCTCCAGTCCCATATGTTTGCACTCTTCCATAAAGAATGTCACCTGTTTGATGTCATTCATGTTGTTGGATAATACGGCAGCCATATATTCTGCAGGATAATGCGCTTTCAAATAAGCAGTCTGATAAGCTACCCAGGCATAACATGTCGAATGGGATTTGTTGAAGGCATAGCTGGCAAAAGCTTCCCAGCCTGTCCATATTTTTTCCAATATCTTTGCGTCATGACCGTTTTCTGCTCCCTGATCAATGAATTTGGGTTTCATCTTGTCCAATACGGCCTTTTGTTTTTTACCCATCGCTTTACGCAAAACGTCCGCGTCACCTTTCGAAAATCCAGCTAATTTCTGGGAGAGAAGCATTACCTGCTCCTGATATACCGAGATGCCGTAAGTCTCCTTTAAATACTCTTCACAGGCATCCAAATCATAGGTAATGGGTTCTATCCCATGTTTACGTTTAATGAAAGACGGTATATACTCCATTGGACCCGGACGGTATAAGGCATTCATGGCTATTAAATCGGCGAAAACAGTAGGCTTCAGCTCTTTCATGTACTTTTGCATACCAGGCGACTCGTACTGAAATACACCGATTGTTTCACCTCGTTGGAATAGCTCGTAGGTTAATGTATCATCGATGGGGAAATTATCCGGATCCAGATCAATATCATGCCGCAACTTAACATTCACTACGGTGTCTTTGATCAACGTTAGAGTTTTTAAACCTAAGAAGTCCATTTTTAGTAGACCGGCACTTTCGACGACCGAGTTATCGAACTGGGTGACATACAAATCCGAATCTTTAGCCAAGGATACCGGGACGAAATTCGTGATATCATCCGGCGTGATGATAACACCGCAGGCATGTATCCCGGTATTTCGCATGGAGCCCTCCAAGACACGTGCTTGTTTGATTGTTTCGGCTTCAAGACCTGCACCATCTGCCAAGGACTTTAATCGATTGACTGCTTCAAACTCTTCCGTACGTAACACACTTTTCAACGCTTTTTCTTCCATATGGAAGATTTTGCTCAGTTTTAGGTTAGGGATGAGCTTAGCAATTTCATTCGCATCCGAAAGCGGTAAATCCAATACACGCGCGGTATCTTTGATGGAAGATTTGGCGGCCATAGTGCCATAAGTAATGATTTGAGCCACCTGCGATGCACCATATTTGTCAATTACATATTGCATGACACGTCCTCTTCCTTCGTCATCAAAATCGATATCGATATCGGGCATGGAGACACGGTCTGGATTCAGAAAACGCTCGAATAGCAGATCATATTGAATAGGATCTAAATTCGTGATCCCCAAACAGTACGCTACGGCTGACCCTGCAGCTGATCCACGACCAGGCCCTACGGATACCCCCATAGCCCTCGCTGCGGCAATAAAATCCTGCACGATTAAGAAATATCCCGGATAACCGGTTCGTTCAATGGTTGTCAGTTCAAAATCAAGTCTCTCCCGTATCTCTTCGGTAATCTCTTGGTATCTTTTTTCCGCTCCGACGTAAGTCAGGTGACGTAGAAATGCATTCTCTCCCCGTTTTCCTCCATCTTCTTCGTCTTTTGGATCTTGAAATTCATCCGGAATCTCGAATTTAGGGAGTAAAACATCTCTGTTTAAAGAATATATATCGATTTTGTCCAGTACCTCCTGAATGTTCAATATAGCCTCGGGAAGATCTGCAAAAGCTTTTTTCATCTCCTCCGCAGATTTGAAATAATATTCCTGATTTGGCATACCATAACGGAAACCACGTCCTCTTCCTATTGGTGTAGACAACTTTTCGCCGTCTTTGACGCATAAGAGAATATCATGGGCGTGGGCATCTGGTTTATGAACGTAATAGGTATTATTGGTGGCGATCAATTTGACCTCATGCTTTGCAGCCAATTTTAATAAAGTGTCATTTACCCGGTTTTCATCTTCTTGGCCATGGCGCATGACTTCAATATAAAAATCAGCACCAAAAGTTTCTTTCCACCAAAGCAGCGCTTCCTCCGCTTGATTTTCGCCAATATTTAATACTTTGTTTGGAATTTCCCCATATAGGTTTCCCGATAGTACGATAATACCCTCTTTGTATTTTTCAACAATTTCTTTATCAATACGTGGTACATAATAGAAGCCCTCTGTATAAGCCACAGAAGCCATCTTTGCCAAGTTATGATAGCCGGTTTTGTTTTTAGCCAAAAAGACAATCTGATAACCATTATCTTTTCGTTTCTTGTCTTTTCGGTCTTCACAGACATAGAACTCACCGCCTACTATTGGTTTTACAATTTGTCCTGACGGCTCTTCTCCTTGTTCGATCGCCTCTTTCTGCTGAGTCTCAACCTCTTTGTTGTGTGAGATAATTCTACTTACAAATTGAAATGCACCCATCATATTGCCATGATCTGTTAAAGCAACTGCAGGCATATTATTTTTGATGGCCGCATGAACTAAATCGTTAATTGAGATCGTAGATTGTAATACAGAAAACTGGGAATGGTTGTGTAAATGGGCAAATGAAGCATCTTGCAAAGCTGCTAATAGCGCGTCATCTACTACGGTGGTATCTGCCGGCTGTTCACGTTTACGTATTGCATCTGAGGCGGCCTTCAGATTGATATGTGTTAGCCCAACTGTCGGGATAACCTGGGGATTTCGCTGCTTAAACTCAACGAAATAACCGGTGTCAACTTGTAGCTCTTCAGAGGAAAAAATTTCCCTACGGACAAGCTCGAAGAAACAACGTGTAGTGGCTTCTACGTCGGCTGTCGCATTGTGAGCTTCGGCAAATGGAACACCAAACAGATAGGCGTGTAACTCTGTAAGCGTGGGCAGCTTGAAGCGTCCGCCACGGCCACCGGGCAGTTGTAACAACTCTGCAGTGACTTCTGTACAGGTGTCTAATACAGGCATGGTGGCCATGGAGCTTTCAACAGCATAGCGATGAAACTCACACCCCATGATATTAATATCAAAACCGATGTTTTGACCGACTACAAATTTCGCCTTTGCTAAAGCTTCATTGAATTTGATCAATACCTCGGGTAAGGGAACGCCTTGCTCCGTAGCTAATTCGGTAGAAATTCCATGTATTTTCTCTGAATCATAAGGTATATTGAATCCATCAGGTTTAATCAAATAATCTTGATGTTCAAGAAGATTTCCCATTTCATCATGCAATTGCCAGGCAATTTGAATACATCTTGGCCAATTGTCCGTATCCGTAATCGGAGCATCCCAACGTTTAGGTAAACCTGTGGTTTCGGTATCAAATATAATATACATAGTTCCTCTTTAGTGCACTACCAAAATTAGTCAAATAAGAATTAATATCGCTATGCTGTGGATAACTCATCCCAAAAAGTTTACACACATTATTTACCACGATTAGTAATTCCCTCCTAATGAAGCGGATGGTGTTTAACGTGCAAAAACAAAAATTGATTGTCATCTAATTCTTGAAAAATAAAGATGTGACAACACTTTATCATACAAAAGTAAAACTGCTTTTGAGAATTTTATTTTCTGAGAAATATACTTTTATTTTGTGCCATTACTTTTGAATTATTTATTAGAAAAGTCAAAAGTAAAAACATATTTGTCTATGAGAGTTGTTTTACGCATTGTTTTATCTATACTGTCTATATTTGTTTATATCCAATCGTATAGCCAGGCCGTGGATATTCGAGGACGTGTATTAGATGCGCAAACAAAAGAAGCTATCTCGTTTGCTACTATCGCCGTCGTAGGGAGTAGCCATAGTACATATTCAGACGATAATGGCAATTTTAATTTGACGATACCTGATCTTCGATCCCAGGTTCGTGTTTCTTATGTAGGGTATACCAGTCAAGATTTACCTATTTCTTTAAGAAACACAAGCTTCCAAGTTCTATTACAATCCGAGAATGTCCTGGAGGAGGTTGTGATCAAAAAACCGAAGCTTAAATATTCGAATAAAGATAACCCAGCTGTAGAATTGATAAGGAAAGTCATTGCACACCGGGATGAAAATAGGATAGAGGGACAACAATTTGTACAATATGAACAATATGAAAAAATCTCTTTGGGTTTAAGTAATCTTTCTTCGAAATTCAAAGACAAGAAAATATTTAAGAAATATCAGTTTCTTTTTAAAAAGGATGACGAATCGTCGGACGAAAAATATATTTTACCGGCATATATCGAGGAAAAAGTTTCTAAAATCTATTACCGTAAAGATCCTCAAAAAACCAAGCAATATATTCTGGCGGAACAACGTGCAGAGTTTGATCCAAAATTTGTGGACAACAATGGTTTATCTAATTATTTCAATAAGCTTTATGAGCATATTGATATTTATGACAACGATATAACGTTGCTTACCAATCAGTTTTTGAGCCCTATCGCCAATTCTGCACCCACTTTTTATCGTTTTTATATCACGGACACGATCAAAACCCAAGAGCATACATTGGTTGAGCTGAGCTTCTTCCCCCGGAGTAAAAATGACCTTTTATTTCAAGGCAAACTGTATATCACTCTCGATGGGCAATATGCGGTACAGGAGGCGAAAATGGCCGTGAATGAAAATATCAACCTCAACTTCGTGAGGGATCTTCAAATAGAGCTTGCATTTGCGAAGGATAACCTTCAAAAATATTACTTGAACAAGAGTAGCCTTGGAATTGATTTTGCATTGACCGAAAAGGGAAAGGGTGTTCGAGGTAATAGAATTGTCTATTATAAAGACTATATCAATGGAAAAGAGCAGCCCGATAGTGTCTATAGGGGCGAAGCGGTTGTGAAACTTCCTCCTGCTGATGTAGAAGTGAACAATGAAAATTATTGGGCCAACCTGAGGTTCGAACCGCTTACTAAGGAGGAGCAGTATATCTATCGCAATATTGATTCGTTACAACTAATGCCTTCTTTTCGTCGGGTTATGGATATCGGAGCATTGGTTCTTGCCGGATACAAACAAGCAGGCCCTGTAGAGATAGGTCCTGTGAATACCTTTTACAGTTATAACCCTGTTGAGGGGTTCCGTCTCCGGGTAGGGGGACGTACAACCGATTTGCTGAGTACACGGTTTTATTCGGAAGGATATGCGGCCTTCGGCTTCCTAGATCAAAAGTGGAAATATTTTCTCAGCGGTACCTACTCGTTGAACAATAAATCGGTCTATACATTTCCACAACACTATATAAGGGCTTCTTTTCAACGGGACACGAAGATCCCGGGTCAAAATTTAGAGTTTATTCAAGAGGATAATATATTTCTGTCCTTGAAACGCGGAGAAAATGAAAGTTATCTTTATAACGATATATATCATGTCGAATACAAAGTAGAATTCAACAATAATCTCTCCCTTGTAGCAGGATTAAGCAAGTGGAGACAGGAGCCGGCAGGTGTATTGAAATATGAACTACCTAGAGCGGATGGAACATCCCTATTTGTACGAGATCTCCATACAACAGAGGCTTCTTTAGGTTTGCGATGGGCTCCGAATGAAGAATACTACCAAGGTAAGTTGTACCGGACACCATTCTTTAATAAATATCCAATTTTCACCCTGAACTATACGTCGGGTATCAAAGGGTTTTTAGAAGGACAATATAATTACCATAATTTTAATGCAGGCGTTTTCAAGCGGGTATATCTTTCTCAGCTCGGATACGCCGACGTAAATATCGAGGGTAGTTATATCTTGGGGAGTAACTTGCCATTTCCTTTGTTGACGATACATCGCGCGAATCAAACTTATGCATATCAATTGCAATCTTATAATTTGATGAACTTTTTGGAATTTGTTTCGGATCATCATGCGGCGGTGAATATTCAATACTATATGAATGGATTTTTGCTCAATAAAATTCCTCTATTGCGGCAGCTCAAATTACGGGAAGTCTTCAGTTTAAAAGGAATTTATGGTGGATTGAGAAATGAAAACAATCCCACGTATAGTGATCAAGTCTTTACTTGGCAGACCAATTCCAGAGGTGAAGTTTCCTCGTTTACCTTTGGTTCCGAGCCTTATATGGAAGCAAGTGTGGGCTTGTCCAATATCTTTAAGGTATTACGGGTGGATATGGTAAAGCGTCTCAATTATTTAGATCATCCGTTGGTATCGGAATGGGGTTTGCGGGCCCGTATAAAATTTGATTTCTAATCTGGGCCTAAAATAAGCTGATTTTTCGTTAAATCAGGGAAACAATTTTATCTTTGCCTTTTAGGAACAATGGTGTATTCACTCTAGTTTGAGTGCTTCCCTGACCCCAACCTTGTATATATGGATTTTTACAAAAATGAACCTAGTGTCTTATTAGCCGTAGATTGTGTTATTTTTGGTTTTGATGGTGAGTCATTAAATATTTTACTTTTTAAAAGAGCCATAGAGCCAGAGATCAACAAATGGAGTTTACCGGGAGGATTTGTGAAATCCGATGAGTCTCCGGAGTTTGCAGCAGCTCGTGTATTAAAAAAACTTACTGGCTTAGAGGATATATATGTCGAAGAATCGTTGGTTTTCGGAGATCCCCACCGGGAAGCTTATCGACGCGTAGTGAGCATTACCTATTATGCTTTGATCGATACCAATAAGTATAAGCACATCATCACTGATGAGTATGAAGCCAAATGGTTTCCTTTAGGTGATTATCCGTCCTTGATCTTTGATCATGAGCGAATGATCGAGGTTGCCAAACGTAAGTTAAAATCCAAAGCAGCACTTTATCCTATATTATTTGAGCTGCTTCCCGAGAAGTTTACACTCCCACAGATTGCGATATTGTACGAGAAGACCTACGACATGGAGATCGATAGACGGAATTTCAACCGAAAACTGCTCAGCTCGGGACTTCTTATTAAACTTCCGGAAAAAGATAAGACCAATTCAAAACGAGGGGCCTATTATTTTAAATTGAATAAAGAAATCTATAAAGAAAAAATTATGTCTTTTTTGAGATATCTTCCCAGTTGGAATATCGATAGGTCCGAATAAGTTAAGATTTAAAACTACGATTTTAATGGCATAAAAAAAGGTTTTCAAACGGGGAGAATGAAAACCTTTACTAACCAATTATAAACCTAAATTATGATACTGCAAATATAGTGTATTTATGACACATAAACCAAATTTATTTTTAAAAAAAATTAATAACCTATTTTATTTAATTAGATTTTATTTGTTTAAAATATTTAACATGTTGTTTTTAAGGATGTTATATTATTTATGGTCGTGAGTTGTTAATCTTAATGATAGTGAATTGTTACTATTGTTTTATGATTTTTATCTCCGTTCTTCGGTTCAATTGCCTTCCATCAGCCGTATCATTACTAGCAACAGGGGCTTGATCTCCATAACCTTTACTCGTTATACGTGATTTGTTGATTCCGTTTTTAAGTAGATAATGTGTCACTGATCTCGCTCGATTTTCCGAGAGCAGTCTGTTGAGGTCCTTACTCCCCGTATTATCCGTATGGCCTCCGACTTCGACTATAACCGTTGGATTTACCTCAAGAAATTTTAAAAGTAACTGAAGATCACTCGTTGAAGTCGGTAGGAGATCATATTTATTGCTAGCAAAATAAATATTACCTAGCCGCGTAATATTGCCCGGTTTGATCGTAGAAAGTAGTATTTCAACGGCAAATTTTTCGTTGGCAAGATTCGTATCAGTAAGGTCATATTGTTTTGAATCGAAAAGATAACCTGTACTTTGCACATGCACGGCATAATTTTGTCCAATAGGAAGAGCTGCGATAAACTTTCCATCTTGGTAATCCGACTGATCTTCAAAAACAGTCACTTGCGTATCGGTGTTTGTCACAGATACTTTGGCAAGTAGTGGCTGCCTGTTCTCCGCGTCGAGTACCGTTCCGGCGATATAGGCTACAGGATTTGGTTTAATGAATTGTGGTAGGGTAAATTCGTAGATGTCCAGCTGATAAGTTGCTGTATCTTGGGATGAAAAATATCCGATTGCTCCATTCATGCTAACATGAATCGCCGTTTGATTGTAACCATTATTAATGGGCTTGCCTAGGTTTGTGGGGATTGTCCAGTTCCCATTGACGTCCAATTTGCTCATATAAAGGTCCTGCCCTCCGTAGCCAGGCCAGCCATTGGAGGCGAAATATAGAGTCTTGTTGTCTGCGTGGATATAGGGAGAGCTTTCATCATAAGCTGTGTTGATGTTTTTGCCGAGGTTAACCGGCTCTTTCCACTGACCATTATGATCAAGTTCACTCTTCCAGATATCATTTCCTCCCATACCCCCCGGACGGTTACTGACAAAGTAAAGTGTTCGGCCATCCGCGGAGATAGCGGGTTGAGCCTCCCATCCTTTGGTATTAATCGGCGCACCTAAAATCGTAGGGGTCGACCATCGACCATTTTCTTTTTTTGCCACATAAATATCACAACTACCCTGTCCGTTTGGACGATTACAACCTGTAAAAAAAAGATACTTGCCATCTGGCGAGATGCAGTGGGCTCCTTCGTTAAAATTTTCTGAATTAATTTCACCGATCAATTTTTTAGCTTCCGTCCAATTATTCGATTCAGTTAGTCTGCTTTCGTAAAAATTCTCTTGGTTATGCTCTTTCCGGGTAAAAATAATGGTGCTATTATCCGCCGTCAGTTTAGGGAAATACTCATCATTCTCGGTGTTAATAGACAAAGGTAACTTGCGGAGCTCGAGCTGTACGATCGAGGGGGTGTTCATCGCGAAATGACAATCTGCAATATACTTATCTGTCAGGCGTTTGCTCTTCTCAGAAAGAGGGATTTGTCGATACTGGTTCAAGTAAGGGAGAGCTTCGGCATATCTACCAGTGCGTAACAGTGATTCGCCCAAGCCGAAGATAGTCAGTGTAGTAAGTCCGGGATTTAGTCGCAATACCTGTTGGTAGTGCGGTATAGCATTGCTGAAGCGCTGTTGCTTACGGTAAATATCGCCAAGCTGCTGATAAGCTGTGGCGAAAGTATAATCTTCCAATACGGCTTTTTTGAGCATTTCAATCGCCACATCATAATTCTGTAGCTGTAAGTTCTTGACCCCATTGTCGTAATATTGCTGTGCCTTTTTGTTATTCGACCGTTGTTGCCCCCACACAAGAGAGGAGAAGGTGTTCATACAGCAGAAGAATAGCAATACATATACGACCTTGTTCATGGGGATGGAATTTGCATTTTAAAAATAAGAAAGTTTTCCGACAAAATCGATAATTCCGTCAAAATCAACCGTTTTAGAAGATGTCTTCTTCTCTCGTGCGAGAATGCTAAAGGAGCCTTAACCCATTTGACAAAAAGACTTAGGTGACTTTATAAAAATGAGTACTCGTTTTGTATAAATTGAGTATTCATTTTACCTAAATTGAGTACTCATTTTTACGAAAGCGCTTAGGCGATTTTTTAAAAAGGCCTAAGCCATTTTTCCAAAACGCCTAACTCAAAGCACAGATCGAAGTATGACAGTGTAGAAACGACCCAATAAAGGCTAAGGAATATTCAGATATTTATGGGTTTGTAGCGATATTTCCCATTGCGGATGATCTTTCACATATTCAATGATAAGTGGTGTCATTTCCTGCATTTTAGACCATTCGGGTTGTAGATATAGTTTGCATTCCGGGTGAACAAGTGCGGCATGTTCTTCTGCCCAGGTAAAGTCACTTTTATTGAATACAATTACCTTTAATTCACCTGCTGCATCCAATACATCCTTTCTGGGCGCTTTGAATTTTTTGGGAGAAAGGCAGATCCAGTCCCAGTGTCCGCTGAGCGGATATGCACCGGATGTCTCCATAAAGGTTCTTATTCCTTCCTCTTGCAGGCGGCTGGTAAGCAGATCCAAGTTGTAGAGCAGAGGTTCCCCGCCAGTCACGACGACTGTCTTGGCTGGATAACGACCCGCATGTTCTACAATAGTTTCCACGGATGTCAAGGGGTGCAGTTCAGCATTCCAGCTTTCTTTCACGTCACACCAATGACAACCGATATCACAACCGCCGAGGCGAATAAAATATGCTGCTTTTCCAGTGTGATATCCTTCTCCTTGAATGGTGTAGAATTCTTCCATTAAGGGAAGTAAAGAGCCGTCTTCCGGGACCTGATTTGACATTCAATCTTTTTTTACGGTGCAAAGTTACGAAATATTTGTATATCGGAAGCCTTCATGAAAGCACTTGGATTTTTGTGCAAAAATATTATCTTTGTTTGAACAATTAAACACTAAATATGAGATCGTTGGTTAGGTTCGTTGTTTTTCTAGTTGCCGCATTTGCCGGCATAACTGCGAGCTATGCTGATGGATCGAAAGACATGTATCCAGTGGGGGTTAAAGGGAATCGTGCCTATCTTATTTCCAGAACGGCAAGAACAAGTAATGTTTTATTTAACTCAGCGGCTCACTATGTATATGCCCGTGAGGGCGAAATCATTGCGGTAGCATCCAGTGCGCAAGGTATAGGAGTGGGGCAGATTATTTTAACTACACCAGACGGAAAGACAATTTACGAGACAAAAAAAGCAGGGGAACCAAACAGTGAAATAGGACGCATTCAAGCAAAACCGGGTTATACCACACGTGCAGCCGAGCTAGCCGGTCCTCGAATAGGTTACAATGCATTCGAACAGCCCGTTTTGCCTGGGCAGGAGGGGATTTGGAAAGTGGAATTTATGCCTACCCGTGTAGAAGATAATGAGGATGCCGGTAGTCCTCCTGGCAATCAAAGAGCAGATTTAAATTGGACCCAACAGGAAAAAAGTTATTATATAGCTGCTTGGGATGTTTCTGTTCGCAATATCACCGATACCGAATGGGTCAAAGGAAGAGTTTTTGCGCCTGTTCTTAATTTATTTGTACAGGCCAACACTTTGGCTGACAATATCGGAACATTCTATGGCCAAAATTATGTGCTCACGAAAGATGGATACATTTATCGCGTTGATGGCAACGGAAGCAATGGTATCAATTTCTTTTATTTTGTAAATAGCTCGGGTATGTTGGATGCTGACGGCATACCCTCTTATAAAAGTTCGAATAAGGGGATAGGTGCAGCGCATAGAAGGGCCGATATAGCATATCACAGTCCCAATGATCCAGATAAGGATTTGCATGTTACCCAAAAGATGTTCTATACTATTCCCGATACGCTCATGCCTGCATCGAGTGTAGGAGCGGTTCCTGGTGACAGTACATGGCTTTATCGAGAAACACAGATTGCTGAAATTCAGAATATTTCGGTTTCTTATCCCGAAGGTTCTGGAGGAGGTAAGAATTATGTCACGACCAAAGGGGCTTTTGTAGAGTTTGAAACCAACTATCTCGGGCGGTACGAAGTTATTATTGCACCAAAGCCGGGAGCTCCCTTTTTTCCAAAGAGGCGGCTTATGGCAGATGTAGACGATATAACAGGGCTAGCTCGTGTGAAATGGGATGGTTTGGATAGCGCTGGAAATTTTCTACCAGTGGGTGATTATCCCATTTCTATTTCGGTTGCACTGGTGGAAGGGGAGATACATTTTCCTTATTTTGATATGGAGATCAATCCCCAGGGGATACTTATAGAGCGTATGGAAACGGACGGCACCTTCAAGGAATATGCGACCGTATATTGGGACGATAGTGATATTACGCCCGGGGCACCGGGGGAAGAAACTTATCCGCGGGTTAATCTGGATGGGATAAGGAGTAATGTTAATGGCCATAGCTGGGGAACTTATCGGGTGCATAACAGGGCAGCGCCGAATAAAGACAAGGTAGAAGATGCTGCAGAATATGCTATATATGGAAGCAGCTACAATGGTAATTATGGACAGTTCAGTTTTGGCAACGAACGGGCGATGGATACCTGGTCTTATGCTGCGCATATGCGCGAGATCAAAGAGGAAACAATTACTGTCCTACGAGCTGACTTGGAAGTAGTCAGTGTCACGGTAGATTCAGATACAGTAGAGCTCGGGGATGTGGTGACTTATCAGGTTACCGTAAGAAATAATGGTCCTTCGGATGCTGTGGGTAGTCTCTTTGAATACAGCTTGCCGAATGGTTTTTTTATTCAGCAGGCAAGGTCTATCACGGCGAGTTGTGGTGCAGTCACGGATATACAATTTGTTGCTAGTGCGCTGCGGTCGCACCTTGATTTGCCTCTTGGTTGCTCCTTGACTTACGAAATTAAAGCAACGACCGGTTCCACCGTTCCCGATGACACCTATGGCTTTGTAGACGCTATGGCAGGTATTGTTCGTCCTTTAGGTGTGACGGATCCCGATGCAACGTCTTTGGATTTCACACGTATGACGCCGGGCAGTGCAGTTGACGAATGTTCTGTAGCGGATGGTAATATGACATGTAACAATATTAAAATCAACAGTGAAGTCTTCTTGCTGGAGCCATTCGATCAACGGGGGCAGCTTGCTCTACTGAAGACTGTAAAACATAATGATGTGAATCAATCGGGATTTCAGGAGGCCGGTGACAGATTGGAGTACACTTTTGTTGTCCGGAATATAGGTAAGGTACCGGTGAGAGAGATCGCTATTACCGATCCGTTATTGGATAGTCAGGTTATTTTGCCCACGCGATTGACCCTCTTACCAGGAGAAGAG
>JBEBWF010000078.1:0-14891 GCA_040392285.1 Sphingobacterium sp. | reverse complement strand
CGCAACAAATAGAAATAAGTGTCTTGTCATGAAATGGATAGTTTAACGTACTAAAATTACAATAATTAATTGTTAGAAAGAGAGGGTATCTCATCTTTGACTAAAAAAACCTCTGCTAAAGGATGGAAAAGGAATATCTTCTGGCTATGTAGCTCTATACATTTGTATCTTTTCCTCATCTTTTCCAACTTTTGAAAAGTGCGACCATTCTTTAAATAAAAAATGCTATCACTTTCCAAGTCTTCAATATGAAGAGCAGTAGTATGGATGGTGTTGTGTTTTTTCAACGTGCGATGAAGGTGGAGGTCTGTACAAGATGATGCAGCAGGATTAGTCATATAGGTGGATACAGCTTGTAAGATATCTGCTGGAAATATGTCGAGTTTAATAAAAGGATCTATCAATAATTTGAAATTTGTCTTCCATTCAACACCATGTGGTTTTACCCGACCCTTATGGTCATTCCATGTCTTTAGGTGGGCAAACTCATGGATGGTGGTAATTAAGAAAGCAAAAGGATTGAGGTCGTGGTTCACCGTAATTTGGTGGTTAGTTCCACGAAAAGGCGCCCTGTAATCGCCCAATTTTGTCGAACGGCTGCGTGTTATTTTAAATTTACAGTCTGTGTCGTTAATCCACTGCGAAATAATGGGTGCCGCTTTCTCGGGAATATATTTGCTCAATTGTTTGCTGTAGTCGGGCATAGTTACAAACATATTATTTTAACTTGAAATTTCGAAAGAGATCGATTTCGAAACCTGATATTATTGATTTATATTTCCGCTATAAAAAAGCCTTAGTGGCTGAGGAGAGCTACATAAATTTATTTTATATGCATACGCAATTATATTGCATATAAAAGTGAATTTATGTAGGTTTGAAGGGAAATAGAAATGATATCATGCGTTTATTGTTGTTTTTTGTTACGATGTTTGGCCCATACTTGGTTCTTGCACAAGATCTGAACGCACGGGTAGAAATTTCTGCCCCTCAGGTCCTGAATGCGAATACAAGGACAATGGAGGTACTGAAGAAAGTTATATTTGATTTTTTGAATAGTAAATCATGGACAGGTGCAGCCATGAGGCCTGAAGAACGGATAGATTGTAGTTTCAACATAGTAGTTTCCGAATATGATGGGGTCAACAGATACACTGCTACGGCGCAAATAAATTCGGTTAGGCCGATCTTTGGCACCAACTATAATTCGCCGATATTGAGTTTTAGGGACAAGTATTTTAATTTTACGTATACCGAAGGTGAGCAGCTCGATTTTAATGACAATCAAAATCTTGGTGCATTATCATCCCTTTTAGCTTTCTATGCCTATACAATTGTCGGGATGGATATGGATACCTTTACGAACATGGGAGGAACGGCCATGTTTGGGAAAGCGCGTACAATAGTGAGTTATTCTCAATCTCGACAAAATGAAGGGTGGCGTGCCATGGAAGCTACAGACAATAGGTATTGGTTGATCAATAACCTGACCGACCGTAAATATAATCCTTATCGCGAATTTGCTTATGTCTATCATCGGGAAGGGCTGGATAAAATGATGGAGAGCGAAATTGAGGCAAAGAAGAAAATGAGTGACCTCCTAACGAAGCTGAAAGAGGTCGATAGATCCTATACCGGAAATGTATGGACCTCCGCTTTTTATACAGCAAAGTCGAACGAGTTCGTCGGTTTGTTTTCCAAGATGCCCGCCAATGAGAGTGTCAAGATATATAATCTCTTGGCTGAGCTCGATCCAGCTCATATTTCGAAATACGAAAATCTGAAAAAATAATGCTTTCAAGACTGCTGATTAAAAATTATGCACTTATCGATAACCTGGATATTTCTTTCGGTAATGAGCTGAATATGATTACAGGGGAAACGGGTGCCGGTAAGTCTATTTTGATGGGGGCATTGGGATTGATATTAGGGAATAGGGCGGAAGGGAAGCAGTTTTTTGACGAAAGCAAAAAATGTGTTATCGAAGGTCAGTTTAATATAGAGCCCTATCAACTGGTGGATTTTTTTGCAGAAAGCGATTTGGATTACGATCATGAAACCATCATCAGAAGGGAGCTTTCGGTCGATGGTAAATCGAGAGCCTTTATCAATGATTCCCCTGTGACATTGGCTACGCTTAAACTATTGGGAGAACGTCTTATCGATATTCATTCGCAACATGCCACGTTGCAGGTAAATACCGAAGACTTTCAACTATTCGTATTAGATAGCTTGGCCAGCAATGCCGAAGACTTAGCGCTCTTTCGGAAAGAACTCAGGGTCTGGAGGACTTTAGAAAAGGAGCTCCGACGTTTACGCGAAGAAGCGGAGCAGGCAAATGCAGAACAAGACTATAACCAGTTTTTATTTGATGAATTGGAAAAGGTGAATCCACAGATGGATGAGGTAAAGTCTTTGGAAGAGGAGCAGCAGCAACTGGAACATGCGGAGGAGATAAAGAAAAGTCTTTTGGCATCAACCTATCTTTTGTCTGAAGGAGATCCAAACGTGCAAAACCTCTTACAGGAGGCCATACAGCAAATCCAGAGTTCGGCTAGATATTTCAACGAAGTAGAAGAGTTGGCAAATAGACTCCAAAGTGCCTATATTGAAATTAAAGATATATCCCAAGAAATCGGCCGCTTAGAAGGTGGAGTGATGTTGGATGAGAGTCGGTTGGATGTGGTGAATAATCGGCTAAGCAGTTTATATACCTTATTGAAGAAACATCGTGTCGATTCGGAAGGGGAACTTATTGTGCTTAAAGACGAACTCGAAGAAAAGCTTCAAATCGTTCTTCATCAGGAAGAAATGCTGGAGAAAGCAGAACTGGCGTGCCGACAGCAATTGGAAAAGGTACTTGCGCTGGCCGATACCATTCATAACAACAGACAGCTAGCCATTCCGAAAGTTGAAAGAAGTGTTCAGGATACTTTGTCCAGTGTGGGAATGCCTCATGCCCAGCTGAAAATTGAGTTGCAGAAAATGGATGTACAAAAGATCAATCTTCGGGGCTTAGATTCCGTACAGTTTTTATTCTCGGCCAATAAGGGTCAGACCCTTCAGCCGATACATAAAGTAGCATCGGGAGGAGAGCTTTCACGCGTGATGTTGGCCATTAAATCGCTGGTAGCGCAATCATCCGCCTTGCCAACGATTATCTTTGATGAAATCGATGCAGGTATCTCTGGAGAAGTTGCCCTCCGTGTTGGAGAGGTCATGCGCAAGCTCGCAAAGCATATGCAGGTCATCGCTATATCCCATTTGCCACAGATTGCTTCCAAAGGTAGTACGCATTTTAAAGTGTATAAAGAGGATGGTGAAGACAAGACCCGCTCGAATATCCAACTATTGGATAAGGAAGAACGTGTTTTAGAGATCGCTCAAATGTTAAGCGGTACAAATCCAGGGGAGACTGCTTTGCAACATGCGCGTGAGTTGTTAAGGTAGAAAAAGATTACTTCAGGAACTCATCCTTTGCAAACGAATTCTCTTTTTTGTTGAGTGTTCCGGTGTCCTTAAAATAAATATCCTGAAAGCTAAGCGTACGGACACTATCTACCTTACGGAAGAACTTTTCTGCTGTAATATCATCCACTGTTTTGAAGCCACAAGCCTCCATGATTTCGACCGTAGCACGAAGGGTATTGCGGTGGTATTGAGCCACGCGAACATACTTATCATCTACATCCAGTCCCTTATACAGATGAGGTCTTTGAGTGGCAACACCTACAGGACAGGTGTCCTCGTTGCATTTTAGTGCTTGGATACAGCCCAATGCAAACATCATTCCTCGTGCACTATAACAGGCGTCAGCACCCAAAGCCATGACTTTAAGTATGTCAAATCCAGTTACGATACGACTAGAGACGATAAGTTTAATATGCTTTTTTAAACCGAAGTTGATGAGTGTGGTAGTCACAAAGGATAATGCGTCATATAGCGGCATGCCCAAGTTGTCTGTAAATTCCAATGGCGCTGCTCCTGTACCTCCTTCAGATCCATCGATAGATATAAAATCGGGAAATATCTGTGTCGTCTGCATAGCATAACAGATGTCTAAAAATTCTTGCTTGTCACCTATACATAGTTTGAAGCCTACAGGTTTATAATTACACAGTTCCCGCATATGCTGAAGGAATCGCATCATTTCCATAGCATTATTGAAAGCGCTATGTGCAGGTGGCGACATAACGTCGGTGCCGGGGATTACATGACGTATCGCCGCTACCTCTGGTGTGTTTTTTGCTGCGGGCAAGATACCGCCATGCCCTGGCTTGGCCCCTTGTGAGATCTTCAATTCGATCATTTTGACAACAGGTCTGTTGGCTTTCTCTGTAAATAGATCATCATCGAAATTTCCATGCTCATCACGACAGCCAAAGTATCCTGTACCTATCTGCCAGATTAAGTCCCCACCACTCATGTGGTAGCTGCTAATACCCCCTTCGCCGGTATTATGGGCAAAATTCTGTAAAGCAGCCCCCCTGTTCAATGCCGTTATGGCGGTTTTACTCAGCGCCCCATAGCTCATGGCCGAGATATTAAAAATGCTAAGACTATAAGGTTGCCTACACTGGTTATTGCCGACCATTGTCCGGAGATCGTGATTTTCAATATGACAGGGAAAGATGGAATGGGCCGCCCATTCATTGCCTATGGCTTGGGGATCCGACTGCATACCGAAAGCTACAGTTTCCCGCTCATTTTTGGCACGTTGATAGACGATGGAACGCTGTCTCCGATTGAATGGCCTACCGTCCGTATCAGATTCCCAAAAGTACTGCCGTAATTCGGGTCGGATAGATTCAAAGAAATACCTGAAGTAGCCTACCAGCGGATAATTTCGAAGGATAGCATGATGGGTTTGGACGCTGTGGTATATAGCGAGCACTAATAATGGAAAGGGGATAATTAATAGCCAAAACCATTGAGGGGTAAAAATCAGTCCAAAGGAGACGATAATCAGGTTTATAATAACAATTGAAATAAGAATTAATTTTCTAACTGCCATGATTGGTGCCTATATTTTTAAACAAACGAACGGAATCCGTATTTGTTTTAATTTGAAACAAAATTAGTAAGTATTTCGGGCATTCGTCAGCTCGCGTAAATTTTTAGTTTATTTGCAAATAAATTAGGCTTTCGGTCTTCTTTTTTTAATGTAATAGGTCAATTGTTGATAGATTTCAGTCAACTCTTCTCTATTGCTTAAGAACTGTAAATGTGTATTTATAGTTTTACCGTCATTTCTGATGGCGGGACCCGTCTGAACCTGTTCAGGGACATGGTTTTGTATCTTTTCAGCTGTTTCCCGAATGAGTGGTATGATCAGCTCAAAGTCCAAGTCCGCTTGTTTAAGGATATCGTAGGCTATTTGATAGAGGGCGTTGGTGAAATTGTTAGCAAAGACAGCGGATACATGCAGAGCAAGGCGTTGTTGTGAGGTACATAAGAAGGATTGAGGAGCCATTTTCTGCATCAGGAGCAGCAAGATGTCACGAATCTTTTCAGAGGATCCTTCTATTGCAAAAGGGACTTCGGAGAGATCCATTTGAACATGTTTGTTTATGCTTTGTGGAGGGTAGATCACTCCATAGTTTTCAAATTTCGACAATATCTTTATGGATGTGGCACCGGAAGTGTGCACCATAATAGCTGTGCTCTTTTCGTTGATTTGTGAGATAACGTCCGTAATCCCTTCATCACTTACAGCAAGGAGGACGATGTCCAGGTGATTCGTCTCCAACTCTTGCAGAGAAGTGATATGCTGAGCGGATAGCGATTCGGCTAAAGCACGACCAAGAGCTGCGGTTCTGCTATAAATTTGTTTGATGTCATGCCCCTTTGCTTGAAAGAAGTCTCCCAAATGGGAAGCCACATTGCCGCTTCCGATCAGGCCGATCTTCATGAGGATTTTTTAGTATTGTCCCTTAAATGTCTATTATCCTTGATTCGACGGTAGATTGCGATCAAAAAACCAATCGTCATAATGATCGTTCCACACCAGAAGAAATTGATATAAGGAAATTTGATGGCTTTGAATACGATCCATTTCTTTTCCGGCAATGGTTTTTGATAAACCATTATTTCCAGTTTATCGCGTTGCGGATAGATATTGGTAAACCGGAAGCGTAAGCCTTGATCGGCTACATCTTTATTAAAATCATATACCGTACCATGCTTCAGTAAGTAGATCGGTTCTACAGGAAATTCCTTTTGATCGGCAGCAATGACTTTTATTTGAAGACCCACGATAACATCTTCGGGCTCTAGTGGAATATTTTGTAAGGTAGCGTTTCTATTAATTCCTTCGATAACAAAGATACCGTTGCGATACCGCAAGGTGTCTCCGATGTTCACTTCATAGGTTGCTGGCTCGTCGTAATCTTCATAGCCTGTCTTTTCTTCCCCGTTAACCGAACTCATCGGCGCGTGTGAATCGACGGATGCTGCAGTAATCAAGGTGTAGATGTCATGCGTGAGATAATGCTTGGTGTCCGGAGTTCCTATAAGTCCGCCCATATCGGGATTGTTTTGTGCAAACGGGCTTAGCACAAATTGCTGTTCTACCTGGCCACTTTCCTCATTGATCTTTTTATATTGGATATGATAATACACATTTGGAGGGGCCACACTGTCCCCGATATAGGTGATTTTATAATCACCCATTTGTACAGGCTCACCTTCGGTTAAAAAGAGATTTTCTCCCGGATCGGTAAACTTGTCACCTTCCTGTCCGAAATTTTTAACACCGATATATCCACTTTCATTAACCGAAATAACCTCATTGGTCGCCGCAGCAATCAGGGCACCTAAAACCAACAAGGCAAAACCAATATGAGAGACGGCAGAGCCTGTTAAGCGCCATTTACCCTTGATCGCATCGCTCAAAATACGGGCATTAACAAGTATACTATAGATCGCCGTAAATGTAATTAAGATGTACATGAGGTTGCTATACAGCTTGGTGGTGTATACGACCAGTGCAGTGATAGCCAGGGAAACAAGCAAGGTAGCTAAGGTCGCTGCCCAAAAGCGCTTAGGCTCAGTTTTTTTGTATTTCAAAAACTGTGTGAAGCCTGTTGCCAAGAGAATAACCACAGCAAAAGCACCCTGAAATTGATTGAAATGAGCTATAGGGTCTATGGGAGGAGCTACCTTAGTGCCAAATAGCGCATTGAAGACAGGAATAGATGTGGTAGCAATCATTTGGACACAAGCAACTGTCAATACCAATGCACCTATGAAAAGCCAAAATTCTCTGGAATAAATATCTTCTTCTTTTTTTGTACTAGGTAGTTCTTTTCTTCTCCAAATGAGTAAAAACACCATAAGGATAAGAAATGTAAGATTAAATAGGATCAGCTGCCCTGACATGCCGAGGCTTGTAAAAGAATGTACAGATGTTTCTCCCAATATGCCACTTCTTGTCAAATAGGAAGCATAAATGACCAAGACAAAACTGACGAGAGATAACAATGTTGCAGTAAAAAAACCATGTCCCGAATGTTTGAAAGCAAGTATGACGTGAACGGCCGCTATTAAAGTAAACCAAGGTATAATTGAAACATTCTCTACCGGATCCCAAGCCCAGAAGCCTCCGAAATTCAGCGCTTCATACGCCCAAAAGGAACCCATAATAATTCCTGTTCCCAATATCATGACCGCAAATAACGCCCAAGGTAGACCCGGATTCAACCATTCTTTGTAGCGGCGTTGCCAGAGACCGGCAGCAGCGTAGGAAAAGGGGACGATCATGGAAGCGAAGCCTAAGAACAGCGTAGGGGGGTGGATGACCATCCAATAGTTTTGCAGCAATGGATTAAGGCCGTTACCATCTGCAATCATCGCCAGATAGTTGGGGTTACTGAATATGGGCGCTTCCAAAGCATCCCGAAGCAGAATGAAGGGCGAGCTACCTATTCGAGCACCAAAAATCTCCACACCAATCAACATACTCGCCAAAAATGTTTGGCAAAGCATGACGAAGACCATAACCGGATTTTCCCAGCTTTTTGCCCGGAAGACTAGAACCGTTCCGAGGACGACCTGCCAAAACATCCATAGCCAAAAGCTGCCTTCCTGCCCTTCCCAGAAAGAGGATATAATATAATGTGTAGGTAAGGAACGCGATGAATGCGCCCAAACGTAATGGTATTCAAAATAATGATGGTAGATAATGTAAAATAAGATAGATCCAATCGTCAAAATAGATGCCGCATTGAGAAAGAAGCCTACACGACCTAAGCTCTTCCACCCTTTTTCCGTCGGATTCTTCGTGGCGAAGAAATAGCTAATAAAAGAAAATAGTGCGGCAGCAAAAGATAAGATAACAAAAAACTGGCCTATTTTTCCCGGAAGAAGATTTTCACCAACGTAGTTTACGTCCATTTTATATTAAGTAAAAAATTAAAAGATTGCCTCCCGTTTACTATTCACCAGCGACAAAAGCAGTTGTTTCGATGACCTCTACCTCATCTTGGTTGTACTTCGAAGGACATTTCATTAAGATCTTACTCGCATGAAAGACATCACCTTCCATCTTTCCGGTCAAAACGATTTGTTCAGAACGCTCGATATCCTGCGGTTTCGACCCATTGAAGACGACCTTGCACTCTGTACTATCGTTATCGTACATGTAAAAAGAAAAATGATTGGCATCCTTGACCGGATCATAAACAAGTGCCTTTTCTTTATTCAACACACCGACAACATATAGCTCCGTGCTCTTCGATTTGGCTTCTGTAAAAGTTGAGTAAGTACTGGAATCGGTATAGATGACCATAATCATCGCGATTGCAATGGCAATAATGACAATCAGAATGATGGAACTCTTTTTCATTAGAATAAGTTGTTATATATTATCCAATTACAAATTTACAAAATGCGAATGGAAAGGAGGAATTTAGCAAGTTATCTGAGTTATTTAGAAATATTCTAATTTGCAGGTGTTTAAGAGGTCGAAACCCTGGAAGGAATACACGTTACATTTAACTCGAAAACTTCTCCGATGAAAAGCGTGTCACCAACATAGCCGCTACTGTATCACCTGTGGCATTCAATACAGTGGCTAATGGGTCAACTAAAGCGCCAATAATCATAACGGCAGGTACAGCTTCATTGGGGATGCCATATAGCGATATCATGAGCAATTCACCAATAAATCCCCCGTTGGGAATTCCACCTGCAACCATACTGACTAATATCGTAATACCAATTGCAATAGCCAAGGTTGTTGGCTCAAAAAAATTCCAATCTAAAATGGAAAAAGCCACATATATTTTTAAGATGGAAGAAAGGGCAGACCCGTTTTTATAGAGCGTATTGCCTAGAGGAATAACAACATCAGCTATCGCATTGGGAATACCAATTTTTTTTGCAGCTAGTAGATTAGCTGGTAAGGTTGCTAAGCTACTGCATGTGCTTAATGCGGTTAGTGAGGGCGTGATATTGTGTTGCCAATAGTCCTTGATACCTCGTCTCCCACGTGCTATGAAAGCATAGAGCGAAAAGAGCGTAAAAAAGAAGATTGTGCCGAAAATATAGTAAAAGGCAAGGGGCTTGGCATAAAAGCCGAACAATTCGGGTCCTAATGTCTGTACCTGATAAGCAAAATAGGCGCCAAGACCTATGGGGGCTGCTCTCATAATTAGGGTAAGCATATTTTTCATGACCTCATTTCCTGCGAGCAGGAAAGCAAGGAAAGGCTTCGCTATTTCGCCACTTTTGCGTACTGAAATACCGACTAAAAGGGAAAATATAACGAAAGCCAGTATATTTTGACGAGACAAGAGGTTGACGAATTCGCCAACGGTCACAAATCGCACAATCTTATCTCCCCAAGTGTCCTTTGGATTTTCAGCGAGTATTTCAGCTATAGGCACCGCATCCTTGACTGCCGTTACTGGAAAAAACCATAATCCCAATATAGTAAGTAGGGAGGCGATCACGATTGTTACAATAAAAACACCAGTCATTGTTGCCAAGATACGACCGAGTTGTCCCGTATGTTCGATGTTGGCTATCGAAGAAGAAATCGCGAAAAACAGAAGAGGGATAACGGAAACAAACAGTAAGTTTAGGAATATGTCGCCCAATGGTTTGATTGTGGATACGGCGTCAGGTAGGAATAGGCCGATCATACTTCCGATGATAATTCCAAGGAGAAGTAGGATAATGTTGCTGTAGTTTTCTAAAATTTTCTTCATGAAAGGGTTGTCCCGTACTAAAATAGTTTTTTTGTTTTAGATTTGGTGAAAAATAGAATGGATTTAGTAACGACAGCAGACGGATCAAAGACTCTTTATCATAGTGAGGTAGGTGAACATTATCATTCAAAGCATGGTGCACTTCAAGAGAGCCAACATGTTTTTTTGAAATCCGGACTGCAGTTTTTTTTAGAGAAGTCGGACCAAGAGTCCGTTGCCGTCTTGGAAGTCGGCTTTGGTACCGGATTGAATTTTGTGGTGACAGCCAATTATTGTGAGCATCATCCTATTCAATTGGACTACTGTGGTATAGAGGCATTCCCACTTGCTATCGATACCATCAAAGGTTTAGGGTATGGGGCATATGTGTCTGAGAAGGTATGGAATGCTTTTACGGACAGCTATCCAAGAGCTTTGGTAGAATGTGTGGAGATTAATGCGCGAATGGATTTGCAAATTGCTCACACTAAAGTCCTCGATTTTGATAGCAATAAACGCTTTGATGTGATCTATTTTGATGCTTTTGCCGCTATTCATCAACCTGAGATGTGGAGCGACGCAACGCTAGCACATGTGACTAAATTCCTAAATCCAGGCGGTGTTTTTGTCACCTACGCCATTACCGGTAATCTGAAACGAAGCATGAAAGCTTTGGGTTTTACGATTGAGAAAGCACCCGGTGCTCCAGGGAAAAGAGAGATGTTGCGGGCTGTACTTTCGCTACCTCCCTCGACCTCCAAATAACTTGACAAGTATCCAAATGACAATGGCGACAACGACGACGACCATGATTATTCCTGACCAAAACCCCGCTTTGAAAATACCTTGAATGACACTACAACCGGTCATTTGGAGGAGGACGATTGCCATTAAAGGCCATTGTATTGCTTTCTTCATTTCGTTATATTTTATGGTATAACAAAATAGCAGTAAGATAGTTTTATATAGATTTCTGTTTAGCTAAATGCTTTTGGACATAATCATAGCTTTTTTTGATACTTTCAAATTTGTTGGGAAGATAAATCTGATCTTGTTCTACAAAAGCGTAATTAAGCCCTGCATTTTCAGCATTGTTTATTAAGGTTACATAATCGATTGCGCCCGATCCAACTTCGGCGAATTTCACTTCTTTAGAGGTGATACTATCCAAAGGCATGGTATCGTAGGGGTCACCGACGACAGGGGTCGTATAAGCGCGGTCCATATCTTTGATATGCCATAAGTGGAATCTTCCCGGAAACTTGTTGAAATAGGAAACGGGATTGATACCAGATTTCTCTGCCCAATAAATATCTAATTCAAAGGCGACCAAATCGGGCTCAGTAAAAGCCAATAGAATATCCAATCCTCTGGTGCCATTCGGAAAACTCCTAAACTCCCAAAAATGATTGTGATACCCCACTTTAATACCGGCTTTTTTTGCCATTTCACCAGCCTTATTCAGCTGTTCTGCGGCATATTGATAGTCTGAAACATTCAAGTTGTTTAAGTCAAACATCGGTGGTACAGGGGCGATAACGTATTTTTGACCGAGTTTGTGTGCAGCCTCAATGTATTGTTCTATACTTTCCTTATCTTGATGGTTTTTACTTAGGTATTTCGAAAGATCATAATGCCCACTATAGGTTTTTAATCCATTATCTTCGAGTATCTTATACAGATCTTCTACAGTCGATGTCGTCCAAAATTTACCTGTGCCGAGATCTAGCCCATAGGTTTCTACGTGACCGTAACCAATTTTTGCTACGGTCTCCAGGGTTGACTTGGTATCTTGACTTAGCAGATCTCTGAGGGTATATAGCTGTAAGCCAATATGAGCAAAAGGTCCTGTGCCTTTAGCTTTTGTTAAGTTATCGCAGGAGGCTAAAAAAGATGAACCAATCCAAGTGCCGATAAGCCCCAGTCCTGTGTTTTTGATAAAACCTCGTCTAGATTTATACATAGGTGCATTTAATTAATGAGGAATAAAGATATAAAATAAAGTAAATAAAAAAGGATTCTTCTTTACAAGAATCCTTTTAAAATACATTATTGAATAAGTTTCTGAAATGACTAAACCGTCATAATATCTTTTTCTTTTAGTTCAGCTAGTTGGTCTATCTTTACGATATAGATATCGGTTAATTTTTGCACTTCGCCCTCTCCAATTTTGATTTCGTCCTCCGAAGCTCCATCATTTTTAAGTTTTTTGATCGATTCATTGGCATCTTTGCGGATGTTGCGAATAGCTACACGCCCTTTTTCCGTTTCTTCTTTCGCTTTTTTCACCAAGTCACGTCTTCTTTCTTCTGTCAACGGGGGCACGAGAAGGCGTATAATAGATCCATCATTTTGAGGATTTAAACCAATATTGGAATCTATGATTGCTTTTTCGATAGCACCTAATAATGTTCGTTCCCAAGGTTGGATCACGATTGTCCGTGCATCTGTCGTATTGATATTACTTACCTGAGACAGGGGTGTTGCTGATCCGTAATAATCTACATGGATTCCATCCAACATGGATGGATTAGCTTTACCGGCACGTATCTTTGTGAGTTCCGATTCGGTATGCGTCACTGCTTTGATCATTTTTTCTTTGCAGTCTTCCAGTTCTAAGGATATCAGTTCGTTCATATGTCTGTATGTTTTATGTTCGTTAGCTGACTATAGTGCCCACATGCTCGCCATTTGCTAGTTTCTTTAGATTTCCAGGCTTGTTCATATCAAATACAATAATTGGCAGATTATTCTCCTGACACAAGGTGAAAGCCGTCATGTCCATGACATTCAGTCCTTTTTGGTACACTTCCGTGAATGAAATGTTGTCGAAACGTGTGGCGTCGGGATTTTTTTCAGGATCGGACGAATATATGCCATCTACGCGAGTACCTTTCAATACTGCATCGGCGTTGATTTCGATAGCTCTTAATGAAGCGGCGGTATCGGTCGTAAAATAGGGATTTCCGGTACCTGCGCCGAAGATAACGATCCTACCTTTTTCCAAGTGACGTACAGCCCGTCTGCGGATAAAAGGCTCACAGATTTGTTCCATCTTAATAGCTGTCAACAAACGTGTTTTTAATCCTACTTTCTCCAAGGCATCTTGTAGCGCCATACTGTTGATCACTGTTGCCAACATCCCCATGTAATCGGCTTGCACACGATCCATTCCTGCCTTCTCAGCACTCAACCCCCGGTAGATGTTGCCTCCGCCGATGACGATAGCAATTTCCATACCTTGCGCGTGGATTTCTTTAATATCGTTAGCATATTGAGCAACCCTGTTAATATCGATACCATAGTTTTGCTCGCCCATTAAGGCTTCACCGCTAAGTTTGAGGAGGATACGTTTATATTTCATCATTACGTTTTTTGGAATAGTTCCAAAGGCCAAAGATATAATTTTTTTTAGTCTCCTAAACGCTTAGAAAGCGATTGTTTTTATTTTTTTACAAGATCAATCGCTTCTTGGTAACATTGTTCGTAGAGAGGAAGTACCCGGGCTAGTTCAAAATCTTTAGCTCTTTCATAAGCTGATTTTTTGAATTTTTCCAATCTGGTACAATCTTCAAGAATGTAAATGGCATTTTTAGCCATCGTATCAACATCACCTATATCACTCAAAAAACCGGTTGTGCCCTGAACATTGAGCTCAGGTAACCCGCCTGTGTTGGTAGAGATTACAGGAACACTGCAAGCCATAGCTTCAAGAGCGGCGAGACCAAAACTTTCGGATGATGAAGGCATTAAAAACAAGTCGGAAACCGACAGTATTTCTTCGATAGCATCTTGCTTTCCGAGAAAGCGTATTTCGCCGGAAATTCCCAACTGACGGGAGAGCTCTTCAGCATTTCCACGTTCGGGACCATCACCGACCATCAGCAGTTTGCTGGGGATTTTTTGGTTGACTTCATGAAAGATACGGATAACATCGGTCACATTTTTTACCTTTCGGAAGTTGGAAGTATGGATCATTATCCGTTCATCTCCCGGAGCAATAGCTCTCTTAAAATGCTCACGTTTTTTGTTGACAAAACGATGGAGATCAACAAAATTGGGGATAACTTTTATTTCTCGGGTGATATCAAAAAAATCTGATGTTTGTTGTCTGAGGCTTTCCGAAACTGTTGTGACACCATCTGATTCATTGATGGAGAACGTCACTACCGGCTTAAAGCTTTTGTCTCTACCGACTAACGTGATATCAGTTCCATGTAGGGTAGTGACAACAGGAATGTCTATTCCGTAGGTTTTTAAGATCTGCTTAGCGAGATAGGCCGCTGATGCATGAGGAATGGCATAATGTACATGCAACACATCTAGCTGTTCAAATCTGACCACATCGACGAGCTTACTGGCTAATGCCGATTCGTAAGGTGGAAAGTCAAAAAGTGGATATTGAGAAACGGAAACTTCATGGTAAAATAAATTCTCGGAAAAGAAATCTAAGCGTGCCGGTTGGCTATAGGTGACAAAATGAACCTGATGTCCTTTTGCAGCCAATCCTTTACCTAATTCTGTCGCTACTACTCCACTACCTCCGAAGGTGGGATAACAAACTATGCCTATTTTCATATGTGTGCTATACGTATTGTTTTTGTATTCACCAAAATGTGAATATACTTAAATCGGGCGCAAAATACGCATATTCTTTATCCCATAGGATAGCTGCTTTGCCATTTTTCTGCAAAATTATTT
>JBEBWF010000077.1:0-15954 GCA_040392285.1 Sphingobacterium sp. | reverse complement strand
AAAGTGATGCTGTAAATCGTAAAAGTGATGCTGTAAATCGTAAAAGTGATGCTGTAAATACTATTATAAATGAAACTGCGGGCCGTTCTGTAAATAGGCGGACAAGGGAAAGATTACTTGAGGAGCTGGTAATACTGTATCAAGAGGGAAGTTTGTCATCCAGAGAAATACAAAACTTTCTTTCTATCCAAAGAAATACAGCCCAACGGGATATTAAGCTCCTAAAGGATGCTGACCTAGTGAGGTTTGTTGGATCAGCAAAAACAGGAAAGTACCAACTTACGAAAAAGGCCTTCGATATATTCCAATGAGACCAGCTATTGATACGATACCCTATCGCTAAAAAGCTTGATGAATAAAGTCCTTCTTGTATCGGTGTGCGGTCGTACCGGTAGTTAGCTTAAATTGCCTGTTGAAGTGCGAGATATTATTGTAGCCTGTTTTGTAACATATCTGCGTAATGGTTAGATCACTTTTTACAAGGAGCTTGCAGGCATTTAGAATCCTGATCTCGTTCAGGAATTGGGTGAAGGTTTTATGTGTTTTGTATTTGAAATAGCGGCAAAAGGAAGCGTTCGTGAGATTAATGAGCTGGGCTACTTTCTCTATATTGATTTCTTCCGAATAATGTTGCATGACGTAATTCATGACTGTATTGATACGGTCTGCATCGGCAAGATTAAGGGTTGTTGCGTAGCCGGGACTGGAAAGGAGCTCGTACTCTTGAGGTTCTAATGTAGAAAGCGCATCCAGGGTTTTGATGAAGGAAATAAGACGGTCAACGCCAGTCCTAGTATTGACGGTTTCTTTGATCAGTTGAGCGATTTTTTGATGCTGTCTTCCAAAGGGAACCAGAAGGCCTTGTGTACCTAGTTGGAACAATTTTTTGACTCTCGTAAATTCGGGTAGGTCAAAAAAACCTTCCTTTAAAGCATCCTCTGTGAAATGAATGACGTATACGTCTACAATCAAATCTTTATTGCCCTTGTAATACTCTCGGTCATTTTTCCATACATGAGGCAGATTGGAACTAATAAACATCAGGTCCCCGTCGGTAAAATTTCCAATATGGTTACCCATAAAGCGGACCCCATGGCTTTTTTCTACATAAATGATTTCATATTCCGGGTGATAATGCCATGGATAATCCATATAGGGACTTATTTCGTGCTTGACAGAAATCGAAGACGAATGAAGAGAAGGTATTTTTTCTAATTGGGGTTGCATATCGGCTTTTGTACACCTTTTTTTACAGTAGCACTGTTGGTTTATACTATACAATAATATGAAAAATATTTTGATAAATACGATATATGGTGCTTCAATCGATATTTTCTATTTGGAAAAGGTGATTTTTAACGGTTGTTTACATGAAATGTAGTTGAGTGTCGCTTGCAAATATAGTGTCAAAAGTTGAATTAAAAGTGGTTTTTTTACTGTTGTGGAAAGGAGAACTTTGTTTAATAATCGTATAAACTTAATCAGCATGATCATTAGATATGGAATGCGGCCTGGAAAGGAAGATGATGAAAAGAAAGCGGTAGTTCAGCGTAAGAACCATAGGATCGAAATAAACTAAAAACAAATTAGCAATATATTCTTAACGATTTTAAACAACAGATTAATTATGGGTATGGATTTAGGTACAGCTGCCTTTATTGGATTTGGAGAAATTAATTCTCCTAAGGAACTTATCGATGCGAAATGTAACCAAGCAAGAGAAGAGGTAAAATCTCTTGGGATACAGGTTGTAACAACGGATGTCATTACCGACGATCCGGAAGGTAAGGATGTGCAAAGGGGGTTGCGTGATCTCTCTGGTAAAGACTTTGATTTCCTGATTATTTGTCTTGCGGGATGGATTCCTTCGCATGCCGTAATAGCGATTACAAACCAATATAAAGACAAACCCATGATTTTATGGGGTCTCGCCGGTGATATCGAAAACGGACGGATTGTGACAGCTGCGGCACAGGCGGGTACTACAGCGCTGCGTAAGGTGTTTGATGATTTAGGGTACAAGTTTAGGTATATCTACAATATTATTGGTCAGCCATCGCCATTGCAGGCTATTAAGGATATGGCGGCTGCATCATCGGCTATTCGTTCCCTTGAAAAATCTACGGTGGGAATGATGGGCTTTCGGGATATGAAGCTCTACAATACGCTGTATGAAGGCTTGTCTTTAAAATCGAAGATAGGTGTCGAGATCGATTATTTTGAGATGCTGGAAATGGTACAAGAGGCGGAAGACATTCATCATACGGAGGTGAATGCGGTGTTGGAAAAAATAAAGGGAGAATGGAATTTTCTCAAACCCATAGATGATGATTTTCTGAAGCAGGGTATCAAATATTATTTGGCGATTCGTAAGATCGCTGAACGCAATAATTTTGATGCAATATCCTTGAAGGATGTTGATGGAATGAAGAAAATCCTTCATTTTCCGCCGGCTTTCATCTTTATGTTGCTATCGGATGAACTGAACGTGTGTACCATTCCTGAAAATGATGCGATGGGAGCTGTTACCCAATTGGTCATGAAGTATGTTACAGGTCAATGTGCTGCCTATTTCGAGTTTTATGAATTTTTCGAAAATAGCGTGTTGATTGGTGTTCCCGATTATGTGCCTGCGGAGGTCGTTAAAGGAAAGATAAAAGTAACACCGGCTGCTTTTGGTGGTATCAGTGGAGGTTTGTTAAATGTGTCGGAGGTGAAGGAGGGTTTGATAACCCTAGCTAGGCTTTCCAACACAGGTGACCAGTATATGATGCATATCGCCACAGGCGAGGGCAAGTTTAGGGCTTGGGAGGAAGCGGGATGGACGCAGCCTGCGCCACAATTGCCTAGTTTGGAGGTCTTTCTTAATGGTCCCGTAGAGAAGTTTGCACAAAATATATCCGGACAGCATTACATTATAGCTTATGGCGACTACGTTAAAGCGCTAATGGATTTCTGTTACCTGAAAAATATCAAAGTAGTATTCGATGAGCAAGTATGATGCGGTTATTGCGGGGTACCTCTGTGTCGATATGATACCCCAGTTCAAACCTGGTGAGGGATTCGGAAACATTGCGGAAGTGCTGAAGCCTGGTCGTTTGATCGAAGTCGATGGCATGGATGTTACCTTGGGGGGGGTAGTGGCTAATACCGGATTGGCCATGTCACGGTTTGCTAAAAAGGTTTACCTGACTGGCTTGATTGGAGATGACTTTATAGGTAGGATTGTACAGGATCGTTTGTCGAGTTATGGGCTTTTAACCGGAATAGAAACGACACAGCAGGGGGGGACGGCTTTTGGTCTTGTGGTAGCCCCTCCGGGAATTGATCGTATCTTTTTGGAATCACCGGGTTGTAATGCGGTATTCGGAAATGACCATATTGATTACGATGTGGTCGCACAAAGCCGATTGTTTCACTTTGGCTATCCCCCGCTTTTAAAGCAATTCTATAAGGAAGATGGTGCTCAGTTGTACGATATGTTTGTCCGTATCCATCAAATGGGGGTACTTACTTCGCTGGACTTTAGTTTACCGGATACAGAAAGTGAATCCGGTCGCATCGATTGGAACAGGATACTGCAAAAGACATTGCCTTTTGTCGACATCTTTGTACCCAGCCTGGAGGAAGCGATGCAGGTCATGATGCCTGAAGAGTATGCGGAGATTCTTGCTTCTGCTGATGGGCGAGACGTCATCGATTGTATTCCTTTAGCAATGATTCGTGAAGTTGGGGCTCGGATTATGGAAGCCGGAACCAAGATTTTATTGATCAAAGCCGGGCATCGTGGAATTTATCTGTGGACGGGAGATGTGTCTTCCCTGAATGAAAAAGCCGCATTGAAATTAGATACGGACGACTGGAATAACAGACAATTATGGTGTGATATTTATCCGGTTGATGATACGAGGATGAAAAATGCTTCAGGTGCGGGTGATACGGCTTCTGCCGCATTTCTTGCAGCTATCCTCGAGGGAGAGACAATCGCTCGCTCGCTGAAGTATGCGGCATTGGCGGGACGGAATAATTTGTATTGTAATGATCTCTATAGTGAATTGAGCGATTGGGAGGAGATGACAAATGAAATTGGCGCAGACGCATTACATACCATAAACGATTTGGCATTATCGGAAGAGACAAATACTTCTGGTGTGGAAAAAACAATATATAGGAAATAATTTAATTTTTATAAAATGGAAATTACACAAAGTATAGCAAAAGATTGGTGGAAGGAAAACGCGCAGGATATTCCTCGGCTAACAACAGAGACGCCGGGTCCTGAATCGCGTCGGATGCACGAGAATACGGCGAAGTACATGAAAGGCCTGAGTTCGCAGGTAAAGTTATTCCCTGTGGCCTTTGAAGAAGGCTTTGGGATTACCCTTACGGATGTCGATGGCAATAAGTATTTGGATTTCTCCTCCGGTATTTATGTGACCTCGTTGGGACACTGTCATCCAAAAATATCGGAGGCGATAAGTTATTGGGCTAAAAAATTGATGAATGCGCATGATTTCGCTACACCTGTAAAGGAGAAGTTGATGGAAAAAATGGCTGACATTCTGCCTGGTAATTTGAATGCTATTCAGTTGTATTCGGATGGAACAACAGCTGTGGAGGCCGCTATTCGTGCCGCACGTGCAATTACGGGCCGGACTGAATTTATATCGGCGTATCGTGATTTTCATGGCAAAACTATGGCAGCTGTTAGTGCTGCGCAGATGCACCGGGGCAATACATTTAGCTATGGACCAACAAGAGCACCAGGATTCTATATGGTTCCCCGTCCTGATCCGTATCGTCCTTTATGGACAAAAGCAGATGGTACGATCGATACAGATGCGTACATCAAGTTTTATGAACAATTTTTGATTGAAGGGACCGTAGGAAATGTGGCGGCCTTTGTCTTAGAGCCTGCTCAAGGTTGGGCTGGAAGTATTTTTCCACCGGAGGATTTCTTTCCTAAATTAAGAAAGCTTTGTGATAAGTATGGTATCTTGTTGTATGATGATGAAGTATTGGCAGGTATGGGACGTACCGGAGAATGGTTAACGCTGAACCATTGGGATGTCGTACCTGATATTGTGACTTTTGGTAAATCATTCGGAAACGGATTTCCGGTAACGGCCATGGTGGTTAGTGAAGAAAATGGTGAAGCACTGGAGAAAATTTCGGCTTCTTCTAGCTATGGAGGTAATCCTATGGCCTGTGCTGCTGCGTTGGCTTCTATTGAAGTCATTGAAGACGAGGAAATACTGGAAAATGTGCGGACGGTAGGGGACTACTTTATGAAGCGCATGCTAAAAATGAAAGAAGAGCATCCGATTATCGGGGATGTCAAAGGAAAGGGATTTTTGTTGGGTATGGAGTTGGTTAAAGATAAGAAAACGAAAGAACCTTTCGAGGAAGCTGGTAAATTAGTGTACCAATATGCTTTTAAAAAGGGATTGGCATGGATTCCTGCTGGTCATATTTTAAGAATGTCCCCTCCGTTGATTATGGACGAAAAGTATGCCACAATGGGGATGGATATTATTGAAGATGCTATCACAAGAGTGGAAAAGGAGTTTGGTTATAAATAATAACAAGCGGTCTAAAAATTAATAAAAATTCGAAAGTGGTTAAAAACCAGTCTCTAAATTAATAACAGATAAGATGAAATCATATAGAATAAACCGGATGTTTCATCCCATTTCTAAAAAATGTTTTGATGTCGCCATCGATCATGGATTTTTTAATGAAATAGGTTTCTTAAAAGGTATCGAGAATATACAGTCGGCCATCGAAACGGTCGTAAAGGCCGCACCCGATGCGATACAGCTCACGGTAGGGCAGCTGGATTACTTGCAGCAAACTCCTGGCCGGCATAAACCTTCGTTGGTCTTGCGCACCGATGTGGCTAATGTGTACGGGAAATCATTGCCTACGACTGCTTTTAGCAAAATGATTGATAATCCTGTACTCCAGGCTGTCAGGGCTGATGCGGTCTGTATGTGTGTCAACTTATTCAGTATTCCGGGCGCACCGGAGGTGACAGCCCAGTGTATCGATAACATATTAAAGATAAAACCTGAATCGGATTACTACGGTATGCCTTTGATGATCGAGCCACTCGTTTTTAGCCCTAATGAAGAGGCAGGTGGTTATATGGTGGATGGGGATCTCGACAAAATTCTGCCATTGGTCAGACAAGCCGTCGAATTGGGCGCTGATATTATCAAAGCTGATCCCTGTGATGATGTAACGGAGTATCACCGCGTCGTAGAGATTGCAGGGGATAGACCTGTTTTGGTAAGAGGTGGTGGCAAGACCTCTGATGAAGAGATATTGAAGCGTACGAAGAGTTTGATGGAGCAGGGTGTGGCCGGCATCGTATACGGGCGGAATATTATTCAGCATGAGCATCCTTCGCGTATTACACGAGCCTTAATGGGTATTGTACATGATGGTATATCTGTTGAAGAGGCTCTGAATCTAATGCAGGCGGATTAAATTGAATAGTTTATTTTAATACATCTAATGATGTCTGACACAATTAACACCCCGTCTTCCCGTCCTATCAAGGCTATTATCAGCGGTTCGTTGGCGAATCTGCTGGTGTGGTTCGACTGGTATGTCTACGCGGCTTTCGCGATCTATTTTTCGGCGTCTTTTTTTCCCCATGGTAGCCAGACGGTCCAGCTGTTGCAGACGGCTGGTGTCTTTGCCCTGGGGTTTCTGATGCGCCCTGTAGGGGGCTGGTTCCTTGGTGCTTTTGCGGACCGTTTCGGCCGACGTAAGTCTATGCTGTTATCGGTATTCCTGATGTCTTTCGGTTCACTGCTGATCGCTATTATGCCGACCTACGACAGTATCGGCGTGTATGCCCCCATCCTGCTGCTCTTTGCCCGACTTATCCAGGGCCTGAGCATCGGTGGTGGCACGGGTATCACCACGGCCTACCTGACGGAGATGTCGCCACCCGGTAAGCGGGGCTTCTATGCGAGCTTTCAGTACCTGACCCTTGTTGGGGGGCAGATCCTGGCCCTCGGTCTGCTGATCGTACTGCAGAAGTTCCTGCTGAGCGACGCACAGCTCCATGAGTGGGGCTGGCGCATCCCCTTTGGCATCGGTGCAGTACTGACGCTCGGGATGCTGTACCTGCAGGGCAATATCCAGGAGACCAAGGCCTACCAGGCCGCCAGTGTGAAGACCGGGGCAAAGAAGAGCATCTGGTCGCAGCTCGTTCAGCACCCGCGGGCAATGATGATGGTGGTCGGGCTGACCCTTGGCGGTACGCTGGCCTTCTACACGGCGATCGTGTACATGCAGAAATACCTGGTCAACACGGGTGGTATCTCCAAGGAGGACGCCACGGTGATCACTTTTGTAGCGCTGCTGGTCTTTGCCCTGGTGCAGCCGCTCTTCGGAGCGATCTCCGACCGTATCGGCCGTCGTCCATTGCTGGTTACCTTTGGTGTGCTGGGCGTCTGTACGACGGTTCCACTGATGACGGCGATCAGCAATGCGACCTCGAACTGGACGGTATTCGGTCTGCTGGTGGTGTACCTGTTGATCCTGAGCCTGTACTCGAGCATCAGCGTGGTGGTCAAGGCGGAGATCTTCCCGGCGGAGGTCCGGGTGATCGGCGCAGGCCTTCCGCATGCGGTCACGGTGGCAGTCTTCGGTGGATCGGCAGAGTACGTAGCGCTGTGGCTGAAGAGTGTCGGCCACGAGATGTGGTTCTACTGGTATGTTACGCTGGGTATCCTGATCTCGCTGCTGATGTTTGTGTTCATGAAGGATACGCGTACGAACAACAAGATAGACGGTGAGCCGCACGGGTAAGGTATGGCTTGCATGACATGATAACTTTCATCACAAAAAAATGAACAGTCAATACGATATTATTGTAATAGGAGCGGGGTTGGTGGGGCTTTCGACAGCGTACCACCTAGCCAAAGCCCATCCGGGGAAGCGCATCCTTGTCCTTGAAAAGGAGGACGGGGTCGCGGCGCACCAGTCAGGGCACAACAGCGGCGTGATACATAGCGGTATATACTATGCGCCGGGGAGCCTGAAGGCACAGAACTGCATCTCGGGGTACAACCTCCTGATCGATTTTGCCAGGGAGCACGGTGTTCCCTTTGATATCTGCGGTAAGGTGATCGTGGCAACGGAGCTGAACGAGCTTCCGGCGCTGAAGAAGATCCACGAGCGTGGGATAGCGAACGGTCTGTCGGGTCTGAGGGTGCTGTCGCAGCAGGAACTCAGGGAGGTAGAGCCGCATGTGTTGGGCGAACAGGCACTCTGGGTACCCCAGGCAGGTATCATCGACTACCCGATGGTCGCGCAACGGCTTCGGGAGCTGTTCGAGGGTGAGCTGGGCGGTTCCGTGGCTTTCAATGAAGAAGTGGTGGCAATCCGGGAGGAGAGTGGCTCGGTGATGGTAGAGACCTTAAAGGATACCTACCGGTCCTCGCATCTGGTCAGTTGTGCCGGATTGCATTCGGACCGTGTTACGGCATTGGTCGACCGGTCGAACGATCTGCGTATCGTTCCTTTCAAGGGCTGTTATTACAAGCTCAAACCGGAGAAGGAGTACCTGGTGAACAATCTTGTCTATCCTGTTCCGGATCCGAAGTTTCCGTTCCTTGGCGTCCACTTTACACGTATGGTCAACGGTGGTGTGGAGGCCGGTCCGAATGCGGTTCTTTCGCTGAAGCGGGAGGGTTATGCTGCGGGCAGTGTTTCCTGGAAGGATACGGTGGATACGTTGAGCTGGCCGGGCTTTTGGAAGATCGCGATGAAATATGGGGCGACTGGCCTGGAAGAGATGTACAGATCGGTGTCCAAGAAGGCCTTTACGAAAGCGTTGAAGAGGCTTGTTCCGGAGATCCGGGAGGATGATCTGGTGGATGGCGGTGCAGGGGTGCGTGCGCAGGCATGCAGCCGTGACGGAAAGCTGGTCGACGACTTTGACTTCAAGGTGATCGGGCGGACGATGCATGTACGCAATGCACCATCTCCTGCTGCTACATCGTGCCTTTCCATCGGACATACCCTTGCGCAAGAGGCGGCAAAGCACATGTTTTGATAGAGCACCCGTTATTTTTAAAATGATTTATAAATAAAAACACAGAACAAGATGAATAGAATTTTCTTATTTATGCTTATAACAGGTTTTCTGGCATTTAGCTGCGGACAACCGAGGCCGGAGGTTATCAATGCTTACGATTATGAGCTGGTGAAGCACGACACTTTCCAAATGGCTGCGGTAGCTTCCGCACACCCATTGGCAAGTGAAGTCGGGCGACAGATCTTGGAACAGGGTGGCACGGCTGTGGACGCTGCAATAGCGGTCAACTATGCACTAGCTGTTGTATACCCGAATGCGGGCAACATCGGTGGCGGTGGCTTTATGGTCCTGCATACGAAGGGTGGTGGGTCGCACACCGTCGAGTTTCGGGAAAAGGCGCCAGCGCTGGCCCATCGTGATATGTACTTGGATTCGTTGGGAAATGCGGACTTGTCGAACAGTCAGCGGGGACATCTATCGCCTGGTGTCCCGGGTTCGGTAGCGGGAATGGAGCTGGTCCACAAGAAATTTGGGACAATGGATTTCAAAAAGTTGATTCAACCGGCGATCGACCTTGCGGAGAAGGGGTTTGCAATTACCGAGCGGGAGGCCGAGGGGCTGAACAAGACCAAAGCGGACTTCATCCGCTATAACACCCAGACGCCTGTATTTGTCAAAAATGAGCCTTGGAAAGCAAATGATACCTTGGTACAGACGGATCTTGCCAATACCTTGAAACGTATTCAGCAGGAAGGTTCTAAAGGTTTTTATGAAGGGGAGACGGCACGGCTTATTGAGGAGGAGATGAAGCGTGGTGGAGGGATCATTAGCACAGAGGACCTGCGGGCTTATACTGCGGTAGAACGTGATCCTATCGTATTTAAGTATAAAGATTATGAGATTATCAGCATGGGGTTGCCAACCAGTGGTGGTGTACTGCTTCGGCAAATGATGGGCATGGTCGAGCCTTATCCCTTGAGTGAATATGGCTTTCAGCGTAAGGAAGCTATCAACCTGATAGTGGAGGCAGAACGTAGGGCGTATGCGGACCGTGCGGAGTACCTTGGGGACGTGGACTTTGTGGATGTTCCTCTTACGCAGTTATTGGATACGGGTTATATACGTTCGCGGATGGCGGACTTTACTCCATTAAAAGCCTCCAAAAGTGTGGATATAAAAGCTGGCTTGGGTAAGGAGAGTGAGGAAACGACCCATTTCTCGATTATTGATAAGGACGGGAATATGGTGTCCCTGACGACTACGATCAACAGTTCGTACGGTAGCAGGGTTGTTGTGGGTGGTGCGGGGTTTATCTTGAACAACGGGATGGACAACTTCAGCGCGAAACCGGGTGCACCTAATAGGTTCGGTCTACTAGGGACTGAGGCCAATTCGATCGCCCCAGGTAAACGCATGCTGAGTTCTATGACACCGACGATTGTCCGAAAGGATAATAAGCCTTATATGGTGGTAGGAACACCCGGAGGGTCAACGATTATTACTTCGGTGTTCCAGGCGCTATTGAATGTATTGGAGTTTGATATGTCTGCCTATGATGCGATTAATAAGCCTAGGTTTCATCATCAGTGGCAGCCTGATGTGATCTATATTGAAGAGGATTTTGATCCCCAGGCGAGAAAGGATGCGGAGACTTTAGGATATATTTTTGAAGAGCGGGAGAATATTGGCCGCATGGAAATGTTGCTGATCCGCAATGGTGTGATCGAAGCTGTGGGAGATAGACGGGGGGATGATAGTGTCGCAGGGTATTAAAACGAGGGGATAGGTGAAAGGTCAAGGGGAGAGGACTAATGAGGAAACACATTAAAATCTAAAACTATGAATGAAGCTGGCTTAGGGATGGGATCATCCAAGGAGAAAGATTTGCAGCATCTATTTAATGAAGGATGTTATGAGGCTTTTGCGGAGGTGTATCGCAGCTATTGGGAACAGTTTTATAATTATGTTTTTCGATTGTGCCAGTCAGAAGCTAAAACTGAAGATATTTTACAGGATGTCTTTGCTGATCTTTGGGAATTAAGAGGAACCCTTGGGCATGTTCATTCCTTGCGTGCCTATGTTTTTGCAATGGTTAGAAGTAAGACATTGAAAATGCTCTATCGAGAAAGACGAATACCGCAGGAACAGATTGATCTCTTGGAAGATCAACTATGTCAGTCGGAGTGGGGAGTTTTGGACAATCTGGTAGCAGAAGAAATAGAATTGGCTATCTCTTCCACAGTTCAGGGTATGCCAGCGCGTATGCAACAGACATTCGTCAAAAGTAGATACGAAGGATACAGCCGTAAGGAAATTTCGGAAGAAATGGGTGTGAGTGATGAGACAGTCAAGAAGCAGATCCAGCATTCTTTAAGATTAATAAAGACACGATTATCCCACTTGTATACCTTTTTTCTCTAACTTCCAAAAATATAATATTTTCAGCTTGTAGCTGAACAACGAAGCCATCTCTAAAATAGGGATGGCTTCGTTTATTAATATCTTTTATAACAACCTATACGTCCACCGTAGCGTCCATCAGGAAATCTTCGTGTTTAAGGTGGACGATCTCCATTGATTTTTCGTAGTTGGTTGATTTCTTGGAAAAGAAGTCGTGTTGCGTCGTCTCCGTGTTCAGACCATTCAATACAATAGGGTTGACCTGCTTTACTTCAAAGATAGGGTCGAAGCCGAGATTCATCAGCGCTTTATTCCCATTGTACCTCACATATTCTTTCACCTCTGCTGTCAAACCTACTACGGTATAAAGCTCTTCAGTGTATTTGATTTCATTTTCATAGAGCTCATTCAACAAAGCTAGGAAACGTTGCTTTACTTCTTCTTTGTTTGGAAGTTTTGCGAATACTTCTTGCGCGATTAAGCCTACAAATATCCCGTGAATAGATTCGTCTGCGACGATTTTCTTGATAATATCTGCAGAGGCAACCATTTGTCCTTGACCGCATAACCAAAGTGGCAAGAAAAAGCCCGAATAGAATAAGAAAGACTCCAGTAGTACAGAAGAAGCTAATGCCATGAAGAGCTCTTCGTCTGTAGGATTTTCTTTATCAACACCTCGGTAATTTTTATCTATAGTAGAAGCTTTGAATTGCAGGAATTTATTTTGTGCCACCCAGCCAAATACATCGTTAATCTCGTTGGTTGTCGATACTGTCGTAAAGATCGTCGAATAGGATTTAGCATGGATAGCTTCCATCATACACATATAGGACAGTACAGCCTTGTTTTGTAAAGAGTCGATATGGTCAATGATTTTAGGCATACCAGTATGGCTCTGTAAGGTGTCCAAAAGGGTCAAGCCTCCTAATGCTTTTTTATAGCATTCTTTCATATCCCAGCTTAAGCCTTTCCAACTATCGATATCTTTTGATGGAATGTACTCCGTATCGATCCAAAATTGTTTAATATTTTGCTCCCAGAACATCAAGGCATAATCGTTGTCGGGGGTATTCCAGTTGACAGCTGTAAATTGTTTCATTAAAGATCAAAATTAAAAAGTTAAAACCGAGCTAGCGAGCTCATCGCAGATAATTATAAGTCAAAAGAAGCCTGCATTAACAGGCTCTCAATTTCTAACTTCTATTATCTTTATATCAAAAATCTAAATACTCAATACTCAATACGTTGTACGATATCTCCCTTAAGCTGAACAAGAAATACATTCTTCAATAGTAGATTTACGTGTACGTGTATAATATAAAGATTTCAATCCAAGTTTATGTGCATAGATATAATACTTTGCCAGATCACGTGTCGAATCCTTTGAATTTGTATGAAGGATTGTCGATACACCTTGATCGATATGACGCTGTATGACAGAGATCAGTTTCAATACCTTCATCTGGTCCATATCATAGGCCGACTTGAAGTAGAAATAATTGTCATTTGTCAGGTACGGCATAGGATAGTAAGTTGTACTATCACCATATTCACGTACTTCGATGATGTCTACAATAGGCATGACGGATGCAGTAGCATTCATGATGTAAGACGTCGACTGATTTGGTGCGATGGCTAAACGATATGCATGGTAAATGCCATGTTCTTGTATTTGTGCTTTAAGATTGTCCCAGTCTTCGATAGTCGGGATATGGACACCTTCGAACAGTTCTTTGACTTTGTCTGTTTTGGGAAGGTAATCCCGGTTCAAGTAGTTGTCAAAATAAGTTCCGTCAGCGTAAGCAGATTTTTCAAATCCTACAAAGGTCTTGCCGCGCTCTTTTGCGATTTCCATGGATGCCTCTAACGAGTAGTAGTTCATCATCATGAAGAAGGTATTAGCAAAGTCTAAAGCCTCTGTTGATTCGTACATGATGAAGCTTTTGGCTAGGTAGCCATGTAAGTTCATAGCTCCCAACCCCACAGAGTGTAACTCTCTGTTAGCTTTTGCTATAGAAGGTACCATCTCGATATCGGTGACATCTGTCACGACCGTCAGTGTACGCATGGCCGTTTTTACAGCTTCTTTAATCCGCTTATTGTCCATGACCGCAGCAATGTTCAGCGAACCTAGGTTACACGAAATACCGTAGCGGATAGTATCTTCTTTGCCATAAATATTGATGTCTGACACCTCAGATACTTGCATGATCTCGGTACATAGGTTTGAAAACTTAACTTTTCCAATCTCGTTTAACGCGTGAACACGGTTAGTATTCTCTTTGAAGAAAATGTAAGGGTACCCTGATTCTTTTTGTGTTTGGGCGATCTTAACCAACATATGACGGGCATTGACTTTCTTTTTCTTTACGTTAGGGTTCGTAATAAGCTCATCATACATAAGGTCCATGTCCATCTCATCGAGATATTGGCCATATTCCTGCACTACGGTATGTGGATAGATCAGGTAACAAGGTTCATCTTTTTCGGCCAACTCCATAAACTTGTCAGGAATGATAATACCGATCGAGAGTGATTTGATACGTACCTTCTCATCCACGTTGATCTTTTTACAATCCAAAAATTCTTCAATATCGGAATGAAAGATGTTCAAGTAAACAGCACCAGCACCGGGACGTTGACCAAGTTGGTTAGCATACGAAAAAGTATCTTCCATAATTTTCATAATAGGAAGTACACCTCCTGCACGGCCATCTACACCTTTGATTGCCTCACCACGTGCACGGATTTTTGATATGTTAAATGATACCCCTCCACCGATAGAGGATAGCTTCATCGCCGAATCAACAGCATAACCAATACCATTTAGGTTGTCGCCTATTTCATCTAAGAAACACGAAACCAATTCACCGGAACGTTTTTTTCCAGCATTCAAGAATGTCGGGGTAGCGGGCTGATATTCTTGATTGATCATGATTTCGGCATATTCGATAGCTTTTTGGATACCACCTTCCCGAGCTAAGAACAAAGAAACGGCGACGACACGGTCTTCATAGCGTTCCAGAAACTTTTCACCCGAATCATCCCGCAGGGCATAGCTTTGGAAGAATTTGAAGGCTGCCATAAAGGATTGAAAGCGGAACTTTTTGGCGAAGACAAAATTGTATACCTGCTCCATCTCCTCGAATGTAAACCACTGATAGAAGTCGATATAATAATTATGTTCGATCAAATAATCAATTTTTTCTTTGAGCGTGTAAAAGAAAACAGTGTTCTTATTGACATACTCTAAGAAATAGGCGCGCACAGCCTCTTTATCTTTGTGGAGGCTGTACTCGTCATCATGTTTGATCATGATTTCGTTGTTAAGCAATATCCAGTTTTTTGCTACCTCGTTTGCTATCATAGTATTGATTCTTAATTATATCTATAAATTGATTAATATCTTCCATTGTTCCCGAAAGCTCAAATTTGAATGCTAATGGGATATCATACATCGTTGCTACCTTATCTCCAGCAATACCGAAGTTTCTTCCCCAGTTACGATTCCCGCTAGAGCTTACGGAAAATATTTTGTCGCTATGACTTTTCATAAAGTCTTCCGTTAGCGTCGGTATTTTGCCGAAGTTGGTCGTGAATGTAACCAAGTGGCCGGGAACATCCACCTCCATATTTTCTTGGATGCGGCATGCTGACCAACCTGTAACCTGTATTACCTTCTCGATAAAACGTTGCACATTACCAGTTTTACTATCGTAATATAAATGGATCATGTTTCGCTCCTCTTAATCTGTCGATAATAGTTTATTTAGCAATTGCTGCTAACTCCTCGGGCTTGAAACCGATAATACGGTGCCTTACTTCATCATTTTCTAACACAATAACCGTAGGCACTGTACGAACCTTAAATTTAACAGCGAGCTCTGGTTCATCAAAAGGATTTACCGTCTCATAGGAAATGCCTTTACTGTCCAAGTAAGTAGACACCTGTGCACAAGGCGCACAATCGTTTTTTTCGAATTTAATGATTCTAGCCATGTCTTTTATGTTAGTTTTAACGTTTTTCCCTTTCGGTAGACGTTTGAAATTTATAAAATAACGCTGAATTGAGATAGTGACAATCTCAACTAAAACAAATATCCTATATTTTACGAGTTAGAGGTAGTTATACTTTTCCACATTATATCTTGTCTTTGACCCAAAAGCTACCTAGCGATGTTTGTTTTTTGCTAAAAATCTGTATTACAGCAGTTAGTGTATGTTGATAACTTTAAAAAAGTCATTTTTATGAATAATCTTCGCTATGTCAAATATACGATTTTTTTCTCAAAAAGTCTTTATAATATAGTAGGTTTCAAAGGGAAAATAGTATATTATGGGGCAATTTAAAACCCAAATTTTTACTAAGATCTATTTGAATGAAACACGTCCTCCTTTTTCTTTTTTTTACCTTCTTCATGGTTATCCTGCTAAGGGAAATATCTTCCATCTGTTGTGGGAGCAAGACCAGTTTCTGGAGAAATATTTGAAGAATA
>JBEBWF010000076.1:0-16295 GCA_040392285.1 Sphingobacterium sp. | reverse complement strand
GTACCCCATCGGTAGGGGATATCGGAGGAAAAAGCAATCTGGTGATTGGTGTGGAGACGGGCCGTATCCTATTTTATGAAAGAAAACACTTGTCGTATTGATATCTGTCTTTCCATAATATTGGGGTCAGAAAATTATAAATAAAGTGAAATTATTTCAAAAAAAAGAATATATTTAGTTATCCATATAACCTTGTGTTCAATTGAAGAATCAGTATACAGATACCGAATTGTATGATTTGTTGAAATCCGGCAACAAATCCGCTTTGGATGAAATCTACAAGCGGTTTCATGGCATACTGTATATTCATGCTTATCGGAGATTGCCGGATCGGGAGGAGGTAAGGGATATCATTCAAGAGATCTTTATCTATCTCTGGAACAACAAAGAAACTTTAGAAATTTCAAGCTTGTCGGCCTACTTGTATACCTCGGTGCGAAGTAGAGTGCTCAATGTATATCGGAATAATAAAGTAAGGGACCGATACGTACAATCTTTACAAGATTTTATAGCGATAGGAGAGGATACCATTGAAGAGAAAATCCGGGAGAAGGAGTTGACCGTCTTAATCGAGAAAGAAGTCTCCTCTTTACCTCCCCAGATGCGTCTGATTTTCGAGATGAGCCGCTTTCAGGATAAGACCCATAAAGAAATTGCCGAGGAGTTGGCTATCAGTCCTCAAACGGTGCGGACGCAGGTTAGAAATGCACTCCGGATATTGCGGGTAAAGCTAGGAGCTAGTATTTTTATGTTGTTTTTCTGAGGTTGAGAGAAGGGTACTATATCTCACTGCATTCCTACTTGATCGGTACTCCATCCCTAGGAGGTTCACAGATGGCTGATATTTCGTGTAAAAAGAGTTGTTGTGATTAATTTAAACGAAATCCCGTGTGTTCTTTCGAGCCCAAAATTGACCTTGATAAAAAAATAAAATTCTTTATACCCCCTCCGCCAAAGTTGCGTGTCTCACTTATAAACAGCAATAATTTTTAACCTTTATATACGAATGAAAAAAGCCGAGGAATTGCTTAAGAAATATAATGCCGGTATTGCCAATGCGGAAGAAAAAGCTATTGTAGAACAGTGGTATCTGAAGTACAAGACATTGCCGTCGGATCTTAAGCCGGAAGAATTGCTGGAAGAATATCAAATTGGCTTGGAAAAATTGCATCAATCCATTGGGAATAAGAAAGCGACCAGACTATGGCCAGGAATAACGATTGCTGCTTCTTTACTGTTTTGTATCGGATTAAGTTGGTATTTCTTTCGGGTGGATAATACCCCTGTACAAGAGACGCAGCCAATAGCTTTATTGTTGCCCGAAACAAATACGGCGGTTTTGACATTAGCGGATGGAACAAAGGTGAATATTCACGATGGCAATGTTGGTGAAATAGGAGAAGAGCGTGGCATAAAGATTACCCAGACGGCTGACGGAGAATTAGTTTATACGATTACAAAGAACCAAAAGCATAGTTTAAGCGATACGTATAATACTATAGAGACGCCGATGGGTAGTCCGTACACTGTGGTGTTGCCAGATAGTAGTAAAGTATGGCTAAGCTCCGCCTCGAAGCTTCGATATCCAGTGCATTTCTCCGAAAAAGAAAGAAAAGTTGAGCTTACCGGTGAAGCTTATTTTGAGGTAAAGTCGAGCTATTCGACGACAACAGCCAGAAAAATACCATTTATTGTTTCATCCCGAAATCAACAAGTTGAAGTACTTGGAACACAGTTTAATGTTAGCGCGTATCCCGACGATATAGCTATAAAGACTGCACTTATAGAGGGAAGTGTGAAAGTGTCACTGGCAGGAAGTATAGCCGGTTCGGATATATTGTTAAAACCAGGGCAGATGTCCATGACTAGTGCGAACAGCAGCAAGATCAATGTCGTCGATATTGATGTAAACGATATCAAGGCCTGGAAAGAGGGATATTTTATTTTCAATAATGAAAATATCGTGGATATCATGCAAAAGTTATCCAAGTGGTACGGGTTTAAGGTTGAATATAAAGGGGATATGTCTGGTCTGGCCTTTCAGGGTAATTACTTGCGCAGTAGAAATCTTAGCCATTTATTGGAAACTATAGAAATGACAAACAAAGTGAAATTTGAAATAAGTAACGAAAATAACGAAAGGAGGGTCGTCGTACGAAAATAAATAATTAACCAATTATACGATTAACGTATTTCCTGTGGAAAGAACAGAAGTGTTGCGAGCACTCCTGTTCTACAAAGCATCATGCTTTAGCAGGATAAATGAATAACTAATTGTAATAGTCCATAAATCCTAACTCAAATGTATAAAAAAATAACTGCACTATGGTGTAGTAAATCGTATTGTTTCATAAAACCGCTTATCATTATGAAGCTTAGCTTTATTCTTTTGATCGTTACTTTCTTTCAGGCAAGTGCGATGACATTTGCCCAAAAAGTGAGTATCAAGGTGGTGGAAGCACCTATAAAGGAAGTATTTTACCAGCTCTCCAAGCAGACGGGATATAATTTCATAACCGACGCCAGTCTGTCGCGAAAGATAAGAACGGTCACACTGGATGAACAAAATGTAGAATTGACACAGGCCATCGAAAAATGTTTTGAAGGAATAGATGTTGAGGTTGTCCTGAATAGGGATTACAAGACGGCACTTATCAAGGAAGTGCCTGTGGCACGGACAAAAAAACGGCAAATGAATGTGGTTGGTAAGGTTCAGACAATGGATAATCAACCTATGCAAGGTGTGAGTATCGGTCTGAAGAACAAACCGGCTAAAGCTTTTACAGATGATAAAGGTAATTACAGTATTGCAGCCAACCCGAACGATACTATCCTTTATTCTTTCATCGGTTATGCTACGCAGGAGCACGCTGTTAAAGGTCGTAGCATGATTAACATCGTTTTGAAGGCCGTTGAAGAGAAAATCGAAGACGTGGTAGTCGTTGGCTATGGACAGACCACAAAAGCAGACCTTACAGGTTCTGTTGCAACGGTAGATGTTGAGGCACTTCAAAAAGCTCCAGTCGGCAATTTTGATCAGGCACTGGCCGGCAGGGTGGCCGGTGTACAGGTTACGTCAAATGACGGCCAGCCAGGAGATGCCTTTAATATCGTTGTTCGGGGAGGAAATTCGTTGACACAGGAAAATTCACCCTTATATGTCATCGATGGATTTCCGGTAGAAGGGGCATTAAATTCCATCATCAGTCCCAATGATATAGAGACCATATCCATATTAAAAGATGCGTCAGCGACAGCGATATATGGAGCAAGAGGAGCAAATGGTGTTGTAATCATCGAAACGAAAAAAGCAAAAGTCGGAAAGCCCAAGATAGATTTTAACGCCTATTATGGTTTGAGTTCCATTACCGGTAAGCTAGATTTGATGCAGCCATACGAGTTTGTAAAATACCAACTGGAGTTATCTCCTACTATTGCCCCAGCTCTATATCTAACCAATCCCGGACTGACATTGGATGACTATAATACCATAGACCGTATCGATTGGCAGGAGTTAATGTTCGATGTAGGGAATGTCCAAAATTATAACTTGAATTTGTCGGGTGGAAACAACGATACCAAATATATGGTGTCTGGAAATCTATTTGACCAGCAGGGGATCATTATCAATTCCGGTTATAAGAAGTATCAGGGACGCTTCCAGCTCGATCAAAAAATATCAGATAGGTTATCCTTAAATCTTAATCTGAATATAGGTAGAGACCAAGCTTATGGAGCTTCTCCTTCTTCGCCGAGAAATTCCAGTTCTCAACCTTATTCTACACAACTCATGTATCAGATCTGGGGCTCCCGACCTGTTTCACCGGGGCTGGACCTCATGAATGAACCCGTTGATCCTGATATTCAGGATACGCGATTCAACCCTTACTTATCTAATAATAATGAGTTGAAGAATAGATATGTCAATACTTCTCATTTCAATGGTCGGTTGATATACAAGTTGTCCGATTATTGGAGCATCAATATACGAGGAGGCCTCAGCAATACCAATACATTAGCTGAAGAATTTTATAATTCGCAAACGTCCAAAGGGTATGCATTTCCGGATAATATTCTTGGCGTAAACGGATCTACTTATGAAACCAAATTAAGTAGCTGGGTGAATGAAAACCTGTTGAATTATGAAAGACGCTACAGCTGGAAGCATAGACTGAATGGATTACTCGGTTTTACGATGCAGGAAGTTCGAACAGACAGAAGAGGTTATCATGCGAAGAATATCGAAAATGAAGACCTGGGATTGGCGGGATTGGATGAAGGAGAAGCAAGTTCCTTAGTCTCTACACCTTCTTCTTTTGGTTTGATATCCTTTCTTGGAAGGATGAACTATTACTATAAAAGAAGTCTAATGGCCACTTTTTCCATGCGGGCGGATGGTTCTTCTAAATTCTCCAAAGACAACAGGTGGAGCTATTTTCCGTCGGGGGCACTGGCATGGAATATGCACGAGGAGAAATTTCTTAAAAATACGGCGATCTCCCATAGCAAAATACGGGCCAGCTATGGCCTTACAGGAAACAATAGAGTAAGCGATTTTGCTTACCTGTCGTCCATGAGTTTTCCTTACAATTCCTATTATTCCTTTAACAATGCCGAACCGGCACAGTCTGCCATATTCAATAGATTTGGTAATGATGATTTGAAGTGGGAAACGACGAGACAATTAGACATAGGTTATGACTTAGGCTTATTTAACAATAACCTGAATTTGACAGTAGATCTGTACAAAAAGACAACCTATGATCTGTTGCTCAATGCTAATGTCCCAATGAGCAGTGGGTTCACGACTATTCTCAAAAATGTAGGTAAGGTGGGTAATGAAGGGATTGAAGTGACGCTAAACTACAACTGGAATGTATTTAAGGATTTTAATTGGCGTACGGATTTTAATATTTCTTTCAACAGAAACAAAGTATTGGAATTGAGCGACAATCAAAATATGTTGGTCTCCTTTGTTGGATTTCCGGCGCCTTGGAGTAATGCGCAATTGTATCTGGCACGGGTAGACCACTCTGCTGCCGAATTTTTCGGATATAAGTGGGATGGCAATTACCAAATGGAAGACTTTGACCTGATAGGGGGCGAGTATGTGTTGAAAAGTGATTTGCCGACTAACGGTAATGCCCGAAATGTCATTCAGCCTGGCGATATTAAATATGTGGACACGAATGAGGATGGTATCGTCAATGAGTTGGATAGAATAGTGATGGGCAATGCCCTGTCGAAGCATTTTGGTGGTTTTAACAATACGTTTTCGTATAAAAATCTGTCACTCGACGTTTTCTTTCAATGGTCTGCAGGTAATAAGGTATACAATGCCAACAGGGATATGTTTGAAGGGAATATTTATGGCCGTCCCGGTTTGAACCAGTATGCCAGTTATATCGATCGGTGGACGCTGGATAATCCATCGAATGAATTATATAGAACAGGCGGGCAGGGACCTACAGGAAGATTTTCTACCCGTACAATCGAAGATGGTTCTTTCCTCAGGTTAAAAACGATCATGCTTTCTTATAATCTGGGTCAGGTAAAAGCTTTGAAGCTGACGAACGCATCGGTGTATGTTTCGGGACAAAATCTAAAAACCTGGACAAACTATTCGGGTATGGATCCGGAAGTGTCGGTAGGTCGAACCATATTGACACCTGGTTTTGATTATTCGGCTTACCCCAGAGAGAAAACCTTTGTTTTAGGTTTCAAATGTTCATTTTAACACGATTGACGATGAAAAATATACTATATATTACGTTATTATTATTGACGGTTTCCTGTAATAAGATATTAGACCGGAATCCCGAAGACTTTCTCAGCCCCAAAAACTACTATCAGACCGACAGTCAACTTCAAACGGCGCTCAATGGGGTGTATTCTACCCTGGCAAGCCAAAGCCTGTATTGCAATAACATGTTGGCCCGCATGGGATTGGAAACTGATGAAGGGTTTTGTAGCAATGAAACTGAGGTACGAGGCGTAGCTGGATACAATACATCCACCGTAGATGGAAAAGTAAAAAGTTTTTACCAGACCTTATATAGTGGAATCAACCGGGCTAATCTCTTGCTAGAAAACCTGCAGATTACAGATAGCACCGAGCAGGTCAAAAGAGTGGAGATAAGGGGTGAAGCACTTTTTTTGAGAGGATACTTTTACTTTATGTTGGTTTCCAATTTTGGAGAAATCCCGCTAGTAAACCAGTCTATTCAATCTGCAAGTGCTTCTGATTTACAAGTCACTCAGGCCAGTTTAAGCGAGATTTATGCCAGTATTACTTCGGATTTAGAAGAGGCACAACGGCTATTGCCAAGTGTGGAAGAAGTGAATTTTGGCGGTAGAGTGACCAAGTCTGCAGCATGGGGGATACTTGGGCGGGTATACCTGCATATGGCTGGAGAACCATTGAAAGATATATCTAAATATGAAAAAGCGTCCTATTGGTTGGATAAGGTCATTACATCCGGGTTACATGAGCTGAATGATAACTACGAGCAGATTTTTATAAACTATGCACAGGATATATACGATCCCAAAGAAAGTATTCTCGAAGTAGAATTTTGGGGTAATGGTAGTTCCACTTATGTGATAGGGGGTATGGTCGGCAGAAATAATGGGATCCGCATGAATTCGGGTGGAGCTCCTTCCATTGGCTATTCACCGGGATACCTGCATCCCACTGAAAATTTTTACAACTATTTCCAAGCCGAGAATCTTTATTATTCAAATGATCAGCGACGTGATTGGACTATAGCTGAATTTTATTACCGAGACAATAATAAGGTCGATACCGTGCATTTCTCACCGACACAGGTCTATGAAAGGTATTGTGGCAAATTCAGAAGAGTCAATGAGCTTTTATTACCCAAAGGAGAAGTAAGAACGCCGCAGAATTTTCCCCTATTGCGGTATGCGGATGTATTGCTTATGTATGCCGAAGCTGAGAATCAACGTTTTGGTCCGGATGGGAGCGATACGGATATTATCGCTATGATCAATGATGTCAGAAGAAGAGGGTATGGCAAGTATATGAACGGCAAGAGCAGTATATCAGAAAGCATTAAAACGATTACGGTCACGGATCCTGGAAGTGGGTATACGGCAAAACCTAATGTAGTTATTTCTGGTGACGGCATTCGGGCGAAAGCTGAAGCCGTTATTTCGGGGGGGCAAGTACAGTCCATTCGGATATTAAATGGAGGAATCAAATTCTCTTCTGTACCAACGATTACCATTACTGGAGGCAACGGTAGTGGAGCTGCTGCCGTAGCCACCTTGACAGCAAGGGCCGACGCAGACCTTTCAGCCGAGGATATCTCAGCTACGGATAAGCTGCATACGGCTATTATGAAGGAACGCTCTAGGGAATTGGGATTTGAATTGTTGCGAAAAAGCGATTTGGTCAGGTGGGGAAAATTTATAGATAATATGGATATTATCAAGGCGCAAATTAATGTTGCTCCGGATTACTCTAATCAAAAAAATGCCAAGATCGTCTACAACAGCTATTCGGAAAGAGATGTTCGCTGGCCTATCCCGTCGGATGAAATGGCTGTTAACCCTAAATTGAAACAAAATAAAGGATGGTAATGATGAAAACATATAAATTTTACTTCTTGATTTTGATGGTGGGACTATTTATGTCCTGCGAAAAAAAGGAGAGTGCCGCATTGGACGGCTTTGACGTCACTGTTGAAAAAACAACGATACATGCAGGTGATTCGGTGACCTTCACACTTTCGGGCAATCCCGGCATCATTACGTTTTATTCCGGACTTCCGCTGAATGACTACTATAGCTCATCGGACTATATTGTTGAAAGCCATTTTAAGTTTGGGTTTGGCACTTTTGTATTCAATCCTATATATTCTTTTGAAGGGTATCAACGAAACCAACTTCGCGTGGTCATTTCCCATGATTTTAATGGAACCTATACAGTCGAGAATATTAAGAATGCCACTTGGCAGGATGTAACAGCACCTTTTACACTAGCTAATATAGGTCCTACAGCAGAGGTGCTTACACCTTCGGGTGCACATAGTATCAATACTTATATCGAAGAAAGTGAAGATTTTTATATAGCGTTTCATTACTTGTCTTTACCAACAGCTGAAAACGGGGGCAATAGCACTTGGAGGGTGCGGAATGCCTATATGTTGCGGGAGAATCCTGCCTCAAGCTCGAACTATATGGTACATACGGATTTCGCATGGACTTTTATTCGGGATGGAATTGATTCAAACCGAGGGGGCCTTGCCACTTCACCCACACTTGGTCCAGCTATCAATCTGCAAGCCAATGCTGCGGCAAATACGGCAACAACGTTGAACGCCTGGGCTATTTCCAAGAAGTTGAACTTCACCAAATTTGCAAATTTTGGGGCCAGTTTTGGTACGGCTATCAAGAGTCTGGTAGACCCCCAATTGACGGAATATGGATTCAGGTATAACAATCCCGGCGAATATAAAGTCGTTTTTATAGCAAAGGATGCCGTAGCCGGAAGTCAAATAATGAAGGAGATAACGATTAACGTGGAGGAATAATGAAAAATATACTTTGCTTGCTATGCTTGGTGTGGTTGGGCTTTATCGGCGCTCGTGCACAGGATACCTTATCGTATTTTAGATTTCAACCTGGAGAAGATGGTACCGCTGAATTTAAGCTGGCAAACTATATACATCCTAAAGTAGAGTTCGCATTGATCCGGAGAGGGGTCGGAGCTTTGCGGCGAACAGCCAAATCAAAGGCTACTTTTCTGGCTCAGAGCAGTACTGTACATTCTTTCGAAGAGGCCTATAGCCAGAATAATTACCTTGAAGTCGTATTGAAAGCTAAACCGGATCAATATGTTTCTTTGAGTCATCTTTTTGCCAGTCTGATATTGCCAAAAACTGGCGCTGTTCAATACCGGTGGATGTATAGTCTAGACAATGGAAACAATTTTTATATGCTCAAAGAGGCTCAGAGTACCAAAAATCTCGACGAAGATATAGGTTTGTGGGAAAAGAGCCTGTTCAGGAATATTGGGGTAAAGGGTGAAATCATGTTTAGGTTATACGTTTGGTCTGCAAAGAGTGGCGATAATTTCAGTTATGGATTTACACAACGAAAACCAATAGATGAGTTTGCTTTGGTGCTGAAAGGAAATATAAGCGATGACAAGCCACCGGGCGTCACGATCAACCATGTGCCAAAATACAAAAAGTACTATATCGGAGGTCCTAGTATCTGTATCTTGCCGGACGGCACCTATCTGGCGTCCCATGACTATTTCGGACCTAATAAAGAGGCCAGGCAAGATGGATTACCAATTACCTTAATATTTCGGTCGGAAGACAAAGGGATGACCTGGACATTTCTCCAAAAAATCGTTGGTGCTGCTATGTCCAATTTATTTTACCATGCCGGAAACGTCTATTTGTTGGGTGTCAAGGCACATGATCAGGAAGTCGTCATTCGCAAGTCTGCCGACAACGGATATACATGGACAAATCCAATAGATTCAAAAAATGGACTATTGAAAGCAGGTAAGTTTCATACCGCACCTACTCCGGTTGTATTCCACAACGGGAGGGTGTATAGGGCGATGGAAGACAATTTCGGAGAAGTACAGCGATGGCCAACTAAATACCGACCATTCATCATGTCTGCACCCGATAGTGTCGATTTGCTAAACGCAAGTAATTGGACGTTCTCCAATTCCTTGCCTTATTTGGTGAAGGAATATCTGGGTGGATATGGAAGGGGATGGATAGAGGGTAATGCTGTTGTAGCACCCGATGGTACCGTAAAGGATGTTCTACGGATACATTCTTTTGATAAGAAAAGAGAGCGTGTTGCTGTTGCGGATCTGGATTCTACAAATACCACCTTATCTTTTGACGCGAAAAATTGTTTTCATGATTTCCCTGGAGGAATGAAAAAGTTTACGATCAGGTATGATTCAGTGAGCCATACTTACTATTCATTAGCCAACTATGTTAAGCCTGAATACCAGGGAGTAATACCGCTCGACCGTGTACGAAATCAGCTATACCTTGTTGCTTCAAAAGATTTGAAGAAATGGGACGTGAAAAAGGAGATATTGTTTCATCCCGACACGTTGTATCATGGATTTCAATATGTAGATTTTCAATTCGAAAAGGACGACATCATTTTTGTTTCCCGGACAGCTTACGAGGATGGGATTGGTGGAGCCGATAGTCATCATAATTCGAACTACCTGACATTTCACCGGATTAGCAATTTTAGAGAGCCTTGATTTTTGTAATGACGATGGGGCTTATTAACTTGATGAATATACAACGTATTCCCACACTGGCACATTTTTTTACAAAAAGAGTTTCTTTTGTAAAGAATTTTGTGATTTTCCCCGTGTACTTTTTTCTGCTTATTGGCATTCTTTCATGTGAAAAGGCTGTACCTCGTGCGGAAGATGAGGGGCCGGGCAATATCGTTACTCCTGAAAAAGTACCGGGAGTAGTAATTGCCCACGTGCCTACTCAAAAAAAGTTTTATATCGGTTCGCCAAGTATTGTCAAGATGCCCAACGGCGATCTGATTGCTTCGAATGATTTCTTTGGGCCTAGTTCGGAAGCTAGACCCAATGGACAATCATTTACGCGTATCTATCTGTCAACCGATCAAGGCAGTTCATGGTCAACTATAGCCAATTTAAGTGGTCAGTTCATGTCAGGATTATTTCTTCATCAAGGTGATTTGTATATCATGGGTGTATCGGGGGGCTATGATAATGGAAACCATGTGGTGATCCGTAAGTCTGTAGACAATGGAACAGTTTGGTCTGTTCCCTCGATGGCTACTAACGGTCGGTTGTTGAGCGGCAAATATCATACGGCACCTACCCCAGTTGTGGAACACAACGGCAGGCTATGGAGAGCAATGGAAGACGCTAATGGTCCTTCCGATGTATTTGCCAAACAGTATCGTGCACTGATGTTATCTGCACCGGTGGATAGTGATTTATTGGATGCTGCCAATTGGACTGTAAGCAATCCGTTGGCCCATGATGCCACGTATCTGAATGGATATTTCTGGGGGTGGCTGGAGGGAAATGCCGTAGTTTCGCCTACAGGACAATTGTTGAATATTATGCGAGTGCATACTTTTGATATGTATCGGGAACGAGCCGCTTATATTCAGGTGAGCAATGACGGCAAATCTTCTACTTTTAATTCTACCACGGGATTTAAGGATATGCCAGGCGGTGGCAAAAAGTTTAGTATTCGTTTTGACGCGAAGAGTAATAAATATTGGACATTGGCTAATTATGTCCCCGAAGTATATAAAGGGGTAGTTCCTTTGGATAAGATTAGAAATACGTTGGCGCTATGTTCAAGTAGCGATTTAGTATCGTGGCATATCGAATCTATTGTCTTGCAAAACTCCAATTTTGAATTTGTCGGTTATCAGTATGTGGATTGGCAATTTGATGGAGACGATATTATTGCGGTATCCAGAACCTCTCACGAAGATGGTCTTGGAGGAGCAGCGAATTATCACGATGCCAATTATTTAACTTTTCACCGGATCATTGATTTTAGAAAGCTTTAGATAAAATAGTAGGATATAATAAAAATATAATGCTGAGATGAATAGAAGAGGATTTATCTATCGGTTGGCATTCGTGCCGCCTTTGGTAGCGATTCAGCTGCATAGTTGCAGTGTGTCCAAGTCGGATTGGGACCTGGTGCATTTTTTTGTCCGTGATATACAGGAGATCATTCTGCCATCGGGGAATGATATCGTGATAGCGCACTTGCGTATAGAAAATTTTGTTATGACGATGTTGAAGGACTGCTTCAGCCCAGAAGAGCAAAAGCGTTTTTTTGAAGGACGTCGCGCATTGGATCAATATTGTCGTAAAAGTTATCGTAGCAGTTTTGAAGCTTTAAGCAAAGAACAGCAGAAAGAAGTAGTTGTCAGGTTAAATGCCAAAGATGAAGAAATCGATAAGGAATCTATATTCCTTTTTTCAAAGGTTAAAGCCAAGATCATTCAGGGCTTCCAGCAATCAAAGTTATTGATGAAAGATATGGGAAGATACGAGTTGGTACCCGGCAGGTACAACGGATACTATAAGATTGCATAACATGGAAAATAAAGATTATGTATATGATGCTATTGTCATAGGTTCGGGTATAAGCGGAGGATGGGCTGCAAAAGAACTTTGTGAAAAAGGATTGAAGACTCTTGTATTGGAAAGAGGAAGGGATGTAACGCACATCAAGGATTATCCGACGACCAATATGTATCCGTATGAATTTGCACATCGATTGGAATTGCCGTATGCTGTAAAACAGGAGAACCCGATTGTAAGCCGTTGCTATGCTTTTAGGGAGGATACCGAACATTTTTTTGTCAAAGATAGTGAACACCCCTATATACAGGAGAAGCCTTTCGACTGGATACGAGGTTATCAGGTTGGTGGTAAATCCTTATTATGGGCCAGACAAACGCAACGATGGAGTGACTATGATTTTGAAGGACCTGCAAGGGATGGTTTTGCCGTTGATTGGCCTATACGTTACCAGGATATCAAGCCTTGGTATGATTATGTGGAGAAGTTTATTGGTGTTTCAGGCCATAATGATGGTTTGGATATTCTCCCGGACGGCTACTTCCAAAAAGCCTATCCACTGAATATTGTGGAACAGTTTTTCAAAGAAAAGATGGAAAGTCGCTACAGCAACCGTCATGTCATCAGTGCCCGATGCGCTCATCTGTCCAATCCCACCGAAGTACAGCTGGCGCAAGGCCGTGTGCAATGTCAAAATCGCAAACTCTGTGAGCGAGGGTGTCCTTTTGGAGGTTATTTCAGTTCCAATTCGAGTACGCTTCCATTTGCAACTAAGACCGGAAATATGACGCTGCGCCCTCATTCGGTTGTTTCATCGATCATCTTTGATGAGACTACACAAAAGGCCAAAGGGGTAATTGTGATAGACGCGCAAACGAATGAGATTATGGAATACCATGCAAAGCTTATTTTTGTGTGTGCCTCGACGATAAACACCAATCTGATATTACTCAACTCGACATCAAGAACATATCCGACAGGTTTGGGCAACAGTTCGGGTGTATTAGGCAGATATTTGGCCTTTCACAACTATAGCGCAAATATCCGTGCTGAATATGAAGGATATCTGGACTATCGTACGGATGGGAAAAATCCTGCAGGAGGAGGTTATATCCCGAGATTTCGTAATGTTAAAAGACAGGAAACCCCATTTTTGAGAGGATATGCGACAACTTTCAATGCCAGCCGTCCTGAAATTTCGGATACCAAAGGAATCGGCGACCATTTGCGGGAGAGCTTGCTGAACCCGACGTTAGGTAACTGGCGAATAGGCAGCCATATCATGGGAGAGACCATTCCGAAAGCAAGCAATACGGTTACGCTGTCGGAAGAACAAAAGGATCGTTGGGGAGTTCCCTTGTTGCGTATTGCTATTGACTACGATGACAATGATCGTTTAATGACAAAAGATTATTGTGATCAAATGTCTGAAATGTTTGAATATGCAGGTTTTAAGAATATCCAGGCAAAAGTGAACGATCAGGCGCCAGGTCTGGATATCCACGAGATGGGGGGAGCACGGATGGGACACAATTCGAACGATTCGGTTTTGAACAATTGGAACCAATTGCATGATTGTAAGAATGTGTTTGTGACCGATGGAGCTTGTATGACGAGTGTTTCCACACAGAATCCGTCGCTGACTTTTATGGCACTAACGGCAAGGGCAGTGGATTATGCGGTGCATGAGATGAAGAAAATGAATTTGTAGAATTCCAATTTTAGGGGGATGGTGTCGAACTTATGTTTTTGTTTTATTTATATGTCATCCGTATGAAATGCCCGACTGACCCAAAATGTATAGGAATTATACAATTTAAGAGCATAGCATAGTGAAAATATTTAGTAATTTTATGATCGGACAGCTAAAGAAGTCTGTTCAAACCCAAAACTCAAATAATTATGTATAAATACCTTTTCAAATTTTCTTTATTTCTTATTGGATGCATTGGCTTTAGCCAAGTTAAAAGCCAGGTCATCCTCCCATCAGTATTTTCCGATCATATGGTTTTGCAACGCAATGCGGATGTAAAAATATGGGGGTGGGGAGGAAGAGGCAGCGAAGTCTGGATTTTACCTGGGTGGTCACAGGACACGGTGAAAGTAACCTGCGATGGATATGCACGGTGGTCTACCACGTTGAAAACTCCTGAAGCTGGAGGTCCTTATGAGATCAAATTTGTGAACAGACGGATAACAAGTTCTCTAAAAGATGTGTTGATTGGCGAAGTATGGTTAGTTTCGGGACAATCCAATATGGAGTGGGGAGCACAGAATAAGCTGCAAGAAATGTTGGATGAAATATCTAAGGCGAATAACGACAACATAAGGTTGCTGCATGTCAATAGAATAGCATCAGACACTCCGCAGGATAATTTTATCAACAAGTGGGAGAAAGCAACCGATGAGCGATTGGCTGAATTTAGTGCTATAGGGTATTTTTTGGCTCAAAGATTAAACAAAGAACTGGATGTCCCTATCGGTATTATCAGCGCAAACTGGGGAGGAACAATAGCTGAAGTTTGGATGCCAGATACCGTTGTTACCGATGATCCTATATTGGCAGCAGATGTTAAGACCTATAAAGTAGCACCAAGTAAACCTACTATACCGGGAGCATTATGGAACTCGATGATACATCCCCTCGTTGGCTATAAAATTGCCGGATTTCTTTGGTATCAGGGCGAATCGAATGTTGGGAAGTACCAAAATTATAATACGTTGATGACCAAATTGGTTCAATCCTGGAGGAATGCGTGGAGAGAGGAACTTCCCTTTTATTATGTACAGATAGCACCTTATGACTATAAGTCTAAACCTGAAATGCAGCGGGGTGCTCTACTCCGGGAGCAGCAGGCCGAACTGCTGACGCTCCATAAAACAGGAATGGTTGTTGTTTCAGATTTAACAAATGATGTAAAAAATATACATCCTATCTATAAAAGAGAGGTGGCTAACCGTTTGGCAAATATTGCATTAGCAGAAGTTTATGGTAAAGATCTTCAGGATTATAAGTCGCCAGTTTATAAATCGCATGCAATTAAAGGAGATCAGGTAATTGTAGAGTTTGACCACGTCAACAATGGTTTGATGATAAAAGGGAATAAGGTTACCGAATTATTCATCGCCGGTGAGGACGGTATAATTAAAGAAGCTAATGCAAAAATTGAAGGCAATAAGCTCATTGTATCTCATCCGGCTGTGAAAAATCCAAAATCGGTCTTGTTCTCCTTTTCAGATACTGCTATATCCAACCTGTTTAGCAAGAGTGGTTTGCCTATTGCACCATTCCGAATTGAATCCAATCCCGAAGAATCTTTAGGTTGGCATCTCGGAGCTCAAGCTTATACTTTCAATAGATTTACCTTTACGGAAGCTTTAGACAAGATAGAAAGCTGTGGTCTTCGTTATGTCGAAGCCTATCCGCAACAGAAAATAGGAGGAGGGATTGAAGAGAAAATGGATTACAAAATGTCCGAAAGTAGTAAAAAATATATTCGTGAACTGTTGAAAAAGAAAAATATAACCTTGCTGGCATATGGTGTGATCAACACCAAAGATGTCTCAGAATGGGAGAAAATCTTTGCTTTTGCCAAAAGTATGGGGATAAAAACAATTACATGCGAGCCGGAGGAAAATATGTTGGACGAGGTTTCGAGATTGTGTGAGAAATATAATATACAGGCGGCTATTCATAACCATCCGATTCCCTCCCATTATTGGAATCCGGATGTGGTATTGAAATCCTTGGTTGGGAGAAGTAAGAAAATGGGTGCAGCGGCTGACATAGGGCATTGGGTAAGGTCGGGGTTAGATCCGGTGGAATGTCTCCAAAAGCTGGAAGGTAAGGTATACCATCTTCACTTTAAAGATTTAAATGAAAAGGGGAATAAAAAGGCGCATGATGTACATTGGGGGACAGGCGTAAACAACATTCCTGGTGTCCTGGCCGAATTGAAACGGCAAAGCTTTCAAGGGATGATATCAGCAGAATATGAATACAACTGGCAGAATAATGCACCCGATGTCAAACAGAGTGTGAAAAATTTCCGTGAGATTGTAAAATCTATGAAGTAGGGTAAATTTAGGAGACATTAGATTTCGAATAGGCATCTTTCTCACCAAACTCTTAGAAAATATTAAAAACAGCTTGATAAAAAGTTTAATTCTCTTATTTTTG
>JBEBWF010000075.1:0-17434 GCA_040392285.1 Sphingobacterium sp. | reverse complement strand
TCAAGTGACATCAATCGAAATTCTATTGAAGTTTTGGTATCACCCACTTCCGGATCGGTGGTTATGGAGAATGGTCAATTATTGTATACACCCATCAACAATTTTATCTCTGGTGAAGATCGATTCGTCTATCGGGTTTCGGACCGTAGCCGTTTGAGTACGGAGCCTACCGAGGTGAAAATTATGATTTTGCGAACTATTCCTATAGCAGTAAATGATCATTATCAGGTTGGGTATAACTATCAGATTAAGTTCAAACCCTATGAAAATGACTATGTAGAGCATAGTGAGATCTTAAAAGAGACACTTCGTGTTACCTCATTTCCGACACATGGCGAACTCAGGGTGCTGGGGAATGGTGTGCTTGAATATACTCCCGATCCGAATTATACAGGGTATGATGAGTTGAAGTATGTTATTCAGGAAAAGAACGGAAATTGGTCGGCGGAAGCTACGGTGGTCATCGAAACGATGGGCTTTTTCTTTCCCAACACCATTACACCAAATGGAGATGGTAAGAATGACACTTTCGAAGTACTTGGTGTGTACAAGTTTGATCGTGTCGAATTGGAAGTTATCAGTAGGTTTGGCCAGCGACTCTTCTATTCCACGGATTATAAAAATGACTGGATGATTCCAGAAAATATTCCCGAGGGCACCTATTTTTATATTTTCAAAGGAGTGAAAGCCAATGAAAAGCCCGTTGTGCGGAAAGGAACCGTGTTGATCAAACGAGAAATATATAGGTTTTAGATTATGCTAATGCCATTCCTCTCTTCCCAATGGTTTTTGTCCCGGAGAAAGAATGGGTTCTTCGACAACAATGTTTCCAGGCTTAGATACCGTTAATTTGGGTTGACCGGCATCCACCCATGCCGAATACCAAAAGGAGGCTACTTCAGCTATGGAGGACCTTAGTCGCCGTTCAACCATGCCATTTAATGCCTGGTGATAAGCCGTAGCATATTGATCGGAATAAGTGAATATCAATTGGTTGTTCCTTGTTAAGTAGGTTTTTTGTTCACTTTCTTTAAATCGTGTGGATAGATCTTTTTCTACCGCTAGAACTGAATCGACAAGAGCGTGGCTTTCTTTGACAATATCCCAAGATTCTTGTAGTGGATCCCCAATATACACAGCTGGGCCGATGAACAAATCATATTGTGCGCTAAACATTTCCGGCAGGCGGGTTTCCCAAAAGGCATGAATGCCGATTTGGTTGGATAGCTGTCCATTATAGTTGCTCGTGGTGTGTAAAGGTACGTGAGCATCGGCAATATAGTGACCTATATCTGCACTATATTTGATAATCCTATCGATATCCTTCTTCACGAATGCTTGCACAAGGTTTTGATACGAACGCCAAACCTGCCAAGGGACAACACCTCTTAATAACAGTCTTTTTTCGGTATATTTTTCCTTAGCTTTCGACCAATGAATTGGAATAGAGTCTATATCGTCGTCAAATCGATCCAGATCGATGAAGTGCCGCGGACTCTCCAATGTATCTACATAACAACGTTTGTCCGGGTCTGTAGCGCGTTCTGTTATGCTACGTATATGATTTTTATAAAAAACCGCCAGTTCGGGAGGTAACAAAAATACGGCTGTTTCATTGATTTTTTTGTGCGCGTAGAAGCCCCAAGACGAACATAAAAGCACGATCAAGGCCAATAGAAGAGGTGTTTTTGCTTTACACATAATGGTTGGGTTGTGTTTGGTAAAGATAATTAATTTTAATTTAATATTATTTATTTTATCCCTGTTAAAATAATTGCTACTTTCGGACTGTAATTTAGATATGAAGATACTTTACGCCATACAGGGCACGGGCAACGGCCATTTATGTCGAGCAATGGATATTATTCCTTGTTTACAGCAGCTTGGTCAGGTTGATGTGCTTATCAGTGGCATTCAGGCGGATATTGATCTGCCTTTTGATATAAAGTATAGGCTACACGGTTTAAGTTTTATTTTTGGCAAATCAGGGGGAGTCGATTTTTGGAAAACCTTTATGAGTTCGACGATCCGAAAGTTTATTCAGGAGATCAATACTATTCCTGTGGACAAATATGATTTGGTATTGAATGATTTTGAACCTATCACAGCTTGGGCCTGTCATACACGTGAAATCCCCTGCATTGGACTAAGCCACCAGATCGGCGCTTTACATCCTAACAGCCCTAAACCGGAGGAAAGTGATGTTATGGGTAGATTTATCATGAAAAACTATGCTCCGGTAACGGCTGGCTACGGATTCCACTTTAAAGAATACCATCATGCTATCTTTACACCCGTAATTCGTAAAGAAGTCCGCGATATGGAGCCTACCGATGGAGACCATTATACGGTATATCTCCCTGCCTATGATGATGCACATTTACTCCGCCACCTCTCGAAATTCAAAGATGTCCGGTGGGAGGTGTTTTCAAAGCATAATGCAGCACCTTTAACATTTCGGAATATCACCATAAATCCGATCAATAGTTCGGCATTTATTGAAAGTATGGCCGGGTCTCAAGGAGTGCTATGCGGAGCTGGCTTTGAAACCCCTGCGGAAGCTTTGTACCTCAATAAGAAACTACTGGTGATACCGATGAAAAATCAGTATGAACAGCATCTCAATGCTGCAGCCCTAAGCGATATGGGCGTGCCGGTGATTAAAAGTCTAAAGAGAAAATATGAGTTTGAAATCGAACTTTGGTTGAATGACTCCAATCATGTTAAAGTTGACTATCCCGATAATACATTTAAAATAATAGATAATATTGTAAAAAACCACCAATGATGCATAATAAAAAAATATATTTTATGGGCTTTTGGGCACTATGTTCGATGTCAGTTGCGCAAGCTCAGGTCGCAAAACAACCACAGGTAGTGGCGAAACAAACGCCAAATAGCTTAACCTTGTCAAGTGCTCAGGATTCGTTGTCCTATGCTTTAGGAGTAGATATTGCACGATCGTTGAAATCGAGCAATTTTGAAATTGATTTAGATGTACTTTCTAAAGCATTGACTGCATCGTATCAGGGAAAGGAAGTTTTGTTTAACGAAGAGCAGGTTACTACCGTTATCCAGCGAAATATCCGGATGATGATGGAGAAGAGAGGTGCAGAACTTAGAAAGCCAGGGGAAGAATTCCTAGCCGCTTTAAAGAACAAATCTACTGTAAAATCAACACCAGAGGGTGTTCTGTACGAAGTGCTTGTCGAGGGGACAGGAAGCCAGCCCAACTCTAATGATGAAGTTAAGGTTCACTACGCCGGTTATCTGATCAATGGGGAGAAATTTGACAGTTCTTATGATCGGGGTGAGCCGATAAATCTAAACCTAAACCAAGTCATCGAGGGTTGGAAAATTGCGTTGCCATTGATGAAAGTGGGCGCTAAATACAAGTTGTATATTCCTTATAATCTGGCGTACGGGGAAAGGGATACTGGAAAGATACCTCCTTACAGCGCCTTGATCTTTGAGATAGAGTTGTTAGATATTATAAAACCAGATGAAGTATAACAGATTAGGAAATTCTGAATTACTCGTCTCTGAAATTGGCATAGGATGCATGTCTTTGCCCGGTGACGCGGTCGGCAATAGCAAAGCGATTATTCACCAAGCATTTGATTACGGAGTCAACTTTTTTGACACGGCGGATCTGTACGATCGTGGTGCTAATGAGGTTTTACTTGGGAAAGCTCTTCAAGGGTTGAGGGATAAGGTTATTCTTGCTACTAAGGTAGGCAATCAATGGCAGGAGGGGGTAGAGGGATGGAGGTGGAATCCGAGTAGAGTTTATATTTTACAGGCCATAGAACAGTCGTTGAAGCGATTAAACACCGATTATATTGACCTCTATCAGTTACATGGTGGTACGAATGCGGATAACTTTGATGAAATTGTCGAAACTTTTGAGTTATTAGTGCAACAAGGTAAGATCCGGTATTACGGAATATCTTCTATTCGCCCGAATGTTTTCCGGAAATACTTGCAACAGTCGGGAATTGTTTCAAACATGATGCAATACAGTATTTTGGATACCCGGCCGGAAGAGTCTTTTCGTGATTTTGAAGAAAAAGGAGTAAGCATTATCGCCAGGGGCAGCATGGCACAAGGGCTCTTGCTGAATAAAGTTCCTGCCAAAAGTTATTTGGATCATACCGTCGGAGACATTCAAGAAGTAAAGGCTTTTGTGGATGTAGCAAGCAAGAAGCTTGGCGTATCGCGTCAGGCAATTGCTTTGAAATATTGCCTCGACAAGCCAGTAGTCAGTAGTGCGTTAGCCGGCATAAGGACATTGGAGCAGTTGGAACAGTTGTTACACAGCCATGCGGAGCTGGCTGGTATTGCTGATGAACGGGTGGAAAGCTATTTTTCGTCGTTGCCTAAATTAGTTTATAAGGAACATCGTTAAGCCCGTAACCTCATCACCCAACAGGTACAAAAAGCAAGAGCTTATCAATAGTCCGGGCAGCAATAAAAAAGATTTAAACCTTCGTGGAAATACAGTATATTTGCCGTTTAGAGTAGAAGGCAACACACCTGTATGAAGCATATACGTAATTTCTGTATCATCGCACATATCGATCATGGCAAAAGCACTTTGGCCGATAGACTGTTAGAATACACCAATACCATTTCTCAACGTGAAGCACAAGCGCAACTGTTGGATAACATGGATTTAGAACGTGAGCGAGGAATCACGATCAAAAGCCATGCTATTCAGATGGACTATATACAAGATGGACAATCCTATGTTTTCAATCTTATAGATACGCCCGGCCATGTGGATTTTTCGTATGAAGTATCCCGTTCAATCGCAGCTTGTGAAGGAGCCTTGCTTATTATTGATGCTTCCCAAGGTATTCAGGCGCAAACCATTTCAAACCTGTACCTCGCATTGGAACATGATTTGGAGATTATTCCCATCTTGAATAAAATGGACTTACCTGGGGCGATGCCTGAAGAGGTTAAAGATCAGATTATTGAGCTTATTGGTGGAAGACGTGAAGATATTATTCCCGCTTCCGGTAAGACCGGACTGGGTATACCGGATATTTTGCGTGCTATTGTCGAACGTATTCCTGCACCTGTCGGGGATCCTGAAGCACCATTACAAGCATTAATCTTTGACTCGGTTTATAATTCCTTTCGAGGTATTATGGCTTATTTTAAAGTTGAAAATGGAGAGATACGCAAAGGGGATAAGGTAAAATTTGTCGCTACCGGTAAAGAATACTTCGCCGATGAAGTGGGCACGCTCAAGCTTAATCAGTTACCTAAGGAAGTTATCAAGACTGGGGACGTTGGCTATATCATTTCGGGTATAAAAGAGGCTAGAGAAGTCAAGGTTGGGGATACGATCACCCATAGGGATCGGCCCTGCGGACAGGCTATTCAAGGTTTTGAGGAGGTTAAACCAATGGTATTTGCGGGGATTTATCCGGTAGATACTGAAGACTATGAAGAATTGCGCGAATCGATGCACCGCTTGCAACTGAATGATGCATCGTTGGTATTCGAACCTGAATCTTCTGCCGCATTAGGCTTTGGTTTTCGGTGTGGTTTCCTGGGCATGTTGCACATGGAGATTATCCAAGAGCGTCTGGAACGCGAGTTCAATATGACCGTGATTACGACGGTTCCAAACGTTTCCTACCGCGCTTTCTTGACAAAAGACAAGGAGGAAGTTGTCGTTCATAACCCTTCCGATCTGCCTGATCCAAGTAAGTTGGATTCGATCGAAGAGCCCTATATTAAAGCAAATATCATTACCAAGTCCGAGTTTGTTGGACCAGTGATGTCCTTATGTATCCAAAAGCGTGGAGCAATCATCAACCAATCTTACTTGACATCCGATCGGGTAGAATTGGTGTTTGAGATGCCAATGGGCGAAATTGTATTTGATTTTTATGATAAGTTAAAAACCATCTCTAAAGGATATGCTTCATTTGACTATCATCAGATAGGCTACCGTACTTCAGATTTGGTCAGATTGGATATCCGTCTTAATGATGAGCCTGTCGATGCGTTGTCTTCTTTGATACACCGTAGCAATGCCTACGATTTTGGAAAGAAGATATGTGAGAAGCTGAAAGAACTTTTGCCTCGTCAACAATTCGAGATTCGTATCCAAGCTTCGATAGGTGCGAAAATTATCGCGCGTGAAACCATTTCTGCTTTGCGTAAGGATGTGACGGCGAAATGTTACGGAGGGGATATTTCCCGTAAGCGTAAACTCTTAGAAAAGCAAAAGAAAGGTAAAAAACGTATGCGGCAAGTAGGGAATGTCGAGATTCCGCAATCCGCATTCATGGCTGTACTTAAATTGGATTAATTTTTAGACGTGAGGTGTTAGACAGTAGACTTTAGATGTGAGACATGAGATATTAGATGTAAGACATGAGATATTAGATGTAAGACTTTAGATATTAGGTATTTAGTCTCCAGTCTAAAGTCTCAATACTCAAATCTAAAATCCCAAGTCTAAAGTCTCCAATCTCAGGTCTCAATACTCAAATCTTAAACAAAATGAAGTTATTAGACGGAAAAGTAGTTTCTGCGAAGATTAAAGAAGATATTAAAAGAGATGCTGCTGAATTTACAGCTTCTAAAGGCCGTAAACCGCATCTGGTGGCTATTTTGGTCGGCAATGACGGTGGTAGTGAAACATATGTGGCTAGTAAGATGCGGAATTGTGAGTTGGTGGGATTTGATTCCACCAATATTCGTTATGAGGAAAGCGTCACGGAAGAACAGTTGATTGCCAAAATACAGGAAATTAACAACGATGAAAATATCGACGGATTGATCGTGCAGCTTCCATTGCCCAAGCACATTGATCCTGAGCGGATCACGGAGGCTATTGATTATCGTAAAGATGTAGATGGCTTTCATCCGATCAATCTGGGACGAATGCAACGCAACTTGCCTTGCTTTATTCCGGCCACTCCCTATGGAATTATGTTGATGCTTGGCCATTACGGTATAGATACGTCAGGTATGCATGCTGTCGTGGTAGGGCGCAGCAATATTGTAGGTTCACCCATGAGCATCCTATTGGCACGCAATAGTAATCCCGGTAACTGTACTGTGACATTAACCCATAGTCGCACGAAGGACCTAAAAGCCGAAGTACTTCGCGCCGATATCGTCGTGGCTGCTATAGGCAAGAAGAATTTTGTAACGGCGGATATGGTGAAAGAAGGAGCTGTTGTTATTGATGTGGGAATCAATAGGGAACAATCGTCGGAAACAAAATCGGGTTATAAGCTGTACGGTGATGTGGACTTTGAAGAAGTTTCAAAAAAGGCTTCTTGGATCACGCCCGTACCCGGCGGTGTAGGACTGATGACCATTGTCGGTCTGTTAAAAAATACGCTGGAAGCAGCTAAAGGAACAGTCTATCCCTAATGCTGTTATTCTTTTGGCATAAATATTGTAACTGTTCATTAAACAAAAACTATATTAACATGAAAAGAATTGCATTATTAGGTGTCATCGCAGGAGCATTCGTTTTTGCGTCATGCAACAATAACACCACGAAGACGGAGAACAATGCCGATAGCTTGACAACAGTAGGTGAACATTTGGATCATGCCGTTGATCAAGTGGATCAGGCTTCGCAGGATGCGTTGGCAAAGGCAGAAGCAGATTATAATCAAGCGAAAGCTGATTTGGATGCCGCTATCGCAAAAGGTGATAAACAAGCTGAAGAAACTGCTCGTAAAGCGTTAGCAAATGCCGAATTAGCTTGGAACAATACGAAAGAGGCTGTGCAAAATGCAGGTACGAGAGTTGCTGATGGCGTAAATAGTGCCATCGATGCGACTAAAGATGCTGCTAAAGAGACAGGTGCTGCTGTGAAAGATGCAGGAGAGGATGCTGTTAATGAGATGAAAGAAGCCGGCCAGAAAGCGGAAGATAAACTTAATAACGTTAAAGAAGCTTTGAAAAATTAAGTTTTTAGATGTTATTTTAACAAAGGGCGCCTGAATTATTATTCAGGCGTTTTTTTTGGTTTAAATCCTACTTATACGTTCTGTCTTCTTCCGTAATTTCCCGTAAGACACGACAGGGGTTGCCAACAGCGATGACATTAGCGGGTATATCCTTGGTCACGACGGAACCCGATCCGATGACTGTGTTGGCTCCTATTTTTACATTCGGATTGATGACGGTATTTCCTCCTATCCATACATTATCACCTATCGTCACGGGTAAGGCATGCTCTAGGCCACTATTTCGGATATCCGCGTGTAGGGGATGTCCAGCTGTATAAATAGCGACATTCGGGCCGAACATCACATTGTTCCCGATTTTTACGGGTGCACAATCCAAAATTGTCAAATGATAATTAGAAAAGAAATTTTCACCTATTTCAATATTAAACCCGTAATCACAATAAAAGGGCTGTTCGACACAAAACATCGTCCCTGTTTGGCCTAACAGTTTTTTAAGCAGAGACTTCCGTTCTCGATGGTGTTTGGGATCAATTTGATTGTACCGATGTGCTGCACGCTGAGCTTCTAAACGTAAGGTGCTGAGTTCTTTTTCGTTGGCATAATAAGGTTCGCCATCGATCATCTTTTCTTTTTCACTTTTCATCGTATATCCGCTCTTATGTTTATCTAAGATACAAAAGTCATTTTTATTTAATTAAATCCAACAGGCAATATACGTTAATTTATTATTAATTATCTTTGGCCAACATGGAGAAAAAGGAACATGCACACATCGGCATCATAGGCAGTGGGAGTTGGGCTACAGCTATGGTGAAGATGTTGACGGATAACACCAGTGCCAAACAAATTTATTGGTGGGTACGTAAAAAAGAGGATATCGACTTCATCCGACAATATAAACATAACCCAACCTACCTTAGTGCGATCCAGGTAAAAGTTAAAGCAAGAAATATCCGTTCAGATGCCAAATGGATTATACAACAATCGGATATCATCGTCCTTAATACACCGGCATCGTACCTAAAGGCAGCCCTACTAGGTATAGATAGCAAGGATTTTGAAGGAAAGCTCATTGTCTCTGCGATAAAAGGGATTATTCCCGATGAGAATATGATTGTCGGCGAATATCTGATGCGTGAATATGCTATTCCTGCTGAAAATATCATTGTGATAGGCGGTCCTTGCCATGCCGAAGAAGTGGCACAAGAAAAACTATCTTACCTTACCTTCGCTTGTCAGGACGAAAAAAATGCTGCTCGTGTGGCCGATTTGTATGAAACACGCTATATAAAACCCATCCTTTCCCAGGATACGGTAGGCATAGAGTATTGTGCCGTTCTTAAAAATATCTATGCACTGGCCGGGGGAATATGTCATGGCCTTGGATATGGTGACAATTTTCAGGCGGTATTGGTTTCCAATGCCCTTCGCGAGATGGAATATTTTGTCCATAACATAGAAACTCACGATCGGGATATCAAAGCTTCAGCTTATTTAGGAGATCTGCTCGTTACCGCATATTCACAATTTAGTCGAAATAGGACATTTGGCAAGATGATCGGTAAAGGGTATACCGCACAGTCTGCGCAGTTGGAAATGAATATGGTTGCCGAAGGTTACTATGCCTCTGGATGTATTCAAAGCATTATTCAGCAATATCAGTTGGAGATGCCAATTTGTACGATGGTATACGACGTATTATACAGACATAAGCCTGCTGGCGTAGCAGTAATACAGTTAGCGCAAAATTTTATGTGAGATGGTAGATAAAGAACATATTGCGGCAGTATACCAAAAAATCCAGGACGAAATATGCATTGCTCTGGAAGCACTGGACGGCAAAGCCAAGTTTGAAGAAGAGATATGGGAACGAGATGGAGGCGGCGGCGGACGTACACGTATTATCCAAGGAGGTGATATTTTGGAAAAAGGAGGGGTCAATTTTTCGGCTGTGCACGGAAAACTTCCGGAGGCCATTAAAAAATCCTTTGGTGTCGAACAGGAAGATTTCTTCGCTACCGGAGTTTCTATTGTTATCCATCCCAACAATCCACATGTTCCTATTATTCATATGAATATCCGCTATTTCGAATTAAACGAAGAAGTGAGGTGGTTTGGGGGCGGGATCGATCTTACGCCACATTACATCATAGACGAAGATGCAATATATTTTCATACAGCGTTGAAAGATGTTTGCGATCGGCATCATCCGAATTTTTACAAGGATTTCAAGGCTTGGGCAGACCGTTACTTTTTTATCAAACACCGCAACGAAACGAGAGGAATAGGAGGGGTGTTCTATGATAAGTTGACACCTGACAAAACAGGTTTAAGTTACGACCAACTGTTTGATTTTTCGTGCGATTTAGGACGTACATTTGCACCTGTCTATTCCGAGCTAGTCAATCGCCACCGCCATCAACCATTTTCCGTACAAGAAAAGGAATGGCAATTGCAACGAAGAGGCCGCTATGTGGAGTTTAATCTGGTATACGATGCCGGAACAAGATTTGGTTTAGAGACGAATGGACGTATCGAGTCGATCTTGATGAGTCTTCCTACCCAAGCCAACTGGTTCTATGATTTTAAGGCTGAGCCTGATTCACCCGAGCAAAAGACCTTGGATTTATTAAAAAAAGGCATAGAGTGGGCGTAAAGATTACGAACTTCAAACTATCTTGATTCATAATTCCTATTGTTCATTCGTAATTAAAAGCAGTTTATGATAAATTTTACAAGATTTACGTTAGACAACGGATTGACCGTATTGGTCCACGAGGACCACGCTACGGCTATGGCCGTGGTCAATATTTTATATAAGGTAGGCGCACGCGATGAATCGCCTGATCAAACTGGATTTGCCCACTTGTTTGAACACTTGATGTTCGGAGGTTCCATCAACATACCGAGCTATGATACGCCGTTGCAACAGGTTGGTGGGGAGAACAATGCCTTCACCAGCAATGATATCACCAATTACTATTTGACACTGCCCGCAAACAATCTGGAGACAGCTTTTTGGTTGGAAAGTGATCGTATGTTGAGCCTTGCTTTTAGCGAACAAAGTCTGGAGGTGCAGCGACAAGTCGTCTGTGAAGAGTTTAAACAACGTTACCTGAATCAACCCTATGGTGATGTATGGTTGCGGTTACGCCCATTAGCCTATAAACAGCATCCCTATCGCTGGGCAACGATTGGTAAAGAACTTAAACACATCGAAGAAGCCCAGATGGCCGACGTCAAGGCTTTTTTCACCAAGTTCTACACACCTCAAAATGCCATTATGGTCGTAGCAGGGAATGTCGATGTCCAGGAAGTAAAGCGGTTGTCTGAAAAGTGGTTTGGAGATATTCCCCGCGGAGAGAAGTATCATCGGAATCTTCCTTCTGAACCCGAACAGACAGAAGCGAGAAGGGAAGAGGTGGAAGCCGATGTACCGGCCGATAGCTTATACATCGCTTTTCATGGACCGGATAGATTATCCCGAGATTATGAGACTGTGGATTTGATTTCGGATATTCTATCCAGAGGTTCTTCTTCCAGACTTTATCGTGCTTTGGTAAAGGAACAACAGTTGTTCAGTGAAGTGAATGCCTATCTAATGGGAAGTATAGACACCAACCTATTTGTCATAGAAGGTAAACCCTTACCCCATATTACCCTGCAGAAAGCAGAGCATGCTTTGTGGTCCGAATTGGACAAGATCAAGGCAGACTTGGTTGGGGAAGAAGAATTACAGAAAGTCAAAAATAAGATCGAATCGACCCTACTTTTTGCTGAACTGTCAATTTTAGACAAAGCCATGAATTTGGCGTATTACGAAGCGGTCAATGCAGCAGAAGACTATAATCAAGAAATTCAAAAGTATTTGTCAGTTACATCCGAACACATCCAAATTATGGCAAAGACATTGTTTAGAAAAGAAAACTCATCGACATTGATTTATAAAGCAAAGGGAGGTAACCATGCTGAATAGAGTTATTGCACCCGATTTTCAGCCGATTAATTCGTTGAATTTAATCCATCCAGAAAAGGTGGAATACGACAACGGTTTACATGCATTTATCTTCCAAGACCCCAATTTACAACTGATTAAACTGGAGCTTGTTTTCAATAACCTATTTAATCAGGATGAATTTCCTCTACGTAATACCGTCATGGCGACCATGTTGCGCGAAGGAACGGCTTCTCTAACGAGTGCAGAAATCGCGGAGCAGATCGATTTCTATGGAGCGTACCTTATGCCTGAATATAGTATGGATCATACTTCTTTGACGATCTATACTATGCAGAAGTATGTAGATAAAGTATTGCCTATTGTGAGTGATATCTTGAACAACAGCATTTTCCCGCAACATGAGCTGGATACAGTAGTGCGGAACAATAAGCAATCTTTACAGATTTCGTTGCAGAAAAATGATTTTGTAGCACGTCGCCTTTTTTATCAACAAGTCTTTGGCCCGAATAGGTACGGTACGGTTCCGACCGTGGAGGCTTACGATAGTATCGATCGGACGAGCTTGCTTGGACTTTTCCAACAGCAGACTCAGCCCGCTAATTGTACCTTGTTCGTTGCTGGCAATGTAGACGCACAGGTATTAAAAAGTATTCGCTATCATCTTGGAGAAACTTGGTCTGGTGCTGGGCAGCCTTCAAAAAATGTCAAGCTAGATATTAAGCAAGTAGAGGGTGGGATCTTATTGGAGAAAAGAGAAGAAGCCCTTCAATCGGCTATCCGAATGGGAAATTTGACTGTTAATAGAACACATCCCGATTTCCCGGCTGTTCAGTTTGTGAATACTTTGCTGGGCGGTTTCTTTGGCTCGCGGCTGATGCGAAATATCCGGGAGGACAAAGGTTATACGTATAGTATTGGATCAAATATTGTTAGTCTCCAACATTCGGGATTTTTCACTTTAGCATCGGAAGTAGGATTGGATGTTACTTCAGCCACTTTGGTGGAGATTGAAAAGGAATTTGAAATTCTGCGCCAGGAGAAAACAACGCAAGATGAAATAGATCTCGTTCGCAGTTATCTTCAGGGAGTTATGCTGGGCAGCTTGGAAAGTATTTACTCGCACGTCGATAAATTTAAAGCAGTGTACCTTTCCAATATGGATTTGTCCTATTACAACTACTACGCTGATGTCATTGCGAATATGACCGCGTCTCAGGTACAGGATATAGCTATCCGGTATTTTGATTATGACAAGCTGGTCAGGGTTGTTGTAGGGAAGATGGAGTAGGAAAAGTCATCCGTGTTGAGTAACTTAGTAGAAGCATTGTATAATTTTCTTTACTATGATTTACCGTATATTCAGTCCCATGCCGGCATTGTCGGATGTTATCGAACATTATTGGTATTCTAATATCGAATTATCACAAGCTGCGGTACAAAATTATGCTACCCCATTATTACAAGGATTAACCTTTAACTTCAAGAAGCAGCCGGAGCGTCATGCTTACGATGATAAGGTGGTTACCTTGTATAAGCAAGCCTATTTCTTTGGACAGCCTACATCTCCTAGGGTGATCACGACGAACGAAAATGGCGTGGATATATTGGGTGTGAAATTTAAGCCACTGGGGATTGCTAAAGTTACCGGAATAAATATGGAGCATATGGCTGATCAATTTATTGCTGTTGAAGATGTGTGGGGGAGTGAGTTGGAATTGTTATGTGAAGAGATGCAGTCTATGCCTACACTGGAGTTGGCGATCGGCGTACTCGAAAGATTTCTATGGAGCAAGTACCTGCATACGTCGTTACATTACAGGATTGACAATGTCCAAAATGCTTTGCAACTGATTGCATACTCCAAGGGTACGATGGGTATACAAGAACTCCAATGCCATACTAATACCTCTCGAAAGACACTAGAAAGAGCCTTTGTTCAATATCTAGGACTTACACCTAAATTTTATTCGCGTATTGTTCGCTTCAATACGGTAAAAGAAGAATTGGAACGTATAAAAAATGGAGAAAGCCTAACAGCTCTTGCCTATCAATTCGGTTTTTACGACAGCTCTCATTTTGCCGCCGAATTTAAGTATTTTTCCGGGCATACACCTACCGTTTATCAGCACAGTCTGATTAAATAGGCGAGAAGCCAGATTGGTTCTGTGCCCTCTGAATACTAAAATACCGTGAAAGTCTATAAATTTCACCTATAACTATATTATTGGCATCAAATGTCCCTTTTTTCCTATTTCGATATCGAAAGGTATGATAATTTTGAATTCAAGCTGTTGAAATGCTTTAAAATTATCGATTATGAAAACAAAACTAAATCTCCTGAATGCAAAAAATTACCTCGTTATTACTGCATTCTGCATTATCACATTGGGACAATTTTCCTGCTCTAAGACTAAAGATGCTATTCCAAAAACTGTTTTGCCGGAATTTACGGTAAATCTTATCAAAATAAATACAGCAGCACGTATTCCCGCTTTGAATAGTTCGGGTTCTTTTTCCTCGATGTGTTACTCCAGTACTGGCAATAAGATTTATGTATACTCCTACGATCATGTACTGAGTAAGCCCAACTTCACCTCGTATAATCTGGCACACAATACGTGGGAAACATTAACGGTAGGCGCTATAAATTTTGGGCGAATAGTGTACGGTGCGGGTGATAAGATTAATACGTTTGCAGGTCAACAGCAGATATACGATATCGCTACTGATAAGTGGACATCCCACTCCATTCCGTCAGATTTTGGTTTGTTGATTGGAAGTATCGGAATATCTATTGCTGGAAAAGGCGGCTTCTTTACCATGGGCACAAATGCGGCCAACACCGAAACTTCTCTCTTTTTTTGCGAAGGCACAAGCTGGTCGAAAAAAGCTGCTTTGGATACTAAAAAGTGGAATAATGCAAACTCCAGCGCTGTTTTTTACAATAATAAGATATATGCAGTTGCAGGTATAAAAGATGAAAAGGGTGGGCAGGGGTATATATACGATACGGAGACTTCGACGGTTGAGAAGTTTTCAATCCCCCAATTTATGGGTGATCTTAATACATTCAGTTCAATGAATCATGTACTTGCCGTACATCAAGGATTGATTTTTTTTCTAAGGAGTAATAATAAGCTAGGAATATTCAATCCGGTGACAAAAAAATGGTATGGTCAGGAAATTACGATAATCGGTTTTGAGGGCAAGGGAGCAAACCTTTTTGTGAATAAGGCAGATGTGCTTTATATAGCCGGCAGTAACGATGGTGAGTTTGTTTTATATAAACTGGATATTACTGCTCCGGATGAAGCGTGGTAGTTAAGCTGATTTTTTGATAAGGTCATGTATCCACAGATAAAGCTGGGTAGGCGGTAAATATTGCGCAATTTGTGTAGATTTATGCGATGACCAGTATCAAACTATTTAAAAAGATCATGTTATATCGAGCACTAAGAATAGCGATCCTTTATACGTTGTTCATTGCCGGAATTTCCTGTCAAGGGGTTAATAGCTATAAAAAGGAAGATAACGGTAGTTATTATCGAGTCATCAAAGTCGTGGACGGAGATACGTTTTGGGCAAACAACGGTATGGATAAGGATGTCAAAATACGTCTGATCGGTATTGATGCACCCGAAACCCGAAAAACCGGCAGAAAAGAAATCGGTTATTATGGTGAGGAGTCTAAAGCGTATCTCATGAATTTGTTGTCCGGGAAATCGGTACGGTTGGTAGGAGATGTTGATTCATTGGATCGATATGGTCGGACATTAGCCTATGTCTACCTGCAAGATGGCAAGTTTGTCAATGCAGAAATGATTAAGAAGGGGTATGCTGTTGTGCTCACTATTCCACCTAATGTAAAGCATGTCGATTTATTGCAGAAATTGCAAGTCAAAGCAAGAGCGGACAAAAAAGGTTTATGGAGTAGATAGTAGATAGGAGGTTTTTTTTGTTGTGTATTTTATTTTTAGTAATTACCTTTAAAACCACTTATAGCAGCACGTATGTCTTTAAGAGTAAATAAATAATGAATAAACAATTTGTTCCGATGAAAAAAAATATCCTATTACTCGTTGTCACCCTATGCCTATTTAATTTTGCGTTTGCGCAGAATACTGCTGTACAATACGTAGAATTACCCGTTCACGGTAAACTATTTGACACGCCACAAAAATTTCACCGTGTGGATACGGCAAAATATAATACCATTCCAGCGAGTGTGAAAAGACTTTATACCAATAGCGCCGGATTGTTCGTCACCTTTAAGAGCAGTGCACCGGAGATCTATGCAAAATGGTGCGTAACGAATAGAAAAGTAAATTTAAACTTAACGGCAATCGCTAATAAAGGCTTGGATGTATATATTAAAAATGAGAACGGTCAGTGGCAATATGCAAGCTCAAAGGGCACTACGAAGGAGTGTGAAGAACTTAAGCTAGCGGAAAAGTTAGGGAACGATGAGAAAGAATTTTTGGTCTACCTCCCACTGTACGATGAGACCAAGAGTTTGCAAATAGGCGTTTCCAGTGGATATAGCATAGAACCGTTGTCTAATCCGTTTAAGAAAGAGATCGTTGTCTATGGCTCAAGCATCGTACATGGCGCCTCAGCTAGTCGTGCGGGTATGGCTTATCCTGCTATTCTATCTCGCAGGACAGGGTTTAACTTTGTCAATTTTGGCGTGAGTGGGAACGCCAAAATAGAAAAGGAGATGGCACATATGTTTGCAGACCTCAATCCTGATGTTTATATTTTGGACTGTGTACCCAATTCGTCCCCTGAACAAATAAAAAGTAGAACGTTATATTTTGTAGAATATCTTCGCGAAAAGCATCCCAATACGCCGATTATCATGATACCATCTGTGGTTCGGGAATTGAGTTTCTTCAATCAATCATGGAAAGAACGTAATCACCAGCAAAATGCGCAGTGGAAGGCTCAGTATGATAAGTTAATTGCTAAAGGTATCAAAAACTTATATTACCTTGACGATGACTATTTGTTGGGGCATGACCATGAAGGCACCACTGATGGTACTCACCCGAGTGATCTGGGATTTATGCGTATGGTCGAAAAAATCGAACCGTTTGTATTAGAAGTAATGAGAAAGCATAATATATTGTAAGCACGGTATAATAAATATTGTATTACTTTATCCCCATTCTTACACCAGCAAAGAAGTTGCGGCCTGCCGCAGGATTGAAATATCGTCCGCCAAAAGCATTAATGTCATTTCCAAGACTGTATCTTTCATCCAACAGGTTGTCGCCTCCAGCGAAGACGTGGAATGTTGTCTTTTTTATCTGAGGTAAGGCAACATTCAGTTTGGCCTGAAGCAGATGATATTTCGCTGCGAAGACCGTATTCCCATCGTCCAACGGGATATCGGACATAAAATAGTGTTGTATATTCAGATCATAGCGTTTCCATAACCGGATCTGTAGCGCATTGGACCAAGTCCAGTCCGGTACCGCAGTCACCTTCTTGCCACTGTGGTCTTTGCCTGCTATAC
>JBEBWF010000074.1:0-17937 GCA_040392285.1 Sphingobacterium sp. | reverse complement strand
TAGATCTGTCGTTTTCTGCCTTGTTTCTTTTTTTTCTTCCGGTATATGTCATTTTTTTACAGTGGTCGGTAGGCCAGTGGGCAGTGGCCAGTAAACATACTGAAAGCTGACAACTGATAACTGACAACTGAATAAAGATATTCGGGTGCCTACCATCCCTACGGGGGGCAGGTACCGGCGGAGTCCGCGATGGACAAAGCGAACAATATTCGGGTGCCTATATCGGCGGTGTCCACCTCTTCCCATTCCGAACAGAGCAGTTAAGCCCGCCAGAGCCGATGGTATTGCCGTAACAGGCGTGAGAGTAGGTCGGTGCCTTATTTTATTCAACAACCAAGCCCTTGCAGTAAAATGTAAGGGCTTTTTTTTGTGCTGCTTTTATATCTATAAATAATTATCTTTATTCCCGCGAAGATACCTGTTGTATAAAATTACTTCGTTTAATAAGTAAATCAAGCGCAAATGTTTATATTGGACCAAATTGAAGCAGCTCACAGCAAAGTAAAATCAGGGGCAGACTTTCCTGAATATATTAAAGAACTAAAACAATTTGGGGTTACCTCCTATGAAACATTTGTTTCAGACGGACATACGGATTATTTTGGTACCAAAGGGTATAAAGTAATTGCACCGGCAAAACACGAATTGACAATAGCAGAAACTTCTAAAAGAGAACAATTCAAAGGAGCTTTAAAATTGCATCAACAAGGTGAAATGGACTTTCCGACGTTTGTGAAAATGTGTGCAATATTCGGCGTGGAGAAATGGCAAGTGTGTATGGATATGATGATATGTGCCTATTTTGATAAGGAGGGTACTGAGATTTTGGTGGAGCAAATTCCTCAATAAAAATAAAGCGGGTGCTTTTATATTTGGCATACAAATATAAAAGCACCCGCTTATGTATTTTTCTTTAAAAGAACTAATCTATTTCGCTAATTCTTCAGCGATAGCTTTTCCGATTTCTGCAGGAGATTCAACTACACGTATACCACATTCACGCATGATTTTCATCTTTGCAGCTGCAGTGTCATCTGCACCACCTACGATAGCTCCAGCATGTCCCATACGACGTCCTGGGGGCGCAGTTTGACCTGCGATGAATCCAACGACAGGCTTGGTCCCGTTCTCTTTAATCCAATGAGCAGCTTCAGCTTCCATTCCGCCTCCGATTTCACCAATCATGATGATACCTTCAGTTTCTGGGTCATTCATCAGCAATTCAACGGCTTCTTTGGTTGTAGTACCAATAATGGGGTCTCCACCTATACCAATGGCTGTAGTGATACCTAATCCGGCTTTTACTGTTTGATCTACGGCTTCATAGGTTAAAGTTCCTGATTTAGAAACTACACCAACTTTACCTTTCTTAAAAATGAAACCGGGCATGATACCGATTTTTGTTTCTTCAGCAGTGATGATACCTGGACAGTTAGGGCCGATCAAACGAGCGTCTTTGTCGCTCAAGTAAGATTTCACCTGAATCATATCTTTAGTAGGAATACCCTCTGTAATACAAACAATCAAAGCTATACCTGCAGCAGCAGCTTCCATGATCGCATCTGCAGCAAATGCTGGAGGTACAAAAATGATGGAGACATTTGCACCGGTTTTATCTACGGCTTCTTGTACAGTATTGAATACAGGACGGTCTAAATGAGATTGACCACCTTTACCAGGAGTTACTCCGCCTACAACTTGAGTACCATACTCGATCATTTGAGAAGCGTGATAAGTACCTTCTGTTCCAGTAAATCCTTGAACGATAACTTTTGAATCTTTATTTACTAATACACTCATTTGTTCTGTTTTTTTGCAGAGCAAAGCTACCATTTTGCAATGACTTCTGGAAATTAAGCAGTGCAAAATAGGTCTTTTTTTGCTAAAACTTCAGTTTTTGCACAAAGGTCCACAATACGATGCCGATAGTCACGGCTACATTGAAGGAATGTTTAGTGCCAAATTGCGGAATTTCTATACATCCATCGACCATTTGCATAATATCTTCACTTACACCGTGTACTTCGTTTCCGAAGACAAGTGCATATTTCTCGGGAGTTGTGGTTTCGATATTTTGTAATGCTATGCTACCTGACGCTTGTTCGATTGCATATACTTTATAGCCCTGTTCCTTCAACTCTTTGATGGCCTCGGTGTTGTCCTTGTAGTACTTCCATTTGACAGATTGGGTGGCACCAAGAGCTGTTTTTTCAATTTCCCGATGGGGAGGAGTGCCGGTAATGCCACAAAGTAAGATTTTTTCAATAGCGAAGCCGTCAGCTGTACGAAAAGCCGATCCCACATTGTGCATGCTGCGCACATTGTCTAGCACGATGACTAGAGGTGTTTTAGCTTGATTCCTAAAAGATTCAAGGTCGAGCCGATTGAGCTGATCCATGGATAATTTTTGCATGGTCGAAATTAAAAATTAAAAATTGAACCTTCATTACCTTTTTTGCAAATAGATTTTGAATATTGGTTTTATCTCGTTATTTTTGCATTCCGAATTTAGTAAATACGAAAATAAAATATAGCTAATAGAAATGGCAAATCATAAATCAGCGCTTAAAAGAATTAGAGCTAACGCGACAAAGCGTCTAAGAAATCGTTACCAAGCAAAAACTACACGTAATGCTATTAAGAAATTACGTAACACCACTGATGCAGAAGAAGCTAAGGCTTTATTGCCGCGCGTGGTTTCTATGCTAGATCGCTTGGCTAAGAAAAATGTAATTCACAAGAACAAAGCTGCGAACAACAAATCAAAGTTAACTAAGCTTGTCAGTAAGCTAGCTTAATTCTATAACTTGATATAAAGCATTTAGGGATGTATAGTACATACATCCCTTTTCTTATTTTCCAAAATTTCAAACCTATTATTTTCTTACTCTCCTTTCAAAAGCTGTTCTACGATAGCATTTAAGGTTGTTGTGTCTGACTTATATTTCTCTAGGTCATACAATTCCACTTTTCTGAAATCCAACGGGTGGCTCTCGCTTTGTAGATAGATATAGCCTGACTCGATTAATTCGCCGTCTTTTTTAACTTTTGGATCAAAGTCACTGACATTTCCGCCTCCATATTGTGGTTTCGTATATTCAAGCACAACTTCTCCGTCCAGGATATGTTTCACGATCGAATCACCCAACACGAGAAAGTCTGCTGTTACCCATTGATCACCATGGTAGGTCTTCGAGGTAGAGCTTTTACAATGTGGTGTGTAGAGTTCATCGTTGTAAAATACATTGGTGCCAGGTGTACAAAGGTTAGATGTTGTACGTTCTGCAGAGCCATCGCCACCTAAAAACTGTCCTTCAATGGAAATGGGGAAATCCTGGTCTTTTAGCATGGTATGTGGATCTTGACCGTGTAACATCGCGCCGCTATTACGCCAAGCCCAACCTTCACCACCATTGGCTTGATCTCCAACGAATCGATATTCTACACGGAGCAGGTAGTAGCCGAAAGGTTTGTGATAAGCGAGATGTCCGTATTTTTTATCAAAATTATCATATTGGTCATACCGTACCTTTAAAAGGCCATCCTCTACCCGGAAGGTATTCCCGAAGTTTTCGTTAACTTCATGGAAGCGTATTTTTGGAATCCATCCATCCATATTTTTTCCATTAAAAAGCTGAATAGCTTGAGGAGGCGTTTCTTTGTGTGTCGATTGACAATTTGCAATGAAGAGGGTAGAGGTTAATAAGCAGAGTAACGATAACGTTTTTTTCATGTATATATAGTTTATAAAAGTGTATGTTGTTTTTTTACGTAATCACTAGGTCTTACTCCGATGATCTTATAAAAAGTATTGCTAAAGGTAGGAAGACTATTGTAACCAACCCGTAATGCTACGTCATGTACACTAAGCTGTTCGTCTAGCAAGAGCTTTAAAGCCGTAAGCATACGCAATATGGTATAATATTGGATAAAAGACATATTGAATTCTTTTTGGAAAAGTCTTGCTAAAGTCCGCTCACTGAGTTCAAACCTTTCGGACAAGACTTTGATGCTCATACTTTCGGCTACATGTTGCTCTAGAAAAGTAGTTACATCTTTTAATTTGGGGTGTTGCGTGTAAGGAAGAGCCAAGGGCAGTTCTGATTGCGATAGATCAGGGAGGATGAGTTTAAAGGCTTTAGCGATCGTATAATTCGGTTCTTCGGAAGGAGAGATATTGCCGTTCCACCGATTGGTAAACATAATCAACTCGATCAACAGATTGTTGACCGGATAGATATTGATCTTATCAAAAAAATCTGTATCAGTTTCGAATCGGGGGAAATAGAGATTACGCATGACAACATGCGCGGAGCTGGGATGAATGCTGTGTCTTACTCCCGATGGTATCCAAATGTAATGACGTGCCGGCAGAAAGTAGGATTTATTGGATGTTTTAAGATATACCACGCCTCCTTCAGTATACAGAAATTGTCCTTTAATGTGGGCATGCTCCGTAATATAGCCATCTCCCATAAGGGCATGATGGCAGTATATACTATCCGCATATGCATCAACTTCAGTTATGTAATATTTATCTACATAATCTTTTTCCATGAATAGTAGAATAGCGTTTATCTAGCTGTAAATTTGCTTAAATATTCTTAAAATACCAAAAGTATAATTAGCTGTAGGCGTATATTCTTGTGAGGTATAACAATAATTTTTGTGATATTGGACAATGGAGAATTGAAATTAAATAAGAACTTTGTGCATTATTGCAATTAACTCAGAGAAACATCATGTCGCTACAGCGGATTAAATTAGAAAGTTTACGAGAGAAGGTTATGACAGCCGAGCAAGCGGCTCAGCTTTTTAAGGATGGAATGGTTGTCGGATCAAGTGGTTTTACAAAGGCCGGCGATAGCAAGATGGTCTTACCTGCTCTTGCTGAAAGAGCTAAAACCGATCCGCTGAAAATTACATTAATGACAGGTGCTTCGCTCGGTCATGGTACCGATGGAAAGCTTGCAGATGCTGGTGTGTTGGCTAAACGGATGCCTTTTCAAGTAGATCGTACATTACGTAATAAGATTAATGCGGGAGAGGTGTTGTTTATTGACCAACATCTGAGTGAGAGTGCGGAGTTGTTACATACTAGAAGTTTGCCTCCCGTCGACATTGCTGTCATTGAAGTGGCCTATATTGATCGTGATGGTAGTATAGTGCCGACAACATCTGTCGGGAATTCTGTGACCTTTGCAGCATTGGCCAAGCAGGTAATCCTTGAAATAAATACCGCGGTTCCCGAGGATGTATACGGTATACACGATATTTATCAAGCTGAAAATTACCCGTACCGAAATGTGATACCAATCGTAGCTCCGTGGAATAGAATTGGCCGCAAGACCATTGCTTTAGATCCTGAAAAGGTGGTGGGAATCGTATTCTCCGATATTCAGGACAGTGCAGCGGATATTTCTGAACCCGATGCTAAAACGACGGCCATAGCGAAATATATTCTCGATTTCTTTGAAAATGAGGTTCGATTAGGGCATCTTACCGATCGGTTACTGCCGCTACAGGCGGGGATAGGAAAGGTGGCGAATGCGGTCTTGTCAGGATTTAAGGATAGCAATTTTTATGATCTGACGATGTTTTCTGAAGTGCTGCAAGACAGCACGTTTGATCTTATTGATGCAGGGAAATTGAGTTTTGCTTCGGCTTCATCAATTACGGTGTCGGAAGCTTGTTACGATCGCGTTTTGGGCAACTTGCAAAAGTACCGGAACAAATTTGTGCTTCGTCCTCAAAATATTTCCAATACACCAGGATTGATTAGGAGGTTGGGTGTCATTGCGATCAATACAGCTATTGAATTTGATATTTATGGAAATGTGAATTCTACCCATATTTCCGGTACAAAGATTATGAATGGGATCGGTGGTTCGGGAGATTTTGCCCGTAATGCCTACCTCAGTATTTTTGTGACACAGGCCGCGTCTAAAGAGAATGCTATTTCACATGTCCTGCCTATGGTATCTCATGTGGATCATACGGAACACGATGTAGATATTTTAGTCACCGATATTGGCTTGGCAGATTTGAGAGGGTTGGCGCCACGCGAACGAGCCCAACAAGTTATCGATAATTGTGTGCATCCCGATTTTCGAGCCGAATTGCAATCCTATTTTGATCGTGCTTGCCAACGAGGTGGTCATACGCCACATCTGCTGGAAGAATGTTTCAGCTGGCATCAACGATTTGCGGCTACGGGAACGATGAAGAAATAAAATTTTTTTGGTATACTAGTGGATGGCTCGGGTATATTTTCGTTTACGCCAAAGCTGTTGTACTCCGCCTATAATTACCAATAATATAATAGGTAAGACTACATTGATCATTTGCCAGGATATCTTTTCTTCTTTTACTTTGGCTTGATCCAAGAGGCGGAGCTTGACTTCTCTATTGCGCAGGGTAATAAGACTTTCGTTATACATCAGGTAATCTACGACGTTTTCGAGAAATAGTTTGTTCGCATACTGTTGTTCGGTATATCTATCCCATCCTAAAGGAAAAGGTGATTGATCCTTCGCATTGACTTGATTGAGTAGCCAATCGCCATCCGCTACGACGAGCATCTTGGCCGAATCAGATATGTCAGATAGATCTACTGGCGTTCGGATACCTTGCGGTGTTGGTCTATCCCTAAAGATATACGGAAATTTCCCCTGCATCAGTACGGCCACCGGAGCGGGCTTTGTGCGAAATGTCGCAGGGTCGGGCTGTTCTTCTACCATTTGCAGGGATATGGTATTTGGCGTGTGAAGAATTCGTGTGAAAGGGGAGGACTGCAATAGTATTTCCTTGGTAATACCTGAAGATGCGATGGTATCTATCGTGCCAATAAACTCAGTTCGGATACCGTCGAGGTTTTTGACAATCGGATTTTGGCTAGTCGGCATAAGGATAGGAAAAAAATACCATGGCGCTAGTTCAATTTGAGCTTGGCCGCCCATATTCCCTACTGAAAGTGGGATCTGACTGCAATTAAGATCCGCTATCATGTCGTAGTTTAGCCGTACACCATATAGAAACAACTGATCATCTAAGTTGAGTTCCCGCCCGATAAGCGGTTGAGCTCCCGATTGACGAAGGTGATCCAAGCTGGCATCAATCTGATCGATAGCCCAAATGACGCTCCCTCCATGCCTTATATAGTAATCCAACTTATATTTATCCTCCTCTGAAAACCTTTCGGTAGGTTTGGCGATAATTATAATTTTTATTCGTCTTAGATCTTCCAGCTCCATCGAATCGAGACGCAGGCGTCCGACTTGATTTGAGGTCATTAGGGTATGCATAGCATCGTAGAGCTCAAGGTCGGTAGGTTCGCCATGTCCTTCGGTAAAACCAATATAAGGAACGGTCTTTTTATTGATTTTGGTTATTGCTGAAGCAAAGGCATACTCTAGATTTTGGATAGAATTATTCAGGATCTGCTCCGGTGATTGGCCCGTTCTGTTTTGTAAAAGGTTGACATTGACCTCTTGCTTCTCATTGCTGATGATTGCGGCCGGGAAGATCAGCTTCTGTGAAAAGCCGGAACTCGTCTTAACGCTGAGATTTGTTGGATATAAACCTCTGTTAATCAATGCTTGTGTAAATTCTGTTTGTTGATTTTGGTTCCCTTCCAGTGGGTCGATGATATTGACCTTAATTTTCCCTCCTGCATAAGACTTCAGGTCATTAACCATATCTAGCGTAGCTTTTCGAAGTCTCTTGAAGCCACTAGGAAGGTCGTTTCCATCTAAAAATATGTTGATGTAAAGGTCTTGGTCTATTCTTTTTAATATATCCTTAGTGGTGTTGCTAAGTGTGAATCGCTTATCTTCTGTAAAGTCTATGCGTTCGAAAATGTTATAAACAAAAGGTTGGTTTATCAGTAGGATGAGCACTAAATAACCTGTATAAGTTGATAACGTTTTTTTACGTGATCGCTGTTGTCGGCCAAGGTGACCTATGGAAAGTATCAAAAAGAAACCGGTGAAGCTTAGAAAGTACAGGAAATCCTTCGCAGTTAATACACCTCGGCTTATGGCGTCATAATGCTCTTGGACACCCCAGTTTTTCAAATAACTTTCCAGACTATAGAAAATATCCATTTCCGCTATAGCACCAAAACCATAAAAGGTGATAAAGCAAGAAAATATAGCTAATAGAAAGGCTATTATAGCATTTTTTGTCAGACTGGAGCAGTATATGGATAGACTTGTAAAGACACTGCATAAGAGGAGCAAACCGATATAAGATCCTATTGTAGCACCAATGTCTATATTCCCTTTGGGAAAGGCTAAAAAATAAGTTGTCACAGCATACACTACGGTGGGTAGAACAGCTAGAAAGGCAATAGTAACACCACCTAAGTACTTCCCTACAATGATTTGAGATAATGTCAATGGTCGGCTCATTAACAGGTCATACGTGCCATCGGCTTTTTCACCAGCAATGCTGCGCATGGTAATGGCGGGAATCAGAAACAGGAGTAGATAAGGTGCTACACTGAAAAAACCTTCCATAGAGGCATAGCCTGCCTCTAAAATAGAGGTCTCTGGAAATACCCATAGGATCAAGCCTGTCAAAAGTAGAAATAAGCCAATAGCCAGATACCCAATCAATGAGTTTAAGTAAGAGGCGATTTCTTTGGTATAAATACTGTACAACTTTTTCTAATTTAATGTAAATCCGATATTGGAATTATAGGGACTGTTTTGATGTTTCGAAAATAGGAAAAGAGAAGGCTTAAAACAAGAAAGGAACGGTTAAATACACGGTACTTTTATGAAGGGTGTGTCAGGTGTACAAAAATATCTTCCATATTCTTTCCCGGATATTTGATCGACTTTTCGGCTAATAAAAAATGATCTTTTATTTTTCCTTTGTCGAGGATAATGATTTCCTCACAAATTGCCTCGACCTCTTGCATGATATGTGTCGACAGCAAAACGGTTTTGTCCTTGCTTAATGCTTTGATAAGCATCCGAATTTCCAGAATCTGGTTGGGATCCAGTCCAGAAGTAGGCTCATCAAGTATAAGCACTTGTGGATCATGGATGATAGCTAAGGCGAGGCCTACACGTTGCCTGTATCCTTTGGACAATTGATGTATCTTTTTATGTTGTTCTCCTTGTAGTCCAGTTAGCTGGATAACCTCATTTATCCTGTTGTCGGCACTTTTTATTTGGTGAATTTGCGCTTCGAAAGCGAGAATCTCACGAACGTACATGTCTAAGTACAAAGGATTGTTTTCGGGGAGATAACCTATTTTCTTTTTGACTTCTAAGGAGTTCGACTGAATATCGATATTATTGACACGGCATTTGCCATTTTGGAAAGGCAAGATCCCGGTGAGTATTTTCATGGTAGTTGATTTTCCAGCTCCATTCGGACCCAAGAAACCAATAATGTGATTGGACTTTGTGATGAAGCTGATATCGTCCAGTACTTTCTGTGAACCGTAAACTTTACTCAGATTTTGAATAGAAATCGACATAACGCTAATAATTAATGTATGGAGAGGAGAGTTCGTGCTTACGGATTCTCATGATGCGTACGATGGGGATGCTGTTCTATCAAACTTATAATATCTGCGAGTGGTGTATGTATCTGTTCGAACTTGATATCTGCCTGTTCATAGAAAGGTGCTCTTTCTTCCAGTTTTGTGGTTATAAAAGTTAATAGCTCCTCTCCTGAAAAACTCTGCAATAAAGGACGTTTTTTTATGTCGGACTGGCTTAATCGAGACCAGAGAGACTGAGGGGTGTGGTATAAGTATAGTGATAACCCATTTTCTTTGATCCATTGCATGTTGTCATAAAAACAAGGAGTACCGCCTCCTGTTGAAATAACAGCTTGCTTACCTCCCTGCTGTTTGAGAAAATCACTCTCTAGTTTACGGAATTTTTCTTCCCCGAAAGTCGAAAAATATTCAGGTATACTCATGCCGATATGGGCAACGATCTCTTGATCTAAGTCAAGAAAAGGCAAGTCTAACGCATGGGCTATCTTTTTTCCCCAAGTGGTTTTGCCACTCCCCATAAACCCAATTAAAAAAATAGGTGCTTTCATACTATCTTTTTAAATAGGTAGTGATAAGTTGATCTTTCGTAGGAAAGGTTACTTTTGACCATTTTTTGATGACCGTCCCATTCCGCATTAATAAGACTCCTGGATTGGATCTTACCATACTTTTAAGCGGAACAGCATCTGCATAAAATATTTCTAAGACCAGATCCAGCTGACTGTTCAGATAGTTGGCGTCGTCTGCTGAGCTTGATGTAAGCAGGACTACACGGATGTTTTCTTCACTGGTTATCTCGCGTAGCGTTTGATTTATTTTGTCAAGGGCAAGATAATCAAAAGGGTTCAGCTTTGTCACATCTGTACTGACGACGATAAAGTTATAATAAGGGTTTGCAATGATCTCCTGAGTAACTTCATTGCCTTCGGGGTCCGAGATAATGAGGTCGGGTATAGGAAGCTGATAGCCTTTTTTTATCAGTTTGGTTTCGGGATCACCGACAATTTCCCAAAGCTCATCTTCCCATATCTTTTTTGCCATATATTCCTTATCGGTTATCTTTTTGGATTCCCCTGTGGTTTTGTTTTGGAGATGATAAGTATGTTCGTATTCGTCCAAAGGAGCTCCTTCGGGGATTTCCATCAATTGAGGTATATTATTACCTTCTTTATAAGGAAGAAAATCGATAAACGGGAGATAGTAGGTCGTGTATATCCCAACAGCAAAGGATGAGATGACAACTAAGAAAGTCAGGATATTGCTTACCGTGGTATTTTTGCTAACTGGTTTTATATGGGCTCTTTTGATAAATATGACGATGATCAATCCCAGCAAAATTAAATCTTTACTAAAGGATTGCCAAGGTGTTAGCGGAATAGCATCACCAAAGCACCCACAAGAGGTTACGACCTCAAAGAACGAAGAATAGAAGGTGAGGAATGTGAAAAATACGATCAACAATAGCAGTCCCCAGGCAACCTTACGACCGGCAATTCCCAAGAGTAGCAACACACCTAGAATCACTTCAAGCGCACAAATGACAATGGCTATCCATGTGCTGTAGTCATTCAGTGAACTCATCTGGAATACATGGAAATATTCTTGTAGCTTATAGCCAAACCCTATCGGATCATTGGCTTTGATCAATCCTGAAAATATAAAAAGTATCCCCACAAGCATTCGACAGATCCAAAGTAAGGTGTTGGATTTTGGTTTTTGAGCGGGTGATGCGGCGTAAAAAGAAGTGTTTGGTACCATAAGAAATCGGAATTAATCGGCCAGCCCTAATTTTATAAGTGCAAATACTGCGTAATTGAGCATATCTTGATAGTTTGCTTGTAAGCCTTCTGACACCAGTGTCTGCCCATCGTTATCTTCGATTTGTTTGACACGGTGGAGTTTCATCAGGATAAGATCCGTCATGGAGGAGGTACGCATATCGCGCCATGCTTCGCCATAATCGTGGTTTTTGGCAAACATCAGGTCGCGCGTATCGTTAATTTTCTCCGTGTATTTTTGTTCTACAAATGTCGTCTCCAAGTTTTCTTCTCCATCTTCTCCCAGCTCAAGTTGCATTAAGGCGATGACACAATAGTTGACAATACCTACATATTCATCAACGATACCTTCTCCGACTTTAGAGACTTTTTTGACTTCTAGCGTACGGATACGTTGCGCTTTGATGTAGAGCAGGTCCGTGATAGAAGACAGGCGCATGATGCGCCAGGCAGTGCCATAGTCTTTTGTCTTTTTGAGGAATAAGTCTTTACAATATTGGATTACGGCATTGTATTCTGTTGTGGTATCCATAAATAAACAAGCAATTTTTGTCAGTTGTTAAGCACAAATATAATTAGAATTACTTATACCTCTTAGTCATAAATGTGTAGGATTTGGTTATTTGTTTAAAGTGTAGGGATTTTCCAGTATTTTTGATGTGTGAAGCCATCATGATTTTCCAGGCTATGTCGTGGATTGAAAAAATCTAATAGTTTCATCACTATTGAAAAAAATATTCCAATGAAAATAAACAAACCGGAAATAAGAGAAGTTGGCATCATTCGCTATATCCAACCCTTCCGTGAGGGGGGATCACTCCCAGCATTGGTTGATGCAGACGATGGGTTTAGCTATGTCATCAAGTTTCGTGGTGCGGGACAAGGAAAGAAAGCTTTGGTGGCGGAGTTGATCGGAGGAGAGCTGGCCAGACTTTTGGGACTACGCATGCCCGAGATGGTCTTTGCGGAACTGGATGAGTCTTTTGCAAGAACAGAGCCCGATGAAGAAATTCAGGATTTATTGCGTTTTTCGGTGGGGAAGAATCTGGGGGTACATTTTTTGAATGGTGCAGTGACCTTTGATGCGAATGTAGACTTGGTAGATAATGAAGAAGCATCAAAAATCGTATGGTTAGATTCTTTTTTGATGAACGTAGATCGTACAGCACGCAACACAAATATGTTGATCTGGCACAAGGAGCTATGGCTAATCGATCATGGGGCCTCTTTGTATTTTCATCATGCATGGGACAATTGGGAGGAACAGCTTTCCAAGCCTTTTGTACAGATAAAGGATCACGTGTTGCTCGGTAAAGCGTCATCTGTGCGTGAAGTGAATCAGAAATACAGTGCCTACTTTTCAGAAGAGAATATACGACAAATACTGGCTATTGTTCCGGATGAATGGTTGGTGGAAGAAGGGAGGAGTTTATCCGCGGAGGAGGTACGAGCGGTGTATGTCGAGTTTTTGACAAGGCGCGTACAACAGTCGGAGGTATTTATCAAGCAAATCGAACATGAGCGAAAGAACCGTATATGAGTATGCTGTAGTGCGTGTCGTCCCTCGTGTAGAACGGGAGGAGTTCGTCAATGTAGGGGTGGCGTTGTACTGTAAAAAACAACGTTATGCTGCTGTAAAAATACATGTAGATGAAAGGAAGCTGGAAGCTCTTTATCCAGCGCTGGATTTACAGTTAATTCGAACACATTTGGATTCCTTTCAGCGTATCTGTGTGGGAGATAAAAATGGCGGATCGATAGCTCAATTGGATCAAGCAGAACGCTTTCGGTGGCTCACAGCAAAACGCAGTACGATTATTCAATGTTCGGCAGTACATCCTGGTCTGTGTGTGTCTGCTGAGGAAACCCTACACGAATTATTTGAAAAAATCGTGTTATAAGGAGGTAGATAAAAGCAGAATGCAAAGCATTTTATCTAAATTTGTGTTATAAATAATTAAAAACATGGAGGAGTTTTACAGGCATTTGTTTTTAAAGCAGTTGGAAGTTCAGGATATGCCTTCCAACGAGCATATCGCAAAATGGGCTAAGAATGTATTACACTTATTATTCCCCGAGCGAAATTCAAAAGGATTTCAAAGTGTCGAGGAAATCAAATTGGCTTTTGAGCAAGCCGAAAATGAATTGTTTGAATTACTACTGAAGACAAAGGCTTGTTCGCACTGCGACAATAAGCTGATTGCCCGTAAATTTTTTGAAGACCTGCCTACTGTGTATGAGGTAATGCAGACGGACGCTGAAGCTATCATGAACGGTGATCCGGCAGCACAGAGCATTCGGGAAGTGATACGTACTTATCCGGGATTTACCGCGATATGTATTTACCGTATGGCCAACCAACTCTGGAAGGCAGAGGTGCCACTCATTCCACGTATTTTAACGGAGTATGTGCACTCGAAAACGGGTATAGATATACATCCAGGTGCGCAAATTGGTAAATACTTGTATATAGACCATGGGACCGGTTTGGTCATCGGTGAAACATGTATTATCGGAGACCATGTCAAGCTCTATCAAGGGGTGACATTGGGAGCATTAAGTGTAGAGAAAATATTGGCAGGTAAACAGCGGCATCCCATCATTGAGGACCACGTGATTATATATGCTGGAGCTACTATTCTCGGCGGAGAAACAAGAATAGGTCACCACTCGGTCATAGGAGGGAATGTGTGGTTGACATCGAGTGTGGCTCCTTATACAACAGTTTATCATCAACCCAATTCAAAATTTATTGACACAAAACCTGCTTTATAAATGGGAACTATTATAGATACTATCGGCAATACACCCTTGGTCGAAATCAAGAATTTTCATGAAAATACGAACGTGCGCATTCTTGTGAAACTGGAAGGTAATAATCCAGGAGGGTCTGTCAAAGACCGTGCTGCGCTGAACATGATACAATCGGCCATGGATCGGGGAGAAATTAAGAAAGGTGATAAGCTTATCGAAGCGACAAGTGGTAACACCGGGATAGCGTTGGCGATGATTGCCGGTATATATGGTTTGGATCTGGAGTTGGTTATGCCATCGACTTCTACACGTGAACGTACATTGACCATGCAAGCATTTGGCGCAAGGGTAACATTATTAGAGGGTATGGAAACCTGTCGGGACTATGCGGAGGAGAAAGCGGAGAAAGAAGGCATCTTTATTTTGAATCAGTTTTCAAATCCCGATAATTATAAAGCGCATATAAAAACTACCGGACCCGAAATTTGGAGAGACACTGCTGGTAAAATCACGCATTTTGTAAGTGCCATGGGAACGACTGGGACGATTATGGGCTGTTCGATGTTTCTAAAAGAGCAGAACCCAGCTATACAAATTGTCGGTTGTCAGCCTACCGAAGAAGCGTCTATTCCCGGTATCCGACGCTGGCCTAAAGCTTATCTGCCGAAGATATTTGATGCATCGCGGGTAGACCGTGTGATCGATGTTAGTCAGGAAGATGCTGTGCGTCGATCGAGGGTGCTGGCGCGTGAGGCTGGTGTGTTTTCCGGAATGAGTACAGGAGGGGCGCTCCACGCTGCTCTGCAGGTGGCCAATGAAATCGAAGAAGGCCTTATTGTTTTTGTCTCTTGTGATAGGGGAGATCGGTATTTGAGTTCGGATTTGTTTGGGTAACGGCTGACGTAATATTATTTATCAATATGTATGGTCTAGGAAAGCTGCCTTTTGGTAGCTTTTTGTGAAGTTATTCCTGTCATTGTATAAAACAAAAGTAATCGTCAAATAAAAAATAGAATCTTGTTCTTGTTTTTAGTTTTATGCATGGCCTGTCGGTATGTTCCCGATGAATATAAACGGGTGATCGAAAAAGCAGGCAGCAACAGGCATGAATTGGAGGAGGTGATCGCCCACTATGACAGTTTGGGTCAACAAGAAAAAAAGGCGGGCGTCTTTCCAGAGTAAAATTAATGCATATGTACAGTCAAATGGGGGTAGCTCGTCTATAGAGGCCCCCGAAATATATCGCCCGGATTGGAATATGGTTAAGGATGTTTTGGACGGAAAAGCTCCGTTATCAACTTTGAGTAAAGATTGTCCAGATTAACGTTTCAATGAGAGCAAAAGGAAAAACTAAACATCATATAGTTATGAAATATCTTTATTATCTCTCTTTCATAATCTGTGCTATTATATTAATGCTATACTTGTTTGGCCCATACGGAGGTGTCTCAGGTCTATTTTTGGCGATGAACGAGGGTTTCTATGGTCATGATTATATTGTGTCATCATTTAATATATCGTTATCTCCTTTAGTGCTATTTTTAAATAGGTTTGTTGCCTTTCTTTTTTTTGGAGCTATAATATGCTGTATAGCAAGCATTTTTTTTCGTACTCGAACTGATGTTAAATATCGGGTAGGGGTATTGTGTTTGATTATCATCGTAAGCATTATTTTTATACCAAAACTGGTTGTTCTCTTAAGGAACGTTTTATTATAGCTGATTTTTTGTCCCTATGTTTGTTTAAATATAGAAGGGGTGCTATGCTATTATTTTTAAGATTATAATGAATGTTCACTTTGCATCAAAAAAGGAGAGGAATTAAATAGACAATAACAAATGAGAAATATAAAAAAAATTATTCTTAGCAACCTATTCATTGTCTACGGAGTATTTCCTTTACTCTATATAAACAGGTATTGGGGGAATATAATAAACAAAATTATGTGGCGGATTATACTCATTTTGCTTCATTGTCATCGTATTTAGGCCGAATATATACAGGCTTCTTCTTTTTTTCTTTAATATTGTTAATTTTCTCTTTACTTCCGTTACAGGTTGTTAAAAATCGTTATTTATATAAATGTACGAGAAATTATTACCTTGTTTCGGTGGGAACATATACGTTCATCAATATTTTAATTGTGTTGTGCAGTGGGTGGGGAGTTTTGCTTTTTTCTAAATTACCGAACGGAGAAATGCCGTTTATCGTCAATCTCATCCTGTTTTCTATTTTGGTACAGAGTATACTATATTTCCTTGTCGATCGATGCTTTTTGCAACCTAAGGACTAAATATGTAAAGGTTGTTAGCGAAAGAGAGTATAGAGAACTAATATGAAGCAGCATTTGAAAATATGAAAGTTATATAATGGTGCTCTTGATGTTGTATTCGCCTTACAATTTTTCTTTATTCATAAATAGTTGTTAAATGAGAAAGGAGATACTGTTTTTTGCTCTTTGTTTATGTTTGGGTTGCAATAGCGTTCCCGAGGATTACCAACAGGTCATAGATAAAGCCGGTAGCAATAGGGAAGAGTTATTAAAGGTGGTCGCTCACTATGATAGCATACATCAACCTGAAAAGCGAGAAGCCGCTTATTATCTGATTGGATCCATGTACAACAAATACATTTGGACAGGTGACGTTGTTACCAGTTTTGATACTCTTTTTCACTACATGGATTCGTTGTATCCATAGGTTATTTGATATACCGTGTGAATAGTTATGACAAGGGGGGATGTGTTATATATCGTGCCGCTTGTGTATTTATAATAGCGATAGCTGTCGCTGCTTGTTTTAACCATGTGTTTGAGAAACCTTATATACAGATAGCTTTCTTTATTAGCCTTTCCATTATAGGCTGGAGCTTTACGAAATAATATGCAAGGGGACGTATAATTTATTTTTCTCTCACCATATTGGGTGTGTTTCTATTGCTGTTTGCAGCGTTTGGACACAAAATAATGGCCCATAGAGCTTATCGCCAATGGCATGAGGCTGAAATGTTATGCCGAATGGGCTATGTCAATGACGGATTACGTTCTTTTGGTAACGCATACATTTTATTGAGCTCGAACGGGTCATTTTTAGTGGATTATGCAGAAATGTTGACGTCAATAGGAAAATTTGGAAGAGCTATTAAAAAATTTGATGACGCTTTGCCCCACAGGGTACACCATAGCATATATATGTCATTAGGTGTCTGTTACTATGAAGTTGGAGAATTGGGAAAAGCAGAACAAGCTTTTTTGCAGGCTATATATATGGTGCCAAACCGTTTTGAAAGCCGATTGGCATTATTTGATTTTTATACGGATACAGACCAGAAAGAGAAAGCTGCATATTGGGGAGAGTCTATTTTGAATCTTCTGATAAAGGTATCTTCACAGCGTGTTGATCTGATTAAACAAGATGTGGCTGATCGTATAGCCGAGAATGAATAATCTACTTTTCTTTTTTAGATATTTCCAAAATAAACCTATCCTATGATTAAAATAAGAAGAGAGTTATATCTAGTTTTGTTTTTTGCAATTGAATAGTATTACTTTTAAGTAGAAGGTGCCAACTTGGTAGTATCCCAGGAAGGTAAACTACCCTTCCGGTTTGGAAGCTGTTTTGTGCGTGATAAAGGGAGTTTCATTTGGGATGATGTAGAGTGTCTTTGGGATGCGGATGTCCTAATAAAGATACACACAGTATTATTTGTGATGATCGCTTTCCATGTAGAAGTTTTCAGGTAGAATTTAGAGAGCCTACTTACTTTTTTTAAACCGCATAACCGCAATATCGCCCATAATGAAATGGAGTTGATCGCCTTGTACGCTGAACGTGTTGACCTTTTTTAAGTTTTCAAAGAAGACAGATTCACCGTTTCCTTGACAAA
>JBEBWF010000073.1:0-18223 GCA_040392285.1 Sphingobacterium sp. | reverse complement strand
AATTATTACAAACTCGCGGGAGAGAAAGAACTGTCTGAAAAATACCTCAAAAAATTTGAAGATAGTAGATCTAAGATAAAATTTCAGGTAATTTCTCATGAAATGAGTCGGAAAAACATGGAGACACTTAAAGAGGTATATAAGAATATCGCAAGAAGTTACGTCTCCCATAAAAGCAATAATATTTTTATCGCTTTGACATTTGACAAGAGATTACTTCCAGATCTCAACAAAATTGAACCACAAGAGCCTTTCTTATCCTCTATCAGAACCTCATACTATGATCTAAACATGAACGTCAGAGTTCTATCGGAATTCGAGAATAAACGACATCAAAAATTTGGTCACTACAAAATGGGATTGGAGATCACTCTAGTCCTGTTATTTGAAGAACTACGCAAACAAATGAAAGATAACAATCGAGATTTACTTAAAGAGGGTTTAGAGTTTTTTGAAGCCACTTGGCTCAATGAAACTTTTCAGCGACGTTTTTCCGAAGAGATCATCGAATACAAATGGTTAGAATCTCTTAAACCAGCAATAGAAATACTCCTGAACGCTACAATCCAAGATGACAAGTACCAACTTGACCCTACAGAACAGATGGCATTTGACCAGCTCGCGATTAAGTTTGAGGGCATATTGAGAGATATCTGTCAAATTGCACAGATCGTTACCACAAAAGTCAACAATAAAGAAACCATACAGATGGACATCAACGACCTTTTACAATCTAAAGCTCTCGAAGACATTTTTGAAGAAACAGATTTGCATCTATGGCAATATGCATTTACAAGAGCAGGATATAATATCCGTAACGATGTAGCTCACTCCTTCCTCCGGCCACCTCACTATACAGTTCGTAAAGCTAATTTGCTTCTCCTCTGCTACATAAAAATTGCAAGATATGGGACATTGCTATCAAAACAAGAAGACTAAGAGTCAAATTATGAAAGTAATCACTGTTAAGAAATGAAAGAAAAGTCATAAACCATTAACGTATATTTTTCAGTATAATATTACAATGATTCAAAATAAATAAGTAACTTTGGGTGAGCTTTAAGCGGAAGCCTGCCATTCGTCATAGCGCAGCTGTATCAGCACCGCTTTCACATAATTTATTTAACCCTTTTTCTCGTTTCGGGAAGCGGTAGACGAATGACGTTTTTTCTGACGGGATTTAGGAGTTTCAAATGAATAAAAAACCTACATGGCCTACGGTCGAATTTCTTAAAAGAAAAGCTAAACTTATCCGTAAAACTAACGGAATAACTTACACAATAGCTCTGGACATGATTGCTGTAGAGTATGGCTTCAAAAATTGGATGCACTATAGTAAAGAAACAAAGCAAGTGCAAATTCTGTCTAAACAAAGTATTCTTAAACGGCCTGTAATACCTATCCCTGCTGAGGTAGATTATCACGATGTCTTTTATGGCAGAGTAATCGGACAGCACCCCAATAGGAAGATGTCTATCAAACGGCACAAGAAACTTGGCAAGATACTCGCTGAGTTACTTGAAGAAACATTCTACCACAAACGAGCGCACAAAATTCTGTTTCAAATCAGGATCGATCTGGATAGCTGGCTTGGTGAAGAGTATGGCCCATTTGTGATGAGTAATGCGGAATTTAACAGCATCTATTACGGAGGCCACACAGAATTCGTAGATGACATCCCCTCAATAAGGAGACAAGCGCAGCTTCGTGCCTTGTTACGACAGGCAAAACAGGTTTTATTAAGCTCATACCATGACTGTAAATCCTTAGAAAAGATGCTAAAGCAATTCGATAATGCTATGACCAAGTTGGAAAATTGGCCAAAAAGTATTCGGATAAAGGGATTGCCAAAACGACGAATCCGTAGCGGTACTTTTGTGAAGCTCAAACAGAGCAGTGACACGATTGTCGTCTTCAATCATGATACAGGTAATGGCATCATCGTTGGTTATAATAATGCTGGTAGTGTTGAAGCTGGACGTCATGAAGTTTCTGTGTCACGATCACAACCTAATCTATCAAAATACAGGCCCTTACGCCTTTATCTTCCCTATGGAGCGAGCACCCTAGATGACGGGACAGAAGTTCTCTTTAATAGAGACTACTACCCTCTATGGAGTCGATCACTATCTGGAATCGTACAAGAGGCAGACCCGACTTCCGACCTAAATTCCACTACGACAAAATATTTTTACTTTGATCGCGATGCACCATACAATAAAAATGGAAGTGCTAATCTTCAAAAATGTTTAGATATACTAAACGAATGGGGTGTCGCTGATAAACATCATAAAATCTTTGAGCTATTTAAGGAAGCTGCGAAAAGAGGAAATATAGGTGATATTATACCAAGTCCGTTTTCTTAGAAGTCTCAAGGTATTGCTTTAGAGATAGTGCGTGTTCTACAATTAAATAGAGCACGCACTATTCATTTTTATTGAAGTGACACTAGCACTTCGGTCTAAAATTTGTTATCTTTAACTAAGTAAACTTAAATATGCTAGCAGAGGGATACAATTCGTACCTTTGCAGAAACGAATCTGCTAGCAGATCGGGTAACATGGGACAACAAGACTATATAAAGGACATCGCACGCTTTGGGTTGGAAAACGACCGGGAGAAGCTATTGTCTACGTTGAACGAGTTTATCGAGCACAACAAGAACAGCAAAAAGGTCAACTTTGCCCTGCAATTGCAGTCCTTGTTGAAAGATAGTTTACGTCGGCAACAAAACAACAGCCCTTTGCAAAAGGTAGGATCTCCATCACATTACCAGAGTCTGCAAGACCGCGAGATGGATGAGCTGATCCTGGAGAAGTTGACCTCGGACTACACCTTGGATAATCTAGTGTGTACCACATCTGCTAAAGATAAACTGGTCAATTTCCTCGAAGAGCATCGTCATAGCGACCTGCTGTCCAAATATCAACTCCCGATATCCAATAAGTTGCTCTTACATGGTCCTTCGGGATGTGGCAAGACATTGGCGTCGTATGTCATCGCCGGAGAACTGCAAAAGATGATGATCGTCGTCAATCTAGGGGCTATTGTATCTTCCAAGTTAGGAGAGACCAGTAAGAATCTGGCCAAGATATTCCGCAAGGCCGCACAGGAAGACTGTATCATCTTTATCGATGAGTTTGACTCACTGGGCAAGGTACGCGACTACAGCCAAGATCACGGCGAGATGAAGCGTGTAGTCAACACCATCCTGCAACTCTTCGACTACTTGCCACAGAGCAGCATGGTCATCTGTGCCACCAATCAGAAGGATATGCTGGACGAAGCGCTGCTACGTCGGTTTGACTTATCTATCGAACTCGAATTGCCAGATCAACAACAGATACAGGAATTGATCCAGTTGGTCTTAAAAGAAGGGCAATTTACCTTTGATCGCAAGGTCTCCATGAAGCAATTGGTCGACTGTGCACAGGGTCTATCATACTATAGTATACAGAAAACACTGATCAACGCCGTCAAGCGTAGTCTCTTTGCCCATAAGAACACAAGGGCACTGAAACCCAAGATCAATACGCAGATATGGAAAGATCTGCTGATACAGGAAAAAGAAGCCTTGGCCAAATAATAGCCGAGGTTTTTTTATTCGGCATCGGCTTCGAGGTCTTGGGAGAGGTCGACAATATTATTATTAATCACTTCTAGCGTATTAACTGCTAATAACTCATCGTACAGGCTTCTTTCTTCTTTAATCTTTGATGTATCTTGTATACGGATAGCCATGGAGAATGCATGCTCAGGAGTGATTCGTAGCCATTCCTGCAGATCAGGATCTAAATTTTCCTTGACTGCGCAACGTATCACAATGACCAATTGATTGCCTATTTTTTGTATATCCTGCTTGGCTAAATTGATGGTCATTTGCTGTCTATTGGAAAGAGGTTTATTGACCAATGGAAAGAAATCTTCGGACCATGAATCTATAGTTGTCTTGACACCTAATACTTTGTTTTTGACCTCTAACTTAAGTTTCGATAATCTTTCCTTTTCATTATCAGAAATATTTCCTCTATCCTTTTTCTCCTGAAGCATCCTAATCTCATCAGTCCACTGATCTCGATAGAAACCATGGTCTCTATCAGATATGATATCTGCAAGATCACGCAACGAATCCTTAACTACGCTATTCGCAAAATTGAATGAGATATGCAAAGGGTTATAATCAACGTGATTTCCCCAAGCTGGATTGATCTTAAAACACAGGGTAGCGTGAATGTCCAAACAGGAAGAGTTAGTACTATCCAATAAATACTCCGGAATATGTATAAGTACAACCTTGTGATGATCGGTAGGAATAACATCTTCGATCAGTACAGACACTTCCTTGTCCGAAGAATAAAGTAATTTCTCACGATTTGGCCTCCCATATCCTACCAGATTGCGATGTATATCTCCGGCTGAAAGTACACTCTTACTAATCCCCATTTTTTCCGATCTACCAATGTCAGCAAAAGGTCGGCCATATTTTTCAGTCGCCAAAATATTCTTCCGTCTATCGACCATGGAATCTAAATAGCCATGTGAATAGCTATCTGCACTATTTATCATCAACGCTTTGACAGACTGCAGAGAGATGTCAGGATAGGCATTAAGAAGCTGTACCGCCAGATTTAGAGCCAAGGGTGTTGCTAGACTAGTGCCTGCATCGAAAGCATAAAAATCTGTACCAATATCTCCAAAGCCCAGAACTTGCATCCGCGATTCATCACTCAAAAGGTCTCCTCCAGGCATTACAATATCTGGTTTAAACAGGTTTCTATTACTATGATTGGTACTTAACTTTCCTCCATTGATCGTTTGCTTAAAATCATAATGGTTTTTACGTGTATAGTAGGCCGGCAGATTTTTATCCAGACTTAGATCTGTAGGGGTGTTTCGTCGAAAATTGTCGGCCAAAGCACCTACCGTAATATGGTTCATGCTTTCAGCAGGTATACAAATATTGGTAAACTCACAGGAGTGAGGGAATGGCGACAATTCTCCAGGACTATAAAAATGATTTGGGTATGTATGCAAATCATGTGGTATCTCTTGCATAGCCTCCAAATCATCGTAATGCATATTACCCGCTGCAATGAATATCAAAATATCCTCCTCATAGGCTAGCTTATCCAATAAATAGGCAAACAAAGAAGGTGATTCGTTATAAGCCTTACTTGGCCCACATATCGAAAGATTGAATAAGCGAATACCTTGTTCCCGATTGACACTACGAATAGCCCCAACTACCTTGATCACATCGATAGACCCCTGCATATCTTCTAAGATTTTAATGGAGTAGATTCGGGTATCTGCTTTCAGTTCTTCCTCATTTGTAAAAAAACGATCACCCACGGCGGCCAAGCTTGCTACCACCGTACCGTGTGAATGTGTAGCGGATAAAGAATCTCCAGATGTGGTGATATCAAGCCCTGCATCTATAATCTGCGCAATTGGGGCTATTGGCTTTATACCATTGTCAACAACACCAACTACTGTCTGGATACTGTCGATGTTTTGTATAGTCAGATTCCAGATCAACTGTGTTACATTAAACTTATCTGGCTTAACAGAAACATTACGTAAAGTATGTGCCTGTGCAAGGATATCAAAATTCTTGGCTAGTTCTACAACTATTTCCCGCGATACCCCCTTGATTTGAACCATCTTCTCATAAGGGTCTATAGTATAAGACTCGATATCGTTGAATAAGTCTAAAGTGTCGAGACGCTCACATAGGGCAGTAAACTGGGCATCGTATATACTGTCTATCTCTGCATTGTTGTTGATAAATTCGAATACAAGATCGCCGGAACAATTGTTACGGATATCATCCGCTGTATGATACTTTACATCAAACAAGGTTGTCATTATCGCATAAGGTGTTCTATGCGGAGAAGTACGATTATCACTCTGTATATACTGATTGAGCAATGCATCAAACCTTCTGAACTTGACGTCGTCTATGATTGCAAACAAGACTGTCCTGTTAAAATCTTTCTGCATAACCGGCCTTAACCCAAATTCATTAAAAAACCGTGTTCGTGTATTGAATTTTGCGCCGTCACTAAATGGAATCATGAATCTGATTTCGACGATTTCAATATTTTCCGAAACGATTGTTTTTTGCTGTATGCGAATAGCTTTGTCCTGTTTCAATTGGGCAAATGATGCATTGAGCTTTTGCTTTTGACGTCTATATACTTCTGGATCTTTTTCGTTGATTTCAGTATCCGTAATCGCTCTAGATTTATTGAATTTTTTAACAGACCCAAATGGATTTCTCAAATATAGATGAGGTAGTTTTGTACTCATAATTATTAATTAATTGGTTTCAAGACTAATATATCAAAGAACACGCATTATTACAATATTATTGTCAATATAAGCTAGCCCTAAAAGCGAGGGCAGCACTTGAAAAGTTATAAGAATATTGGCTTATTTATTAAGATTCTCTGCTAGTTCGTCGGCATCTACGGCCAATTGAATAACATAATGAACTAAGAAAGCATCAACCAGGGAAAGTGCGTAGTCCCTGTCGATTGGCAACATATCGGGCTTTAATAATTCTTTATCGATATAACGGCTCGCATCCCACAACGAACGGGTCATTTCAGGATTGTCAGGTTCAATTCTTTCCATGATGCGATCGAATGAGCTATTTGCGGCTTTAATAAATTCTTTACGATCTTCCTCAGTTAAAGGTAGTGAGGAAATTTTTACAGTAGGCATGTTTGAAATGAAACCATCTTGTTCCCATTCAATGTCTGCTTCGTCATCTTTTAACAGTCGATAACTTTCGTAATAAACGTCCTGCTCACTTTCCAAGAAAACTTCTTTAAAGATTTGCAATTTGAACTCATCATCAAGCTTTACGTTATTTTCAGTTTCAATGCGCAAGACATATTCATCCCAATCCCGCACTTCAACCCTGTCCATGTTATTATACAATAGAATTGATAACTCAATTTTGGCCGATGATGCTTTTGATAGGTCACTCCATTTTTCCAGTCCGCATAACTTAGCAATCACATGCTGGGCATTTCCTAACTTGAAGTTTTCTTCGTTAATATCGAAGTCATATACAAGCAGGTCAATCTTGAAAAATTTTGGATCGTACTCGTAAACGTTACGCCGCAGTTTGGGATCGAACGAAGAGGTTTGGGTTTTGAAATCTTTGTGAAGATTTTTTGCTTGGAGTTTTAGATACTCAATAGTTGTCATAATACATTCCTTTTGTACCAAGCGTTACTATCCTGAATATTTGCGTTCGTAATCTTGTTTTGGATAATAAGCAGGTAGGTTTGCATTATTAAACTATTGGCTGATCAAATCTTTGCACGAACGAGCTAGCACGCCAACAAGCATAGACAATTATAGGAATTATTTTCTTTACAACAAAATATGCAAAGATATGTGCTCGAAAAAGAAAGAACTTTGAGCAGCTATCCAACGAAAGGGCAGCTATTTTTAGTTGAATACTATATTATATGAAGCGTATTTATCAACAGCCACCACAAGTTACTAACATTTTTAGTTTTTAACTCCTAAGTTTTATATTATTGTATTACCGATTTTATAAATGGAAATGAGATGAATACAGTTGCAAAAGGAGATTTATTTGAAGCAAGAGCTTTTATGCTTATGCAAAAATTGGTTAATGACGGTGATATACCGTTATTACAACAGTATTGTACATTCCAACAGAAACCTAGCTATCATTCTCAAAATCGCAAGGGTAATATCGAATTCGATATAAGCATTGAAGTGACACCAAAAGGCGCCCCCTCATACCATCTCCTTTACTTGATCGAGTGCAAAGATTATAAACACAAAGTACCTGTTAATAAGATAGAAGAATTCAAAGCTAAAATAGACCAAGTAGCTGGGAAAAACGTAAAAGGCGTATTCATATCCACAAGTGGATTTCAAAAAGGAGCTTATGATTTTGCTGAATCAAATGGTATTATGCTTATCCAAGTAAAAGATGATGATACCCCAGACGTCTTACTACACAACGCTAAAAACAATTGGCAACGAGATGCGCCTATCCCTTGGTCTGATCAAGTCAAAAACTATAACTCTGGTAATGATGATAGTGTAAATATAGATTGGGATAAGGAAATTGAAAATACCTTTATTCATATATTTAGCCCCTCTACTGATAAGCAAGCCCATCTACCCAGCTTGGAACCGCTACAAAAATTATCTAAGAGTATTATCCAAAATATAACAAAAAAGATATTGAACGCTTTTGACCCAAATATCTTAAAGGCATTTCTCAATTGGAATCTAAAAAGTTCTTAGAACATATCCAAGATACATATGGCATCCAGCTTATTGATAATATTAACATTTCTACTATCCAAGGTTTAGAGGTCAAAGCATATTGCTCCCTAAAAACAAAACAAATATTCATCGATCCTAAAATTCGAAATGAAGATAACTTTCTGTTTGTATGCATGCATGAAATAGCTCATATCTTTCTCCATTCCAATATCAACCTAATTCAAGAGGACTATGATGCTATGGAAATGTCAAAGTATAATGAACTTACAAAAAAACATAATCTACTGAATGATAAAAACTGGATAGAATGGCAGGCCAATTACTTTGCGTCTGCATTGTTAATGCCCGAAGAGGCATTGTACATACAATTGTATATTTGGCAGAAGTCCAACGGGATCAATCGGGTTGGCAAAGTATATCTAGACAATCAATCTTGCAACAAACTAGATTATAAACGTATGACGGAAAAACTTTCATCTTTTTTTAATGTAAGTAAGGCTATCCTTAAATACCGTATGGATGAACTAGACCTAATACAGTATAGCAGTTCTAACCCAGTAAACTGGAAAAGCATCATAAACCCAAACAACGAGCCTGAATTGATCGGGGACATAATGAAGCGGATGCTTTATTTTAGATAGGAAACTTGGAAATGCTTAAAACATAAGGTCATGATACTAAAAATGGAAAATTACAAATACCTGACCAAGGTATAATTGACATGAATTTGTCCATTATCTAAATTAGACATACACATGTTTGTAGAAGGGGGGCCTATTCTCAAGTACACTGTACAACTTTATCTTAGTCCACCAAACCAGAGACGATTTGAAGATGACATTCTTCCACCTATTCAGATTGCATCAGGGGTATTGATTCAGAATTCTTCAAAGTTTTTCCTTCTCACATGCAAACACGTTTTTGATAACATAAAAATAGATGATGTCGTAATTCTAACATCAATGGGCTTTGCGGTTAGGCTACCAACTGCTGTAACGTTTGTGAACGATGCTAATGATAGTATAGACTTGGCTTTGATAGAATTAAAAGGTTACAGGGTTAAAGAATTAAAATCTGTTTATTCATTTCTGTCATATAAATATCTCGGCTTTGGCCATGTCTTTAATGAAGAATCATGGTACATGCTCTACGGATATGTCAACAAAAAAACAAAACTAGAGGGTTATGGATTCTTTTCAGAACCTTTTGGTTACCTAACCACAATAAGGCAATATAGAAACTTCGAGAAACTTGGATTTAGCTATGATAACAACATATCTCTGGAATACAGTCGAAAACAAAGTTATCTTGGTGAAGATACCAGAATGTTAGGACTTAAGGAGTTGAAGGGAATGAGTGGCGGTGGAGTTTGGCTGTCGGTAGCGGGTAAACGGCGAAACACATACGATTATATTCTTGTCGGTATTTTGATAGAAGAGAGAATAGATAGAGGTTTTATAATAGGCACAAGAATATCTCTTATTGAAAAGCATATAAATTAATCCATTGAACTAAAGATATGTATGATAATGACCCAATTAAGTTTTGGAAGAACTTTCGTCTAGGTACTGAATTGCATATTTCAGGAAGTTTGATCTACAATGCGCTATATTCTTTTGATCAGATAGAATACTTATATTATGAACACGATGTCTTTGAGTTTCTTTACAGTCTCTCTATTGGACTTGAGCGCCTCGAAAAGATTGTGGTAATACTGACGGAGCATGACGAAGAAATTAATCAAGGAGAATTTGAAAGGACACTGATTACCCACAATCATATGGAGCTTCTTAGTCGTATAAAAAAGAAACATACAATCAACTTGGGCAAGCAACACGTCAAGCTACTACAGTTTATAAGTGATTTTTACAGAACTACACGCTATAGTCGCTATAACTTGGAATCAGTTTATCAAAAAAATCAAGATCTACATGGATTGGTGAATTTTCTAAAAGAAGAATTGAATGTAACAGAGGAAGAAGGCATTCAGCCTATGGTTGCCAATAACATACGGATTAAAAAATTCATTGGTAAATTAATAGGCAAAATCACTACTGAATTTTACGAATTGATGCGTAAGGAAACTGGAAGGCTTGGTATTTTTACACACGAGATAGCAGCCTATTCTAAATCATACAAGATTTTTCTCGCAAAGGAATTTACGTTTGAAAAAGAAAGGCACCTACAAAAGGAAATTTTAATTCTGTTGCAGTCTGGAAAACTAGATGATGGATTGACGAGATTTATTAGGTCGATTAATCCGCTTTCTCTTGAAAATTATAGCAGTGCAGAATATATCAGATTTCTGATGGACATTAGGACGAACAGTTATATTGTAGATGAAATGGAATCTGTACTAGAAGATGAGCCAATGACCAAAGAGCGTTTTGAGCAGGTTAGTTTAATTGGTCAGGATAATTTATACTTTCAAGAAGAGGACGATGAATTTGAAGACTTATAAACTTTGCTTTGACTTTCTGAACGAACTGGATAAGTAAGTCCAGCCTATAACATCGTATTGGTAATGAATATTCTTCTATCGTGGATGCCGGATAAAACGTTCCTAAATTATGTATTTGGTGATCATCCATAAAGAAATATACAATCTTTTGGCCATATTCAGTTCAAGAGAATTAGCTTACATTGCATGGACAGCTATCTTAATTTGTTGTTTTATAGTAATCCCAAGCCTTCGAACCTCCTTCTGTAGGTTATTAAAAGTTTTCTTTAATTGGAAGTTTAACGTCATATATATACTTACTGTAGGTTACTTCCTATTTGTGATTTATATACTTAGAAACTACGGGGTCTGGGACAAATCACTATTAAAGGATACTATATATTGGATTGTATTGAATTCTACCATTTTAATGTTTGAAATAGGTAGAAATAAAGAGCCAATAAACTTTTTGAGAAACACGATAAAAGACAGTGTTAAGATCACGGTGTTTCTCTCTTTCGTCATGAATTTGGCTACATTTAATGTTTGGCTTGAATTTATAGCTGTTCCCATATTGATTTTCCTTATTGGCATACATACAGTTTCGCAACACAAAAAAGAATATGTACCTGTACGAAAAGTTTTAGATACTTTAGGCCTGATTGCTTCAGTCATATTGTTAATATATATATTATATTTTGCTATAGAGAACTATAACAAATATCTAAACACACAAACTTTAAAAGAATTTGTGCTTCCAATTATTTTAACCTTCTTATTTATACCTTTTTTGGCTCTACTAAATCTATATGTGCAATACGAAGAGATGGCAATCTCTTTAAAACGTAAATCAAAAAACAAATCACAATATTATCAGATGCTTGTGGGCTCCCTATTTTTCTTCAACTTTAATATAAAAGGAGCTATTAGATGGCGTAATAGTTTTGTGTATTTAGAACCGAATGAAAGTTTGTGGGATTCGATGAAAAGAATTCGAACGCAGCAGATCAAGGAAGATGTACCCCCAAAGTATCCCGAATTAGAAGGCTGGAATCCGGCTGATGCAAAACAATTTTTGATCCGACAGAATATTATTATAAAAGAATATCATTCCAATCTCGGAGAAATATGGGAAGGAAAATCCCAAGATTTAAAACTGGATGAAGATTTCATGTCCGGAATTTGTAATTATTCGATTGAAGGGAACAAATATATTATTCGAAGTCTCAAACTGCACTTCACATGCTATGAGCGATCTAGGATCAATGATTTGAATAAGTTTTTAGCCATTTTGAACGAATTATACTATATGGTTGAATATGAAGCAACGCCTCCTAAAATCAAAGAACACATTCTAAAATTTGAAAATCTGGAATACAACACTCCATATACAACTATTTCTATCTATTTCTTTAAGTGGGAAAATGAGAAAAAAGGTTACGACTTATATACTACAATCAAACATAGAAATCTTATTCCAAAATAGATATCAACAACAATTCAATTCTAGGTGATAAATCTTATTTATCCTTACCTTTTGGTGGGAGCGTCGTCACTAGTAACTAGATAATCTAACTGTGCTGTAAGCCAAATATATTTGCTTTTCAGTTGACTGTTCCCTAGCTTTATGGGACAAACAGAACTACCGAACAAAGATTATATTGTATGGGCCTAGATTAGGAACGGAAACCTATAAAAAAACAAGCCGAATAAGTTTTGAGATTACAGATTGTGATCTAAAAGAATAAAAAATTACACAAGAACTGGGAGAGTTGTTTGATGGAAAATAAAAAACTATTAAAATGGCAAATGTTGACTTTGAAGAATCTGAAAAAGAGCAAGAACGTATTGAGAAAAACCTCACTAGAACAGAAGAAGAAGGGTTAAAGAATATTTTAAAACATTTTGACAGAATACACGACAAATTATTCACCTTCAATAATATACTAATTGCAGGATTCTTTGCGCTATCAAAACTCGAAACGACAATCTCAGTAAAAACTATATTTATTCCAATAATAAATTTATGCTTTCTTATATTCATAGAATATGAAATGATGGAGAAAAGTAGATTTGAAGCCTCAATTAAATCTCAACCATTTGATAAATATGATAATCATGGAAAAAGAATCAAGAGAACGACTTGGTATTCCCTTTTAAGCATTTTAACAACATTGATCGTCACTATTATATTCTTATACTTTTTGATAACTGCATAACCGAAATGAAGGCACTACTATTAACAATATTGGCATCCATATATACAATATCATTGTATGCACAAAACCAATACGCAACTACCGACAATGGCAAAAAGGTTCTCTTAAAAAGCAACGGCACTTGGGAATATGTAAAGGACAATGCCTCTACAACGAATAGTCTTTATTCAAGGGGGAACAAACCTACCACACCTTCCTCCTCTCGAACGACGAATACAACCACTACCCGATCTGCTCCTACATCCACCAGAAAACCAGCAGGGAGGACATACATAAGAGGTCCACGGGGTGGATGCTATTATATTAATGGCAATGGGAACAAGACCTATGTGGATAGGAGCTTGTGCAATTAATTCTCTCACAAAAGTTATAAATAAATTTCACTATGCACGAGGACGAGAATATATCGCCAGAAGATATACTAAACCAGTTTGGCACATACGACCCGAACTTACACCTCTCGGGATATCAATTTCCTCTCCTGGACCTATTACCAGAATCACTTCGGCCTTTATTCATTGATATACCGAACAAGTGTCACAAACACAAGATGCCCCTTATGTTAGATGGTACAGAAAGCTTTGTTGTACGAGAATTATATCATCACCCAAATGTATTATTGGCTGGCACTATAGCATCAGGAAAGACACAATTTATATATAACCAGATAATCACTTGGTTATATACCTTTCACCCTGCCGAATTAAAATTGGTTATTTGTAGAAGTAAACCCGTCGATTATAACTCTATCAGTAAAATAGAAAAGCACTTCCTGTCGAAGCTGCCTAGGGAGCGATCACCTATTGCTGAGAGAAGGCAGGTATTGAGCACCGTCAATTCTCTCCTAATAGAGTGTGAGCAACGGCTAGACCTATTCCGAAATGCAGGTGTAAAGACAATCGAAGACTATAACGCCAAATTTGTCCATAGAGAGTTAAACCCAGAAAAAGGGCATCGATATCTCCCCAATGTAGTACTAATCATGGATGACTTGCAGACATTCTTGAATGAACAAACGACCAAATATCTAATATCACTTACGCAAAAAAATCTTTATACAGGGATATATCTGATAGCAGCAACGAGCCAGATTATGTCCCGGAGTATTACGCCCCAATTAAGGGCTAATTTCAGTGTTCGTCTGGCGATGAAGCTAATGTCGCAAAATGAATCCCGGAAGATATTAGATCGTGTAGGTGCTGAAAAATTGAACCCACCGGGTGAATTGCTCCGCGAGCAGGGAGAAAAGCTTATGAAAGGCTCGCAACCATTCATTGATTATGCTACTATACAGTCGATTTGTGATTTTATAGGATCGCAGAGAGGCTATCCGTGTGCTTGGTTATTACCTCTCAGTTTTGAAGAACGTTTTGAAGAACCAGCAACTTTGACGGATTTTGACTTTGCTCATCGTGATCCATTATTTGAAGAGTGTGCTAGACTATTTGCAATACATCAACAAGGCTCAACATCGCTGATCCAACGTAAGTTGAAGCTTGGCTATAATCGGGCGGGACGAATAATAGATCAACTGGAAGCGGCGGGTATAGTAGGCCCATTTGAAGGTAGTAAAGCACGAGAAGTATTGTATCTAGACGAATACTCTTTAGAGCAGTATCTGGCAACTTTAAGAGGGGAGGATACAACACATGCTTCTCCATCTTCCATTCCAAACACGTATGTTTCCAAAAAAATCAATACTGATCGTCCACAAAAAATTAAAACCTTGACTCCCTCAAAAGATTCAAAAAAGACTCAACAACACACATTTAGCACCTCTACACCCAATCGTCATACTACTTCGAGTAAAAGGCAAGCAAATTTATTCATCTGGATATTAGTGACTTTTGTTACTATATTATTATACTTTACAGGTGGTTGGGAAGCCTTGTTGAAGTGGTTGAGATAGAATGAAACCTATTTATCTCTGTGACACAGGAATAGGCCGTCAGTACAGATAGCTTGAAAAGTGCTAAAGGAAAGCTCTTCAAATATTAGATATGTATCTAAAGAAAATAATTATAAAGTATATACTATTGAAAACAAGATATATATATAAAACATTTATGTTAACAAATTGAATATGCAAGTATGCCGTATATTTATGAGTTAGCCGTGGTACTTTTATCCAAGGATTACAAACTAAAATCATATGCCAAATTTTGATGTAGATAAAATCGTAGATTATTTAATTCCTTATCGAGAAAAACTAGATCAGCTTTACAACTGGAATGCAAATCTAAGCACTTTGATAGCCTTGGATGTCTTATCCGAAGAAAGTGTATTGGAACTGAGTACTAAAACAAACTATCAGAAGGAAATCTATTTAAAAAAGGTAATTCAACAAAAGTTGACGGATACCTGGTTACACGACGAAGAGCTTTTCGATAAGCTAAGTTTATGGATAATCCGGGAATGGGGCGGTATACGTACTGCTCAAGAAGACAAGACAAAAGCTCTTATTAAAACTTTTCTCACTAACAGAAACTTCAAATTTGACAGAATACCCAGTACCTCAAAGGTAGCGGCATACATGTTTCCTAAAGAATACATCATCTACGACTCGCGGGTAGCTTATTCGCTCAATTGGATACTTTTATCCCAGAAAGCTAGCGATAAGTTCTTTCCCACACCAGAAGGACGTAACTCAAAAATGACAGCTTTCGATATAAATACGCTGATACGTCTAAAACACGTGCATCAATATCAGCCTAAAGACATTAATCAACTTAGGAACTTGAAGTATATTAGCAATATAGATAAAAATCTATATATCAGTAAAGATAGTGCGTACAGCGAATTGAATAAACTCGTGAAAGACATAAGTAAAAAACTTTGGGAGGGTGACCAGGAAAAGTCTACTCATCTTTTCTATACGGAAATGCTATTATTTTCTATTGTGGACCGTGAAATATTTATGGATATTACTTCTTCTTTTGTACGAAATAATCAAAACAAACAGGAAACAGGAGACATTTCACCTAAGATAAACCTACCTGAGAGTATCCAGGGTAGAAGTATTTTTTCGAGAATTATTCCTACTACGTGCAATTTACAAAACTTGCTACGCGCTTTACAGCAACATAATTGGGAGTGGTTCAACCTTAAGGATTGGGAAAAGAGAGAGTATAGGGCATATGCATTTGAAGAAATAGAAAGTGAGCTACAACGAACTACTCCGAGTTCCTGGCCTGATATCATAAAGCGTCACCTATTACAAACATCGGTACATAAACTGGGTCCACATCCTATGGATATCTATTTGGTGGCATACTTCTCTGAAAACTCATTTGAAAAGGGTAAAAAAGCGTTTACAGAATTTGTGAAAGGGAAAGGTATCTCCGATAAAAAGAATGCGGCTCATGCCATCTGGCAAGTTGGCCTTAATGATGGTATTTATTTAGGCATATTGCATAAGGATGGCACCGTTAGAGATTGGGGATTTATGGAGAACTTTTGTAGTGCAAGGAGAAATTGACTCGGGAAGTAAATCGGTTTTCATATAGGTAATGAAAAATACACTAATAAATATCCTTGGATTCTGGCCCTATTTGATTTTATTCACCACAGTCCTTATCTATAAGATATTTAGACCTCGGATTAAAGGGGTTGTTGGGGAGAGAACTGTAGCCGTAATCTTATCTGTACTCAACCGATCAAAGTATAAGATCATAAACAATGTAGTTTTAAATACTAACGGCAGGACTGCACAGATCGACCATCTCATTATATCGGATTTTGGAATATTTGTCATTGAAACTAAGAATTACAAAGGATGGATCTTAGGAGGGGAACATTCGGAATATTGGACACAGGTGATATATAAACGGAAAGAAAAATTATATAACCCTATCCGTCAAAATTACGGTCATATAAAGGTTTTGAAACATTACCTTCAAGAATTTCCAAACATTCAATACATTCCTATCGTTGTATTCTCCAAGAAAGCTACCCTTAAAGTCCGAACAACTTCAGAGGTAACTTATTCACATAGGCTCATATCGGTTATCAAGAGATACAAGGAAATAGTTCTTGATGAATATGAGAAAAACGAAATTTATAATCAGATAAGTGCTGTAAATAGCTCAGCCACTTACAACCGCAGTCAGCACATCAAAGCTATTAAAAAGAGGATAAAAGAAAAAAAGAAATTCATCAATCAAGGCAATTGTCCCTACTGTGGTGGGAGTTTAGTTTTACGAAATGGTAAATTCGGCAAATTCAGGGGATGCACTAATTTTCCAAGATGTAGATTTACTATTGATGGCTAATATTTGAGAACCGAGGAATCGTCATTCACATTACGATGTCCATATAGCAGCTTAAATTATTTATTTTTTATCACTTAGTAATATACGGTTCTATTTTATAGAATTGTTAATCACAAGATACCAAAAACGTCTTTTGAGATAGCAGGGAAAGGCATTTAATCAAATAGTTCTTTGAACCTGTAATAGATCAAAGAGACCTACCAGGATAAGACAAAGAACTGTTAAAGTTCCCATCGGTACACCTAAGTTAATATCATTACCTACTGTTAACAACAATACAGCTATGATTATCGCAAAAAGTAAGGAGAAAATACCTGTAAATCTTTTAATCGCTTTATTAGGAGTATTAGTGAGAACAAAAATCACATCTAGAATCAAAAGCAGAGAGTATATAAGCCCTATTAAATTCGCCTTACTAACTCCCTTGATCTGAGAGCTTAAAAATATAAAAGCTCCAACACCTAAAAAAACTTTCAAAACAATCCAAAAGTAAAAGGTTTGCTGATAAAACGTTTTTAATTGATTCATAACTAAGATATAATAAAAAGTCTCTATAACACGATTTTCAGTTCTAACAAAGCTAGATGTTTTTTGCTAATTTAAAATATATTTGTTTCAAAGATTAGACTTTCATTTGTTATATGGAAAGCTACTTATCTTTAAAATTAGCCGATATTCATTTATTGTTTTGTAGGATTTTTGGCATAGGTACTAAAATACATAAAAGCACTTGACAGATTATCCAGCTGACTGCCCAGACTCATACACTTTAAATAAATGTGTTTCTGGATTGTACGTTACGTCAAAGTCAACAACTCTTTGATCAACTTTGTGTTGAAATTTTCTATTAAAATCCATTTCTCTAATGTTTAACAGCTATAAATATAAAGAATTAATATCCACCATATACAATAGATAGTTGCCTGTAAAATGTATACTAATATTTTTAGTAATTTTTAAAATATTTATTATATTTGGGTCAATAACTTGAAGTCACAGATTGTGAC
>JBEBWF010000072.1:0-18281 GCA_040392285.1 Sphingobacterium sp. | reverse complement strand
TACGTTCTAAGATTAAGGTCTTCTTACCCAACAATCCCGCCTGCACAGCACACATCAAGCCACAGGCTCCTGCTCCAATGATAATAGCGTGGTATTGAATCATTAGGAAATTAATTCGCCTTTCAAAGAAACCACCCGTTGCTCATGCCACGACAGTTCTGCCAGCTCCAAAATACGGATGACATCTCGAGCTTGCGCCGGCTGTACAATCAAATCTTCTCTACCATCCAACACGTCTACAATATTCCGGTAAAAGTCCTGTCCCGAACCTACCTCGCTAGGGATATGCTCGGCAACATCTTGCCCTTTTTCCTCAATGGACAATGTGCCATAAGTATCCTCCTCTTCTCTCCCCCAATCCGACATATTCCCAGGACGCACACCTGCACGTAGCAAGTTTTCTTGCGGATCTACTCCTCTCTTTACGAATGATCCGTTCACACCATAAACCGCAAAGCGAGGTGTAGGTTCTTTAGCCAACATTTGTCCCTTCAAGGAAACTTTCAGCTTGGGATAGGAAAGAATGATCTCAAAATCATCAACAGCCTTTGCACCATCCCGTTGCACGCGAAGATCAGCAAACACAGAATCCGGATGCCCAAATAACTGCAAAGATTGGTCGATTAAATGAGCTCCAAGGTCATAATGTATACCCGATCCCGGCAAATTTGCCTCACGCCAGGCTCCGGGGCGAAGAAAGTTACGGAAGCGATCAAATCGAGCTTCATAATTGACCACACGTCCCAATCTACCCGAAGCGATGACATTTTTTACAGTCTTAAAATCCGAATGAAATCGTGCATTATGATGCACAGACAGCAATAGATTTCTTTCTTTTGCCAATGCAATTAATTCATCCGCTTCGGCCGTTGTATTCGTAAAGGGCTTTTCGACTACCACATGCTTCCCCACCTCTAAAGCCGCTTTTGCCAAACTATAGTGTACATCGTTAGACGTAGCCACAACAACGATATCAATCTCGGGATCTTGGATGATCTCATCGGCAGTCAATACGCCTATAGCTTCCGGATAGCGCTCCGCCAACATTTGCTGCTGTTCAGGCTTTCTTGCCGTTACTTTATACAACTCCAAGCTTTCATTTTCTGCAATAAATGGCGCATGGAATACATGTCCTCCTACAGAAAAGCCAATTAATCCCACTTTGTATTTCTTTGACATAATTTTTGAGAATCGTATTTTTAACAGTCCGAAACAGATTGATTGGAGTTAGGTGGATGTGCTCTGATTTATCTCGTTATTAAAACATTATAATTCCAATATACGAACATTCAATCCCGAAATCTTCCCAAACCAAATATATACAAAAAGAGCGACCTAATACCTAACGTCAAATGTTTAGCATCTAAAAGATCACATTCTCTCCGGAACTTCAATACCAAGTAGACGCATGCTTTCGGCAATGACTTTTGCAGCCGAAGCTGACAGATGCAGACGAAAAGTTTTCACTTCTTCTTGCTCCGCTTTCAAAATACTTTCCTCATGGTAAAACTTGTTGTAGAGCTTAGCCACATCATAAACATAATTTGCCAACTGTGCCGGACTAAATTCTTGAGCAGATGCTTCTATAATAGCCGGGAAATCGGCTAAAACCTGGATCAAATCTCGCTCATAGGGTGAAATATTATCGAGCGAAACCGAAGGCTCTGTTCCTGCAAACCCTGCTTTGCGCAACACAGATTTAATACGTGCATGGGTGTATTGGATAAAAGGCCCTGTATGCCCCTGGAAATCTACCGACTCATTCGGATCAAATAACAGACGCTTCTTCGGATCCACCTTTAACAAGAAATACTTCAGTGCACCCATACCTATGATACGATACAAGTGTGCCTTCTCTTCTTCCGAAAAGCCTTCTGTCTTTCCAAGCTCTTCGGTACGCAACTGTGCTGTCTGGATCATTTCACCCATCAAATCGTCTGCATCCACCACTGTCCCTTCCCGGGATTTCATCTTCCCGGACGGGAGATCCACCATGCCGTACGACAAATGAAAGAGCTCGTCTGCCCAATCAAAACCTAATTTCTTCAGAATCAGAAACAGCACTTTAAAATGATAATCCTGCTCATTTCCGACAGTATAAACCATCCCACCTACATCCGGAAAATCTTTTACGCGCTGAATGGCCGTTCCGATATCCTGCGTAATATAGACCGAAGTACCGTCTGAACGCATGACCAATTTTTCATCCAGACCGTCGTCCGTTAAATCGATCCAGACTGAACTATCTTCTTTTTTATAGAACACCCCTTTTTCCAACCCCTTTTCCACCTCATCTTTTCCCAATAAATAGGTTTGGCTCTCGTAATAATTGAAGTCAAAATCAACACCGATATTTTTGTATGTCACTTCAAAACCGTCATACACCCAACCGTTCATCGTTTTCCAAAGGTGGACCACTTCCTCATCGCCGGCTTCCCACTTGCGTAGCATTTCCTGAGCCTCAAGCATCAACGGAGCTTGTTTTTTTGCCTCATCTTCCGATACTCCCTGTATTTTCAGTTCGTCGATTTCTTTTTTATAGGCTTTATCAAATTCCACATAAAAATTGCCAACAAATTTATCACCTTTCAATCCAGTAGATTCGGGTGTTTGTCCATTTCCAAACTTCTGCCATGCCAGCATCGATTTGCAAATATGAATCCCACGGTCGTTGATGACCTGCGTTTTATACACTTTTTTGCCCGATGCTTTTAGAATTTCGGCTACCGAATAACCTAAAAGCACGTTACGTACATGTCCCAAATGCAACGGTTTGTTGGTATTTGGTGACGCATATTCTACCATAACCGCCTTTCCATGCTCTGGAAACTGCCCAAAATTCACAGGCAAAATGGTTTCATTCAAAAGAGAAATCCAATACCCATCCGATAAGCTAATATTTAAAAAACCTTTGATGACATTGAATGCGGAAATTTCTTGCACATGCTGTTGCAGATATTCACCAATTTCAGTTCCTGTCTGTTCTGGCGATTTCTTTGAGAATCGGGTTACAGGAAACGTAACAATGGTAATCTGACCCTCAAACTCCTTACGCGTTTCCTGTAAAGTGATTTGTTCTTCAGGTATTTCAATGTTATAAAGTGCTTGGACAGCCTTGACCGTCTGTTGTATAAGTTTCTGTTGAATAGAAATAGTCATGTAAATATTATGTAATAATCCTATCTTTCTGATAATGAACGAGAAAATTATAACCCTAAGTATTTAGGTATTCATTACGAAAGTATATCTTTGCCAAAAATAATAAAAAATGCAGAGCTATCAGGAATTTCTTGACTTAAGTGTTGGTTTTCCGCAAGACGGATTTGAAATCATTGATGATGAGTTGTATTTCCACGACCTGAATCTAATGGAAATGATAGAGACGTATGGTACACCATTACGTTTTACCTACTTGCCTATTGTCAGCAAAAAAATCCAGCAGGCGAAAATTCTTTTCCAAACAGCTATACTCAAACATGATTATAGAGGATCCTACAAATATTGTTACTGTACGAAATCTTCTCACTTCAAACATATCGTTGAGGAAGCACTAAAAAATGATATCCACTTGGAAACATCATCGGCTTTCGACATGCCTATGATCGATTCGTTAGAACGTGCCGGGACAGTAACCAAGGATATTACTGTTATTTGCAACGGCTTCAAAACCTATCAGTATAAGCAGTATATCATTGATATGATCCATGATGGCTATAAAAATATTATCCCTGTACTGGACAACAAAGAAGAATTCAATCTATACGACGATGAGATCGAGTTAGATGAGCCTTGCGCAATAGGTATACGCGTTGCTGCCGAGGAACAGCCTGATTCGCAATTTTATACATCAAGATTAGGTATTCGTCAGGAAGACATCATTGATTTCTACAATAACAAATTGGCTGTCAACCCTAATTTCAAGGTAAAGCTCTTACATTTCTTCATCAATTCGGGTATTTCGGACACACCTTACTATTGGAATGAGTTGGAGAAATATGTGACATTATATTGTAAATTTAAAAAGATAAACCCGGACCTAGACACACTCGATATCGGTGGCGGTATGCCTTTCAAAGATTCGTTGGTACATGATTTTGACTATGAATATATGGTTAACGAAATCGTCAACCGTATTAAGCAGATCTGTGCTTATCATGAGGTCATGGAACCCGATATTATTACCGAGTTTGGCAAATACACCGTAGCCGAAGCTTCGGGGATTTTATATAAAGTATTAGGACGTAAACAACAGAACGACCGCGAACGATGGTTTATGATCGATGGTTCCTTCATTACGAATCTTCCTGATGTATGGGCACTCAATCAACGGTATATCTTATTACCTATCAACAACTGGGATTCGGAATACGAACGGGTCAACCTAGGCGGCATCACCTGCGACGGACAGGACTATTACAACCAGGAAGCCCACATGAACTCTGTATTCATGCCGAAGACCCGTAAGATCCAATACCTGGGTTTCTTTCACACAGGTGCTTATCAAGATGTATTAAGTGGTTATGGTGGCATTCATCATTGCTTACTACCATCTCCTAAACATGTGTTGATCCGTCGTAACAGGGACGAAACGTTCAATTATGAGGTGTTTGGCGAAGAACAGAATTCCAAACAAGTCATGAAATTATTGGGGTATCATTAGTGAAAAGGTTTTTACTTCGAAGTATGCAGGCTTTACTTATTCTCATTATCGTTCTGGTTATAGGAACATTCCTTTATCTGAAGCACGCTAGATTCGGCACAAACGCTGTTGGCGAAAGACTCACCAATATGCAAAGCAGACCTAACTATAAAGATGGGGCATTTGACAATATCGAATTTACCCCAGCTTTAGCCGAAGGGACAAGCTATACGGATATCATGAGAAGCTTTTTCTTTACAAAAAGGGAACGAAATGTCCCCAAAGATCTTATCCCTGTTGAAAAAAACGATCTCCATAACCTACCTATTGACAGCAACCTATATATTTGGTTTGGCCACTCGTCCTACCTACTTCAATTAGATGGCAAGAAAATTTTAGTCGACCCCGTCTTCAGCAAATACGCTACCCCGGTTCGAATAAGTGTAAAAGCATTTAACAGCACCTATAGTTACACGGCAGAAGATATGCCTGAAATAGATATTTTGGTGATCACCCACGATCATTGGGATCATTTAGATTATAACACTTTCATGCAACTCAAACATAAGGTTAAGCATATTGTAACCGGACTTGGTGTGGGTGCTCACCTCGAAAAATGGGGTTACCCATCTCATCAAATTACTGAATTATATTGGGGAGAAGCCGTCGATTTGGAAGGCTTCCACATTACTTCCGCCACAGCGCGGCATTTTTCAGGGCGTACCTTTAAAAGGAACACAACCTTATGGTCCTCTTTCATCTTAGCAGGTTCGAAGAAAATATACATCGGCGGAGATAGTGGTTATGGTAAGCATTTTAAAAAAATCGGCCAAGAACATGGGCCTTTTGATTTTGCGATACTGGAAAATGGGCAATACAACCTGATGTGGAAATATATACACATGATGCCCGAAGAAGTCATCACCGCTACGGAGGATTTACAGGCAAAATATATTATCCCCGTACATTCATCAAAATTCCCATTAGCGAATCATGCTTGGGATGAACCTTTGATTCGGGTAACCAAAGCTGCTAAAGAAAAACAAATAGACGTCATTACGCCTCGAATTGGTCAAATCGTTTCCCTCGACCACCTCCCCCCAAACACAGCATGGTGGAAAGGTTTGATGTAAAGCATTCATTCGGAACTACCATCACATTTCCCGTTCTACACCTAAGCCAAATAAAGCAAAATCATATTTGACAGGATCCTGAGGTTCGAGCAACCGTAAATTTTCGGTCAGTTCAACGGCAGTTTTCCAGTTCACTTGATCCAAAGTGATCAGATGTAATTTTCGAGCCACTCGTTCCACGTGCACATCACATGGGCAGATCAACTGGCTCGGCTTGATCCGCTGCCAAATTCCAAAATCTACCCCCTTGTCATCCTTCCGTACCATCCACCGCAAAAACATATTTAAGCGCTTACAGGTTGATTTTTGTAAAGGAGAGCTCACATGTTTTCTGGTACGTAATGGGAAATCCGGCAGCGAAAAGAAATAATTTTTGAAATTATTTAGTGCACGTTCTATGTCGATTTCATCGCTCTGCTCTTGCTCTATTATGAAAGCATCTTCCAATGAGGGAAATCTCTCATAGTGATTCTTAAAAAAAGAGATAAAATATAATAAATCCGTATCATTGAAGGTACGGTGCTTAAATCCTAATAACTGCTTTAGCTCCCTGTCTTGATGGTTCTTGATAAAGTCAAAAGGGGCTCCATCCATACGGGTGATCAGTTCTAAGCATTTGTTGATAATCGTCTTGCGCTGTCCCCATGCCAATATAGCGGCTATAAATCCCATAATCTCCACATCTTCTTTACGCGCGAATCTATGTGGAATACAAATAGGATCCTTTTCAATAAAATCGGGACGATTATATTGATCAACCTTGTTGTCTAAAAACTCTTTCAGATTAAAATTCGACATAGCAATAGCTTAATAAGGTACATTAAAAGTCTATCGGAGAAGGATACTTAAAAGTATAATCCAACAATTTAATAATTTTATCAGGAACCACCACTTTATGAAAGATCTCTCTCGGTTCAAAAGCAAGAGGTAAATTATACCCATATTTTGCAGCAGATGCTTCAATAACATGACGTTTTGAGGGATGTTCCGGACAAACTACGTTATAAGCCTCACCCCACATCAGCCCTTCAAAGCCTCTTTCAATCAATTGCACCACATCCGCTATATGCACAAAATTAGCAAGCTGATCTCCCGTATGACAAACCTTACCGGCAAAGTATTTCGCAAAAATCCTGTTCTTACCAAACAGACCTCCCAGTCGATAAACTGAGGTATGCGACAAAGACAACAGCTGCTTTTCCGCACTATACAAACGCTCATTTAAATCAGAAACACAGCTTTCATCAAATATCCCATCCTGGTCCGGATAAATACCAACCGAACTCAAAAAAATATGTCCTTTATAATCCAACCGATCAATCAAAGTTTTTACCCGGTCAAACCGATCGAAGAGAACCTCAGGTGTATGTTTGGAAGTGGCAGGAATACTCGTCAAGATATAATCAAACGAGGATGGCAATAAACGCCAATCCGCTGAAACATCAAAATCCATCACCACGGTATGAAATCCAAGTTTTCGCAGCCTATCCGCTTTATCTTTTCCGGTCGTAGTTACCCACAACTCTGCATCGTTACGGCATATATGCTCCGCAAAAGCCTCTCCTACCCAACCGCACCCTAGTATTAATATTTTCATCTAATAATTTTTTCTCTACGGCTGAGGAGTGCTCTCGGTTTCATTTTCTATTTTAGGCTATAGGCCGTATGCTGTAAGCCCCGTATAGCTGTTGTATATTATACAGCCATAGTAAGTATAGGCTATAAGCCTAAGTCCAGCTTAAAGCCTAAAGGTTAATACGCCTTCGCGAACAGTACGCGTTGTGTCGAAGGTTTCCCTGTAAAAATGCACACACCCTCCTCCGCTTTCGCATCCAAAGGAATACAACGTATAGTCGCCTTGGTCTCTTCCTTCACACGTTTTTCCGTCTCTATCGTTCCATCCCAATGACAGGAAATAAATCCAGTCTTTGTTTCCAGCACTTCTTTAAATTCATCGTAGGAATTCACCTCGGTAATATGATCATCCCTAAATTTCAACGCTTTTTGATAAATACTATGTTGGATTTCATCCAGCAGATTTTTAATGTTATCGGCCAGGCCATCCTGTGTTACCGTCTCCTTAGTTTGGATATCCCGACGTGCCAACTCAACCGTACCATTTTGCATATCACGTGCACCTACAGCCACCCGTAAAGGCACACCTTTCAACTCCCATTCCGCGAACTTGAATCCTGGGCGTTGCGTATCCCGGTCATCATATTTCACAGATACATCTTTAGCTTTAAGTTCGCTCGTTAAGTTTTCAACAAAAGTATCAACTTTAGCCTTTTCCTCTTCCGTCCGATAAATGGGCACAATTACCACTTGTATAGGCGCTAATTTTGGCGGAAGAACAAGTCCTTGGTCATCCGAATGTGCCATTACCAAAGCTCCCATCAAGCGAGTTGACACCCCCCAAGATGTTGCCCACACATACTCTTGCTTGCCCTCTTTGGACGTAAATTTCACATCAAAGGCTTTTGCGAAATTCTGACCGAGGAAATGTGATGTACCAGCCTGCAGGGCTTTACCGTCTTGCATCAGCGCCTCTATACAATAAGTATCCAATGCCCCTGCAAAGCGCTCATTCTCTGTCTTGCGTCCCCGTATTACAGGTAAAGCCAATGTATTTTCTGCAAAATCAGCATAGACGTCAAGCATTTGTTCTGCCTCTGCGATAGCCTCTCCTTCGGTAGCATGTGCAGTATGCCCTTCTTGCCACAAAAATTCAGCCGTACGCAAAAACAATCGCGTACGCATTTCCCAGCGTACTACATTCGCCCACTGATTCACCAAAATAGGAAGATCCCGATAGGACTCAATCCACCCTCTATAGGTATTCCAGATGATCGTTTCAGATGTCGGCCTTACGATCAGCTCCTCCTCTAGTTTGGCATCTTCGTCGACAACCATCTGCCCGTTTCCATCATTCTTCAACCGATAATGTGTAACCACTGCACACTCTGTGGCAAAGCCTTCGACATGTGAAGCTTCCTTAGAAAAAAATGATTTCGGTATAAATAAAGGGAAATAGGCATTGCTATGTCCCGTTTCCTTAAACCGCTTATCAAGAATAGCTTGCATCCTTTCCCAGATACCATAGCCATAAGGCTTAATAACCATACACCCCCTCACCGCCGAATATTCAGCCAGATCAGCCTTAATTACTAAATCATTGTACCATTGAGAATAATCCTCACTTCTACTTACTATTCCTTTGCTCATCGCGTTAAAACTGAATTAAATTGTATCAATATCTTAAAGAAGAAAAATATTTCTATTTTTGCTAACAAGGGTTAAACCTTTCATAAATTTCGCGTCTAAGATAATAAATAAGACTGTATTCTATATACACTTTAGATTAAAGATATCATGAAAACGAACAAATTACTCATCGGGAGTTTAGCAATAATACTTGCTTTGGCTTTGAACGCATGTTCGACGAGCAAACAAATTGCTTACAAAGATGATATGTACAATAATCAGGCTGCAAACCGACCTGCAGACTACCAAAGTCCGGACTATTATTACTCCGATGGACAGGAAAATGTTTCTGCAAATACGACTAATCAATATTACGCGGACGAATACAGTGACCAAGCGTATAATGAAGACGAATATGTAGAGTTGGAATATGCTAACCGTATCAATAGATTTTATTACCCCACAGCTGGTATGAGCTACTACGATCCCTGGTTTGACCCATGGTATGGTTACGGTGGTTTTGGCTTGGGCTTTTCCAATTGGGGATGGGGCGCAGGATGGTCGCTGGGTTTAGGCTGGGGTAGTCCTTGGTATGGAGGCGGTTGGGGTGGATACCCTTACTATGGCTATGGATGGGGCGGGTATCCTTACTACGGATATGGAAATTATTGGGGACATAACTCCTATTATAATTCATGGGGTCACCCCTACTATGGATATGGTTACGGTGGTGGAAGCTATTATTCCGGAAACCGATATACTACTCGGCCTATGGGATCTTCTGTTCGATCCGAATCTAGAGAACGCTTTAACAGGCGTGTAGGAACAACAACTCGTCGTTCATCTACGGCAGGAACTGTACGGACACCTACTTCAACACGTACTGGAGTTACCCGTGAAGCAAATGGCCGTATAGTCACGGGTTCACGCACTGGCACGGCAACCACAAGGACCGGAACTGTACGAACAGGCACTTCGGGTACAAGCAGAGAAGCTGTAGGTACCAACCCTAATTCCCAAAGAACCGGAACATCACGTACACCAGAACGTACAGGCACTACGCGTCCAACAGCGACACAAAGAACCGGGTCGTCTACTACACCACCCGCACGAAGTACTGAACGTACCGGTACGAGTAGGTCATCAGGCTCTACAACAAGAGAGTCCACGCCTCCTCCTACCAGAAGTACACCTTCGCCAAGCTACAATACCGGAGGAAGTTCCCGGTCATCTGGATCTTCGATGTCTAGCGGCGGCGGCTCTTCGCGATCTTCTGGTGGAGGAAGTTCAAGATCGTCAGGGTCTTCAAGAAGATAATTTTATTCGGCTATCCAAAAGGACAAATAAGTATTTTATTGAACCGTCTTTTTGGATAGTTTTTAACACTACTATATAACATACCTCCATGAAGCTAAAATACACGATTCCGTTACTATGCTTATCCGTAATTACATTAGGAGACCTACACGGTCAAACGATAGATGACGCTTTAATCTTTTCGCGAGAAGACTTAGGGGCCTCGGCTAGGGTAAAAGGATTTGGTAATGTACAAACTGCTTTAGGTGGGGATATCAGTTCCCTTAATGGCAATCCCGCCGGTTTAGGTTTTTTTGGCAGATCCGACATCTCTATCACCTTTAACTATTTACAAAACAGTAATAATATTGATTACTTAGGAACAAACACCACGAGCCAAAAAGGCAATTTCGGTGTAGATCAAGCTGGGGCAGTATTTCACTTTCCTACACGTAGCAATTCCGGGTGGCAAAACTTCAATATCGGCTTAAGCTACAACAAGACCCAAAACTTCAATAATGTCCGAAACTATAAAGGAGATAACCAAACTAGTACAATCGTTCACGCTCTTACCGATATCATGGATGCCGACCAAGGATTCAGCGATGACTTTTATTGGTCCAATATAGTCGAAGAATACGATATTCCCGGTCGCTCAGGTTTTTTTCCTTTAGCTGTCGAAAATGGAAGCAAAGAGCAGTATAATGAGCATAGCATTCGAGGCAATCGATCAAAAACTGCTATAGCTTTTGGCGCAAACTATAATCATCAGTTTTATATAGGCGCGACTTTAGGCATTACCTCTTTTAAGTATGATCGTCAAACACAGTTTATCGAAAATGGCTGGACCAAATCTCCTGCTGAGGTTGCTGCAAACAACCCAAATTCTATTTTTATTGACCCCAACAACTTGGAGTATGACTACCTGGATAAAAGCTATGAGTTATTTGACACCTTCTCGCAAATCACTGAAGGCTCCGGTGTCGACTTCAAATTAGGGATGATTTATAAGCCGGCAGTAGATTGGAACATCGGGGTCACCATCAATACACCTACATGGACAACAATTAAAGAAGATACACGAGCCTATACGGATGTCAATTTCTACGAGGACGAAACATCCGACAACCCCTTCCCAGACGATATGCAATACGCATCGGATTACTACGATAGCGGTACGGACTTCGCCTTGACGACCCCCTGGAAATTTGCTTTAGGTATCGCCAAGTTTTTCAACAAGGGTTTATTATCTGCTGATGTCGAATTTTTGGACTATAGCAGCATGCGATATGGCGACCCCTCAACGAATTATTTCATGAATAATGAGTATGCAGATATCAACGATAACATCAAAGATGTCTATACTTCCGTAGTTAATTTTAAGATTGGCGGTGAATATTTAATCAATAACATCCTAAGCGGCCGTGCAGGTTTCAACTATTATGGCAACCCGTATAAGGATGTAGACGATAAGAATTTCAGCGGCAGCCTCGGTTTGGGCGTTAAGTTAAATAGTTCCCTGTACTTAGACATGGCCGTTAGCCATCAGTTCAATTCGTACAAAGAAGCTGCCTATATGATCGACGAGAGCTTTTGGAATTTACCAAGCCCAGTAGCGAATATTGATCATAGAAGAACAAATGTTGCCCTGACTTTCGGCGCCAAATTCTAATGTAATTATGTCCTTCGAAATACCTATATGGTTTCAAAAACCGTATAGGTATTTTCTTTTCTTTACACATTTTTTTTTGATAACAATATGGATATATTGTTTTCTTTAATCAAAATTTTTATACCTTTGCGGTTCTTGGTGAGTTATTTTTTATCAATCAGAATCAAGTAAAAAACGTAAACTATATCAAACTAATAGACGAACACAGAAAATGCAGAGTAAAGGTCTGATTAAATTTTTGGTAGCAGTAGTGACATTAGCATGTCTCTATTCCCTATCGTTCACTTTTGTAACACGTAAAGTGGAAAAAGATGCTGCCGCACATGCTGGCGGTGACATAGCTAAAGAAAAGGCTTATTTGGATTCTATTTCGGGGGAAGTTGTCTACAATCTCGGTGTAGCAAAATATACCTATAGGGAATGTAAAGCATTAGAGCTTCCCTTGGGATTAGACCTCAAAGGGGGAATGAACGTTACCATGGAGATTTCGTTGGACGAATTGATCAAAAATCTAGCGAACAACACCAAGGACGAAAAATTCAATACCGCATTAAACAGTGCTATCCAAAAGAGCAAGTCTAGCAACAAGACTGTAGTGGATCTATTCATCGATGAGTTCAAGACCTCTGGCTCGGCACATCCTTTAGCTTCCTTCTTTGCAACAAAAGACAACTCAGGTTTAATTAAAGCAACCAGTTCGGATGCTGATGTCAAAAACTTCCTTCAAAAAGAAGCTGACAATGCTATTCAAAATTCGTACAAGGTCCTACGTACACGTATAGATAAGTTTGGTGTCGCATCTCCAAATATTCAAATACAACAAGGTACAAATCGTATTTTGATTGAGTTGCCTGGTGTAAATGACGAAGATCGTGTTCGTAAACTTTTACAAGGTTCAGCTAAATTGGAGTTTTATGAGACCTATAGCAATCTTGATGTATATCCTGTTTTAGAAAACATCAACCGTACATTGGCGAGCATGTTACAAAGTACGGAAACTGCTCCAGTGGTAAATAACGAAACTGTAGCAACGGATAGCACCCAAAATGATGACAACCTATTAGCAAACTTAGGCGCTAATACGAACACATCCACGGATACTTCTGCAGCAGCAATTAATATGGCTGCACAGAATCCCCTATTCAGTGTGTTAATGCCTTCGATATATCAAGCAGAAAATGGCCAACAACAACTTGCTCCAGGTCCACAGGTCGGCATAGCCAATCTTAGAGATACTGCGAAAGTAAATGCTTATTTAGCCAAGCCAGAGGTGAAATCACTTCTTCCGGCAAATTTAAAATTACTGTGGTCGGTCAAGCCTGAAAAACGTAGTCCAGAACTCTTAACCCTCTACGCCATACGTACTGTAGGTGGAGAGAGCGGTGCTGTATTAGCCGGTGATGTAGTGACAGATGCGAGAGACGACTTTGATCATCAAACCAACGCACCTGTTGTCAGTATGTCGATGAATTCTTATGGAGCACGTGAGTGGCGTAAGATCACGGCTAAAGCTGCTCCCAATAAGGAAGCTATCGCTATTGTACTCGATGGAGTTGTTTACTCTGCGCCGAATGTACAAAATGAAATTGCAAACGGCTCTTCTTCCATCTCCGGAAACTTTGAGATTGAAGATACTAAGGATTTGGCCAATGTTTTAAAAGCAGGGCGTCTTCCGACAACCGCTAAAATCGTGGAAGAAGCTATCGTAGGACCTTCCCTAGGACAGGCTGCTATCGATTCTGGTGTCAACTCTGCCGTGATCGGTATTATTGTCGTCATGATCTTTATGGTAGCTTATTATAATAAAGCGGGTATTGCAGCAAACATCGCCGTTCTTTTCAATGTTTTCTTTTTGATGGGAATTCTGGCTTCGCTCAATGCGGTACTGACCTTACCCGGTATAGCAGGTATCGTACTGACAATGGGTACGGCCGTAGATGCCAACGTTCTGATTTATGAACGGATACGGGAAGAGCTCCGACTCGGAAAGGGAGTTCGTCAAGCCATTGCCGATGGCTATAAACATGCGATGCCATCTATTTTGGACTCGCAGATTACCACATTCTTGGTGGGTGTCGTGTTATTCTTCTTCGGTTCCGGACCTATCTTAGGTTTTGCAACGACCTTAATGATCGGTATTATCACGTCCTTGTTTACTTCGATCTTTATTTCACGTCTGATCTTCGAATACATGTTGAAAAAGGATATGAAGATATCTGTCTCATTTCCATGGTCGGAGCATACACTGACGAATGCGAATTTTCAATTCATCAAGAAACGTAAGACATTTTATATCATATCTGTAGTTGCTGTAATCATATCTCTGTTTTTCATCTTCACCAAAGGTTTCACATTAGGCGTAGATTTCCAAGGAGGACGCACCTATACTGTACGGTATGAAAAACCAGTAGATTTGGAGGAAGTACGTAAAAACTTGGATGAAACCTTTAATTCAACGACTGAGGTTAAAACATTCGGTAGCTCCAACCAGGTACGTATTACGACAACTTACCATATTGACGAGACTTCGGATGAAGCAGATCAAGAAGTACTGGAAAAACTAAACAATGGTTTGTCTCATATTCAAGGGAACACTTACGAAATCCTTTCCTCCCAGAAGGTAGGCCCTTCCATTGCTTCGGATATTAAAGATAGAGCAACGTGGTCTGGTATTATTTCGATTTTGATTATTGCAGCCTATATATTGATACGTTTCCACAAATGGCAATATTCTGCCGGTGCTGCAATAGCCACCATACACGATGCTATTATCTTGTTAGGTATATTTTCTATCCTCGATGGTATCGTACCATTTTCGTTGGATATCGATCAGCATTTTGTTGCGGCCATTCTAACCGTAATTGCCTACTCGGTAAATGATACTGTTGTCGTTTTCGACCGTTTACGGGAATTTTTGGGCAAACCGAATGCACATAACAAAGATTTTGGTGAAACAGTAAATCACGCGATCAACTCGACTTTGAGCCGTACCATTATTACGTCATTGACGATTATTTTCGTATTGGCAGTATTGTTCGTTTTCGGAGGGGAAGTAATCCGAGGGTTCTCTTTTGCTATCTTGATAGGTATCGTTGTAGGTACCTACTCATCTGTAATATTAGCTGCCCCTACAGTCTATGATTTAAGAGGTGGTAGACATATCGCACGAGCAACATCCACACACACCAAAGTAAAAGTTGTGACGCCTTAAGCAAAAAGCATATAACATAAAAATAGAATAGGGACAAACGATCAAGCTTGTCCCTATTCTATTTTTATCAAAACAGCATCATAATATCAGTTCTACTTTTATCCGATTTGATATTTTCATAGCTTTGTACAACTAAATCCAGCACCATGAACAAAATCGTACGATCGGCTTGCTTTATTACTTCCACTTTATTATTTGGAATAGCAAGTTGCACTCCTAATCAGGCAAACAATAAATCGACTGACGTCGACCAGCATGATCATAGTACCCACAATCACCAGACCGAACAAACAGACCACACTGCGCACGATCATACCGTCACAAAGCAAGATGAAACAGCTGTTGTTGATATTAAGCAGGGTGAGCCCTTTACGACAATTCCTTCATTTACTTTCTATAAAGTCAAATCGGGCATAGCATTTCATAAAGAAGACATTCCTACAGATCGCAAAACCGTATTTATATTATTTGACCCAAGCTGTTCACATTGCCGTTCAGAAGCTGGAGCCTTGGGGAAAAACTACGATAAGATAAAAGATATCAATATTTATTTTATCTCCATGAACGACCCGGCTTTAATGGCTTCGTTCTTAGAAACCTTTGCGAAAGAGCTAGTAAACAAACCTAATGTAGAGGTATTGTACGACAGAAATCAAGAGTTTATTCAAAAAATCCATGTTCCGAAGCAGTTTCCTGCTAATTACGTGTATTCCAAAGAAGGACAATTGGAGACATTCTGGGATGGAGACAAAAATATAAATGATATTCTAGCTGCATACACCAAATAATGAAAGTCGCTATCAACGGATTTGGACGTATTGGACGCCATACGCTTCGCAATTTGATCACAAAAAAGCTGGAAGATGTTCATGTAGTCGCTATCAATGATCTAACCTGTGCTTCTACGCTGGCACATTTACTTAAATACGACTCCGTTCATGGCCCGTTTCCAGGCGAAATAAGTAGTGATGACGAACACATTTACGTGAATGGTTCAGCTATCAAAATATACAATCATAAGTCACCTTTAGACCTTCCCTGGAAAACTCTTGATATTGATGTAGTCATCGAGTCTACTGGCCTATTTACGACTAAAGACAAGGCACAGATGCACATCACAGCTGGAGCAAGGCAAGTGATCATCTCCGCCCCCTCCCCCGACAAAGATATACCGACTATTGTTCTCGGTATCAACGACAGCGATTTTGATTGGCATACCCCTATCTTCTCGAATGCATCATGTACAACAAATAATGTCGCTCCTTTAGTCCAGATTTTAGACGAAAACTGGCATATCAAGGATGGCTATATCACCACGGTACATTCCATGACAGGCGATCAAAATCTTCATGATGCACCACACCGCGATCTACGTAGGGCACGTGCCGCATCATCTTCCATCATTCCGACGACTACGGGAGCTGCAAAGGCGATTACCAATGTCTTTCCACATTTAGAGGGTAAACTAGGTGGAGCGGGCATACGCGTTCCGGTACTTAACGGATCACTCACGGATTTTACCTGTACGCTAACAAAAGAAACAACGGTAGAAGAGATTAACCAGACCTTCAAAGCAGCAGCTTCTGGTCGTCTCAAAGATATCCTTTACTACACAGAAGATCCTATCGTATCGGTGGACATTATTAACAACCCCTACTCTTGTGTATTTGATTCACAGCTGACATCCATTGTCGGTGGATTGGTTAAAGTCGTTGGTTGGTACGATAATGAATTTGGCTACTCGAATAGGTTAGTTGATGTTCTTACTATACTGAGCAAGAAATAAGCGTTATATAATGCTTAAAGAACAACATCTTAAACAAACAGCGATGATGACAGGTGAGTGGGATATATTCAAACATCTTTTTAAACGACAGGAAATCCCTGCAAAGACAACGTTGTTAGGAGAGGGGAAAATCGCAAGAAGAATGTTCTTTATTGAAAAAGGTTGTCTACGGACTTGGATTAATAATAACGGACGAGAAATAACAACTCAATTTTTCTTTGAGGGGGACAAAGTTTCTTCTATCGAAAGCTTCAGGTCAAACCAACCAAGTCTATACAGTATAGAAAGTATCGAACCCTGTATTTTACAAACGATTTCACAAAAAGATTTCCAAAATGTTTTAGCGCATTCGCCTGAAATCAAAAAGGAAATGCAGGAACATCTATTCAGACGGCTTATCCAAAGCCAGAAGAGTTTTTTCTCATTTCTTAAAAACACACCTCAACAACGTTATCAAGAACTAATACAAGAACACCCCGAGATTATCCAACGGGTTCCACAGCACTATATAGCTTCATATCTAGGGATTACATCTGTTTCTTTAAGCCGGATTAGAAATAGACGTTAAGATACTTTTCTTTACAATTGTTATCGTTCAATAGCGTACCATCTTCTCATTTTTGCATTGTAAAATTATAACAATACAAAATGAGAGTAATTATCGTATTCAATCATCCCTACGAAAAGAGTTTTTGTAGCGCCATTTTAGAAGCGGTTACAAAGGGGCTTCAAAGCGGACAACACGAAGTTGACCTTATACACCTCGACAATGACGGCTTTAATCCCATAATGTCAAGCGCAGATTTAAAAGCCTTTGTAGCGCATCAACCTGTTGACCTACAGGTAATAGACTATAATAATCGCTTAAAAAAAGCAGACTATTTAATTTTTATTTTTCCAATTTGGTGGGATTTGATGCCTGCGATGACAAAAGGTTTTATTGATAGGGTCCTAAGTCCGGGAGTTGTTTACAACCATCACCCAAGAGGTTTCGGATTAGTGCCGCTTTTGAAAAACTTAAAAGGCGTAACCATAATCACTACAATGAACAAACCCAAAATAATGTATTCCTTACTTATTGGAAATTTAATCCGAAAGGCAATGTTGAGAAGTGTTTTTAAAACAATGGGCTACAAAAATCTTAATTGGATTAGCCATAACATGGTAAAATCAGTCAGTGAGAAAAAACGAATAAAATGGTTGACTGATATTGAGAATAGGTTTTCCAAATTGAATTAAGACATGAATAGAAAAACCCCGCTATTGCGGGGCTTCCTTTTGCTTTGCGGAGAGAGAGGGATTCGAACCCTCGGTACCGTTAAGTACACACGCTTTCCAAG
>JBEBWF010000071.1:0-18985 GCA_040392285.1 Sphingobacterium sp. | reverse complement strand
TACCTTCTTTGTTGATTTTTGCCAAATCCCGTCTTCGATCGCGGACTTCTTTTCCTCGTTCAATGACAATGGGTTTAAATCCTAACTCTATACACCTATATGCAGCAAAGAGCCCTGCAGGACCGGCACCGATGATGATAATTGACTTGGCATCACGGACATCTTTGAGATTGGAAGTGAATGTTTGGAGCACAGGATCTTCATCGACGAAAAAGATTGCTTTGATGCGGTAAACAACCTGACGTCCACGCGCGTCGATGGATCGTTTTTGAATACGGTAACCTTTTATTCGCTGAATAGAGAACTTTAATTTGTTGGAACCCTGTTCCTTGATGTAGATTTCATCGTCAATGAAGTCTGGAGCTACCGTTAGTTCGATTTCATGCTGCATAGATGGTGGTGTCTGGGTATTTATCCCAAAAGTTTACAAAGATATCAATTTTACAGGAGTACATTTATATAGAAATGTCGACCTTGCTTTTAAACGAGAATTCCCTGAAATTAAAAACTTATTTGTACTTTTATTGCTGTAAGCTATAAGCCTATTGCCTGACAGCATAAAGCCTATAGCATAAAGAGGCATAAACAAAAAAAATAAATAATTGTACATGAAAAGAGTATTAATCGCTTTAGTGGGTTTGTTTACAGCCCTTTCTTTTAGTTCTTGTGGATACAATACCATGGTTTCAAAAGACGAAAATGTAAAGGCTAAATGGGCGCAAGTTGAAAATACGTATCAACGCCGTGCAGACTTGATTCCAAATTTGGTAGCTACGGTGAAAGGTGCGGCAGAACACGAGCAAGGTACTTTGACTGCTGTCGTTGAGGCGCGAGCGAAGGCAACTTCTGTAACGGTTGATCCATCTAATCTTTCACAAGAAGCTATTGCCGAATACCAGAAAACACAAGATGCATTCTCTCAATCGATAGGTCGTCTGTTGGTCAGTGTAGAAGCATACCCGGATTTGAAAGCAAATTCGAATTTTCAAGAACTTCAGGCACAGTTGGAAGGAACAGAAAATCGTATCTCTGTGGAGCGGAGAGCATATAATGAAGCTGTACAAGATTATAACACGACAGTAAGAAGTTTCCCGAACAATATTATGGCGAGTATCTTTGGATTTAAATCCAAGGGAACGTTCCAGGCACAAGAAGGAGCCGATAAAGCCCCTACCGTTTCATTTTAAACGAGTATTCTTATAACGCACGCACAAAAGATGAATACGGACGGTTTCCATTATTCATCTTTTTTAATTTATTCCTATGGCTTTATTGAATTCCGAAGATCAAGAGAAAGTAGTACACGCTATTAGTTTTGCTGAAAATGTCACTTCTGGTGAAATCCGCGTAGTCGTTGAAAATTCGGTGGGACAGGAAGACATTATGACAAAAGCGACGAACTATTTTGCAGAGCTGGAAATGCACAATACCGCATTGCGAAACGGTGTTTTAATCTATTTGGCAATTGCCGATCACCAGTTTGCCATTATTGGGGATGTCGGTATTGACCAAAAGGTAGAGAAAGATTTTTGGGAGTGTACCAAAAATGAGATGCTGTCTTTCTTTAGATTGGGAGATTTTGCAGGTGGATTGGTCGCGGGGATAAACAATGCAGGTAGACGGCTCCAGCAATACTTCCCGCGAGAAGAAGATGATGTGAATGAACTACCAAACGATATCTATTTTGGAAAACATTAAATATAATAGTAAAAAATTGTTTCAAACTCCTAGTAAATCCCGTCTCTATCGATATTTGTTGGTATTTGCTATATGGATGGGTATTGGATTAGGTGTACAAGCCCAAGACTTTCCTGCCACACCGAGTAGGTTAGTCAGTGATTTTACAGGCACTTTGAAAGTGGGCGAGATAGAGGCGCTAGAACAGAAGTTAGTCGCTTTTAATGACAGTACCTCTACCCAAATCGCTGTTGTACTTATCGCTTCTACAGGAGACTACGATATTGCTGATTACACGGTACGCTTGGCACAAAAATGGGGTGTTGGACAAGCTAAATACAACAATGGGATTGTACTATTGGCCGCTATCGGGGATCGTGCAGTGACTATACAGACTGGTTATGGTGTAGAGGGCGCTGTTCCCGACGCTATTGCTTATCGGATTATAGAAAACGATATCAAGCCAGCGTTTAGGCAAGGTGATTATTATAGCGGCCTCGACGCGGCGACAAACTCGCTGATGAAGTATACGAAAGGCGAATACAAAGCCGACCCCAAAGATAACTCGGAAAAAGGGGGAAGAGTAAGCGGATTGGTTATTCTTATCGTTATTTTTATCCTTATCTCGATCATATCCAAAGGTGGCGGAGGTAAAAATGGAGGAAGGAAAGTCATGAGTGGTAAGGGGTCTTCTGATTTATTCTGGTGGATGTTGTTGAGTGGGCTAGGAGGTGGAGGAGGTGGATCAAATAGATCCGGTGGAGGGTTTGGTGGAGGCTTCGGTGGCGGTAGCGGAGGTGGTTTTGGCGGTTTCGGAGGCGGAGGTTTCGGAGGTGGGGGCGCTAGTGGAAGATGGTAGGGGTTAAACGGAAGAGGAAGTAAATAGTCAAAGACGAAGAAAATGTCAAATATGAGAAAAGCAATATTAATAAGCGCACTGGTATGCCCAGCTATACTGTTCGCTCAAGAAGAATATACCGTTAAGGGAAAAATAGGTAATCATCAGAGTCCAGCTAAAATCTTTATGCAATATGAAGACCAAGGCGAGCGTAATATTGATTCTGCAAATATTGTTAACGGAGAATTTAAATTCCATGGTTTAGTTGGGGAACCGTCACAAGCCTATTTAATCTTATCGCTGGACGGGAAGACCTTACAGGAACTCGAACAGCCGGAGGTGAATATGGTGTACCTATCTAAGGGGGTTATCACCGTAAGTGGTATGAATTTGACCGATGCCACAGTTAGCGGTACTGCACTGAACGAAGAGTTCTTAAAATACAAGGAAAGCACGACGGAAATTCAAGAACAAATGGAGGCCTTAGACACGGAGTATGGTGAGGCACCTGATGATAAGAAGAATGATCCCCATTTTATAGCTGATCTTCAAAACAGGATGTCCAAGATTTTCGAGAGGCAGCATGTCATAACTGAGCAATACATCATCGATAATCCCAAAAGCTACATTTCGATGAATCTGATTGGGGAGATATTGAGCGCAAATAATGTCAAAAAACTGGCGGAAGCGTTTAATAAACTTCCGGAGACTTATAAGAAGACCCAGAAAGGCAAGGTACTTCAAGAAAGGATAACATCACTTATAAAATTGGGTGTAGGTTCTCTTGCTCCGGATTTCACGCTGCCTGATCCGGAGGGTAAAGAAATTTCGCTGTCTTCGTTGCGGGGACAATATGTTTTAGTAGATTTTTGGGCTTCTTGGTGTGGGCCATGTCGCCATGAAAACCCACACGTTGTCGCTGCATTTAATAAGTTTAAGGACAAAGGGTTTACTGTTTTTGGTGTTTCTTTAGATAATGAGAATGGCAAAGACAAGTGGTTGAATGCCATTGAAGAGGATAAACTCGAACAATGGCCGCATGTGTCTGAGTTAAAAGGATGGAAATCTCAAGTCGTATCCTTATATGCGATTAGAGGAATACCCCAAAACTACCTCTTGGATAAAGAAGGTCGAATCATAGCTTCTAATCTCCGGGGACCAGCTTTGGAAGAAAAATTAGCAGAGATATTGAATTAATACCTGGAGATAAAAGGTCCTTCACGTTTTCGTCGTGAAGGACCTTTTCTTTTTAGATACGGTTGAGAGCCTGCTCAAAATCCGCGATCAGATCATCGATATGTTCGATGCCGATCGATATGCGAAGCAAGCCCGTTGTTATTCCAGATTTTTTTCGTTGCTCCTCAGTCTGACTAGCTCCCCACATACTAGCAGGGTGGGCAATGAGCGATTCCACACCACCAAGACTAACGGCATTGCTGAATACCTTGAGGTTGTTTAGTAGTACTTGCGCGCGAGCGAATTGCTCTTGATTGTTTGCACCGGCAATGTCGATGCACAACATTCCTGTAAACCCGAGCATTTGTTTTTTTGCCAGCTCATACTGGGGATGCGAAGGTAACCCGACATAGGTTACTTTTTGGATCAAGGGGTGCTGTGACAACCATTGTGCAAGGGCCAATGTATTTTCATTAATTTGTCGTACCCGGAGGGACAAAGTTTTCAGTCCTCGCAATAGCAACCACGAATCAAAAGGACTTAATGAGGCACCCAATACCAATGAGCGACGCCAAGCTTTCTCGATAAATTCCTTCGAACCACAAATCGCACCGGCTGTCAGATCACTATGTCCCCCAAGGTATTTGGTTGCACTATGCACAACGACATCAATACCGTAATCCGTAGGAACTTGATTGATAGGGGAGGCAAAGGTATTATCTATCATGGTCATAATACCCTTCTCTCTCCCTAGTTTACCAATGAATTCAAGGTCGGTAATATCCAGATTAGGGTTGGAAGGGGTCTCTATATAAATCAATTTGGTATTGGTACGTATTGCCTGCTCGAATGCTGTATTGTCCGTTTGGTCGACGTGGGTAACCTCTACACCATATTGTTGCAGAAAGTCGCGCATGAAAATCAACGCAGCCGAATAATGTGCATTTTGTACAATGACATGGTCTCCGGCCTGCACGATGGCCAGGATTGCTGTGCTAATGGCTGCCATTCCTGTGGCTAAGACCAGTGCATCCTCTGTTTTTTCCAGTTTAGCGATTAGAGCAGCGACTTGGCTATTGGTCGGGTTACCGTGCCGATGATAAAACTCGGGATATTTGGGTGCCGTAGCAGCGTAAGCAAACTCGGCAATGTTTTCATCCGCTAAATAAGTAGAGGTTTGGAAAATAGGAGAGACCACGGATTTGGTCGTATTGAAATGTTCGCCCTCGTGAATTAAAGAGGTTTCTAGCTTTGACATGATTAATGTTTTCTCAAAGTTAAACAAATAGTCTATGGTTTTGATAGACTAATGTAAATTATATTATTTGCTTGAGCAGGTCCAATGCATAGCCAATACTATTCACATGATTGATCGCGATACGCAGTTGTCCTTTAACTTCCTTAAGATTGCTGATGCTTGGATGGGCCTGTACAAATGTCAATACCTTGCCAAATTGATCCGATTCGAAATAACTGGATTTCGGGTTGTTGACAAAATAGGCTTTGAGCACATTTTTCTTAAAGGATATCTTTTCAAAGCCAATTTGTTTGCCTAACCATTGGAGACGGAGCGTATTGAATAATTCATACACCTGCATAGGGACAGGACCAAAACGATCCTCAAGCGATTTTTCAAAGGCCTGAAGCTGTTCTTCGTTTTCCAGCTGAGCAATTTCGTTGTATAAATTGTAGCGCTCTCCGATATTCGTTACATACTCATCAGGAATAAGTACCTCCAAATCTGTGTCTATTTGTGTGAAAGAAACGTATTTTCGATTTTCTTCATGGGCAAATAGTTCGCCAAACTCAGCCTCTTTCAACTCTTGTACGGCCTCGTCTAAAATTTTGTTGTACATTTCAAATCCGATCTCCGCAATAAATCCAGACTGCTCGGCTCCCAGTAAATTGCCTGATCCCCGTATATCTAGGTCACGCATCGCGACGTTAAAACCTGACCCTAGTTCAGAGAACTCTTCGATGGCCGACAATCTTTTGTAAGCTTCGTTGGTCAACGTGGATAGGGGTGGACTAAGGAGGTAGCAAAAGGCCTTTTTATTCGACCGTCCGACGCGCCCCCGCATTTGGTGCAAGTCACTTAAACCAAACATGTGTGCATGGTTAATGATGATGGTGTTTGCGTTAGGGATATCCAGTCCGGCTTCAATAATGGTGGTTGCGATGAGGACATCATATTCGTGACCAATGAATTTAAGCATGACGTTTTCCAGATCATCGCCCTCCAGCTGGCCATGGGCTACGCCTACACGAGCGCCGGGAACCAATTTTTGTACCATAGCACCTAACTGTGGTAGATCTGCGACTCGGTTATGAATGAAGAAAACTTGTCCTCCACGATCTAACTCGAATGACACGGCTTCTTGTATCAAGGTCTCGTTGAAAACATGAAGCTCGGTTTGCACCGGTTGCCTATTTGGGGGAGGTGTTGAGATAATACTTAAATCCCGAGCGCCCATTAAGGAGAAATGTAATGTCCTTGGTATGGGTGTTGCGGTTAAGGTTAGCGAATCAACGTTTGCACGCATGACCTTTAGCTTTTCTTTGACCGATACACCGAACTTTTGTTCTTCATCGATGATCATCAAACCAAGATCTTTGAACTTCACATCTTTGCTCACTAAGCGGTGGGTACCTATGATAATATCAATTTGACCTTCTTCCAACTTTTTCAACGTTTCTTTAATCTGTTTGCTGGTCTTAAAACGGTTGATATAGTCGATGTTTGCAGGCAAACCTTTCAGTCGTTCGGAGAAAGTGCGGTGATGTTGCAAAGCCAGAATGGTCGTTGGCACCAGTACCGCGACTTGTTTACTGTCCGCCACTGCTTTGAAGGCTGCTCGGATAGCGACTTCCGTCTTGCCAAAACCGACATCTCCACAAATCAATCTATCCATGGGATGAGGGGTTTCCATATCCCTTTTCACGTCATTCGTTGCCTTTTCTTGGTCGGGTGTATCTTCATAGATAAAAGAAGCCTCCAATTCATTTTGCAGGTAGGTGTCGGGAGTAAATGCAAATCCGGTCTGGGCTTTGCGCTTGGCATAGAGCTTAATCAAATCACGCGCAATATCCTTGACTTTCTTTTTGGTATTCTTTTTAAGTTTGTCCCAGGCGTCGGTACCCAGTTTATTCATTTTGGGTATTGTACCTTCTTTACCCGAATATTTAGATATTCGGTTTAGGGAGTTAATATTCACGTAGAGGAGATCATTATCCGCATAAACCAACCTAATCATCTCCTGAGGTTTACCATTGACATCGACCTTCTCCAGTCCGGCATATTTACCGACACCATGATCGATGTGGGTGATATAATCTCCCGGTTTTAGGTCACGAAGTTCTTTCAGTGTGATAGCTTGGGACCGTTCATAGCCTTTTTTACGTTTGTATTTATAGTAGCGGTCAAATATTTGATGATCGGTATAACAAGCCAATTGAAGGTGATCGTCCCGAAAGCCTTCCCGCAAAGGCTTATATATCGGCGTGAAGGAAACCGATTTGTCCACATCTTCCAATATGGAATAGATACGTTCGATTTGCTTTGTCGAATCAGAGAAAATCAAATTCGATATCTGTCGACTTTCGTTTTGTTTGAAATTGTGAATCAGTAAATTGAAGTCCTTATTAAACGAAGGTTGGGGATGGATGTCGAATTGAATTGTTTGATCAGGATGATATAAAAATTGCTTGCCGAATTCCACAATTGGAAATTCCGACAAAAGTGCTGCAAAGTTTTTTTCGTCCGTAAAGGCGAAGCGAGGATCTATCCAGTCAGGATTGTTTTTGAGGTCTTTTTCGGAAAGTGCCTTCCAAACTTGAGTTGCCTGCTTGTGTCCATTGCGAATAATATCCAATGTAAACTGTGAATCCTTCAACCAGATGACGGCATTTTGATCGATATACTCCAAAAGCGAAATCTGGTTGTTGGTCAGAAATTTCGCTTGGACATTTGGCACGACCGTTACCGTGTGTATCTTGCTGACCGACAACTGGCTTTCGATATCAAAAGTGCGTATACTTTCAATTTCATCACCGAAAAACTCAATGCGATAGGGAAGGTCGTTAGAAAAGGAAAAAATATCTACAATACCTCCGCGGATGGCAAATTGCCCCGGCTCATAGACGAAATCAACGCGGTCAAAATCATATTCGTATAAAAATTCATTGATGAATTCAATGTCAACCTTGGTGTTTTGGGTAATTTCGAGTGTGTTTTTCTCCAGATCTGACCGGTTGATAACTTTTTCAGCGATCGCTTCAGGATAAGTTACCACGATTTTCGGAAGTTCGGAGAGATGGTTTAGCGCGCTGAGTGCTTCAGCACGTTGCAAGACATGCGCACTGTCCAGCTGTGTAAATTCAAACGCTTTTCGGTAAGAAGAAGGAAAAAACAATATCTGTTTGTCAAACAGGCTTTCTAGGTCACTTAAAAAGTAAGAGGCCTCTTCATGGGTGGGCAGGATAAAAATATAAGGCCTTACCTGTAGCTGGTAAGCCGACGTTGCAACAAGTGCATCCGAGGAACCAATTAATCCTTTAAGATGTACTCTGGGACTTTTGGCCAGTAAAGCCTTAACAAACGTTTTTACTTGTTCTGTATCAGTATATCGATGGAGGATGTCTTGAATATTCACGAAAGGACCTGTTTTCTTGCGAAATTACAAAAATTGTGGCAAGTAGGGAAAGGTTCATAGTTATAGTATCCTAATTGTTTAGGGTACATTAATTCGTGTTAGGTATATGTATAACAAACAATGTCCCTTTCCCGGGCGCAGAATCGATATCAACGGTGCCGTTGATCAACGCGATGCGTGAGAAAATATTGCGTAATCCAATACCGTTAAACTGTGCTATTTTTTGTGTGTCAAACCCCTTGCCATTATCTTCGATGGTTACCGTTATTCCCTCTTCATCTTTGATCAGTTGTAAGATTAGCTTATTTGCGCCTGCATGTTTCACCACATTATTTACGGCTTCTTGTATGGATCGATAAAGTATAGTTTCGGTTTGTTCATCTAGTCTATCGCCAAGGCCGATGATATCCAGTTGTACTTTAATCTTCGGGCCATCTATTTTTTCTACAAATTCCCGTATGGACGAAGCAAGTCCCGCTTTTAAGAGTGCATTTGGCATCATCTGATGGGAAATACTGCGCATCTCATCGTAACTTTCGCTGAGTAAAGAATATGCTTTTTCGGCAGATTTACGTACCTCGGTATTTTGTGGGATATCTTCTAAAGATTGGTTGAGATTCAGCAATGCTACAGATAACATTTGCCCCACACCGTCGTGGAGATCCGTTGCGATACGTCGGCGTTCACGTTCCTCAGCTTGTAATACTTGTTGTGCGGCATCGCGCTGTAATTGTGCCTCAATACGTATTTTACGCCTATTTTGCCACAAATAAATCATTATCGAAGCAGCTGAAAGGGCACCAGCGATAATAATCAACCATAAAGTACCTTGTTTAAGTTTCAATTGCTGAATAGCGGTTTCGCGACTTAATATTTCAATTTGCTGCTCTTTCTTCTCCGTTTCATATTGGAATTGATAATTGGTAATCGCTTGCATTTTTTCTCGGTTGTATATGGAATCCTTTACGGTATTATAGTTTATATATTCCGAAAATGCACGCTGATAGTCACTTCTTCTCTCATGATAGGAGGCCAATGATTGTGAAGCATCCATAATCTCTTTGGAAGATCCAATTTCCCCTGCAATCTGTTTGGCCTCAAGAAGAGCTTCAAATACCGGTTTGTCGAGTCCTAGTTTATTGTATACTTTACTAAGTTGAATCAATGTAAACGCGATCTCTTTTTTACTCTCGTATTTTCGATGTCCCGCTAATGCTTTTTCCAGATATTTCCGAGCATCATTAAATTTACCTAACCCGAAATATCCGAGTCCTGCATTGCAAAGTGCAGAGGACTGTATTTGTAGATAATTGTGCTTGGCTAGTGCTTTTTCTGCTTTGAGGGAATAATATACACAGCTATCGTATTGTTGGGTGTAATAGAAAACCGAACCCAAATTGGTTTCACAGAAAGCCGCTTCTATGGGGCGGTCGATATCGGTATAAATCGCATAGGCTTCACGATAATATGGAATGACTTTGCGGTACTCGCCCTGCGCTTTGAATAATATACCCAAATTCGTTGCGATCATTGCTAACCATTCTTTATTGCCTAATATTTTGTAGCTTTCATAGGCATCTTGGTAGTGCGTAAGTGCTTGAATAAAATCGCCCTGTTCGTCATATATCATGCCGATGAGGTTGTCACAGTGGGCAATTTTGAGCCGGTCTTTCAATTCTTTTGCGATAAGCATGGATTGAGATGCATAGTCCAGCGCTTGTTTATAGTCTCCCTTCGCTTGAAAGGAGGTGGCTATACTACGTAGTGCGTCTGATTCGACGTCTTTTAGCTTAGATTTTTGAGCGATATTCAGGACTTGGTAGCCGTAATAAAACGAAGAATCCAAATTGCTGTATCGAAATTCGAATGCTCGATCCAGCCATACTTTAAGATCCTTTGTTTTGTTTGTGTTAGTTTCTTGTGCCAGCACCAGAGTGAACAGGATAGGAATAAAGTATAAACTTAAAATATAGCGTTTTAGTGGCATAATTACGGTTGTGGATTTAAAATTCGGCAAAAAAATGGGAATAAGTATATTTTTATGTAAAAAATAGTTAGTAAAAAGATATCTTTTTCTTAATTTTATAATGACCAAACAAACGATATGAGTCTAAATACACTGCTGGTTGACGATCATGCGCTTATTATTGACGGATTGTCGGCTCTACTAGCCGAGAATCCGGATATCAATATCGTAGCTACTGCTACATCAGCTAATTTTGCCCTCTCTTATCTTGAACAACAAGACTTTGATCTGCTGATCACGGATTACAATATGCCCGATATGTCGGGTTTAGCGTTGATACAACGCGCCAAATCTATTCAACCCACATTGAAAATAGTCATGCTGAGCATGCATGATGAACCTCATTTAGTTCGCGAAATCATGACGGCAGGCGTGGATGCCTATATTTTGAAAAAATATGCCTGCCAAGAACTCTACTTGGCACTGCAAGCGATATTAAATAATCGGCAATATTGGAGCACAGAGGTGACAAAAGCCTTAGTTCGCTTAAATAGTGAGATCGTTGTCCCGAATAATGATTTAACAGAGCGCGAGATGGATGTTTTGAAGTTATTAGCTTTAGAACATACAAGCAAGCAAATTGCTGAAAAATTGTTTATTAGTGAGCGAACCGTCGAAACACACCGGAAGAATCTCATGCGTAAGACCAATAGTGCGACGGCTATTGGGCTGCTGAAATACGCGCTCTCCAACCATCTTGTTTAGTTGTGGTAAAAAGTTCCTTCTCTAATATTGTATAGTTAAAATAAAAAGAGACCCTGTCCCCTAGTTAGGAATAGGGGCAGGGTCGGATTTATATGTTTATAGTTTGAAGGCGAGACCTGCTGTCAGGTAGGAGATACCATATCCCAATTCAGCAAAAACACCGAACTTAGGTTTAAACATATAGCGTGCTCCAGCATGGCCTGCCCATACAAAACCACCGGCGCTGGCTTCGTATCCAGCAGGCATATTACCTCCCGTAATCTCGGAAGAAGCGATGTTATAGCCCAACAAAGCACCTACGTAAGGATCCAGTTTATCGACATTGAAATCGAAATGGTAAGAACCCCGGGCGCCAACAATGATATATTGATACTCGGCATCAATATTACCCCAAATGTTTTGTTTGGCACTTGAATAACCGGCATAAGCACCGAAACTCATCTTGTCGGTAGCACCGATTTCAAAGCTCAACCCTACCGGAGGGATGCCTTTTGCACCGCTAGGTGCTACACCTCCTCCTAGTCCGACACCTATGTTTAAGAGCTTGTCGCCTTTCTCATACGTTTGTGACATAGCGACTGTAGAAATACAAGCTGTCAAGACAGCGGTTGTTAAAATTTGTTTTAGATTCATTTTTATAATTTTAAATTTGATATATTGGTTTATTTGATTTCAATTCCAGTGATACTATACGACGACTGCCGTACGAAATATACTTTTTTACCTCCTATAGTTTCGTTAGTTATGGTATATGCATTGGCTTGAATGATGCCATTTTTTGTACTGCCCAACTCGGCAAGCTCTGATGCGGAAAAGTTGACGCTTGTGCTATTTCCCGCTTGTTCCTTTAGGACATATTTGCCATTGGTGGAATAAACACCATAAAGGATATTGCTTGCACCGGATGCGGAGACATTGGTCAAGGTATAGCCATCTGCTTTAGTTACGACTTTGCCACTGTTGACTTTTGGCATACCTGGAAGAACACTTAGGGTCTTTTCGATATCTGGACCGGTTACTTTCCATACGATATTACCACTTAGGTCTACCCCTGATATAGCGCTTGGATTGGTGAGATCCGTAAAATCGGGCTGCCACATGTGTACACCGTTGGTAAACTTTAATTCTGTATTATTCAATTTGACTGATCCCGCCTGGGTATTTCCTTTAAACAGGGCAATACCCATACCGTATTCCATATTTATTTCTGTACTACCGCTAGGCATTCCGGGTATTTCTACAGGCATCTGCATCGTAAATGGAGTAGATGCTTTCACAGCGACGAGCACGACATCAGCATCTTCGGGATGTGGGTAGCTTGGTACAGGGAACATATTGTTACTCTGAGGATCGGGATCATCTTTATCACACGATGTGAGGACTATAGACAATAGCGTAGTGATTGCTAATAAGGTCACCATAGACGTCAGCGTCAGTAAAGGCCTTAATTTGGGGTTAGTTTTCTTTTTCATGATATATTAAATTCAATGATCTGGTTTAGACCAAAGGTATATTGAGTTAGTGCGTGTGGCAATGCGTAGTTTCACGGGTTTATATCCGTAATCTTACGGAGGGTGAAATCCGTGTTATCACGGATATCTAACATGTCCATAGGGTTCTATATTTACTCCCACGAACAACTCTAAAGTCATGAAAAAATTAACCTTGCTATTTTTTGTTATGTCCATAACGTATGTGTTTGGGCAAAAATCCAATCCAGACTATATCTATAATCTAGGGGGTAAAATCGATTTTTTTAATCTTTCGGAAAGTGGGGTGCTGGTTGTGGCTGGTGGAGGTGGACTGGCGGGCATACACCCTGGTGCGGAAAAACCACATTTTGTTTTTAAGGATTATGGAAAGGTAAAGGAAGATGAATTGGAGTTTGTTCCGGCTTCGCCTTATGTTATTGTTAATCAAGGTTCCTTGTTGACATCGAAGAAAACCGTGATCGACCTGATTACCGGAAGGGTTCTTTTTGCGACAGAAGACAACGGTTGGTATACGGTGGCGCAGGCTAAGGTTTTCCTGCCGCAGAATAAGCTGGTGGTAGTAGGCAATAGGAGTAAAAAGGAAAAAAGTATGCTGGCAGCTGGTATTTATGATCTCGCGACAGGTCAGCAGGAGGGATTGGCTATCTTGGATCCCAACGCCGGAAAGGTACGCATGGGAAATTCGGTGCCATTAAGTTCGGGCGAACCGTTTTTGAGCGGTGATCTGGTGTTGGTGCCGACGACCAAAAATATGGTCTGTGCCAATTTTAAAGACGGGCAAATAGCGTGGGTTGCTGACCTGGATAAAATTAGCTGGATGTCGGCAGACAAAAGTGGTAAAGAAATTTACGGTTTTGAAGAACGGCAGAACGGCGATACACGTATCCATAAACTGAGTAATACGGGCGAACTGTTATGGAAAAAGGAGCGGAAGATCAAAGGAAAGGTTTCCCGTTTTGAAATCCTGTCGCAAGGTTTAGCTGTGGTGAGCGATGTGGACAATTCGGGGAAAAGTGGAATCGCTAAGCTGGCTGCGGGAAACTCGGAATCGAAAATTGCTTTTCTGGATGCTGCTACGGGCGAAGATTTGTGGGAAAAGGCTCCGCAGACCAAGGGCTATGTCCAACACTTCTACATAGTAGACGATGGAATCCTATTTGGCATTTATTCGGGTGGAATCAACAAAATATCCTTCGATGGCAAATCATTGTTTAAAAAGCCCCTAAAAACAGGAGAAAATATTCATACGATGGCCCGTACACCACAAGGATTGATCTATATCACAGATACCGATGCAGACATCATCAATCTCAGTACCGGCGAATCGATTTGGAGCAGCCCCATCAAGTATAAGAAGGCAAAGGATGTGGCGAGTACATACGATAAAAACCGAGGTAGATACCTGATTAGTACGGGTAACGAAGTGCTGGCCATTGGCGAGCAGAGTGGAGCGATCAGCACCTTGGCTAAATTCGAATTGAAAGAGAAAGAAGCACCAAACTATATTGCAGTCCGGGAGGGTGGTATATTGCTAACGGCTGATCAGAACGTTTTAATGTTGGATTTTGAAGGGGGCAAGGAATTATTCCATGGGTATTATAAATCACCGGGACAGGGAGGCTTTCTCAAAGCGACTTATGGTGTGCTAGCTGTGGCTTCGATGGCGATGTCTTCTGCCGCGGCTTATCAGGGTGGCCGCTATGGTACTTACGCTGGTAGCAATCAGTTGAACAGTTACGGCGAACAAATGAAGGCTTATCAGGAGGGGTTTGCCAATATTGCTTCCGCTTCCTTTTCCGAGATGAACAAGCGTTTTAAGGCGACCTCTGCTACGGCGAATGCACAGTTTATACTTACCGCTTTGGATGGAGGTATTGGCCTTGTTAAAGTAAATAAGGATAGCGGCAAAGCGGAGAAAGAAATCGTGTTGAAAGATAAAAAGCCGGAATATAAAGTCGATGATTGGGGTGGTTATCTGTACTACAAGTCAGGAGGTGATGAGATTTCGGCTTTTAAGTTATAAGAGCATGTAAGTTATAAGAGCATGTGACGATGTATAAATAAGAATAGAAACGGTAGAATTATTGAAAAATAGAAAAATTTAAAATGATGAAAAAATTATTATTTACCATTATAGCCTGTACACTAGCGTTTGCATCCTGCGAGAAAGGTGACGAACCCCCAAAGGAAGAGGAACAGAAAAAGGAAGATGAAAACCCAGGTCCCGACTTTGGATCTGGAGACTATGTGGTACCCATAGGGAAAAGCTTTTCGGGGGCGACTTCTGTTGATTTTGGCAATGAAAATGCCGTGGTAGATTTTTTTGCAGGCGAACACGATATGGCTATCTATAGTACCCCGACGGGTAAGGATAATGAAATTGGGAAAGGAAAATTGATAATCTCAAGAGAAGGCAACGTTTTTGGTATGAAGCTGGTAGCCGCAAGTGGCAATACATTGGCTGAGGCTAAGCTAGATCTTACAAACAACGATGACTATAATTATGAAAGCCTCTCCAAACCCGTTGCTGGTCAATATATTGTCGGAGCTAGTGAACGATTGAATGGTGAGCGTATACAGATAGATGGGCATGTCCGTGACAACGGAGAATTGTGGGGACAAATTTGGAAAGAAGGTGTGCTCTTGTATCGGTTCAGGAATAACGTAGCGCATTTCGGCAAAGTGCCGCCTGCAGCGATAGCAGCGTTGGCTGGTGAGTGGGAAGGGCCTCATATGCAGCCCTTGTGTTCGCCCAATATTGTTACTGTGTCAGTAGCTAATGATGGAACAATTACTTTAAAAGGAAAAACAGCGCTGAGCTGTGCTGTTGTCGAAGTGATCGGCAAATGGGATGGTCAGGATGATTATGTAAGACCGAATACCGAAGGATGGAAACCTACTAATGTGGGCAGCATAATCAATATTGATGCTAGTAAAGGAGGAGGCTCCCAAGGAGACGGAGGTCTTTTTATATTGGTGTCCGAACTGAAAGATCCTAAAGGCATTCTGGAAGTACAAAGTTATGGTGCCGGAGCTGCTGGAAATATCTTAGTGGAAAAACCAACCAAAAAATAATACTGTTAAGTAAACTATAAGAATTTTTAATGAAGACAATCGTGCTTTATCCTATATCATTGTTCCAAAAAGAACAAATTCTTTAGGGTGAACCGATTTTTTTCATAACTCTAGATGAGTGTGCTGCACATGTTGTGCAGCGCACTTTTCGTTTATAACACAGGCTAGGTACAAGAACGCTAGATGCAAGAATATCTTTTACTGCTAGACAATAGGATGATCCTTTAAATGCTTTTCCCATTCCCAGGCGGAAGACATCATTTCTTCAATACCCAATTCAGCTTTCCAGCCCAACTCTTGTGTCGATTTGGTCACATCCCCCCATACTTTGATGATGTCACCATCGCGACGAGGGCCGATGATGTAATTTAACTTTTGGCCTGATACTTTTTCAAAAGCAGCAATAGCTTCTAAAACCGAATACCCAATTCCAGTTCCTACGTTGAATACATCATACTTGCTGTTTGGGTTGCCCTTTTCCAACAGCTTTATAGCGGCAACATGGGCTTTTGCTAGATCGACAACGTGGATAAAATCGCGGATGCAGGAGCCGTCGGGTGTATCGTAATCGTCGCCAAATACCGTCAGCTTTTCGCGTTTGCCGATAGCAGTTTGTGTAATGAAAGGAAGTAGGTTTTGAGGGACTCCAATAGGCAATTCGCCAATTAAGGCCGTATGATGCGCGCCTACGGGATTAAAATAACGTAGCGCGATGATATTATAGTTAGGATAGGCATGTGCAGTTTCTTCCAATATTTCTTCTGCGATCTGCTTGGTATTGCCATAGGGAGAAGCTGCTTTTTTCACAGGAGCAGACTCGGTGACGGGGAGAATATCCGGTTCGCCATATACGGTGCAGCTTGAGGAGAAAACAAAATTAATGGGCTTATCCCGATAGGCATTCAATAGATTGATTAGGGAAAAGAAATTATTGCCGTAATATTTTAAGGGATCGATAACAGATTCACCGACGGCTTTTGAAGCGGCGAAATGAATAATGCCGGTTATATCCGGATTATTTTGGATAAATTCGGTTGTTTTTGCCGTGTCACGAAGGTCAAATTGATGGAACTCCGGCTTTGTGCCGATGATTTTCTCAATTTGATCTAAAATTCGAATGTTGGAGTTGGAGAGGTCGTCGACGATTACGGGTGTATACCCTGCTTGAAAAAGTTCCACAACGGTGTGTGAGCCTATGTATCCTGTTCCCCCGGTGACTAATATTTTACGCATTGATTAAAGGTTTTATGTTGCAAATTTAAAGTATTCTATTGTTTTTGATAGACCTTCCTCCCGACCGACCTTTGGCTCCCAAGCGAGCGCTTTTTTTGCCAGCATGATATCCGGCTTTCGCTGTTTCGGGTCATCTATCGGAAGCTCCTGAAAGATGATTTTGGACGTGCTGTTTGTCAGGCGAATAATATCATTCGCTAAGGCCAAGATCGTGATTTCATCTGGATTTCCGATGTTTACAGGTAAGTGATAGTCTGCTTGCAGGAGATTAAATATCCCCTCTATTTGATCTGAAATATAACAAAATGAGCGCGTTTGTAAGCCATCCCCGTATACGGTAATGTCTTCCCCCCGGAGAGCTTGTCTTATAAAATTGGGTAATGCTCTTCCATCTTGTAAACGCATACGACTTCCATAGGTGTTAAAGATACGGACGATACGGGTTTCCAAACCATGGAAGTTGTGATAAGCCATGGTCATGGCTTCCTGAAACCTTTTGGCTTCGTCGTATACCCCCCGAGGGCCTACGGGATTGACATTGCCCCAATAACTCTCGGGCTGAGGGGACACCAAAGGGTCACCATAAACCTCAGAGGTTGAGGCAACTAATATGCGCGCTTTTTTATCCTTGGCAAGTCCCAATAGGTTGTGCGTTCCCAAGGAACCTACCTTTAATGTTTGGATCGGAATACGCAGGTAGTCGATAGGACTTGCTGGCGAAGCAAAATGGAGGATAAAATCCAAATGCCCAGGTACGTGTACAAATTTGGACACATCGTGATGATGGAATTCAAAATTTGACAGCTTGAACAAATGCTCGATATTACCAATATTTCCCGTGACCAAATTGTCCATGGCGATGACATGATAGTCTTCTTGGATAAAACGGTCACAGAGATGTGAACCTAAAAAACCCGCAGCTCCAGTAATTAATATTCTTTTTCGCACACTCGATTGCACTTGGTCGTGAATTTGAAAAGGTTTAATATCTTTGACGAAGATAAGTAATATTTCACAATATGCGATTATTATATGACCTAGGCATTTTACTTTATGGGGTATTATTGCGCTTGATTTCACCCTTTGTGCCCAAAGCAAAACGGTGGGTGGAGGGGCGAAAAAATATTTTGCAGCATATCCGCCAAACGATTGAACCAGGGCACCAATATATCTGGTTCCATTTTGCTTCGTTAGGTGAGTTTGAGCAAGGACGGTCTGTTTTGGAGCAGATAAAAAGGCGATTTCCACGGGAGAAAATTGTCTTAACTTTTTTCTCTCCTTCGGGATACGAGATCCGAAAAGATACGCCTTTAGCGGATTATGTCTTCTATCTTCCAGAAGATACAGCAACATATGCACGCAAATTTCTGGATATGGTAAACCCGAAATTTGCTGTTTTTACCAAGTATGAATATTGGTATCATTATTTCGATGAGTTAAAAAAACGAAATATTCAACTACTGATGATTTCTGCTATTTTTCGAGAAGATCAGTTGTTTTTCAGACAATATGGAGGCTTCTACCGTTCGATTTTGAAGAAGGTGAGTTTCTTTTTCGTACAGAATATGGATAGTGTCCACATGCTTAAATGGATAGGGCTCACCAATGCAGGACTGGCAGGGGATACACGGTTTGATCGTGTGGTGGAATTGCCGAAGCAACCAATAGATATTCCACACGTACATGAATTTGTAGGAGAATGCTTGGTCTGCGTCGCCGGTAGTACCTGGAGACCTGACGAAGAAAGGTTACAGACTTTGGCGGAACAATATCCACAATGGAAATTTATTCTAGCGCCACACGAGGTCGATAAGGAGCATATTGATGAATTGTCGCAACTTTTTCCGTCGTCAGTATGCTTTTCCAGGTTGGCAAGCTCCTCTGCACAAGATATACAGAAAGCTCAGGTCCTTATTATCGACAATATCGGCATGTTGTCGACATTATACCATTATGGCGATATCGCCTATATTGGAGGGGGATTTGGTGTAGGTATCCACAATACGTTAGAAGCAGCGGCTTATGGCATACCGGTTGTTTTCGGTCCAAAATATGAGAAGTTTCAAGAGGCCATTGACTTATTGGTGTTGGGAGCGGGATTCTCTATAGG
>JBEBWF010000070.1:0-19107 GCA_040392285.1 Sphingobacterium sp. | reverse complement strand
GGCAAATCATCCTTCAACCTTATGATGTGGTGACCATTTATCGGGAACCCGGTGCGGAAAGCCCGCGTACAGTTACCATCGAAGGCGAGATCATGCTACCGGGCGAGTTCACCATAGCCTACAAGAATGAAAGGATTTCCGACCTCATCAAGCGGGCCGGCGGCTTTACCTCCTCCGCCTATCTGGAAGGGGCTTCTCTTCGCCGGGCCGATGTGCTGGAAACCGCCTCCGACCGGGCTAAGGCCAGTCTTAAGCTCAAACAGTTTGAGCGGGGTCAGGAGCGGATTACGGGTGCCGATACACTGGAGGCGGCTGACCTTACCGACGAAACCGTGCGTAATAACTATGTGGGTATCGATCTGGTGTACATCATGAAGCATCCCGGTAGCTATAAGGACCTCATCCTGGAGGATGATGATGTCTTGAACATCCCTAAAAAATTACAGACCGTAAAGATCAGTGGCGAAGTATTATCGCCCGTAACCACCTTATATGAGCGGCGCAAGGGGCTACGGGGTTATATTACAGCCAGCGGCGGTTTTACTGAAGATGCTATCCGGCGTAAAGCCTATGTGGTATATGCCAATGGTAGTGTGAAAGGCACAAGAAATTTCCTGGGCATGAAAAATTATCCCTCGGTAGCACCTGGTTCGGAAATCTTTGTACCAAAACGCAAACCCAAGCTCCATAGGGGCGACGGCCGTAACTTGCAATTAGTACTAGGCATCAGTACCAGCGCCGCTTCACTGGCTGCCATTATCTTTGGCATCATGAGTAGTCAGAAGTAAAAGATATCCATTGACACCATTAAAACGTCCTAAAGGAACATGACAGTTTCCAAATGTATTTTAATCACGGGTGGGGCCGGTTTCATCGGGGCCCATGTAGTCAGGAATTTTGTACGTAAGTACCCCCAATATCTGATACTGAATCTGGATAAGCTGACTTATGCGGGCAATTTGTCTAATTTAAAAGATGTGGAAGGGGCGGCCAATTATAAGTTCATCAAAGGTGATATTGCAGATGAGACCCTGGTGACTAACTGCTTTCATACCTATAGTCCGGATGCTGTAATCCATTTAGCAGCCGAGTCTCACGTGGATCGCTCTATTCATCAACCCATTGATTTTGTATATACTAATGTACTGGGAACAACCACTTTGTTAAATGCTGCCAGGAAAGCCTGGACCGATGCCATCGATAAGCATCGTTTTTATCATATTTCTACAGATGAGGTGTTTGGTAGTCTCGAAATTAAGGAGCAGCCTTTCACAGAGGATCGCGGATATGATCCACATAGTCCTTACGCAGCGTCGAAAGCCGCTGCCGATCACCTGGTGAGGGCCTATGCAGATACTTATGGAATGGATTGTGTCATCTCCAATTGTTCGAATAACTATGGTACGCATCAATTTCCTGAGAAACTGATACCTCTGGCTATTCAAAACATAAAACAAAACAGGCCCATTCCCGTCTATGGTAAGGGGGAAAACGTGCGGGACTGGTTATGGGTGGAAGACCATGTACATGCTATTGATGTTGTATTTCATCGGGGGCGAAGTGGTGAAACTTATAATATAGGGGGTAACAATGAGTGGCGTAACTTAGATCTGTTACATTTGTTATGCAGGTTGATGGATCAGAAATTATCTCGCGCGGTAGGAACTTCAGAAAAACTGATTAGTTTCGTGCAGGATCGTCCGGGGCATGATTTCAGGTATGCGATCAATTCAGATAAGATAAGGCAGGAGCTCGGTTGGAGACCCGCTCTGAGTTTTGAAGAAGGCCTTTCCCGTACCATTGACTGGTATTTAAAAGAGGAAGCATGGCTGAGCGAAGTAACTAGTGGTGCTTATCAACATTATTACACTCGACAATATAAAACGGAATAAAAAGCGGATAGTAAATGACTATAGAAGCTACCATAATCAAAGATTGCTATACCATTCAACCTCAGGTGTATCCTGATGAGCGGGGATATTTTATGGAGACTTTTAACCAGCGCGTTTTCGAGGATGCTACCGGTATCCGTTGCAATTTTGTTCAGGATAATCAGTCCTTTTCCCGTTATGGAGTTATCCGGGGTTTACATCAGCAAAAGCCTCCCTTTGCTCAGGCTAAACTGGTTCGGGCGGTTACTGGCGCTATCTATGATGTGGTGGTAGATTGCCGTAACGATTCAGCTACCTTCGGACAGTGGATCGGACAGGTACTTTCGGCTGATAATGGATTGCAATTATATATTCCTAAAGGTTGTTTACATGGGTTTTCCGTTTTAAGTGAAGAAGCTGTCGTCGCATATAAGACAGATGCATTCTTTTCCCGGGATCATGAATCAGGATGCAATTATGCTGATCCGTTTTTGAATATAAATTGGCTGGTACCTAAAGAACAGGAGCTTGTCTCTGAGAAGGACCGCCAATTGTCACTTTGGGCTGAAGTAACAGAACGCTTTAATCATTAACCAAGCGATAAAATGAAAGGCATAATACTTGCAGGAGGTACTGGAAGCAGGTTGTATCCCATCACTTTAGGGATCAGCAAGCAGCTCATGCCAGTTTATGATAAGCCAATGGTCTATTATCCTTTATCTGTATTAATGATGTCGGGGATACGGAACATAGCCATCATCACGGCGCCTGAAGAGCAGGCTGCTTTTCAGCGTTTGCTCGGTGATGGCAGGCAATGGGGTTGTTCGTTTACTTACATCGTACAGCACAAAGCTAACGGCCTGGCTCAGGCTTTTATATTAGGTGCCGATTTCATCGGAAAGGATAAGGTAGCTTTGATCCTCGGCGACAATATTTTTTACGGCAATGGATTGGCAGGCAAACTACAAGCATTAACGAATCCGGATGGGGCTGTGATTTTTGCTTGTCCGGTTACTGATCCTGAGCGTTATGGCGTGGTGGAATTCAATGAAGCAGGAAAGGTACTTTCGCTCGAAGAAAAGCCTGTGGCACCTAAGTCTCGTTATGCGGTACCGGGTTTGTATTTTTATGACAATACCGTGCTTGAAATTGCTGCGCGTATTGAGCCGTCGGCACGAGGTGAATATGAGATTACAGATGTGAACAATGCCTATTTAAGATCAGGGCGCTTGCAAGTGGCCCCTTTAAGCCGGGGTACCGCCTGGTTGGATACTGGTACAGTGGACGCCTTAATGCAGGCTGCTCAGTTTGTGCAAGCCATAGAAAATCGTCAGGGGCTCAAGATTGGTTGTCCGGAAGAAATAGCATATAGGATGGGATATATTGATGAGGCGGAAATGCTTGATTTGGCTAAGCCTTTGGAAAAGAGTGGATATGGAAAATACCTAGTCAGTGTATTGGATTAATATTATTTACAAACACGTTACGTTGCTAAAATAATGCTGAAGAACGCATTTGGAGGGTGATTATTAAATACATCAATATGCCTGGTGAATCAAAATCTGTCAATTTTAATAATAGGGAGCTGAAAAGCCTTATCCTTTCTATCCAAGATTGGATTTCTTATTTGATTTCGAAGTGGAAACTTATCCTCTTCATAGTGTTGTTTGGCATTACGTTAGGTATATTGGTATCCTTGCTGTTCCCACCAAAATATTATGCAACAGCCACATTCGTACTCGATAATCATACGAAGGCCAACCCGGTGGCTGCACTTGCGGGAACAATGATGGAGATGGATCTTGAAAAAGAAGACAACTTGTTTTCGGGAGACAACCTGATTTGGTTGTATGGCTCCGATAAAATGATTAAAGAAACGCTGTTGAGTCAACCGGCTTCAGGCAAAGAAAGCCTCATGACTACCTTTTTAGGGGTGGATAGAAGGATGACTAAAATACAGCAGAAAATTAAACAAAAATTTCCCCATTCAAAACCCTTTCCGAAAACCGGAATGGATACTACAGATTTAGGTCAGCAGTATCTTTTAGCTAAAGCGGTTTTAGTTATCCGTAAAGACTACTTAAAAGTGGATATGGAAGATCAGGCAAGTGGTGTTATTCGGGTGGAGATGACTTCGAAGAATGAGTTGTTTACCCTCAACTTCGTGAATGAGATTGTCAATCGGGTTAATACTTTCTACAGCCTTACCAAAACAATGAAGGCACAAGAGAAAGTGTCAGTGTTACAAAAGAAGGTGGATGATTTCAGTAAAGAGATGAATACATCCATGCGGCAGGCCGCGGCAGCCACCGATGCCATCCCTTATGCTAATCCCGATCTCCAATCACTAAGGGTAAAACCGCAGAGAGAAGTGGTTGACGTACAGGTCAATTCCACCCTATACACGACTATGATACAGCAATTGGAGTTGGCAAAAATTACTTTAGCCGAACATACACCCCTGATACAAATGGTGGACATTCCAATTTTGCCATTAAAAATCATTAAACCTGGATTAGCTGTTTCCATTGTTGTTGGTGGATTCCTGGGTTTTATTGCCATAATTTCATTTTTGGTTGCAAAGCGGTATGTAAGAGCCGTTATGAGAAATTGATAACTTATTTGAATACAAACTTCATGGTAAGTTGCTTAATGTTTAATAAAAGTATGAGTACTGTACCGGATAATAAAGATGTACTGGATCTGAAAATTGTTGTAATAGGATTGGGTTATGTTGGTTTACCTCTTGCCTTGGCCTTTGGCAAAGAATTTAATGTCTTGGCTTTTGACATCAACGAGACAAGGATACAAGAATTATCAGCGGGAGTTGATAGAACAAGAGAGGTTCATCCTGCAGATTTAAACGAGATATTGAAGCGTAAGCAAGGTAGAAACGGTGTGGCCTTTTCTGCCGATAAAAAGGATTTGAAAGACGGCAACGTGTACATTGTAACCGTACCCACTCCTATTGACCAGTTTAAAGCACCTGATTTAATACCACTTAAAAAGGCATCGGCAATGCTGGGTGAGGTGCTTAAGAAGGGAGATATCGTCATTTATGAGTCTACGGTGTATCCGGGCTGTACAGAGGAAGAGTGCGTCCCTGTTTTAGAAGATGTATCTGGATTGACGTTTAACGTTGACTTTTATGTTGGTTATTCTCCGGAACGTATTAATCCCGGAGATAAGGTCAACACACTAGCCAAGATTAAAAAAGTAACGTCGGGAAGCACTCCGGAAATTGCGGAAATAGTTGATCAGATTTATCGTAAGATCATCATCGCTGGTACACATAAAGCGCCCAGTATTAAGGTGGCAGAAGCATCTAAGGCCATTGAGAACGCCCAAAGGGATGTCAATATTTCCTTTGTCAACGAGTTGGCCCTGATTTTTGATAGAATTGGAATTGATACCAATGACGTAATTGAAGCTGCAGGAACCAAATGGAATTTCCTGAAATACAAACCGGGTTTGGTGGGTGGCCATTGTATTGGCGTAGATCCATATTACTTAGCACATAAAGCGCAAGCTTTGGGCTACCATCCGCAAGTTATCCTTTCAGGACGTCGGGTTAATGACAACATGGGTATGTTTGTAGCCGATAAGGTGGTAAAACTAATGATTCAAAAGGACCATAAAATTAAAGGTGCCAAGGCGCTTATTATGGGAATAACCTTTAAGGAAAACTGCCCTGATGTACGAAACACACGTGTGGTGGACATTTATGATGAGTTATGTTCATTTGGGCTAGATGTGGATATCTATGATCCCTGGGCTGATGCAGAAGAAGTATTGCAAGAATATGGACTTCATATTAAAAATAGATTAGATGAATTTGCCCAATACGACAGCATCATTATAGCTGTGGCGCATAATGACTTTCTTTCTTTTAATCTAAAGCAAATAAGCAAAGCAGATACTGTGGTCTTTGACACAAAGGCATGTTTGCCCAGAACAAATGTTGATGCAAGATTGTAAACACATTGAATATCTTTAATTGATTGTAACATTGAACAATAAGTCGATACTTATCACAGGGGGAACCGGTTCCTTAGGTAAAGCATTAACCAAGCATATTTTGGCAAAATACCCGGACCTGAAACGTCTCGTCATTTTTTCGCGCGACGAACAAAAGCAGTTTCAAATGGCCCAGGAGTATCCTCATGAACAATTCCCGCAAATCAGGTTTTTTATCGGAGATGTTCGTGACAGGGAACGCCTCCATCGGGCTATGAAAGGAATCGACTATGTGATTCATGCCGCAGCCATGAAGCATGTACCCATTGCAGAGTATAATCCCGATGAATGTGTCAAGACCAATATCCATGGTGCACAAAATGTCATCGATGCCTGCCTCAATACCCATGTGCAGCGTGTGGTGGCCCTGTCTACCGATAAAGCATGTGCTCCGATTAATTTATACGGTGCCACTAAATTGGCCTCCGACAAACTGTTTGTGGCGGCTAATAACATCCGGGGCGATAACCCTATTCGCTTTTCTGTAGTACGATATGGTAATGTTATGGGCTCCAATGGGTCGGTGATTCCCTTTTTTATCAATAAGAAAAAGGAAGGGAAATTACCGATTACTGATCCTAATATGACCCGGTTTAATATTTCACTTCAAGCAGGCGTGGAAATGGTAATGCATGCCTTGTTTAATGCCTGGGGTGGTGAAATCTTCATTCCTAAAATCCCCTCTTACAGAATTATGGATGTAGCACAGGCGATAGGCCCAGAATGCGAACACCCTGTAGTAGGGATTCGTCCGGGTGAAAAGGTTCATGAGGAAATGATTACCCCATCTGACTCTTTCTATACCTATGATCTCGGTAAATATTATACCATATTGCCCGCTACGCATCACTGGCAATTAAATGAGTTCATCACAACGTTTAATGCCGTAAAAGTGCCCGTAGGCTTTGCCTATAATTCAGGCGAAAATACCGAATGGGAAACCGTAGAAGGTTTAAGAACATTGATTATAGAACACGTAGATCCTTCATTTAAAGCATAAATGGAACACAAAGTTATCCCTTATGGCCGTCAGCATATTACTGACGAAGACATTGAAGCAGTGGTAGCCACCCTACGATCGGACTACCTTACCCAAGGTCCTAAGATCGCTGCATTTGAAGCGGCCTTTGCCCGATATGTAGGCGCTACTTATGCGGTGGCGCTGGCCAATGGTACTGCTGCCTTACATTTATGTGCCCTGGCGTTGGGGGTACAGCCAGGACAGAAAGTCATTACCAGCCCGATCACCTTTGCCGCATCGGCCAATTGTGTCCGGTATTGTGGTGGGGAGGTGGTGTTCGCGGACATAGATCCCGAAACTTATCTCCTGGATATTCAATCGGTTCGGGATTTGTTAGCTGCTACTCCTAAAGGCACTTACCAGGGCATCATACCCGTAGACTTTGCAGGCAGGGCCGTGAACCTGGAAGCCTTTCGACAGCTGGCTGACGAATACGATTTATGGATGATAGAAGATGCCTGCCATGCACCAGGTGGGTATTTCCTGGATAGTAAGGGCCAGAAGCAACGATGCGGCAACGGGCAATTTGCCGATTTGGCCATATTCTCTTTTCACCCGGTAAAACACATTGCTTCCGGCGAAGGTGGCATGATCACGACAAATGATAAGACCCTGTATAAAAAACTATTGCAGTTACGGACGCATGGCATCACTAGAGAGGAAGCTGACTACCAAAACAGCATTGAACTTGCAGGCGGTATAGATCGTTATCCCAATTGGTATATGGAAATGCAGGACCTGGGTTATAACTATCGCCTTACCGATTTTCAGGCGGCTTTGGGCTTGAGCCAGCTCATGCGTGCGGATGAAGGGTTGAAACGCCGTAGGGATATAGCGAAAGCCTATACGACAGCCTTCAAGGGAAAATCCTTTATCAAGGGGCAGTCCGGGGTAGTTGAAGGCCATGCTTACCACTTATATGTTTTGGAAGTAGCAGATAGGCTAGGTTTGTATAACTACCTGCGTACGCATAATATTTTTGCACAGATCCATTACATCCCCTGTCATTTAATGCCTTATTACCGGAACTTAGGCTGGAAAGAGGGGGACGAGCCGCATGCCGAGCAATATTACAAGCACTGTATCAGTCTGCCCATGTATCCGACCTTAAGTGGTGAGGAGCAGCAGTATGTTATCAATAAGGTTACCGTCTTTTATGAGCAAGCTAACTAAGATAGGACTGGGAACGGTTCAGTTTGGGACGGATTATGGTATTTCGAACCAATCGGGCCAGACAAATAGTGAAGAGGTTACTGAGATACTTAAATTCGCGAAGGAATCAGGTATCCGATATATAGACACTGCTGCAGCCTATGGAACTGCAGAACAGGTATTGGGGCTAAACTCCCTTAGGGAGTTTAGGGTAGTTTCAAAATTTATGCCTGAATCCGATGCCGGTACTGTTCGGAACCAATTGACAGCGAGTTTGGATAAACTAGGCTTGCATCGTCTTTATGGCTATATGGCACATCGTCCAACGGATGTTTTTCAAAACAAGCAACAATGGACAATACTCCAAGCTTTAAAAGATGAAGGAAAATTGAGCAGGATTGGATTTTCTTTTAATCATCCACAGGAAATAGAGCGCATGTGGGATCTGAGCTTACATCCGGATATAGTTCAGGTTCCGTTCAATCTGTTAGATCATAGATTTGAAAAGTATATGCCGGATTTGAAAGAGAAAGGTTGTGAGATTCATACACGCTCCGCTTTTCTACAAGGTCTGTTCTTCTTGAAACCAGATCAGTTACCCGGTTTTTTTAACCTGGTAAAACCTTTGATCAGGGATTTGCAGGAGCGTTACAAGGAACAGCTCCCCGGAATGTTGTTGAAATATGTTTTAGACCAAACCTTTATTGATGCAGTAATCATAGGTGTGGAGACCCGGCAGCAATTGCAGGAGAACCTGACAAGTATTACTTTACAGGAAAATTTGGATGCCATGATACCGGAAATTGATGAACAGATTTTAATGCCCTCAAAATGGCCTAAAATGGAGTTGTAATATGGTGCAGACAGTAACAGTAAACGGTAAGGTAATCCTCATAACAGGAGGATACGGTTATCTGGGGAAATCGATTACGGAAAGCTTGATCCATCATGGGGCTATTGTATACGTATTGGCAAGAGATGAGCAAAAATTCGAAGCCGCCTTTACCGACATCGCCACAGAAAATGCCCATAACTTGCATTTTGAACAATGTGATGTGACCCATACGCAAGAGATAATAGACGCTTTCCGGCGTGTTAATGCCAGGGAAGGAAAGATTGATGTATTGATCAACAACGCGTTCTATTCCAGAGGACAGTCGCCGGAACAGATGAAAGATGAAGATTGGGCTTACGGGATAGAAGGCACCTTGCATAGTGTATTTAAATGTATCCGGGAGATCATCCCTTATTTTAAGCAACAGCAGCAGGGACGAATCATCAGTGTGTCATCAATGTATGGTATGGTAGCCCCGCAATTCGAAGTGTATGAGGACTTCCCCCAATTTCTGAATCCCCCACATTACGGTGCGGCAAAAGCGGGCATCATTCAATTGACGAAGTACTATGCCAGTTATTTAGGGAGCCTGGGCATTACGGTCAATGCGGTAACACCTGGGCCATTCCCTTCTGAAGAAGTAAAGCAAAACAGTAAGTTTGTAACTTTATTGGAAGAGCGAACTTGTTTGGGAAGAGTAGGAAAACCGGAGGATCTGGCAGGTGTGTTTGTGTTCCTGGCATCTGATGCGGCCAATTTTATAACCGGACAAAATATAATAGTAGATGGCGGATGGACCAGTAAATAGCAAGATCGGCTATATTATCCAGGCTAGAATGCAATCCACCAGGTTGCCGGGAAAAGTATTATTGCCCCTTCCGTTTGACCATGGTAAACCTCTTCTGCTATGCATTGTAGAGGCTTTAAGCAGCAGCAAAATTCCCGGAACCATATTCGTAGCCAGCTCTGTAAACCAGGAAGATAATGTGTTGTATGATTTTTGTGTGCAAGAGCACATCAACTGTTTCAGAGGCGATGAAGAAGATGTGCACAGTAGGTTTGTCCACATTTGTGACACCCATAATTTTGATCATATAGTGCGCCTCACTGGTGATAACCCTGTAGTAGATACAGTATACCTGGAAAAAGCGATTCGTTTCCATGTAGCGGAGCAATATGACTACACGCATACACAAGGACTCCCTTTGGGTATGAATTTTGAAATCGTGAAAACGGCGGCATTAATGGATACGAAAAATCAACACTTAAGTGTTGCAGAAAAAGAGCATGTTACGCTATGCTTCAAGCATACGACCAACTATAAATGTGGTGTATTTGATATAGCATGTCCGCCGGTTTTAAGTGCCGCAAGAATGACCGTGGATTACGCGAGTGATTATTTATTTATGTCTGCTTTGTACAGCTATGCAGTATATCATGAGCTGCCCGTTAATCTGGATTTGCTGCATAAAGTTTACAGGGACTATAACTGGTTTTTTGAAGCAACAAAATATAACCTGCAAAAACAGCAATATAACAATGAGGCAGAAGAAATTCGTCAGGCCATCCGGTTATTAAACAAACTGGATATGCAGCAAGCAGCAAAAATATTACAATGTAATCAGTCATGATATTTCCGACCAGATATAGTTGTATGAATAATAGTGCGTGGGTACGTGGTAATTATTCCATAGTACCTATTCGCTACGAAGACCGGTTGGACATTATGAAATGGCGGAACGAACAACTCTACCATTTACGGCAAGCCAAGCCTTTAACCGAAGATGACCAGGAATACTATTTTAAAAACGTAGTAGCTGATTTATTTGAAAAAAAACGACCGGGTCAATTACTTTTTTCCTACCTCGAAAATGGAAAATGTATTGGATATGGGGGGATGGTACACATTAATTGGGTGGACCAGAATGCGGAACTTTCCTTTATTATGGATACTTCCCTGGAACCAGTGCATTTTCATAAGCATTGGCAACAGTTCCTGGAATTGATAGAGCAAGTAGCTTTCCTGGAACTTCAATTGCATAAACTATTCACCTATGCTTTTGATATACGTCCTCATTTATACGGAGCTATTGAAGAAAAGGGATATGTAAAGGAAGCTGTATTAAATGACCATTGTTTGATTAACGGAGCATATAAAGATGTCGTGATACATTCTAAAATCAACCCCATCAAGTTAAGGGCAGTGCGCTCCGAAGATAAGCAACTTACTTTTGAATGGGCTAATGATAAACTTACACGTGAAAATTCTTTCCATTCGGGAAGCATCAGTTTTAACGATCACGTGCAATGGTTCGATAAGAAATTGATAGATCCTGATACCATATGCTATATTATAGAAGTGGCAGATATACCAGCGGGCATTGTCAGATTTGAAGTAAGTGAGGCAGAGACGGTAATTGGTATTAATATTGCCAGGGATTTCAGAGGAAAAGGGTACGCCGTATCTTTTTTAAAGAAAGCCTGTGCCGAATTTTTTAAACATCATCGAAAAGAGATAAGCGCTTATATAAAGAAAGGAAACCTGGCTTCCTTAAAGGCCTTTGAAAGGTCGGGGTTTCGAATCGTGCAGGAAGCTAACGTTTTCGATACTCCTGCATATCACCTAAAGTTAACTACCAATGAATAAAAGGACCTTCATTATAGCCGAGCTTTCTGCCAATCATGGTGGCAAGATAGAGATTGCAATAGATACCCTGCGCGCGGCAAAAAGGGCCGGGGCAGATGCTATTAAATTACAAACCTATACAGCAGACACCATTACCCTTAATGCGGATAACGATGATTTTATTATAAGGGGCGGCACCATATGGGACAATAAGCGTTTGTGCGATTTATATCAGGAAGCGTATTTGCCATGGGAATGGCATGCTTCAATATTCGAAGCTGCTAAGCAAGAAGGATTGCTGTGCTTTTCTTCGCCATTCGACAAAACGGCTGTTGATTTTTTAGAAACCTTAGACTGCCCTATATATAAGATAGCTTCTTTCGAAATTACAGACATTCCCCTAATTGAGTATGCCGCTTCCAAAGGCAAGCCAATGATCATGTCAACCGGTATAGCGGAATACGCAGACATCAAATTAGCCGTGGATACTTGTCGAGCAGCCGGAAACAATGATATCACCTTACTAAAATGTACTTCGTCTTACCCCGCACCAATTGAGGAGGCCAACCTGATTATGATGCAACGTTTTGCAAAGGACTTCGGTGTGAAAGTTGGTCTGTCGGACCATACAATGGGTAGTATCGTTCCGGTAGTTGCTGTAGCCCTAGGGGCAACAATGATTGAGAAGCACTTTATTATAGACAGGGCCATTGGTGGTCCCGATGCTTCCTTTTCTTTAGATGAACGGGAGTTTACCGACATGGTTACCGCTGTTCGGCAGGCAGAATCGACTATCGGCAAGGAAACTTATGAGTTGACGGAAAAGCAGCGATCAGGCAGGGCCTTTTCCCGCTCCTTATATATTGCGGCAGATATGCAGGCTGGTGAAACGATTAATGAACATAATGTTCGTTCCGTGCGACCGGGTTTTGGTTTGCATCCTAAGTATTTTAAAGAGCTTTTAGGAAAGCAGATCTCTAAAGATGCAAAAAAAGGAGAACGCTTGCGCCTGGATATGATAGTCAAACAGCATGCAAAAAACAAACCAGTTTGAACGATACGGAGCAAATATTAAATAAAAAGGAGGAAGGGTCATTCTGGAGCAAAAGTAGCTTCTACTACATCGTGTTCAGCATTGCAGGCCTCAGTACAATCCTCCGACCGAGCGCAGAAAGTAGCATTACGCTCTTTCGCGTAATACTTCCTTTTTTAGGTATATTTTTATTGCTAAATAACCCATGGCAAACGTGCAAGTTGTTCTTTAAGGTGTTATTACTTTTCGGATATACTTATTTCGTATCTGTTTATGTGAGCCGTTTTCACTATTTCGATGCCGTATTCTTCCTACACTATTCTGTAATACTGATTTTTTACCTGTTTGTTAAAATAGCTGTCGAAGATATGGGTAAGGAGAAGATGTATCAGTACATTTATTTCCTCTTTAAGGCTATGATCGTCCTGGCTATGATACAGTATGTTTTTGGCGGCACTTATATCAATACCCAATCCAGGTCCGTACCCACAATTTTCTTTTGGAATGAGAACGAATTCAGTGCCGTACTGGGCATTATTATTCCGATCGTTTTTCTCAAAGAGAAAAAGAACTTGATTACTTTTCTTTGGATTGCCTTAGGTATATTTTTCATTATCATTTCCGGGGCCAGGTTGTCGCTCCTTGGTGTTATTTTATTTTTCTTGATCTTCCTGATAAAAAAAATACCAATCTTAAAGAATGGATACTTGACCGTTATTGGTGCGATACTGATCGTAGGTTCTTTGCTGTTCTATTTTAAAGATGCTTCTTTTCTTGGAGGTATCCCCTTGGGGGAATTAGTAATGATGCCCATTGAAAGCATTATTAAACTGGAACCCTTGCCCAATATCGGTTCTATTGGTCCCAGAACGAATGCCTTTATCTATGGATTTCAGGAGCTGAAAAATACCGCGCTTTGGGGAATAGGTCCGGGTAATTCCAATACCCTGATGCAGGAAAATATTATACCAGGTATGGAAGATTGGTCCGCAAAAAGCATGCATAATATTATTTTACAGACCATAACGGAACTTGGATATTTAGGCATTGTTTTTATGTTATGGTTTATGTATCGTGTGTATATAAGTATTAGAAACAATCAAACATATAGTGGTACCGTGATTGCCTTCTTCTTTATCAGTTCCCTTATCGGGGTAACGATGCTTTCAGGAGCATTCAATAATTATTTTTTTCTAATGGTATTGTTCTTTTCCATATTTTATTTTGATGATAGTTTCAAGTCAAATAAGGAGAAAGAAGCGGATGCGGTCATTGCCCATGAGGCCCCGTAGGTATTGCACGAAATAAAAGGTTCTTTAAGCTGTTTGTTGTGAGAAAATCTGTAATCTATAATCTGATCGGTTCCATATTTGATAAGGGTCTTCCCCTGGTCATATCTATGTTGCTGACGCGCTTTATGAGTACAGAGGATTATGGAAAATGGTCCTTATTTTACACCTTTATCCTGGTTTCCTACGCGTTTGGTGCTTCGCCGATCCTCACATTCTTTTCCAGAAACTACTACCATCAGGAGCGGGGTAAGGAAAAAATGCATGTGTACTTCTATAAAGTAGTGATTGCCTTACAGGTACTCTGCATTGGTGCCTATTACTTGTTCTTCGCGGCATTTACGGCAAATGCATTATTGGAAATCCCTACCATAGTATGCATTAACCTATACAGTTACCTAACCTTGTTTTACCGCTTTAAGGGCTTGGATAAAGTTTATATGACGGAAGCCATAAAGCGATTCCTGTTTTTCGCGGTACTGGTAGTATTGATCATAGCCTTCTTTGGCAGCATATCCTACCCCTTATTGATTGGCATGTTTATTTTGAGCCATGTCTTAAGCATTATTAAGGCGTCACGCTTTCTCTCCTTTAACCAACAAAGTAATAGAGGTGAGTTAAAGGAATTTTTTTCCCTGGCAGCCTATGGCTTGACCTCATCCATGCTCACAGGTTTGGATAGGTTTATTATTATTGGTGCCGGCTATGGCTTTAGCTTCCTGGGTTATTACTCTTTTATGTACACTATAGCCAATACGCCCAGCATAGTGGTGGAATCATTTAAAAAGAGTGTTAACCCAATTATGTACAAAGACCTGACCGAGCATAATAAATTATCTGCCCGTACCCAAAAGATGATATATGGCTTACTGGTTGTCTTGTTGGGTCTTCAGATTGTTATCCCAGCCCTCTTGTATTATTTTTTAGATCGTTTCCAACTTATCAATAAGCACTTTGTGCATCCGGATGCTTATAAACATATAGCGATACTCTCCCTGGGTTTCTTTTTTGTGGCTATATATCAGATAATCAGCCCCTATTTCTTTTTTTACAAGAAGACCATGCAATTACTGATTATTTTGCTGTTGTCCTTATTAGGGTATGTGCTGGCGACTAAATATTTGCTGCATGCTGGAGCAGTGAATTACGAAGGGTTTATGTGGCTTAAAACTAGTTTATTAATTTTGATTACCGTTTTATGTGTTATTGTCCGCGTGAATAAAAATAGTCCCGGTATAAAAGAAGTTTAAATCTATTACTTATGAGGTGTTTTTTTGTAGTTGTTTGGGTATTTGTTCTGGGAATGTACCAAAGTGTATCGACCCTGGCGCAAGCAAACCCTGTCCTGATCTCTACTGAAGGATCTTCCCGGGCCACAGCCTATTCCGGATCCAATAAGATATGGGAAAGGGGCAACTTTTTATACCTGCTGACTTTAGATTATAAGCATAACAAGTATATCCTGGTTATCCGAAAAATGAACAAAACCGATCATAAGATATTGGAAGAAGTGATTATTGATGATCAGATAAAGGATAATCATGGGGGCGGTTCCTTGGTTATGGACAGCCATGGCTTTCTTCATGTGATTTATGGTCCGCATATTGGACCATTTACCTATAAAAAATCACTGAAGCCCAATGCTATTGATGCCTGGTCTAAGAAAGAACAGGTGGGCAATGATTTAACCTACCCCTCAATGGCTATTGACCATAAGAACAAATTATACCTCGTTGCCCGGTCTTCACCCTCACTACAGAAATGGACGATGGTACTACTCACAAAAGAAGAAAAGGGCGCCTGGTCCGCACCGCTAAAGATCTTAATACCCGCTTATAGCCCTTGGCGCGGTACTCCTTCGGCCAAGACAATGGATTATTCTCCTTACATGAATACCGGTGCAAGTATTGCCATAGGGTCAGATAATATTTTACATCTTGGGTTCAAGATGTACCACTATTTACCCAAGGGGCAAAAGAACGTATATGCGGACTCGAAAAATGGGATCGCATATATGGTCGGCCATATTTACTCTAGAGATGGAGGCAAGACCTGGTATGCTTATAACAAGAAATTATCCTTGCCTGTTTTGCCGGCCGATGCTGAATTGATCGATGGGTTTAACGAAGCAAAAGAGGCGGATGGTATATATGAAGTCAGTAATCTTACCTTAGATGCTAATAATGTCCCTTATATAGCTTATGCCAAAGTGATGCCGAAATCTACTGATTTTCATGTAGCTTATAAGTCAAACAATAGCTGGATCAAAAAGGCCATTAAGGACGATAGTCACTATTTATTTGCTCCTGCCTCAATCGCCTACTATAATAATCAACTGACCTTAGCCGTAATCAGCATTCCCAAAAAGGACTACCATCCGGCACGTATCTGGGGCCATATCAGTAATCAGATAAAGATATATACTATTGCGCTTCCCTCTTTTAAACAAACGGAGATCTATACGGGTAAGGCAAATACCTGGTTCCCGGCCATCTCCCAGCAGGCCAATGTTCCACCCAGGGTTATTTTCATGAAAGGCTCAGCTTCCAGTGAGCAGAACGAGGTCTTTATGATCGAGTAAGTAAGAGTAACCTAATAAATAGACAAATAGCGCAATCAGGTATTGATTTTAAATAGCCCGGCTTCTTATGATACAGTCCCACGAAATCTTTTATGCCATTGAACAGGAAAAAGCAGTTGAAGACATACGTGTGAATCACGTCCAGCTGTGGCCGATTATCCGATTGAAATTTTTTGAAGAATTAAGAAAAAGGGATGGTATTTCCTCCCGTATTGTACGGATTAGTCCCGCCACTGTTAAGACCCTGATTAAAACGTTCTTCTTTGGGCTCCCTAACCTGTTCCGTTTAAGCAGAAAGAAATACTGGATATTTTCTTCTTCAGACCGACGTAAGTCCTTGGGGGGGCTATATTATGATCGGGTTGTTGATGCAATACCAGATATTTTGCCGGCTACGATTACCTTTGAGAACCCCTTCCCTTTAGGCAAGCATTATCCAAGCAAGGCTATGCCCCATAAGCAGGTCATCAGTCAGAGCATTTTTTATTTAGGATCCTTTCTGTTCGCACGCTTTTGCAGAAAATACAAAATAGGAGACGAGCATATTATCAGGGAACTGCTTGAGCAATATAAGGTCAATATTAATTATAAGAAAGAATACGCCACCTTTAGGGGGCAGTATTACTTCACCTTATTTGTCCTTAGGTTTTGCAAACCTAAAATAGTATTTATGGTATATACGGCCTCTTCTATGGGCTATATTTCTGCTTTTAAACGAAAAAAAATACCTGTAGTCGAGCTACAACATGGGGTGATCAACGACAAGCATGTGGCCTATAATCTGCGTAAACCCTTCGATGCCGGTTTTTTCCCCGATTACCTTTTTACCTATGGGGATATGGAACGGCATTACTTTGGCGAGGCGAATTATTTCATTCCCCTGGCTAATGTAATACCGGTAGGCTATTATTTTCTGGAAGCTGTAGCCCAAGCCCCTGCTTCGGGTAGCGACCTTCACCAGCAGTTGAAGGCCCGATATAAATTGATAGTCGTTTTTTCCTTTCAGGAACCCATGGCCGACTGGTCCCTTCCTTTCCTCATCAGCGCAGCGGCAGCCAGCCCTGAGTATGTTTATTTGATCATTCCGCGTAACCCGGCTTATGATTTCGAGGCTTGGTCATTTCCTTCCAATGTAATAGTGGAACGTGACTTGAATATATATGAGGCTATGAAAATCGGGGACGTCCACACTACCATTAATTCTACAACGGCTTTGGAAGCATTTTGTTTTGGGATACCTAGTGTACTTATAGATATCAAGCATATGGCAGGCAACTACTATCAAGACTTGTTCGATAATGTGGATAGTGTCACCTTTGCTGCAGATATGGACAGCTTTATTGAGGCAATTGCCCATGCGAAAGACCGGGATCGCGGGAAAATCAGAGCAGAGGGCGACCGGTTCTTTAAACGGGATTATGACACAAACTTCCGACAAGCGCTGCAAAGCAAGGGAGAGCTGCATTGACACCCCACCAATAAATCTTTAACAACATCAAAATAGAATTTTAAATTTGCCTAATAATTACCGCATCAATAGATGATAAAGTTGCTGAGTCGCATCATACGTTCACTTTCCCGTTTTCTTTTCACCCTTCTTGTGAAAATAAGTTGTCCCAACCGTAAGGGCAGGGTAACTGTGAATTTTTTTTCCAGGGTAGGGAAGAATGTCTTTTTAGGTGATAATGTCAATTTTAATGGCATGCATATATCTAAAGGTGGCAAAGTCACTATTGGCGACAATTTTCATTCGGGGAAACGTTGCATGATTATTGTGCAGTACCATAATTATGAAGGCCTGACGATTCCTTATGACGGAACCTATATCAATAAACCAGTTGTCATCGGAGATAATGTCTGGCTGGGACACAATGTGACTATACTGGGGGGAATTACCATAGGCGAGGGGGCCATTATTCAGGCAGGTTCCGTAGTCGTGAATAATATTCCGGCGTGTGGCATTGCGGGCGGCAATCCGGCTGTGGTATTTAAATATCGTAATAAGGAACACTACTTTGAGTTAAAAAAGCTCAATCGGGTGCATTAAAAAGGGCTATAACTGCTTCCTGAGCTTACGAACACTGCTTACATAACATCATGCATATTCTTATTCTTTACCAATATTTCGGTACACCTAAGGGCAGCTGGAGCACCAGGATGTATGAACTCTGTAAAAGATGGGTGGATCGTGGCCATAAAGTTACCGTCATCACCGCCCCTTACGAGAAGTCGGATATAAATGCCAGCCGCCTGGTCGAATTTCAGGAAATAGAAGGTATTAAGCTCATAGTCATTAATACCCCCGACTCCAATAAAAACAGTAAGCTGTTCCGAATCTACAATGCCATAAGATTTGCCCTCATAAGTACCTACTATGCCTTACGTACCAAATGTGATGTAGTGCTGGCGAGCTCCGGACCCATAACGATAGGTATCCCTGCTATCCTGGCCAATTTTACCTTAGGGAGGAAAATGATTTTCGAGGTAAGGGACCTATGGCCGGCCGGTGCTGTAGCGATGAAGGTGATCAGGAATAAATGGCTGATAAAAATGGCGCTGCACCTGGAAAGGCTATGTTATACACGCGCTTCTCTTGTCGTTACCGCCTCTGTGGGCCAGAAGAATCATATTCAGTCCAGGTTCAAAGACCTACAAATGTTGGTCATTCCTAATGCCTCCGAT